>CAYWOS010000001.1:0-139560 GCA_964459985.1 uncultured Oscillospiraceae bacterium
TTCCTTCGTGCTCGAGGGCAGTCAATACCTCGGGGAATGGTTCGGCAACGGCGTTGAAATCAGGATTCCGCTCGCCGCCGTGCCCTCGGCCGACGTCAGCTTCACCTTCGGCGACAGCATGGGCGTGCTTAAAAGAAACGAGCCGCTCCGGCTCGTTTCGAAGGAATCGCTGTTGGTGCAAATGGCGCTTTTTTCGGGTACGCTTGAGGAATACATGCGGATGATCGATCGCGAATGCCGCTATATCGAGGTTCAGGTGTGGAATGACGAGAGCGTGCTTGATTACTTGAGAAATTCGTCGATCATTTGATTGAGCGCGTCTTCCTTGCGTTCGATATCGTCAAGCAGCGCCATCTGCGCGCGCGCGCGGATCAGGTTATGCTGCGGTGAATTGACGCGGAAATAGAGATCGCCGTCGAGATAATCGGTCAAAAAGCGCATGGCCAGTTCGCAGGTCAGCACCTTGATGCCGAGCGGCAGCAGACGCAATTCTCTCTCGGTCAGGAAGCCGTTCGTCTCGGTGACGAAGCCCTCGGTAAAGTACCGCGTTTTCTCCAAATCCAGCCCGATTTTCGAGATATCCGGCTCGTCTTCGGCGGCGGTCGACGCGCCGAAACGCACGGCGTCGCCGTAATCGTACAGCGCCGAACCGGGCATGACGGTGTCCAGATCGATCACGCAGATCGCCTGCTGCGTTGAAAGATCGACCATCACGTTGTTGGATTTGGTGTCGTTGTGCGTCACGCGGAGCGGCAGTTCGCCGTTTTCGAGGAGCTTGACGATCGAGCCCATCATGCGCCGGTGCTCGAACAGGTATTCGATCTCGTCGTCCACCGATCTGGCGCGCTCCGCTTTGTCCTCGTCAATACTGCGGACGAAGGCGTAAAAGCGCTTGACGGTGTTGTGAAAGTTAGGAATGGACACGTAGAGCCGATCGGCGGGGAAATCATACAAAAGGCGCTGGAACGTGCCGAAACCGCGTCCGACTTCGCGCATCACGTCAAGCGACGGCACGGTATCGTACGCGATCGAATTGTCGATGTACACATACGCGCGCCAGAATCCGCCGTCCGGCTGCTGGTATATGATGCCGCCGTCCTCCGTGGGGATGATTTCAAGCACGTGCCGCTCGGGCGAATAACCGGCCTTGACGGTATTCCTGCGCAAGTGCTCGGTGACCAGCGCGATATTGTTCATCACGCGCGCCGGTTCTTTGAACACGTAGTCGTTGATGCGCTGGAGGATATACTCGCCGCGTCCGCCGCCGGGCTGACGGTACACGAGATGATAGGTGCTGTTGACGTTGCCCGAGAGCAGCTCGCTCGCCGATTCGTATTCACCGCGAAAGCAAAAATGCGGCAGAACGGTCTTGATTTGATTGTAGATCACGCTTCTACCCCGTATCCGTTCGGATTATTCTTTTGCCAGTTCCACGCGTCGCGGCACATCTCGTCCAGCGAACGCTTGGCGTGCCATCCGAGCGCCTGCGCGGCAAGCGCGGGATCGGCATAGCAGGTGGCGATGTCGCCGGGACGGCGGGCAAGCACCTTATAGGGGATGGTCAGGTTGTTGACCTTCTCAAAGCTGTGCACGATATCGAGCACGCTGTAACCCGTGCCCGTGCCCAGATTGACCACCAGCGAGCCGGTGTGCCGGACGGCGTAATTGAGCGCCGCAAGATGGCCTTCGGCTAGATCCATGATGTGCAGATAATCGCGCACGCCGGTGCCGTCATGCGTGTCGTAATCGTCGCCGAACACGCGCAGATAACTGTGCTTGCCCGCCGCGACCTGACAGATATAAGGCATCAGGTTGTTGGGAATGCCCGACGGGTCCTCGCCGATGCGTCCGCTCGGATGCGCGCCGATGGGGTTGAAGTAGCGCAGCAGCACGAAGGACATATCGGGATCGGCGGCGGCGACGTCGTTGAGAATGCGCTCGCTGATCCATTTGGTCCAGCCGTAGGGATTGGTGCAGCCGGTGGGGAAGTCCTCGCGCAGGGGCATTTGCTGATTGGTGCCGTACACCGTCGCCGAGGAGCTGAACACCAGCCTTTTGCAGCCGTATGCTTTCATGACGCGCAGCAGCGTCATGGTGGCGTCCAGATTATTCTGATAATAATCGAGCGGCTTTTCGACCGATTCGCCGACCGCCTTGAGTCCGGCGAAATGGATCACGGCGTCGGGGCGGTGCGCCGCGAACACGCGGTCGACGGCGTCCCTGTCGGTGCAGTCGCCCACGATGAGCAGCGGCGCGCGGCCGGTGATGTCAGCGACGCGCTTGAGCGCTTCGGGGCTGGAATTGCACAGATTGTCCATGACCACGATATCGTGTCCCGCTTCGAGGAGACAAAGACAGGTGTGCGATCCGATGAATCCGGCGCCGCCGGCAAGCAAAATTTTCAAATCGTTTACCTCCGCAAGTCGTTGTGTTATACTGTCCGCGCGATGAACTACGGCGCGGGGGACGCGAAAGCACGTCCGTTTATGCCTGCTTCATCATAGTACAATCGGCTCCATTTGTCAATTCCTGTTCATTTGGATGAAAACGCCAAACGCGATCGTTCTATGAAAGGAAGGAGGGAGATCATGCGGGATAAGCCAACCGCGGCGGTCGCCGACCGATTCGAGGCGCTCGCCGCCGAGCGCGAAAAAATGGTGTACGGCGTATGCTATCATATGCTCGGCAACCGCGAAGATGCGCTCGACTGCGCGCAGGAAGCCATGCTGCGCGCCTTTCGCGCGTTTCCGCGCTTTCGGGGCGAGGCGTCGTTCGCCACGTGGATCGATCGGATCGCCGTCAACACCTGCCTTGATTTCATCCGAAAGCGGAAAAACACGGTATCGCTGGACGCGCTGCGCGAAGAAGGGATCGAGCTCAAGGACGCCGGTATCGGCGCGTACGCCGCGCTGGAGCGCAAGGAGCGCATGGCGGCGCTGCGCGCGGGGCTTCAGGCGCTGCCCGAGGACATGCGCGCCGTCGTGATCATGCGCGACGTGCGCGGAATGCGGTATGATGAGATCGGCGAGGCGCTGTGTCTTCCCGAAGGGACGGTCAAAAGCCGCATCAGCCGGGCAAGGGAAAAATTGATCGCGTATTTGCGCAATCACGCGGAACTTTTTGAAAAATATGCCGTCAAAGGATATGAAGGGAGGCGAGCGCCATGACATGCGATGAATACAAGCGTCTCCTGAACCAACAAGACGGCCCCGGCGAGGACGAGCGGGCGTCCATGCGCGAGCACATGACGATGTGCGACACGTGCGCGGAAGACACAATCCGCCTGGACCTCACGCGTCTGGACGAGGATATCGAGGTACCCGATTCCTTCGCCGCCGCCTGGCGTCGTCAGATACGGGAGGATCAACCGATGGAGAATCAAACAAGGAAGCAGTTGCCTTGGCGCGGATGGCTGGCCGCCGCCGCAGCCGTGGTATTCCTGATCGGCGGCACGCTCGGCACGCGCGATCTCTGGATCGGAAACGACAAACCGGCCGCGTCCGACAACGCGGGCGCGTCGGTCTCGGCAGGGTACGGCGCGTCGTTTAGCCGCGCCGCGACCATGAATGACGCGGCGGCCGATGAACCGTATGTCAATTTCGAGGCGTCAAGCGCGAAAATGGCGGCGGATACCGGCGCGGAGAACACGGCGCGCGCGGCGAAGGTTATTCGCGAGGCGAGCTTCACCCTTAAAACGCAGGCGTTTGACGACGATTATCAGGCGCTGCTGACGCTGACGGCCGATCTGGGGGGAAGGGTCGAGTACTCGAGCGTTTCAGGCGACGCGAGCGCCGGCGCGGCGCGCGTGGCGCGATTGACCCTGCGCGTTCCGACGGACAGCTTGGACGCTTTTCTCACGGGCGCGGAACACGTCGGCAATCTGACGAACATGACGCAGTCGTCCGAAGATGTGAGCGATGATTATTACGATCTGCAGTCGCGCCTCGACGCGCAGAACGCCAAAATGAAGCGTCTCATCGAGCTGATGGGCATGACGGAGAACGTCGCCGATCTGATCGAGGTCGAGTCCGCCGTCGCGGACACGCAATACCTGATCGACAGCTACCAATCCCGTCTCAAGGGGTACGACAGCCGCGTGGACGACAGCGCTGTCACGGTCACGCTCCGCGAGGTCAAGGTGAGCGAAACGGTCGAGGCGACGCTCGGCGACAAAATCGGTCAGGCGATCGCCGATTCGGCGGACGAATTCGTGCAGTTTCTCGAGGACATGCTCGTGTTCCTGCTCGCGGCGCTGCCTTGGCTGCTCGCCGCGGCGGCCGTCACGGGGGTGATCGTGGTGATCATCAAAAAGAAAAGGGGAGGAAAGTAACATGAAAAAGGGATGGATGATTCTGCTAGCGATCGTACTGCTCTGCGCGGCGTGCGCGACGGCGGGGGCATCGGAAACGACGAGCGGAAGCGACAGCATCACGGTCACGGGCAACGCCACGCTGACGCTCGCCGCCGATATGGCGCAGCTCCAGATCGGCGCCGAAATTCGCGGCGCGACGGTCGAAAAGGCGCAGGAGGAATGCAACCGCATTATTGCCGAGGTTGTTAAATCCATCAAGGCGAACGGCATCGCCGATAAAGACATCATGACCTCGTATTTCAATATCAACACATGGAACGATTTCGACAAACTGGATGCGAACGGTCAGGCGACCGTCACCTATTCGGTGTCCAGTATGCTCGATATTACGGTGCGCGATTTGAGCGTGATCGGCAAACTGATCGACGACGCCACCAAGGCGGGAGCGAACTCGAGCTACGGCATGACCTTCCTGTCCTCGCAGTCGAGCGACGCCTATCTCAAGGCGCTCGGCAGGGCGGTCGAGGACGCCAAGAGCAAGGCGGACGTGCTTGCCGCCGCCGCCGGGCTGATGGTGGGAGACATTCGATCCATCGACGCGAGCGGGTATGATTACGCTTACGGCATCACCAACAACATGGACGCGCGCAGCGCCGTTGCCGAGGGCATGACGATCATTTCGGGCGACGTATCGGTCACGGCCAGTGTGAAGATCGTGTACGGCATTATCCGATAAAACCGCGGGAAAGCAAACGGCTGTCGTTTTGTACGGCAGCCGTTTTTCGGTTCCGGATCATGATTCAGTAATCGATTGTTTCTCCCGTCAGGCGCTGCCAGAGGCTGCGGATGGTCTTTTGATTGGACACGCCGTAATTGGGGTCGTGCGACTGGCATTCCGACATATCGCGGAGGAAATGCACGCACAGATGGCCGTCGAAGCCGTTCGCTTTGATCGAGCCCGTCAGGTGGGGATGGTTGTGCATCGAGGCGACGGTCCATTGTCCGCCGGGAAGCTGCACGTAGACGGGATGTGTCGTCCAGGACGGCTTGCCGAACGCCGCGTTCATGATCATGGTGTCGCGCAGCGTGAGCGGTTCGCTGTCGGCGTGATTGCCGGCGGCGTACAGGCGCAGCGTCCAGCTCCTTCCGCTTGCGGGATCAAAGACAAGCAGGTGATCGCCCGAGGACAGCGTGGGCTTGATATCGTTGAACCAATGGAGCAGCTTGACCGACGAGGCAGACGGCCCGGCGATCACGCCCGCGCCTTCCTCGAGCGTGTAGGAGGGCGAGGCGGAAGATGATTTGGCGGAGGAGGAGAACAATTTGTTCTGCATGGCGATGCTGCCGACGCCGTCCACCGTCAGGCCGTTGCGAAGCTGGAAGGCGAGCACGGCCATGTAGGTGGTTTCGTCGAATTTGCCGGTTACGTTGGCGGTGTAGCCGAGCGCCGCGAGACGCGCCTGCATCCGCTCGATATCGTCGACGAGATCGGGATCGGCGGATTGATAATAGATGTGAAGCGTGCTGTACGATTCGCTTTGACTGCTGTACGGCGAGGCGTCGTCGGAGAACAGAATGGTGAAGGTTTGCTTGCCGGCGATGCCGTCGACGCCGAGCCCGTGCACGCGCTGGAAGGTGCGCACGGAGGCGACGGTCGCGGTATCGTAGGCACCGCTCACCGCGGACGACGCGAGATAGTTGAGCGCCGCGAGCCGCGTCTGGACGGCGGTAACGTCGCTGCCCGTCATGCCGGAGGACAGCGTTCTTGTGAGCAAGGCGGTATCATAGCCGGGCGTCGGCGATGCGCTCGCCGAGGGCGAGGGCGACGCCGAGGGGGACGATACGGGCGTCGGCGATGCCGTCGGGGCGATGAACACGATGTATTTCGTCATGACATAACCGCTGACGTTCTCGTACGAGACGGCGCTCCATGTCGCGCTCTCGGACAGCACCGACAGATACGCGCCGTCCGGGATAACGGCGAGAGCGGCCGAGGAACGGGAGGGCTGCGCGCGCAGGTAGAGCTTGCCGCCCGTCACGCGCGCGGCGCGCACGGCGGGCGCGGAGGAAGGCGCGGGTGTGGGCGTGGGCGTCGGCGTTTCCGTCGCCGCGCCGCCCGTCACAAAGGTCAGGAAAGCGGTCATCACATAACCGATCACGCCGTTATACCGCACCGTCGTCCAGATCGAGCCGCGCTCGATGACATCCACGGTCGCGCGGTTGGGGATCTTCGCCAGCACCGCGCCGCTTTTGCTCGGCGTTTCGCGGAAATAGAGGATGCCGCCCGTGGTGGTAACGACTGCCGAGGCGGGCGTCGCCGGGATGATCGGCGTGGGCGTGGGCGTGGGTGTGGGAGAAGCGGTCGCCGCCGCGCCCGTCAGCGAACGGAGCAGCGCGAGGGTCTGGTATCCCGCGATGCCGTCGGCGGTCAGTCCGTTGTTTTTCTGGAAGGACTTGACGATCAGATAGGTGGCATAGCCGAATTTGCCGTCGGCGGAGATGGAGTAGCCGAGCTTCGCGAGCATGGACTGCATCTCAACGACCGCCGCGCCCTCGCTGCCGCGCTCAAGCCGCGTATCGGACATGCCTGCCGTCGGCGTCGGCGTGGGCGACGGGGAAGGAGTGGGCGTCGGCGTGGCGCTCGTCAGCGTTTTCAGCAGCGCGATGGTCTGCGCGCCGGCAATGCCGTCAACGGTCAGACCGTAGGTTTTCTGAAAGGATCGGACGATCCGGTAGGTCGTATCGCCGTACTTTCCGTCAGGGGTCAGAGAATAGCCCGCTTTTGCCAGCATTTGCTGAAGCGCGAGCACATCGGCGCCCTCGTCGCCCTGCTGCAGTTTCGTGCGGTTGGTCTGCGGCGCGACAGTCGGGGTGGGCGTCGGCGTAGGCGTCGCCGCGCCGGCCGTCAGCGTGCGCAGCATCGCGAGCGTCTGCGCGCCCGCGATGCCGTCGGCGGTCAATCCGTTGTTTTTCTGGAAGGATTTGACGACAAGGTAGGTGGCGTAGCCGAATTTACCGTCGGCGGAAATGGAATAACCGAGCTTCGCGAGCATGGACTGCATTTCGACGACCGCCGCGCCCTCGCTTCCGCGCTCGAGACGCGAGGATGCGGAAGAGACGGGGATGGGCGTGCCTGTCGCGGTCGGGAATACAACGACCGCGCCGCCCGTCGTCGGCTGAAAAGCGGGCGCTAATTGATACAAAAGCGTCAAAGTCTGGTTCCCCGCGACGCCGTCGGCGTCAAGTTGGTACTTCTTTTGGAACTCGCGCACGATGCGCTCGGTCGCATACCCGTATTTGCCGTCGGGCTCGACCGAAAAGCCGAGCGATTTCAGCGCGCTCTGCATCGCCGTCACATCAACGCCCGAATCGCCGCGCTTGAGTTTGGCGTACGATGTCGCGGCAAGCGCGCTGCCGCACAGCATCGCCATGCAAAGGATCAGCGCGGTCACGCGGTTCATAAAGCTTTGTTTCACGGGAATGTCCTCCGAAATAATCACTTTTTTCCGCGCATTGGCGGATCAACGGAGTCAGTATAGCATATTATAACGAAATTGTAAACACATATTACGAAATTATTAAATATTATCAAAGCGCGGTTGAATGAACATAATGGTATGAAAGCGGTCAGAATCGGGGTGCGGAAGGGATTCTTTGGATGCGGCAAACGCTTGTCACACGTCCGACAAAATGATATGATATAAGGGAACGTTTGTCAAGCAATCACGAGAATCCGGAGGATACGAATGAAGGACAGCGAAAACAAAAAGCCTGTGCCGGGGGCGGAGGATTTTTGTGATTTGAGTCATATCGCGCCGTTGCTCGAGCCTTGGCAAACGGTGAACGGGCAGCGTTTTCCTCGCTTTTCGCCCGAGGCGGCGCGGCTGTCGCTCGCGCTGGCGCGCGCGGCGTACACCATGGATATGGACGCGTGGCGCGAGGCGGGCTGGACCGATTTGACCTTTCAGATCGACAACAAGCTCTATTCCGGCGGGATCGTGAACGATTCGGGCAATTTCCTGCACGAGGCGCTCGCCGACTGGACGGAGTACTGGGCGCGAACCAAGGCAAAGCGCGTCAATCCCATCAGCCAGATCCGCGGAACGCTGCGCCAGCGCGAAACGGCCGATACCTGCAAGGCCGTCGTGATGATTCACAAGGCGCTCGGCGGGCGATACGTCGTCGCCATTGGGTTCATGGGCACGGGGCGCAGGATTTACGACTGGATTTCCAATTTGCGCCTTGACAATGACGAGGGGCTGCATCTGGGTTTTCATCAGCTGACGGAGGAATTTATCGGTAAATGTCCCGAGGTTGATTTTCCGACCGTCGCTTCCGAACTGGGACTTCAAAAGCTCACGCTGGAGGATATTTTCAAGGAATGTCACAAAACGGGCAGCCGGTTCACCCTGTGGCTCGCCGGGCACAGCCAGGGCGGCGCGATTATGCAGGTGCTGGCTTACAGGCTGGTCATGGAAGGGACGCGGCGCACTAACCTGATCGGATACGGCTTCGCCTCTCCTTCGGTGGTGTACGGCAACCTCAAATGCGACCTTGCGGGATTCCCGCTTTACCATCTGATCAACAGCGACGACCTGACGCCGCGCGTGGGCGCGATTTCGCATGTCGGGCGGTGCCGCGTGATGATCGCTGACGACAGGATGGCGAGGGCGTGTTATCGCGGCCTGACGGACGACGAGGCGTTTGCCGACGTGATGCGCATGATGCGCGCCGTACGCGGCACCAGCGACGCCGCCATGTGGACGGTGGGCTTTCTCCGCATGGTCAGGGAATTGCCCGCCGAAGAAAGCGATATGGTTTTCAAGGGGCTGTTTCGCTATTTTATGAGCGAGCGGCTGTATCAGCTGATCAACGAGCGGCTGGGCGAGCTGGTTGATTTCCTGATTCGCAAGACGGAAGCGAAATGCCACGCCATTCTCGGCGCGGAAGGCTTGCCGGCGGCGAGCCTGCTCAAGTACGACCGCATGTGCGCCGAGCTGTATCAAAAATACGGCGCCGTCGAGTTTATCCGCGCGCTGCTGCTCGTGCTGGTGCGCCCGCATAAAATCAGAACCGAAAACTCGGAGGAAGGCATTCCTCCTTATCTGTATATGGTGACCGAGCGCTTCGACGATCTGCGGGACGTGATGCTCCACGGCGGCGTTTCGCACATGTGGACGGGGCTCCCGGGGAAGCCCGGCGCGCGAACCCCGGCGCAGAAACCGCATACGGCGGGGCGGTACGCTTCGCTGACCGACGGCCGCGCGCGCCGCCGTCGCCGGACAAAAGAACAGTAGAGGAGGCCGACATGTCGATAGGGGTGCTGATCAGCCTGCTTGGCGGCACGGGATTGTTTCTTTTCGGAATGCGCGTGATGGGCGAATCGCTCGAGCGCGTCGCGGGCGAACGGCTGAAGGGTATTCTGGCCGTGATGACCCGGAACAAGTATATGGCGCTTTTCACCGGTCTTTTTGTGACCGGCGTCATCCAGTCCTCGGGCGCGACGACGGTCATGCTGATCGGTTTTGTCAACGCGCGGCTCATCACGCTGGCGCAGGCGGTCGGCGTTATTATGGGCGCGAACATCGGCACGACGGTCACGTCCTTGATTCTTTCGATTAAGATCGATTTGGGCGCCGTGTTCTCGGTGATCGGCGTGCTGCTGATCTATTTCGGGAAACGCCGGCAGCAGCTCGTTCTGACCGGCTACACGCTGATGGGGCTGGGGCTGATTTTTATCGGCATGGACATGATGAGCGCCGCGATGACGCCGCTGCGCGAGCTTCCGCAGGTGCGCGACATTATTCGCGGCATTGATCATCCGCTCGTCGGCGTGCTGGTCGGGCTTGTGGTCACGGGGCTTTTGCAGTCCTCCTCGGTGTCCATCGGCATCCTTCAGGTGCTGGCGGCGTCCGGGCTGGTCGGCGCGGAGGCCGCGCTGTACTTCCTGCTCGGCTCCAACATCGGCTCCTGCCTGCCGTCGCTGCTCGCCATGTCGGGCGCGAGCGTCGCCGCCAAACGCACGGCGATCATTCATTTGTTGTTCAACGTCGTCGGCACGATCATTTTCCTGGCGGCGGCCCTCGTGCTGCCGCTTGCGGGCTGGGCGGAATCGCTTACGCCGGGCAATCCCAAGCTCACCATCGCGCTGATGCACATTGGGTTCAACGTCGTTTCGACGCTGCTGTTCCTGCCCTTTACCGACGGGTTCGTCAAATTGTCCATGCTGTTCGTGCGCGGCGCGGACGCCGATATGCCGGATATTTCGCTGCGGTACTACAATGATAATCTGCTCGTCACGCCCGCCATCGCCGCCGAACAGCTCTACCGCGAGACCTGCCGCATGGGCGTCAACGCCCGCGTGCATCTTGCGCTGGCGATGGATTCGCTGATGAACGCCGACGCCTCGCGCGAGCAGGAAATGAACGCGCACGAGGAGCTGGCGGACTTTCTGGAGGAAAAAATCACTGCCGCGCTGGTGCGCGTCATCGCCACCGATATCACCGCGCCCGAGAGCAAAAGGATCGGCAATCTGTTCCATATCGTCAACGATCTGGAGCGCATCAGCGACCACGCCGACAACCTGTTCGATCTGGCGAAGGCGCGCGCGGCGCGCGATATCCCGCTCTCGGACACGGCGATCGGCGATCTGCACGAGATATTTTCGCATGTGATGGTTTCACTGGACATCGCTTTGTGCGCGCTGAACGAATGGAAAATCTCCGACAGCGCGCGTTTCGACGCCGAGCAAGCCGAGGAGGCCGTCGATCGCTGTATGAAGGAGATGCACGACACGCATCTGGAGCGCCTGCGCGATCATGCCTGTCAGCCCAAATCGGGCGTCCTGTTCCTCGAGGCGATCAACAATCTGGAGCGCGTGTCGGACTACGCCCTGAACGTCACCGAATCGGCGGCGGAGGAAGGCGCGTACGTCCACAGCGAAAGTAAATAGTCCGCCGCGGGAACAAAACGGCGTCGCGTTCGTCTATATAGACGGAACCCAATGAAGGAGGTAACAAACGTGAAAAGAATCCTTTCTGTGTTGCTGACGCTGGTCTTCCTGTGCGCCGTCGCTTATGCCGAGGATCGGCCGGCGGAAACGCTCTACGGCTTCGTGCTTTCCGTCGAGGACGAGAACGCGCTGCTCATCGCGACCGAGTCGCTGGGACAGATGGCCGTGACCGACGAAAACGGAAACGCGCAAATGCCGTCCGGTTCGGTCACGCAGGTGCTTGTCCGCCTGCCGGAATCCCTGAATGCGGCGGATTATGAGCGGACATGGGTCCGGGTCGATTACAACGGCGTCATGACGATGTCGCTGCCCGGGCAGATCAATGCCGACGCCGTGACGCCGTGCTTCGCCGCGTACGGTCAAATCGAGGAGATTGCGGACGGCGTGATTACGCTGGCGATCCATTTCGGCGAGGAGATACTTTCGCTCAATACCGACGAAACGACCGCGCTGCCGCAGGATCTCAAGCCCGGCGACACCGTGCGCGTGTTCCATAACGGGCAGATGACCCGCTCGATTCCGGCGCAGGTATTCGCCCTCGCCGTCGAGCGCGCCGCGCAGATCGCCGTCGTATCGCTCGACGGGAACCCGTCGACGGGCTATCAGTGGACGGTGAGTATCGAGGATGCGCGGGTCGCTTCGCTCGTCAGCGTCGAGTATGTCCTGAACGATTACGAAGGGGACATCATCCCGCCGGGTACGGGCGGCACGTATTTCTTCACCTTCAGCGCGGCGGGCGTCGGCGAAACGCCGGTCACATTCACCTACGCCCGGCCGTGGTCGAGCGAGGAGACCGTCACTGAACAATACAAGCTGACCGTCGACGAGGATTTGTCCATCACCTGCGAGTACTTATAAACTGACGGAATCAACATCGCGCCGCTTCTCTTGAAGCGGCGCGCTGCTTTGCAATGATGATCCGATCACCGTTTCGTCGGTCACAAGGCGGCGTAGTAGACGCGAAGAAAAGTGTAAGCCGCCGCCAGATAGATCAGTCCGACGAACAAGATATACCATGCGCCCTTTTTCCGTCCGCTTTCGCGCTCGAGCTTATACTCGTAGAACGTTTTGTGTTCGCTCGGCTTGACAAGCGCCGTGAAAAGCACCAGCAGGCTGCGAAAGCCGTAGGCGAGAAGATCGAAAAAGCCCGTCGTGGAAATCCAGATCAACGCGCCGAAACCCGCCAGCAGTAGACCGGCGACAAAAAAACCGTCGCTCAAATACCGCGCGTTGAGCGAAAAGGTGAGCGCCGCATCAAATCCGCGATACGCGGCGACGAGCCATGCGATCAGCGCGCCGATCGCGGCGGTCACGCCGTATTGCAAAAGCAGTCGGTAAGGCTTCTTCATGACGTCTCCCATTGATCATTTGCCGCGCGGATGCGCTGCTGCGCGCGTTCGGCACGAAAACGCGCCGCGCCTGATCCCCGGACGCGGCGCCTGTCGCTTTACATCGGCGCAACGCCGAGCTGCGCGCAGTATTCGGCGTACTCCTGATCGTTACAGCTCACGAAATGTCCCGGGATGATCTCGCGCATCGTCGGTTTGTCCACCGAATAGTCATGCGCGGCGAGCGGCTCGTACTTGATGCGCCGGCGCTGTTTCTCATACACGGGGTCGGGGAGGGGAATGGCGGACAGGAGCGATTTGGTGTAGGGGTGAAGCGGATGCTCGAACAATTCGTCCGACGACGCCAGCTCGACCATTTTGCCGTAATACATGACGCCGATGCGGTCGGAGAAGTATTTGACGACCGACAAATCGTGCGCGATGAACATGATGGTCAGCCCGAGCTGGTGCCGCAGATCGTTGAGCAGATTGATGACCTGCGCCTGAATGGACACATCGAGCGCACTGACCGGCTCGTCGGCAATGATCAATTCGGGATTCATGATGACGGCGCGCGCGACGCCGATGCGCTGCTTCTGACCGCCCGAAAACTCGTGCGGATAGCGGCTGGCGTGTTCGCGCACCAGCCCGACCAGCTCGAGCACGCGGTAGACCTTTTCGTCGATGACGCGCTTATCCTTTTCGCCGCGGATCATCAGTCCCTCGGCGATGGTTTCGTAAACCGTCATGCGCGGATCGAGCGAGGCGATGGGGTCCTGAAAGATCATTTGAATTTGCGTGATGTAGCGCTGCTTTTTGGCGATGCGGCACTGCTCAGCGTACTCTTTTTTGAGCGCGGGAAGCTGCTCCGGCGAGGCGGCGGCGATAAGCGGTTCATACTTGCGCTGCACCTCGAGCAGCAAATCGTAAGCGTGGAGCTTGTCGCAGTGTTTCTGATCGCGTCTGGCGTTTTTAAGCTCGTGACGCTGCGCCGCGATTTCTTCATTCAGCTTAATCTTTTCCTCGGGCGACGCCGTCTTGAGTTCTTTTCGCGCTTCGGCGATCTTGAGCTTATAGGATCGCGGCCCTGCGGCGATGCGCTTGCCCTTGAAATAGATGTTGCCCGAGGTGATGTCGTAAAGCTTGATGATCGATCGCCCGGTCGTCGTTTTACCGCAGCCCGATTCGCCGACCAGCCCGAACACCTCGCCCTTCATGATGTCGAAGCTGACGTCGTCCACCGCTTTATTGGACTTGAAATACTGGCACAGATGCTCGACGCGGAGCAGGACTTCGCGCGGTTTTTCAGACATTCTGTTCGCCTCCCACTCTTGCCCGCATTTTGGCGATGCGGTCGGTCACCGCTTTGGGCGGATCGATTCTCGGCGCGTCGGGATGCAGCAGCCATGTCGCCGCCCAATGCGTGTCGCTGATGCGGAATTCAGGCGGCTGGCGCTCGAAATCAATCTTCATGGCGTAGCGGTTGCGCTCGGCGAAGGCGTCGCCCTTGGGCGGGTAGAGCATAATGGGCGGCGTGCCGGGGATGGCTTCCAATTTTTCCTTGGTTTCCAGATCGGGCATCGAGGACAGCAGCGCCCATGTGTAGGGGTGCGCGGGGGCGTAGAACACTTCCTCCGCCGTGCCGTACTCGACGATTTTTCCCGCGTACATCACGGCGATGCGGTCGGCCATGTTGGCGACGACGCCCAGATCGTGCGTGATGAAGATGATAGAGAGATGACGCTCGCGCTTGAGCTTGTTAATGAGCTCCAATATCTGCGCCTGAATGGTGACGTCCAGCGCCGTGGTCGGTTCGTCGCAGATGAGGATATCGGGGTTGGCGGCAAGCGCGATGGCGATGACGATGCGCTGCCGCATACCGCCCGAAAACTCGAAGGGATACTGCGAATAGCGGTGGCGCGGGTTGTCGATGCCGACTTCCTCCATCAGTTTGAGCGCCTTGTTCTTGGCGGCGCGCTTGTTCACGTGATAAACCATGCCCGAGGCGTTGTCCTTGATGTAATCAATCAAGCGCTCGGTTTTCAGCCGCCTGTCAACGCGCGCGTCGGCGGCGATTTCCGCTTCATAATGCGTTTTCAGATTGGTGATCAGGCGGACGATATTCTCCTTGACCAGATCAAGATCGACCACGGTGGGATCGGCGACCTTGTAGTCGGGCGTCTTGCCCTTGGCGACAATCTTGTTATAGCGCGCCATCTGGCGGTCGTATTTGCGCATTTTCGCGCCGTTTCTGCGCTTGCCGAGGAAATAAGTGTCCACAAACCCCTTCAGACTGCCGGGGAATGTGCAGGCGACGCTGTCCTTGACGATATCGAGGGGATCGACGGTCGCGCGCGTCTTGTCGCAAAGTTCGCCCGGCAGCGCGCGAAGCACGGCGTCGTCGACGTCGCCCGAGGACAGGCGATCCAGCGCGGCGTCGAGGTCGGCGATCAGCGCCTGACGCTTTTCGAGGAAACCGGCGTCGGCATTGACGATCGCGCGTTCGGCGATCGCCGTGAAATCGTTTAGGAAATTCTCGTCGAGATACGCCTTGTACAGCGCGTTCGTTTCCCCGACCGTGCCGGGCAGATCGACGCTTTGCCCCGCCTCAAGACAATAGCCGATGGCGAAGAAATCCGGCTTTTCCTTGGCGACGGCGCGTGACAGGCAATCGCGCAGCCGGCTGAGCCTATCGCCGGTCGGCGCGTAATCGCCGCTTGTGATCTGCGCGCACAGGCCTTTTTCCAGTTCATCAGCGAGCGATTGCACGTTTTGCGCGTCGGACGGATCGACGACATACGGGTTCACGGCGTGCTTGGAGAACTCGGCGATTTCCTTAAGGCGCGCCGCCTGATCCTTGAACGCGTTCTTCTCGATGAGGAACAGGACATGATCGATCTCGACCAGCGCCTCGTTTGCAGATTCGAGCGCGAGGTTGTACGCCTGCTCGAGTTTGATATGGCGCATTTCAAACTTCCGGAACAGCGCGCATTGGGTCTTAATATCCTGCTTTTTCGCAGAATCGCCCAGCTCCATGTACTTCTCGAGCAGCGCGAGCTTTTCGTTGAAATTCTTCCGGCTGGCGCGCTGGCGAGCCTTGCCCTTGAGCAGCATCGCTTCGGTAAGCTGCTTGCCGATGCGCATGATGGGGTTGAGGCTGGAAAGCGGGTCCTGAAAGATCATGGCGATTTTGTCGCCGCGAATACGGTAAAAATCATCCTCTGGGATCTTGAGCAGATCCTGCCCGTCGTAGAGGATTTCGCCGTCCTCGACGATGGAATTGCCCGCCAGAATGCCCAGAATCGCCTTGGATGTGACTGATTTGCCCGAACCGGATTCGCCCACGATGGCGAGCGTCTCGCCCTTGGCGAGATCGAAGCTGATGTCGCGCACGGCGTGCAGCTTGCCCGAAACCGTACGGAAGGAAATCCGAAGGTTATGCACCTGTAATTTCTTTTCGATGTTGTCCATGTTACTCTGCCCCCCTCAATGACGGGTTGAACGCATCCCTGAGCCCGTTGCCGAACAGGTTGAAGGAGATCATCAAAAGTGAGATAAACAGCGAGGGGAACAGGATGATGAACGGATACGTGGAAAGGAACGCTTTGCCGTTGGCGAGCAGCGTGCCGACGCTGGTGCGCGTGGCGGTTTCCAGATTGATAATGCCGAGGTAGGTGAGGCTCGATTCGCTGAAGATGACGCCGGGGATGACCAGCACCGAGCCGGTGATGATGGTGCCTAATGAGTTGGGGAAAATGTGCTTGAACATCAGCCGCAGATCGCCCGCGCCCAGCGTCCGCGCCGCCAGGATGTACTCCTGTCCCTTGAAGCGATAGAACTGCATCCTTACGCGCGCCGCCATGCCGATCCAGCCCGTGAGCACGAAGGCGAACAGCAGCGCGGTCACGACGCCGACCTTGTTGGCGTAATGCAGCTGGAACAGCGTGGTCAGCACCATGAAGGGAATCCCGCTGAGCACGTCGGAAACGCGGTCCATTGCCAGATCGATCGCGCCGCCGTAATACCCCTGAATCGCGCCGTAGACGGCGCCGATGAACAGGTTAATGGCGGAAATACCGACGGCGAGGAGCAGGCTGAATCGCGCGCCGGCGGCGAGACGGGTGAAAATGTCCTGCCCTTTGGCGTTTGTGCCGAAGATGAAAGAGGGCTCGTAGCCGTAGCGATACTGGAAATAGGTGTAGCGGCACACGCGCGTGATATAGGATTTGGCCTCCGATGTGCCGGTGACGCGCGCGTAGGCGAGGGGATGCTCGGGATCGTTGTCGGCGGCGATGCGCAGGCTGTGATACGCGGTGTCCGTCGGCGTCGTTTTGCGGTAGATGGGCTGGAAATCGCCGTTTTTGTCGAGCGTGGGCGCGCCCTTGGCGTTCGCCTTATACCAGATATTGGCGTCGGACTGCTTGGCGTCGGTGATGGCGGGATAAATGACCTGAACGCCCGTCTCGTCCTGCCAAGCCTGAATGTCCTCGAACTGCGACGGCGTCAGCGTCATGTAGGTCATGCCCATGTTGAAATAGTAGTCGACGCGAATGTCGCAGAAGGTCGCCTTCTGGCTGGCGGTGGGATCGGTGTAGTTAAGCTTGTAGGTTTCAAGAATGGGGTTCAGCCCCGTTTCAATACCGATGGCGCGGTAGCTGTTGTACAGCGTGGTATTGACCGTCAGATCGCCTTCGCCGTCAAAGCCCATCCATTTGAGCGGCGCGTACTTGGGCGGCAGCTTGGCATAGGTGAGGTAGGTCGTGTCGGTTAAAGAGCGCGTATAATCGGTCTCGGCAAAAATAGGCACGAGGACGGCGAACAAAACCAGAAGGAGGATGAGGTACGCCGCGACCACCGAGCTTTTGTTGCGCGAGAAGCGGATCAAAACATCCTTGAAGTATCCGATGGGCTTGGTATCGAGCTTTTTATCGTGCAGGCGGTCTTCGTTCGAAACGAACGCGAACTCGGATGCGGGGATGGATTCGTACGGCGTTTGATTGTTCATCACTTTCTGCTCCCCATTCTGATTCTCGGATCAATGAAGGTATAGCTTAAATCAACGATAATGCTCGAGGTTAAGCCGATCAGCGTATAGAAAGCGGACAGGAGCATGAACAGGTTGTAATCGGGCGTCGACGCCGTGACGGACGCGACATAGAGCGGACCGACGCCCGGGATGCCGAAGATGTTTTCGATGATCAGCGAGCCGGACATGATGCCGATGAACTCGCCCAGAATCATCGGGAAGATCGGCACCATGGCGTTGCGAAGCGCGTGGCGCACGGTGGTCTGCGCGCGCGACAGGCCCTTTGTGCGCGCGAGCAGCAGGAAATCGCTGGTCAGCACCTCGGTCAGCTCGGCGCGGGTAAAGCGCGTCAGGCCGGCGATGGTGCCGAATCCCAGCGACAGGATCGCCGGCACGAGCGACACGAACGTCTCCCACGACAGGAAATCATAGCCCGACTTCATCTGAAGCGGGAACCATTTGAGCTTGAAACACAGGAAGTACTGCACGAGAAACGCGTACACATAACTGGGTACCGAAACGAAGATCATGACGACGGTGGACATGAAATGATCCTGCCATTTGTTCTTTTGCAGCGCCGCATAGATGCCGAACAGCAGTCCGAGCGGCACGGCGAAGATCATCGTGTACATATTGACGACGACGGTGGCGGGCATTTTCTCCATGAACTTCTGCCAGACATCCTGCCCCAGATACAGCGTTTCGCTGACGCCCCAGTCGCCGCCGATCAGCGTCTTTTCAATAAAGATAAAGTACTGCTCCATGATCGGCTTGTTGTAACCAAGGGCGTTCCTGCGCATCTCGATGAGCTGCATGTCCTTGCCGAATTGCTCGGCGGGGCGGTTCGGCAGCAATTTGATCAGGATAAAGCACATGGAAATAATGATCAAAAACACCATCATCATGAGCAGGAGTCGTTTCAGTACATACTTGATCATTCGGTAACCCCTTCCGCATTTTCTACGGCCGAATCCGTCGTTTATCCGGGTGCGGCAGTAGAAAATGCCTCTTGTGGAAAAATGAACCCAATCACTCGCCAAGGCAGGGATGCTCGCGCATCCCCGCCTTGGCGAATCGGATTGGGCTTGCTGTTGCTTACTTGTAGTTCAGCGTGCCGCCCTGTTCCGCCACGTAGGCGTTCCATTCGGCGTCGGTGTAGTTGTAGGTCATGAAGCGGATGCCGCCGCGGCCCATCGGGAACACCTCATCCTCGGTGTAGAACTCAACCTGCATGCCCTTGAGGGACGCGTTGGCGTCGTTCATGAGGGGGATGTAGTTGTAGTTCTGGAGAATCGCGTTCTCCAGCGCGGCGAGGACGATGATGCGGTCATGCGCGTTCTCGGGCGTTTCGCCGGCGAACACAAGCTCCGCGGTCTCTTCGGTGCCCGTCTTGACGGCTTCGATCTTGTTGCCGTTGATGGACTTGTACCAGTCAACCGCCGTCGCGGTGTAGGTCACGCCGTCCAGCTCGATATCGATGGTGACGGTGTTGGCGTCCCAAGCGGAGTCGTACTGGTAAGCGGGATCAACGTACACCTGCATGAGGCCGTAGGGATCGAAGGTCGAGCCCGTCCAGCCCACGCCGAACAGCATGTCAACCTGATTGTTGCGCAGCGCGTCGGCGAAGCCGTTGCCCAGCGTGCCGTCACGCGTGAAGGTCAGCTTGCCTTCGAGCTTGGTGCCCTTGACGGCGTCGGTGTAGTTGTTGACGATGTACTCGTAGCCGCTGTTGTAGAAGGCGCTGGTCAGGTTCGGCGTGCCGATGGTGATCTGGATCACATCGTCCTCGTCCATCAGACCCTGCGCGATCGCCTGATCGTAAGCGGTATTGAAGTACTGCTGCGCCATTTCGAGGTTGTAGCCCGAAATGGAATCGATGGCGTCGTCGGCGGTGGCGTACATTTTGCCTTCGCCCACTTCATCGGCGAGACCCCAGAAGTTGACGATAACGTTCTTCGCCTGCTCGGTGGCGCGGTACGCGATGCCCTGCTCGGGATCGGCGATGATCAGATCGCCGTAGAGAGCCAGCGCCGGGCCGTTGGTCGGCTGCGTGGCGAGGCAGAAGTTCGCGCGGTCCATCGCCAGCGACATACCGATGCGGAAGTCCTTGAGCGTGATGATGGTCTTGTTGATGTTCTCGCCCGCCGTCGTCTGGTTGGTCGTCAGCGCGGTGAGGTTCGGGTTAAAGACCATGGCGAAGACCGAGTCGCCCATGGAGTAGTAGGTGTAGTCCGAGGTGGCGTAATTCGGGATATAGTTCTTGTCCAGACCGAAACCGTCGAGCTGGCCGTTCAGGAACATCTCGTGGCGCGTCTCGACTTCCTTCACGCAGTCATACTGGATGCGCGTGGTCTGGTAAAGGCCGGCGTTCTGTTCGAGCGTGTAGCCGTACCAGTGCGGGTTCTTGTCCAGCGTGAACAGCTTGTCGGACTGGAAGGTGGTCAGCATGTAGGGGCCGTAGGACATGGTTGTTTCGACGCTGGTGCCGTAGGTGTTGTTGTACACGCCGTCCACCACCGTCTCGCAGGCCTTGTACAGGTCCATGTTGACCAGATAATTGGAGGTCAGCGAGTAGTAGAGGTAGAAGCCTTCGAGCTTCTTGGTGATGATGAAGACCAGTTCGTTGGGAGCGGTGGCTTTCATGCCGACCTTTTCCCAATCAAGCTCGGGATAGGTATACTTGGCGAAGCACTCGTCCATCGCCCAGGCTTTCTTGGTGTCGGCGTCTGCCCAGGTGATATATTCGCCGCCCGCGCCTTCGGTGTAGAAGGTGTACAGTTCGGCGACGGTGAGCGGGGTCTCGACGATGGCGTCCTCGGCGGCGCCGGTCCAAGTCTGCGTCGCGAAGTCATAGGTATCGCCGAAGGAATTGCTCCAGTTGATATAGCCCTTTTCGGCGCCGTGCGCGGCGAAGAAGGCGTCCTTGTCGTCGATCCCGACGAGCTTCATGTACGCGCCGAACGCCGTATCGGAGGACGTGCCCTGCTTGGCATAGCTCTCGGCGTTGGTGATGACCATGTTGCCGCTCCACAGACCGTCGGCGCGATAGTTCGCGGCGATCGGGTTAAGCAGCGCTTTATAGGACTCGATGAAGTCCTCGCTGGTGATGGAAGCGCCGTTCTCCCACTTGAGGTTGTCGCGGAGAACGATCTTCCACGCGCGGGCGGTTTCGCCCTCGGCAATGCCCCATTCTTCGCCGACGTAATCGGCGGTGACGTCGATGGGCATTTCAGCGGCAAGCTCGGGGACCATCTTATAGCCGTCCATCGTCTCGTTGTAATCGAAGGCGTAGAAGCCGCGGGTGATCCAGTCGGCGATGGTGGAGTCGCCGTCCGTCTTGTACTGGTGGATGTTCCAGTTGGTCGGGAAATCGGTCATGGAGAGGTTGTAGGTGTAGGTCGCGTACGCCTTCTTGGTCTCCTCGGCGGCGGCCTTGGCGGCCTCGGCTTCGGCGGCGGCCTTGGCGGCGGCTTCCTCGGCGGCGGCCTTGGCGGCGGTCTCGGCGGAAGCGGAGGCCTTTACGGTCTCAAGTTCCGCTTTCACGGCGTCGATGTCCGCTTTCGCGGTCGCGAGATCCTTCTCAAGGGTCGCAACCTGCTGCGTCAGCGCATCGTTTTGCTTTTGCACATCGCCCTTCTGCACGGCGAAAACAACCGCAAACACGATCGCCACGACGGCAACGATTGCGAGGATGATCGGCAGGTATTTCTTCATTTGGCAAGTGTCCCTCCTGTCTCAAATTCCGGTAAGCTCACACTATCGGTGTAACAATTATATAGAACAGAAATTACATTGTCAAGCCTGACCTTGTGCAATATTTCCTGTTCCGAACGAAAAACGCAGGCGAATCCGCATTAATCGCGTCTTCCCCCTTCAACTTAATGTTTTCTCCAGAAGGACGGCGCGAGCAGCGCCAGAATGGGGTAAAATTCGAGCCTGCCGATGAGCATGAGGAAGGAGAGGTAAATCTTGCATACGGCGGGCATGGAGGCAAAACTGCCCATCGGTCCGACGGTCGACAGCCCGGGACCGATATTGGACAGGCAGGCGATCGGCGCGGTGAAGCTGGTTTCCAGATCAAACCCGAAGGCGGCGATGAGCAGCGTGCCGAAGGCGGTGAGCAGCGCGTAAAAGAACAGGAAGGAGCCGAGCTGTCCCACGACCTGTTCGGCGACGGGCTTGCCGTCCATGCGCACGATTTCCGTTTTGCGCGGACGGAAGGTATGCCGAACCTCGCGCAGCGACGCCTTGAAGATCAGCGATACGCGCACTACCTTGACGCCGCCCGCCGTCGAGCCGGCGCACGAGCCGATCACCATGAGCAGGACGAGCAGCGCGCGGATAAGCTGCGGCCACAAATTGAAATCCGCCGTGGCGTAGCCCGTCGTGGACATGACCGAGGCGACCTGAAACCCCGCGTGCCGGAGCGACTGCCAGATATCGTTGCCGTAGAGGGGGAGAATCTTCCATGTCGTCAGCGCGATGGCGACAAAAGCGATGATGAAATACAGCCTGACTTCCTCGTTGCGCGCCGCGCCCCTAAAATCGCGCCGAAGCATATGGAAATAGACGGCGAAATTGACGCCGAACAGCAGCATGTAGACGGTGATGATCACGTCGACGGCGGCGTTGTCGTACGCGCCGACCGACAGACTGCGGTTGCTGAACCCGCCCGTGCCCGCCGTGCCGAAGGTGTGGATCAAAGAATCGTAAAGCGGCATCCCGGCGATGAGCAGCGCGATCACCTGCGACAAAGACATAAGGATATAGATGAAATAGAGCGTCTTGGCGGTATCCTGCAATTTGGGCGTGAACTTGCTGAAGGTCGGGCCGGGGCTTTCGGCGCGCGCCAGATGCGACGCGCGGCCCGTGACCTTGGGAATGAGCGCGAGCGTGAGGATGAGCACGCCCATGCCGCCGATCCAGTGCGTGAAGCTCCGCCAGAACAGCACGCCGCGCCCCTGCGACTCGATATCGGTCAGGATGCTCGCGCCCGTCGTCGTAAAGCCGCTC
Source organism: uncultured Oscillospiraceae bacterium (assembly GCA_964459985.1). Lineage (GTDB taxonomy): Bacteria > Bacillota > Clostridia > Christensenellales > Aristaeellaceae > CAYWOS01. The sequence goes on from CAYWOS010000001.1 coordinate 22,692, forward strand.
ACGCACTCGAAGAACGCGTCGACAAAGTTATCCGTCATGCCCGAAAACAGGAAGGGCAGCGCGCCGAAAAGCGACATCAGAATCCATGCCAGACCGCTCACCGCCAGGCCTTCGCGCGCCTCGAGCACGTCGCGGTCGGCGCGGACAAGCTGCGACAGCAGCCCGCACGCGACAAGCGGGATGAGCGCGTAGACGAACGCCATGGCGTCGCCGTCCTGATACGACAGCGATACGACCAGCGAGGGCAGCATCAAAAGCGCCTCGAGCAGCAGCAGTTTGCCGGACAGATTCACGACCAATCGTTTGTTCATATCGTTATTTCTTGCGGATCAGTTCGTTCAGATCCTTGATGCCCAAGTTCTTGGTGATGACGATCACGTTGTCGCCCGCTTCGATGGTGTCGTTGCCAAACGGGATGCGCACCTGACCGCCGCGCACGATGGTGACGATCAGCGCGTTGTCCGACATCGGCAGATCCTTGAGCGGGATGTGCAGATAGCCCGCATGCTCGGTGGCGATAAACTCGAGCGCTTCCGCCGCGCCCTCGGCGAGCCGGTACACGCGCGTGACGGCGGTGTCGCCGGCGTTGTTGAGCGAGCGGACGAGGCGCAGGATGGTGTTGCACGTCGCCTGCTTGGTGCTGATCACGCTGTCCAGCCCCATGCGCTTGAAAATATCGTTGTGCGACAGGCGGTTGTTCTTGGCAACCACCTTGCTCACGCCTTGCGTGACGGCATAAAACGCCGTCACCAGATTGTCCTCGTCGTGATCCATCAGCGTGATAAAGGCGTCAAAGCCCGTCAGACCGATGCTGGTCAGGAATTCCTGCGATGTGCCGTCGCCCCGCAGCACTTCGGCGGCGGGCAGGCGCTCGGCCAGCAGACGCGCCTTGTCGGGATCGATTTCAACGATGGTCACGCGCATTTTCATGGAAAGCAGCGCGTTGGACAGGTAGTACGCGATGCGGCTGCCGCCCGCGATCAGCACGTTGTGCACGGGCAGCGTATTCTTGCCCAGCGTGCGGAAAAACTCGGTGATCGTCGCGGCGTCCGAGGCGACATGCACGCGGTCGCCCGGGCGAATGATGAAATCGCCCTTGGGAATGAGCGCTTCGCCGCCGCGCTCGACGATGCTGAACAGCACCTGCGGAAGCGCGCGATGGCGCTTGTACAATTCGCGCAGGGGCATATTGGACGCCACATCGTCGGCGCCTGCGGTGTAATCCATCATTTCCACGCGGTTGCGCGCAAAGGTCTCTACGCTGCCCGCGAACGGGTAGCGCAGGATGCGGCTGATTTCAAACGCCGCCGCGCGTTCGGGATTAATGATGTAATCGACCGCTAAATGCTGCTGTATAAAGGATTGGCTGTCGTAATACTCGGGGTCGCGGATGCGCGCGACGGCGTAGCGCGTGCCCAGCAGCTTGGCGGTGTAGCAGCACAGCATGTTGCTCTCGTCGCTCACCGTCGCCGCGATGATCAGATCGGCGTTCGGCGCGCCGGCTTCCTTGAGCGTCGACAGGCTGACGCCGTTCCCTTGGATAAAAAGGGCGTCAAGCGTGTCCTCGTTCTGCTGCAATACTTCGCCGCTTTTCTCGATAATGGTGACCTCGTGCCCTTCGCCGATCAACTGTTCGGCGAGCGAGTGACCCATTTTTCCGTCTCCGACGATCAATATCCGCATGGCATTCTCCGTTACGTTTGATGACTGAAAGGCGGTCGGCGCAAAAGAGCGTCAGCGCCATTCTATCACAGATCTCCCGATTGGTAAAGCCGTTCGCGCAATTCCGCGCGGAACGCGGACGAATGTCGGCGATCCGTCTATCCTTTTGTCGTTAAAAAGCGTATGATCAGTGAAGATCTTCAAAACGGTCGGAGGTTCAGCCGATGGATGAAGCGACGTACACGGCAATCGCGGAACAATATCTGCCCTCGTTTTTCAGGACGGCGTACAGCCTGCTCAGGAACAGGAGCGACGCCGAGGACGCCACGCAGCAGGCGCTGCTGAACGTGTGGCGGGCGCGCGATCGCGTGCGAAGCGGCACAGAGCGCGCCTTCATGACGCGCGTGGTCGTCAACGAGTGCCGAAATATCCAAAGAAAACGCATGCGCGGCTTTCCCGTGGCGGAAGCGCCTCAAGAGGAGCAGGCGTGCGCGCAGCCCGAGGATACCGCGCTTGACGAGGCAATCGCGGCGCTGCCCGAAAGCCTGCGCACGCCATTCCTGCTTAAATACATGGAAGAAATGACGGCGAAGGATATCGCGCTCGTCCTCGGATTGCCTTTGGCAAGCGTCAAAAACCGGTTGTTCCGGGCAAGGAAGAAATTGCAGAAAACGTTAAGCGAGGAGGCGGCGGAATGAAAATCGATCCGAACAGGCTCAAGCGTATGTATCCCGAGGTATCCGATGAGTTCGCGGAAAGAATGCGGCGCATGACGCGCGCGCTGCCTTCCGAAAAGGAGGAAGAAAAGGTGAAAAAGAAACTGTCCTTTGCGATGGCGGCGGCGCTCGCGCTGGCGCTTTTGATGGCGGGTGCGGCGCTCGCGGCGGGAACGGGCGTGCTCGACTACATTTTCAAGGGAGCGTCCGCGCCGACGGAGAAACAAAAAACACTCGTGCAGGCGGTAAACGCGCGCCATGCGTCGGAAGGCGTGACGACGCGGATTACCGAAGCGCTGATCGACGGCACGCGGCTCGATCTGGCGTATCAGTTCGATACCGAACGCCCTGTCTGGGTCGAAACGCTCGGCGTCACCGTCAACGGTCAAAAGGCCGCCGGGATGACGACTGATGTGCTCAATCAATGGGTGATGCATCCCTTCGAGACGGGCAAGAAGACGGCGACAGGCGGCGAAACGCTCGAACTGACGGCGCCCGTCGCTGGCGCGGCGAAGGTTGCGGTACGTCTGGCGCTGCTCGCGCCGGGCAGCGAGGTCGTTGAAACGGACGAGGATCATAAAGACGCGGTGATCGCCTCGGGCAAGGTCGCCGTGCAGGCGGGGGAGCATAACGGCTACGGCATCTTCTATTCCTCGAAAGCCCACGACGATCCCGAGGACAACGCAACCTACGCGCAATTGCTGCCGTACTACCAACTGGAACGCGATTTGACGGAGGAGGAACAGGCGCGGGTCGCGCGGCTCGAGGATGATATGATGACCATGGCCGATCTGTACGTCGAATACGGCAACATGGTATATCTGGACGAATTCGTGCTCGAGTTTACGCTAAACGCGAAGGCGGAAGAGAAAATACAACTGAACTTTGCCGAGTTGGACGGTCTGCCGACGCACTTTGACGTCGTCGTCGAGCGAGCCGAGATCGGCGCGATGGGGATGGATGTGAAGCTGCGCCTGTATGAAAAAGAAGGCGGGTGGACGCGCGAAGAAATCAAAGAAAACGTGTTCCTGTTTGACTTTTACGACGAAATGCGGCAGCCGCTCGCGTATCAGGACACATGGATGGAAATGAGCGGCGGCGGGGACAGCTACGATGAAAACGGCGTCTGGTGCTGGGAGGTCGAATGTCATATGCCGCGACCCGAAACCATACCGAAGTTCATTTATTCCGTACCGTATTCTATTCATGAGCAAGAGAACCCGCTTTGGGAGGACGCCGTTCCGCTGTTCCCCGGCGATCCGAACGATCTGAACGGGTAACCGCGAGAAAACCACCGATTCGATTCGTCAATGAAAAACAGCGCCCGTCTCCATTGCGGAGGCGAGCGCTGCTGATTTGCGGGATAAAGGGAAAAGGCTCATGAAGAGGACACTGCGGCACGGTGAAGCATCACAGCTCGTTCAATCCGACGATGGAATCAATCGGCAGGGAAAGCACGATGCCCTGCGCCTCGCTCTGCATGCCGCAGCATTCGCTGATCGCCTGCATGATCGCAAGCTTGCCCTCGACTTTGGTGAGAATCATCAGGATGTCCTTCTCTTCCTGCATGCTGACGCCCCAGAGCTTGACGGCGTTTTCGCTGACGATCTGACGGCTGTGCAGGATGGTGCCACCGCGCGCGCCCGCGGCCCTGGCGGCGGTCATCGCCTCCTCGCTGAATCCCTGATTGACGACGGCGACGACCAGCGCGTATTTCATGTCCATCATGATCGGATCATCCTTTCTTTCGGTCTTTGTTTCGTGATCGGCGGCCATTTGATCGAGCAGGCGCATCATGAGGCTGTTCCCGCCCGACAGAGGCACGGTGAAAGCGATTCCGCTGTTGACGGTATCCAGTTTCAGGAGGATGCGCATTTTGAGCAGCATATCGTCCGCGACGATCTTTGGCATCATGCCGACCAGCATCACCCAGTCGATGTTGCCAAGCCCTAATAGATCAAGAATCTCGCTCGACGCCGTGCCGAACGCGTGGAGCTGGTACTGCTCGGGCACGGCGTGCTCGCTGTACATTTCAGAAGCTTTTTCAGCCAGTCGCGGCGTTGTAATGAGCAAAAGCACGCGCGGCGCCGTCCTGTTGCGATCGTTTGTCATTGGATCGTCTCCTCCTCCAGCTCGGTGATTACATCGCTGTCTGCGGGGATCAGGACAGCCTTTTCCGTCAGTTTTGCGATCTTGCGCAGTTTGAAGCGGTAGTTCAGCCCCATGATCTGAACGGCGATCAGCGGCGTCAGCGCGACCAGCGCGACGACGCCGAAAGCGTCCGTCATGATGCTGCCGCCCACGCTCCCGCACGCGCCGATGCTGAGCGGCAGGAGGAAGGTGGTGGTCATCGGGCCGCTCGCCACGCCGCCCGAGTCAAAGGCGATGCCGACGAAGATTTTGGGGACAAACAATGAAAGCGCGAGCGCGATCAGGTAGCCGGGAAGCAGAATCCACATGATGGGAATGCGCGTGAGGATGCGGAGCATCGCCAGCCCGACGCTGACCGCGACGCCGACGGAAAGGCAGCGATTCATGGATTTCTCCTTGACGGCGCCGTTGGTGACGGTCTGGATCTGGTGGTTGAGAATCTGAATCGCCGGCTCCGCCTTCACGATGAAATAGCCGATCAGCATGCCGATGGGCACGAGCAGCCAATTCCACGACTCCGCCGCCAGTTCCAATCCAAGCTGCGTGCCGACGGGCGCGAAGCCGACGTTGACGCCGCACAGGAACAGCACCAGCCCGATATAGGTGTACACGAAACCGACGAGCACGCGGCTGATCTGGCGCTTGTGATACCGCTTTTTGAGCTTTTGAAAGATCAGGAAAACCGCCAGAATCGGCACGAGCGATATCAATACGTCAAGCGCGTAGCGGGGCAGCTCGCGCAGGAAGGCGAACATGACGTCCTGAATGGTGACGACATGGGCGACCTCCGCCGCCGCATAGGACGCGCCATCCGGACGGAAAAGGCAGCCGAGGATCAGCACCGCGAGGATCGGCCCGCCGCTTGACAGCGCAACCAGACCGAAGCTGTCGTCCGCCGCGTCTTTGTCGCCGCGAATGAAGGTAAGCCCCACGCCCAGCGCCATGATGAAGGGCACGGTAATGGGCCCCGTCGTCACGCCGCCCGAGTCGAACGCCACGGCGAGAAATTCCTTGGGCACAAGGAAGGACAGCCCGAGCAGCACGGCGTACATGATGATGAGCAGCAGGGAGAAATTGACTTTCCACAGAATGCGCACGATGGCGAGCGCCAAGAAAATGCCCACGCCCACCGCGACCGTCAGGATCAGCGCCATATTCGGGACGGACGGCACCTGCTCCGCCAGCACCTGCAAGTCAGGCTCGGCAATGGTGATGATCGCGCCCATCAGAAAGCCGATCAGCACGATCAAGCCGATCTTTTTGGTCTTGGAAAGCTGTACGCCGAGCCCCTCGCCGAGAGGACTCATCGCCATTTCGGCGCCGAGCTGGAAAAAGCCCATCCCGACGACAAGCATGATCGCGCCGGTGATGAACATCGTCATCATGCCCGTTTCCATCGGCACAAGAAATAATGTGATTGCCAGAACAATGCCCGTAATGGGCAAAACGGCTGAAACGGATTCCCGGATCTTTGCTTTGAGCTTGGGATTCATGATCGGTATCGCCCTCCTTTGTCCGTGGCCGCCGTCGCGGTGACAGGCGCGGGGGATCGTTCCTGTTTAGGATCATATCAAACTCGCGCGGCAACAGGCGGGGGATTGTTCTGCCAGCGTAAAAACCGGCGCGGGGATTGATTTGCCAGCGCGATGAACAAACGTGATGATCGGATCATCTTACGCGCGCGGGACGGCGCGTTTGCCGATCGATCGGTCGGCAGCGCATGAAGTTCATAAAACCTCCAATTCGTTTATTCGCCGTTGATTAGGATAATTCCTTCCCGAAGCCGGGCGGAAAATGAAAAGAGCGACGCCGCGTCGCGGTACGCGCGGCGCGAGCGAATGATCGGGTCAAGAAAACGATCCCGGATACAGACGGGATCGCTTTCAATCAAAGGATCGGGCGCTCAATAACTCGGCGCATCACGCGCCGGGGGACGCGGCGATCGGAAAAGATCCGCGCCCGGCGCGGGGAACGGCGCGGCGGCGAGCATTCGGTATCAATCAGATGCTCGCTTTATGACGGACAACGCGCGCAGCGTCATTGGATTCGTCGCACCCGGCGCTCATTCCCGCGCGCAGCGTCACCGGATTCGTCGCGCTCGGGGTTTGTTTTCCCGGACGCACGTCGTTTTGCTGTGTGTCCGGCGCTTGTAATCCAATGCCCACCGCCCGGCAGAGCGCCTTACTCCGCGAGCGTGCCCATCGGGTCCCAGGGCGCGAGCGTGACGGCGGGCTGATCGGCGAGCGCGGCCAGATCGCCGAGGTATTCGCGCTCGACGGCGGCCTGAAACACGAACTGATCAAACCAGCTGTCCGAGCACAGGTAGTAGCCCTTGGCGCCGTTCTTGTCGCCCCAGCTGTTTTCGATTTTCCAACGGGTCGGCTTGCCGTCGTCCAGATTGACGCCGGTGATGACCATGGCGTGATTCATCGCCGAGAACCAGTAGTTCAGGCTGTCCGCCTTGGACAGATTCAGATCAAGCCCGGTGAGCAGTTCGGCGTCAAAGGATTGATCGTTCCATACGCCGCTGACGCGCTCGCCGTACTTGCCCACGTCGCTGCCGAACCAGACGACTTTGCCCGCTTCGAGCTGACGGATGATCGCCCGCTTGAAATCGTCCATGCGCAGGTTCAGATGCCTGACATCCTTGCCGCCCGCCACGTTGCCCAGCAGCCGCACGGTGAACACCTTGCCGTAGGGTTTATCGTCGGTCGGCGCGTTGATGATGCTGACGGTTTTCTTGAGCGTGTCGCCAACGTATTTCTCAAAGAATTCGCCGGGCGTCATGGCCTTTTCAACATGGTAGACCTTATCCTTGTCCACATACTCGAAATCGAAGGTCTTGGGCGGCTCGCCGTAGCAGGAGCACAGGAAGCCGTAGATTTTTTGCAGCATGGCGTTCTTCTCACGCGCGATCTCCTCGCGAGCGGCGCCCCGGGCGACCATGCCGCGAAGCTTCACGGCGCATACCTTGAGGTTGCGGTTCAGGTAGTGATTCATGCCGTTCGTGTGGCTCGACTGATAGGTCTCGCCGAAAGCGTCCTTGGGAACGACGCCGTACTTTTCGGCGATGTTGACGAACATATCCCACTGTCCGCCGTCGTGAACGCCGGTGTTCAGGATAAAGGCGACGGTGCGGTCGTCGGCGGGGAGAACGGCGGTTTCCAGAATGGATTCAAAGAAATAGTTGGCGCGCTCGAATTTGTCCCAGAACGCGAGATAGCTCTGCGACAGCTCGAAGGACTCGAGATTCAGATCCTTCGCGATCTTTTCGCGCAGCACGTTGGCGGCGGCGAACAGCCAGCAGCGCCCGCTCGCTTCCTGATTGGTGACCTCGAGCGTGGGAATGTCGATCGAAAACTTCTGGCGCATGGCGTACGCCGACGAGGACACGAACATCACGTCGCTCAACGCCGTTTTGGACAGGGCGAGCGTGGCGAGCCGACGCTCGGGGGAAAGACGGTAAGCGTCCGACCAGGACGATATCTGTTCGTTGGTGATGGCTGAATTGTCCATGGCAAACCCTTCTTTCGTGTTGATCTTATCGGGAGTGTAGACCTGTTCGGCGGAAAAGTCAAGCGCGTCGGCGCATGCGAATTTTACGGCGCGGCGGCGTGATCCCGGCGCGCCAAGGAAGCGTCCGGCAAGCGCAGGCGCGGCGGCGCCGCCAATGCACCGGCCGTTATTCCGGCGCGCACAGGAAGCGCACGAGCATATCGCGCAGAATCTCGGGCTGGAGAGGCTTGCCCATGTGCGCGTTCATGCCGGCGTTCAGGCAGTTTTGCATATCGGTGACGTAGGTATTGGCGGTCATGGCGATGATGGGGACGGTCGCGGCGTCCGGACGGCTTAAGGCGCGAATGGCGCGCGCGGCCTCCAGCCCGTTCATTTCGGGCATCTGGATGTCCATGAGCACGGCGTCGTACTCGCCGGGCGGCGAGGCGATGAATCGCTCGACGCCGATGCGCCCGTTCGCGGCATGATCGACGGTGATTTCCCATTTGCCGAGCAAACGATTGGCGATCATGGCGTTCAGATCGTTATCCTCGCAAAGAAGAACGCGTTTTCCGCGCAGCGCGGACAAATCGACGGGCGCGGGCGCGGCGGCTTCCTCGAGGCACAGATCGGTTTCGAGATACACGAAGAAGGCGCTGCCCTCGCCCTGTTTGCTTTCCACGGTGATCGAGCCGCCCATGAGCTTGACGAGGTTCCACACAATGGCGAGCCCGAGCCCCGAGCCCTGCGCCGTGGCGATCGAGCGCTCCTGTGAAAAGGATTCGAACATGTGTTTTTGGAATTCCTCGCTCATGCCGATGCCGTCGTCGCGCACGACGAAACGAAACGCCACGCGACCGCCGGGCAAATCGGCCTTGGTCCAGGAGATTTCCACATGCCCGCCCGCCGGCGTATACTTGACGGCGTTGGAGAGAAGGTTAAAGAAAATCTGATTGAAGCGCAGGCGGTCGAGCATGACGGGACGCTGATCCCCGGCGGGGGTCACGGTGAGCGTCTGATTCTTCTCGCGGCAAAGCGGCGCGATCACGGCGCTAATATAGCGGCGGAACTCGGCGCCGTCGTAGCGCTCGGGGCGCAGCGCCATCTTGCCGCTCTCCACCTTGCTGAGATCGAGGATATCGTTGACGAGCCCGAGCAGGAACTCGCCGCAGGACTTGATATGGCCGAGGTATTCGGCCGTCGCGGGCGGATTGGCTTCGTCGGCGGCGAGCAGCGTCAGGCCGATCACGCCGTTGAGCGGCGTGCGGATATCGTGGCTCATGCGCGAGAGAAAATCGGTCTTGGCCTCGCTCGCTTCCTTCTCGCGCTGAATGCTCACGCGCAGACGCCTGTTCATGCCGCGCATCCACAGAATGTCGACCGCCAGCAGCAAAAGCACGGCGAAAACGGAATAGATGGCGTAATTGCTGCTCAGGCTCGCCGAGCGAAAGGAGGAAAGCGGCACGCAGGTGACGCAATACCAATCGTCGGTCGTCATGCGCGCGTAGCGGAAAACGCATTCGCGTCCTTCGGCGTTTTTGAAGAACAACTCGCCGTAGCCCTTGGCGTTGATTTCATCGTTCAGGGCGTTCCGCTTGTCAAGCGACAGATCGTTGTAAACGTATAAGTACTGGAAAAAATTGTTGGACTTGAAATCGTTGTTGCTGATGATATAGTTGCCCTTTGAATCGATGAGCACGCTCGACAGCCCCTCGAGCGCGCCCTGCGGGTTGAACGCGCCGAGCATATCGAAGGATCTGCCGCCCAGCAGCAGCGTATAGACCTGATCGCCTGCCGAATCGGCGAGACGGACGTGCCTGTACAGCGCGAAATGCTTGAGCGCGGTGTATTGATCGGTAAACTCGGGCGCGAAACGAACGGCGTTGTCCGCCGCGGTCTGCCCGGCGCTGAATATCGCCAGCAGATCGGCGTAGGAATCATTTTGGTAGGAGAGCGGAATAAACGCCCCGCTTGCATCGCGCCGCGCGAGATAGCCCGTGCCGTCCGCGCCGATCAACTGGAACTGGCGCATATCGCTGGAGTTGGTTTCCTCGAGCAGGACGAGCAATTCATCGCTGGTCATGCGCCGGCGCTCGGCGAAGCCCGATACGTCTTCAAGCTTGATCCGCCAGCTGTTCATGAGCGCCGTCGCGTTGTTCGCCGCCGACTGGTTGAGGTTGGAAATGTTGCTGAGGTTTTCTTCCCACAATTTGTCCTGATAGATGGACACATACCGCCCGATCATCAGGAACGACGCGGCGAGCAGCAGAATATTCACGAGAAGAAAGGGCAAAGAACGGGATGATAATCTGATGCGCTTGATCATACGCCTTCCGGCTCCTTTTGCGTGATGCGCGTAAAACGCGCCGGACCGCCGCGCGGTTTACTCGGCTTTCGCCAGCGCGTCCTCGAGCTGCGCGAGGAATTCGTCGAGCGTCTTCAGCCGGAGCCCGCCCGCGCCGTCGTCGAGCATGTATTTGGGGTTGTTCGCCTTGGATAGATCGACGATCACCGCGCGCAGCGTGTTGTAGAAATCGTAATCGAAGGTGACCTGTCCCAAATGCGATATGCGCCCGTCCGGCGTGTTGAAGCTCGACAGGATATAGGAGAACGCGTCCTTGGTGTTGGGCACGATGCCGAACGCCTTGGCGAACACTTTGTTGTTTTCGGGCGTGAAGAGGAAATCAAGGAACTTGACCGCCCATTCGGTATTCTTCGAGGTATTGCTGACGGCGATGCCGTGCGCAGGAGAGAGATAGGCGAAGCCGCCGTCTTTGCTCACGGGCGCGGGGATGCAGACGTACTCGATCCGGCTGTGATAATCGTCCTTGGCCTTGGCGATAATGTTCTCCATTGATATCGGCGAAGGCATGAACGCCACGACGCCCAGATCGTCCGCCTTGGCATAGGCGTCGCCCTGTTTTTTGATGTTCAGGAAATCGCGCGCGTAGCCTTCGTCCGAGGCGTCTACGAACAGCGACAGCTCGGTCTGCGCCGTTTTATAATCGTAATAACCCTGCTCCACCAGCGTGTAGAGGAAGGTAAGCGGCTCCTTCAGCAGTTCGATCGTGCCGCTTTCCCGTTTGTTGACCATTTCATAGGCCGCCGCTTTGTCCGGCGCGTTGGCGATCAGGTTGCACACCCATGGGTAAATCAGCGTCTGCGCGAAATTGCCGGGATTGCCTTGGAAGGGGATATAGCCGTGCTGCTTGAGCGTTTCGCAGGCGGCCAGGAGCGTTTGCTGGTCGGTCGGGACGGCGATCCCGAGACTGTTTAGAAGCGTTGTGTTCACGAACAGTCCGCGCATTTCCGCGCCCAGCGGGATGGCGTAGAGCGCTTTTCCGCCATCCGCCGTCTGTTCGCGGTACATGAAGTTCTCGATCAGGCCGTCAAAGGTATTCGAGAGCTCAAACCCGTTCAGAGCGTACAGATTGAGCGCGTAGGGCTGAAGCGCCGAGCCGGGCTGCAGGTTGCCCGTGAAGAACAGATCGACGTCCCCGGCGCCCGCCAGCCGTTTTTCAAGGGAAGGATAGTAGTCCTGTAAATATTCGTACTTGATGGTGACGTTCGGGTATTGCTCGACAAACCGTTTGGCGATCTCGTCGACTGCGCGGCAGTCGGGCCACGCGGCGGCGATCGTCAGCGTGACGGGCGCGGGCGCGGCGGTCGGTGCGGGCGCGGCGGGCTTGCTTTCGCAGCCCGCCAGGAACGCGGTCGCCAGCAGAACGGTCAGAATCAAGGAAACGGCGCGCTTTTTCATAGGGCTTCCTCGCTTTCGGTTTTCATCGTTTATAACGCCCGGCGTCGGGATTTTTTGTCATTTTCAGTATAACAGATGAACGGCCGATATGCAACCGATTCCCGACATATTTCCGAATAAATCGTTGTTTTTCGACCGTTTTTCAAGGCCGGACAGACAAAAATCGCGCGATTTCAGGCTTGTCACCGCGCGCGACTTATGGTAAGATATTCGTAGATTCACGGATGTCGTTTTCGGGGCTCCTCTAATGGCGGGAAGGCATCTTCAGCGCCGGGCGGGCGCGATGCGGCGCGATTGTCCGCATTGCGCGGGGACGGTTACGGATGAGGGGAACTGTATGCTGAACGCGGAGATTTTGGTTCACGGGGGCGTCGACTTCAATCAGGGCGTCGCGCGTTTTCTGGACGACCGCGAGCTGTATGAGAGCGTGCTTGTCGCCTTTCTTGACGACAAAACGTTCTCCGACGCCGACGCGGCGTTTGCGCGGCGCGATTACGAGGCGCTTTATATCGCCGCGCACACGCTCAAGGGCGCGTCCGGCACGATGGACATGACCGAGCTTTACAAGGCGGCCTGCGAGATGACCGAATTGCTTCGCGCGCCGGGCGCGCCCTCCGAAGACGAAGTCGTGTGGCGCTTTGCCGAGGTCAGGGACGCGTACGAGCGCGTGGTTCGCGCCATCAGGGACGCGCGGAGGGGGTAACGGAGTGTCGGAGGATACGACGCCCAAACGGGTTATGCTGATCGCCGACGACGCCAATCACAACCGCATTCTGTTAAGAAAGATCTTCGAGAACGAGTATCGGATCGAGGAAGCGGTCAACGGCGTCGAGGCGCTTGAAAAATTAAGAGCGCTGCCCGATGTGGCGGTGCTCGTGCTTGATATTCTCATGCCCGAGCTGGACGGCTTCGGCGTGCTCGAGGGGATGCGCGCGGACGCGCGCCTGCGCGACATCCCCACGGTCGTCGCCACGGCGGACGGCGATATAGACACGCAGATCCGCGCGCTGAACGCGGGCGCGACCGACGTGATGGTCAAGCCCTTTAATCCGCAGATCATGCTGCACCGCGTGCGCAACATTATCGCGCGCAAGGAGGCCGACCGCCTCGCCGAGTATAACCGCTCCATCGAGCGCGAGCTTCAGCTCAACGATTACGACGATAAATCCGGGTTATACAACAAGCAGGCGTTTTTGCGCTACGCCGCGCGCCTTTTGCGCGGCGCGCCCGGCAAGCGCTGGGTGCTCATGCGCTGGGATATCGACCACTTCAAAGTATACAACGATTTTTTCGGCGTCGATGCGGGCGACAGATACCTGCGCAGAGTCGGGGATTTCCACCGGGAAAACGCCGACGCCCTGCAGGGGCTCGCGCTGTACGCGCGGTATGACGCCGATCATTTCGTATCGCTCTGGGACGCCGACCGATTCTGCGCCGACGAGATCGCCGGGCTGATCGCCCGCTCCTTTGAAACGCAGAAATCCGTCGCCTTCGAGTATACGATCCGCATCGGCCTGTTCAGGGTTGAGGACGCGAGCGTCGACGTATCGCTGATGTGCGACCGCGCGCTGCTTGCGCTGCGCTCGGTCAAAAACCATTTCGGCAAGCATTACGCATGGTACGACGACGCCATGCGCGAGGAGCTGATCGAGGAGCAGGAAATCGTCAACGAAATGCAGGCGGCGCTCAGGAACGGGCAGTTTTGCCCCTACCTCCAGCCGCAGTACAACCACGCCAACGGCAAGCTCATCGGCGCGGAGGCGCTTGTGCGCTGGGTGCATCCCGAGAAAGGCGTTATTTCGCCCGCCAATTTCATCCCTCTGTTTGAAAGAAACGGCTTCATTTTCGAGCTGGATCGGTATATCTGGGAACAGGCGTGCATTCTCCTGCGCAAATGGATCGACGCCGGGCTCGATCCCTTGCCGCTGTCGGTCAACGTATCGCGCTACGACATATTCATCGACAACTTTTTCAAAACGGTCACCGGTCTGGTGGAAAAATACGATATCCCCGTCGAGCTTCTGCGGCTGGAGATCACCGAGTCGGCGTTCGCCAATTCGGGCGAGCAGATCGTGGACGTCATTGAAAAGCTGAGCCGGTACAGCTTTCAGATCGAGATCGACGATTTCGGGAGCGGGTATTCCTCCTTCAACACGCTCAAGGACGTGCCGGCGCATATTCTCAAGCTCGACATGCGCTTCCTTGAAAACAACAAGAATTCCCAGCGCGGCGGCAACATCCTCGAATCCATCGTGCGCATGGCGCGATGGCTGAACATGCCCGTGATCGCCGAGGGCGTCGAAACGTCGGAGCAGGCCGACTTCCTGCGTTCGGTCGGCTGCTCCTACGTGCAGGGGTATTTGTACGGCAGGCCGATGCCCGCGCCCGAGTTTGAGGAGCTGATGCGCGCGAGCGCGGCGCAGCATTCCCTCAACACGCTCGAAACCATCGAAAACCTCGACAACAACGCGTTTTGGGACCCGCAATCCATCGAAACGATGGTGTTCAACCGGTATTCGGGCGGCGCGTGCGTGTTCGAGTACGCGAACGGACGCGTCGAAATGCTTCGCGTGAACGAGAAATTCGCCGCCGCCTTCCATCGGCGCATGGATGACAAGGAAATCCTCAAGACCGACCTGTTCGCGTCGCTGGACGACGCCGACCGCGTATCGGCGTACGGCGCGATCGCGAGCGCCGTGCACGGCGGGCGCGAGGAAGTGTTCGAGGTGAAAACGCGGCTGGATGACGAGGCGGACGAAGAATCCTATATCCGCTTCACCATCCGCATGATCGCGCGAAACGGCGAGCGCTGCCTGTTCTACGCCTATCTGGAGGACTTCACCACGCAGCGTCTGGCCGACCGGCGCATCCAGTCGGCGGCGCAGCAGATGCAGACGATCATCGACAATGTGGACGGCGGCATCGCGGCGCTGGCGCTGGGCGACGACGGGCAGCTGCACAAGGTATTTTCCAACGAGCGGCTGCTCACCATGTTCGGCTTTACCAAGGAAACGCTGGACGAAAAGCTCAACGGCACCTTCGAGGTCGTGCATCCGCTCGACAGGCTGTATGTGAGCAATCTTTTATACACGCTGTTTCGTACGCGCGAATCCGTTTCCTTCGAGTGCCGCGCCATCAAGGGCGACGGCAGCGTGGCGTTTTTGCGGTGCAACGCTTCGGTGACCATGCTCGAATCGGTGCCCGGGCAGCCGGTCGCGCTGCTCGTCATGACCGATATCACCGTCGAGCGCGAGGCGGACGAGCAGTTCCGCATCGTCGCCGACCAGAGCGGACGCAACGTGTTCCGCTTTGACGTGCTGACGGGCGAATCCTACCAGAGCACGCTGGGCGAGGACGGACGTATCTTCCAAGAAGTGCGGCCCAACGCGGTCGAATCCGTCATTGAAAGCGGCGTGCTCGCGAGCGGCAGCGTCGAGGATTACCGCGCCTTCTTCCAGAGCATCCGCAACGGGATCAGCCCCCTGACGGCCGATTTCCAGCTTGTCCAGCCCGACGGCAGGACGCGCTGGTACCGCTATACCTCGACCACGCTGTTCAACGAAAACGGCCGCCCCGAAACGGCGGTCGTATCGTGCTACGACTGTTCGGGCGAGCGCGAGCGCGAGCAGGCGTACGCCAAATGGAGCAACGAGGTTTCCACGATGATGGAGAGCGGCGACATCATCTACGAATGGGAGCTGTCGCGCGACGTGTGCGAAAGCGTGTCGGACGAGGCGGCGGCGCGCATCCCGCGCAATACCGGCTTCAACGCCGCCATGCTCGTCTATGCCGAAAAGAACATTTTCGAGGACGACCAGCAGGCGTTCCTCACCATCATGAACCGCTCGCGCCTGATCGACAACTATACCGACGGCAAGTTCCAGAACTCAATGGAGTACCGCCTGATGCAGCGCGAGGGCGGCATCCGGTGGTACAAGCTGACGGTGCAGCTCGTATCGGGGCATTATGTGGGCGAGATTCGCGGCTATTTCGTATTTCAGGATATCACCGGCAGCAAGCGCGCCGAGATCGAAATGCGCAACCGCGCCGAGATCGACGCGCTGACCGGCGCGCTCAATCGCGGCACGTTCATCGCCCGCGCGACCGATCTGCTTGCCAAGGAGCCGGAGGCGGCGCACGCGTTCCTGATGATCGATCTGGACGGTTTCAAGCAGGTGAACGACACGCTGGGGCACAGCGCCGGCGATCAGGCGCTGATCCAGCTCGTATCGACCATCCGCTCCCGCCTGCGCGGCACGGACAGCATCGGGCGCATCGGCGGCGACGAGTTCATCGTGATGATGCGCGGCATCTCCAACGAGAGCATCGCCGAGGTCAAGGTGCGTCAGCTTTGCGCCGGTCTGCGCCGCAAGCTGGCGGACGGCGTGGAAATCACGGCGTCCATCGGCGTGTCGATGTTCCCGGGCGACGGCAGGAATTTCGACGATCTTTACAAAAACGCCGATATCGCGCTGTATCAGGCGAAGCAGAGCGGGAAGAACTGCTTTTGCTTCTTCAACACGCTGGTGATCGGCGAGGACGGCAAGGTGCGCTATGTGAACACGCAGAACGGCCTGCGCGTCACCGCCGCGCATCACAACAGTAAAAGCATTCTCATGGTCGGCGGCACGGGCGTGGATTACTACAACATTGACAAATGGTTCAGCCGCGACTACAATGTGAAGCAAACGGGGGATTACCGTCAGGCGTTCTCGCAGATGCGGCGGATGCGGCTCGGGCTGGCGCTCGTGCTTCTGGATATGTCGCTTCCCCGAGGCGGCGCGTATGAAATGCTGCGCGGCCTGGCAAACGATCCGCTTTCGACGATCCCCATCATCGCGATCGTCGACGAAGACGACGATACCGCGGCGACGCGCGCGCTGGAGGCGGGCGCGGCCGATTACATCAAGCGTCCGTTCGATCAGACCTCCTTCGAAACGCGCGTGCAGGCGGTCGCCGCCCGCAGCGAGGCCGATCAGGTCCGCATGAACAACTACCTGCGCATCCGTCAGCAGGAGGACGAGGAGAGATACGTCGATCTCTTGCGCGCGACGGGCGTCGCGTCCGTCAATATCGACTGGATCAACAACGTCTACACCTATTCCCCGCAGATCGGGGAGGTGCTGGGCGGCACGTTCGATGATCGCGCGCTGTGGCAGATTCTGCTCAGCGACCGCGTGGCGAAATCGCACGACGTGCGCGCGCTGCAAAAAATGGTTTACGATCTGGCCAATGATCATGACCGGCAAAAGGCGGAAATGAACCTCATTCTGCGCGATTACGCGCATCAGAAGAAGTGGTTCAGGTGTCACGTGACCAAGCTCACCACCGAGAACGGCATCGCCGATAAACTGCTCCTGATTATCCAGGATATCGACGACGCCATGCGCCTGCGCCTGCGGCTCAAGGAAAGCGAGCAGCGCGATCCCATGACGGGCCTGTTCAGCCGCGAGGGATTCTTTGAACAGGCGGCGAAGTGGATCGCCGGACAGGGGCCGGCGGCGCTGTGCATGATCTGCTTTGATATCGACGATTTTAAAACGGTCAACGCCAAATCGGGCGGCGGCACGGGCGACGAGGTGCTCTGCGTCGTGGCTGACGCGCTTGCCGGGCGCGTGGGCGCCAAGGGGCTTTGCTGCCGGATGTTCGCCGATAACTTCGGCGTGCTGTATCCCTACGACGGGCACGCGCCCGAGCTCATCGAGGACGTGCGCGTGTCGGCGCAGACGCGGATGCCCGCGGGATATACCCTTTCGCTGTGCGCCGGGTGTTATCTGGTGGTCGATCTCCACGCGCCCGTCAGCATCATGTACGAATGGGCGAAGCTCGCCAAAACATCCGTCAAGGGCAAGGACAGGCCGCGTTTCGCCTACTACGACGAGGCGATGCACGACGAAATGCTGCACATGAAGCCGAGCAAATAACGATCAACGAATGAACCGAAGACATCGGAAAGGGTGAATCGCATGGATACGGATCTGGATTACAGGGACAATCTGCCGATCATTGTCGGTATCGGCGCTTCGGCGGGCGGTCTGGAGGCGCTGCAGCAGTTTTTCAACAGCATGTCGAACAAAAGCGGCGTGGCGTTCGTTGTCGTGCAGCATTTATCGCCGGACAACAAAAGCCTGCTCGCCGAAATTCTCGGAAAGAACACCGCCATGTCGGTCGTGCAGGCGGAAAACGGCATCGAGGTTCTGCCCAACTGCGTGTACCTGATCCCGCCGAAAAACAACCTCATCCTGCACGAGGGCAAGCTGTTCCTGCAGGAATACGTGCACGGCTCGCTCAACCATCCCATCGACGTGTTCCTGCAGTCGCTCGCCGAATGCATGAAGGAGCGCTCGATTGCCGTCGTGCTCTCGGGCACGGGCACCGACGGCACCAACGGCATCAAAGCGATCAAGGAGCAGGGCGGTCTGGTCATCGTCCAGAACCCGTCGACCGCCAAGTTCGACGGCATGCCGCGCAGCGCCATCAATACCGGGCTCGCCGATTTCGTGCTTTCGCCCGTGCAGATTGCCGAGGAAATCGAAAACTTCACGCAGTATCCCTCGCTCGTGCAGAAGGACGGCACGGCGGAGCTGCTGTCGGACAACGAATTGCTCGCGCAGGTGTACGGCATTCTCAAGCGCATCTGCAAGATCGACTACACGCATTACAAGCAGTCAACCGTCATGCGCCGCATTGAAAGGCGCATGGTGGTCACGCACAGGCAGTCGCTCAAGGATTACGTCGCGCTGCTGGAGGAAAAGCCCGAGGAAGCCGGCGTGCTGGGCAAGGAAATCCTGATCGGCGTGACCAACTTTTTCCGCGACCCGGCGTACTTTGAAAAGCTGAAAACCGAAGTGATCTATCCGCTCCTGCTCGATTCGAACGCCAGCGATCCCATCCGCATCTGGTCGGTTGGCTGCTCGACGGGCGAGGAAGCGTATTCCATCGCCATCCTCTTCGCCGAGGCGATGGAGGAGCAGCAAATGCGCCGCGACGTCAAGGTGTTCGCCACCGACGTCGACACGCAGGCGATCGAATTCGCCAGCCGGGGCGTGTTTTCCGACAACATCGTGGACGACGTGACGCCCGCGCGTCTGTCGAAATACTTCATCAAAAAGGGCGACAGCTACATCATCAACAAAGACATCCGCAAAATGATCATCTTTTCGCCGCACAACGTTTTCCAGGACCCGCCGTTTGGCAGGTTGGATCTCATCTCCTGCCGCAACGTGATGATCTATTTCCAGACCGTGCTGCAAAAGAGCCTGTTTTCCATCTTCCACACCGCGCTCAAGGACGGCGGCTATCTGTTCTTAGGCAAGAGCGAGGCGGCGGGCGACTACGCCGAGGTGTTCAAGCCCATCTGCATGACGGAAAAGATCTATATGCACGACGCGAGCGGCAAAACGCCGCATTTCGTGCCCGTCGCCTTCACCACGCCCAAGGTGGTATCGGCGCAGCTGACGCCGGCGGGCGACAGCCGCCGCCAGCGTTCGCCGCTTGAGGACACCGAAGTGTATGTGCATTTCCTCGAAAACTACCTGCCGCCCACGCTGGTGATCAACGAAAGCAGCGATATGGTGCACACCTTCGGCGACGTGAGCGAGTACATCCACGCGCCCAAGGGCAAAATGCGCCTGAACGTGTTCGACTTCCTGAGCGACGATCTGACGCTGGTGCTCTCCACCGCCATCAACCGCGTGCGCAGCGAGGGACAGACGGCGTCGTATTCCGACGTGCAGGTGGTCGCCAACGACGGCACGACGCGGCTGGTGGACATCATCATCCAGCCCGTCAAGAACAACTACGGCGTCGATACCGGGCATATGGCGATCATTTTCAACGACGCGGGCCACGTCAGGATGCCCGAGAACATTGAAAAATACGACGTTAACAAGACGGCGGCGCAGCGCATCGTCGATCTGGAGCGCGAGCTGCAGACCTCGCAGGAAAACCTGAAGGCGACCATCGGCGAATTGGAAACGGTCAACGAGGAATTACAGGCCGCGAACGAGGAACTGCTCACCGCGAACGAGGAGCTGCAAAGCTCCAACGAGGAACTGCAGTCGGTCAACGAGGAGCTGTACACCGTCAACGCCGAGTATCAGGAAAAGCTGGAAGAGCTGACCGAGCTGAACAACGACATGTCGAACTTCTTAAGCTCGACGCTAATCGGCATCCTGTTCATCGATCACAACATGAACATCCGCAAGTTCACCGATTATATCGGCCGCGAGTTCGGCCTGATGGATCAGGACGTCGGGCGCCCGCTCCAGATGCTGTCGCATCATTTCCCCGACTGCGATCTGATGCAGGACGCGGCGGACGTGATCAAAACGCTGCTGCCCACCGAGCGCGAGGTCACATCGACCACCGGCAAGCGTTATACCATGCGCATTTCGCCCTACCGCACGACGGACAACACCATCAAGGGCGTCGTCATCAGCATCATCGACAGCTTGTCGGAAAAGTAACGGCGCGCCATCAAAAGAAAAAAGGAATCGCGTCCGATCCCGCGCGGTCGGACGCGATTCCTGCGTTTGATCGGGAATTACAGCGTGATCCAATACCTCTCCAGCCGCTCGTCGGATTTCAGCTCCGTGACGGTGGATTCATAGACGCCGCCGTTTCGGATAATGGTGCGGCGGCTGGCTTCGTTGTCGGTCAGGCAGGAGATCAGCACCTTGTTCAGCCCGATTTGACGGCAGTAGGGGAGCGCGGCGGCGAGCATGGCGGACGCGTACCCTTTGCGCCGTTCGTCGGGGCGCACCGAGTAACCGATGTGCCCGGCGTATTTTTCAAGATACTCGTTGAACTCGTGCCGCACCTGAAGCATGCCGACGATTTTGTCGTCGGCGGCGCGGACGTACAAAAACTGCGTCGAAGGCACCCATTTTGAGCCGTTCGGGATGGTGTCCCACGAGGTCAGCGTTTGTGTGAGCGCGAGCCATTCGCGCGGGTCGACCATGCGGTCGAGCGCGCCGCAGCCGTCCATCGAGCTGCCCGCGGCGAGCATATCGCTTCGGTAGGCGGCGATTTCGTCCATATATTGCTCGCCCGGTTGTATCAGCAGCATTCCGTCCATTCCGCAAACCGCCTTTCGGATTCATGACCGCTTCGTCGCCGCGCGGCGCGATCGGCCGATGCGACGCATTATAGCACACGGTCGCCGAAAAGTCGACAGGCGTTTCGCGCGGCGAACCGCGCGGCGTTTCGGCTTGCCAAGGCCGGATAAAACGTGTATAATGCCAGCCGATGGGTATTCCGCGCGGAACGGGCGACGCTTCGCGGGCCGCGCGCCCAATCGGAACGAATATGAGATGAATCATTTATGAAACGCAAACGCAAGCCGTCGGTGATCGTGATCATATTGTTGATCCTGCTGATCAGCCTCGCCTTTATGGTGCTGGTCAGCGAGTTTACCATCAGCATTGCGGGGAACGAATTGCGCGACAGGGCGCTGGAGGACTGCCGCGCGGACATGGGATACATCAGCGAAGCGCTCTATTCGCAATTGACGGCCATCCAGATGCAGAACATCGACATTCTGAACAACGAATCGGTGCTGGCGCTCGCCATGCGCAGCTCGATTCTGGACAAATACGAGATCGTTACATATGAAAGCGCGATCATCAAGCTGATCCGCTCCAAACTCATGCAGTACGATCTGATCCATTCGGCGCAGCTTTATATTCCCACCATCGGCGTGCTGATCACCACGCAGAAAGCCGCCGGGATCGCGCAGGGCGAATTGGCCGAAATCATCGACATCATCACCGCCTTTCCCAACGGCTTGTACTATACCGACGAATACATGGGGTTCTGGAGCGCCTCGCCGCTTGTGTACAGCGCCGAATCCGCCGAGTCCTCGCGCGTGATGCTCACGCGGATACGGAGCGATTCGTTGAGCGGCATGCTGCGGGATTACGGCAGCCGCGCCAACGGCTGTCAGCTTCTTTTGACCGTCGGCGGTCATATTGTCGCGCAGTCGCATGACGATGTCTGGACTGAGAGCGATCTGATCGCGGCGGATCGGGACGTGACCACGGTGCGGCGGGACGGAGGGCTGTACTACATGATCCGCACGAAGCACGCGTTCGGCGATCTGTCGGTCTACGCCGTGCTGCCCGTCGACAACGTGATGAGCGGCATATACCGGCTGCAAAAAATGCTCAAAATCCTCGAAATCTCCTGCGTGTTCGCCATCGTGCTGGCGACCTTCGCTTTCTATCACATGATCTGCCGCCCGCTCAAGCGCGTCTCCGTCAAAATGCAGCAGGTGGGCGAAGGCGATCTGAACGTGCGGATGGCGGAGGAAAAAACGGCCGAGTTGAACGACGTCGGCAGGACGTTCAACAGCACGGTCGAGCACCTCAGGCTGCTGATCGACAGGGAGTACAAATCGCGTCTGCTGGCGATGAGCGCCGAGAAAAAGGCGCTGCAATACCAGATATCGCCGCACTTTCTTTACAATACCTATTTTCAGCTCCGCAATCTGATCCTGCTGGAGGAGAACGAGCAGGCGGGCAGGCTTGCCGATCTGATGGGGCGTTATCTGCGCTATATCGTGCATCAGGACGCCGTCTGCGCGGCGCTCGGCGAGGAAATGGAGCACGCGCGCAATTACGCCGATATCCAGAGTATGCGCTTTAAGGGGCGCATCGAGGTGCGTTATAACGTGGAGGGCGACGACTGGCAGGAGGTGATCGTGCCGAGGCTTCTGCTGCAGCCGCTGCTTGAAAACGCCTTCGCGCACGGGCTGAAGGATATGGAAAAGGACGGGCTGATCCTGCTGTCGCTTAAACGCTGCGGGGACGCGATCGTCATCAGCGTGGAGGACAACGGCGACGGGTTCGACGACGCCATGCCCGACAAGCTGGCGCGGTCGGTCGAATCAGGCCCGGGCGCGGCGGGCGAGAGCGTGGCGCTGACGAATATCCACCGCCGTTTGCGGCTGCATTTCGGCGAGCGGAGCGGGCTTCAGTTCGGCAGATCGGATATGGGCGGGCTGAAGGTCACCATCCGAATCGAACCGGGAAAGACGTGAATGTGATGTCGAGAATTCTTCTGGTGGACGACGAACCGCTGGCGACGCGGACGCTGCAAACGCTGATCCTGAACGATATGCCCGACGTCGAGGTGTACTGCGCGAATTCGGCGACGCAGGCGATGGAGATGCTGGACAGCAGTTTGTTCGACGTTGTCGTGACCGACGTGTCGATGCCCCGGGTGTCGGGGCTGGAATTGCTCGGCCACATCAAAAAGCTGTGGCCGATGTGTTATGTGATCGTTTTGACGGCGTATGACAAATTTGATTACGCCTATCAGACGGCGCAGTACGAGGACGTTCGCTTCGTGCTCAAAATCGAGCCGCCGGCGGTCGTCCTGAACGCCGTTCGGAGCGGGCTGAAGAGGGTCGAGGAGCATTTCGCCGTCACGCGGGACAACAAGCGCCTGCGCGAATACCTGAAAAGCGCGCTGCCGCTCGTCAGACAGGCGCTGCTGGACCGCCTGATTCGTCTGGGCGAGGACCTGCCCGACGGGGATCTGTGCGAAACCTGCGGAATTCATATCACGCCCGGGCGCGATACGCTGCTGGCCGTCACGGGGCAGATTATTTCGCAGCAGGCCAAACAGGAAATCTGCTTTCAGGTGCTTTCCATGCTGCTGGACAGCGGTTTGGACGCCGACGCCCTCAACACCGAAAACGGCCTTGCGTTCCTGATCCAATCGGATGCGGAGGGCGACCGGCTGCCCTTTATTCAAACGCGCCTCGACCGCGTGATCGAGGGCGTCGATCCGGCGATCGGGCTGTCCTTCGTCCTGTCCGCCGGTCAGGTTCCGTGGGACAGGCTCGGCGACAGCGTGATATCGCTGGAGAGCTACGCCCGCCGCGCGCTCGAATCCGACAGGATCGCCGTGTACGACCCGCTTGCCGAGCGGAAAAAGGGCGTCGCGTTCGACGACGCGTTTCTCTGGCGGAAATGCATCGAGCGGCGCGATACCGACGCGCTGATCAGGGCGATGGAACGCGGCGTATCGCGCGAGGATTACGCGCAGGAGCGGTACGGCGGCGCGCTGCTGCTGCATATGCTGCTGCGCGAGAGCTTCGGCGCGGAATGTCTGGACGGCGTCAGGATCGACGGGTATTCCGCCGTATCGACGCTGTTTCACGGCAGCTTTGACGGGCGCGACGACTGGCTTGACCACGTGCGGCTGCTGCTGGACGCGCTGTTCTCGGGACGGAGCAGAAAGGCGCTGTCCGATACCGACGATATGCTCGACCGCGTCAATCGGTATATTCAGGCGCATTTTACCGAACAGATCACCCTGACGCAGATCGCCGCCCACTTCAGCTACAACAGCAGCTATCTCTCGCGGATCTACAAGCGCGCCATGCGCGAGGGATTTGTCGAGCATATCATCCGTCTGCGGGTCGAAACGGCGTGCCGGCTGCTCCGCGAAAGCGGCGCGAGCATCGCTGAAATCGGAGAAATGTGCGGCTTTCAGACGACAAAATACTTCATCACGGTGTTCAAGCGGTCAATGGGCGTCACGCCGAAAGGCTGGCGGGACGGCGCCGAACGCGACGGCGCTTCCGCGCCTGTCTGATCAGACCGCAATTTTGCCAAATAGACAAAAATGGGGAATCAAAAGGTAAAGATAATGAGTGGTCGAGCGCCCGCGTTTCCTGTACAATACGGGCAAAGCCGCAACAGGCGAAAACAAGGGAGGGGTTATACCATGAGGAGATTTGTAGGTGCCCTGCTGTCCGTCGTGCTGCTGATGAGCGTGGCCGCGGGCTGTCTTGCCGAGCAGACCGACTACAAGGCGATCTATAACGATCGCGTAGGCTACGTCGTCGACAATTTTGCCGCCTGGGCGGAGGAAAACGGCGTGTCCGAGTACCTCAAGCCCTACGAGGAGCCCATCACCGTGACGATGGTGCACAACTACAATACATCCGCCGAGAACATGATGGGCAAGCTCGGCGACCGGTACGGCGAGAACTACAACAACAATCGCTGGACCGAAATCATGTCCAAGTGCATGAACATCGACGTCAAGTACGACTGGTGGGCGCACGACAACGACTACAACACCAAACTGCGCATGAGCATGACGTCCAACGATCTGCCCGACGTGTTCGTCGTCAACCAGCAGAGCGACGTCGCGCAGTTGGCTGAAGCGGGCAAGATCATTCCGCTGGACGACCTGATGAAGGACTGCACGCTGCCCGAGATCATGGATCGCTGGTACATGGACGACGGACTGACGCTGTCCATGGTGACCATCGACGGCAAGATCTACGGCTTCCCGCAGACGCTGTCGCATACCGACGACGCCGCCTACATCTTCATCCGTTCGGATTGGATGAAGGAGCTGGGCATTGAGGAACCCAAAACCATCGAGGACGTGTGGGATATCGGCTATGAGTTTGTCGAAAAGGGCAAAGCCAAATACGGCGTCTATCTCGAGGCCGGTCAGCCCAGCGTGATGTACGATTATTTGTCCGGCATGTGCGAGGCGTACCACGCGTATCCCGAAACGTGGGTCGTGACCGAGGACGGCACGCTGCAGTTCGGCGCGACGCAGGAAGCGATGAAAGCGCCGCTCCGCGAGCTCCAGAAAATGTACAAGGACGGCATGATCGATCCCGAGTTCGCCACCAAGGACGAGCTGGAAGCCTACGAGGAAATCATCAACGGCAACATCGGCGTGGTCTTCGGGCCGCACTGGGTGATGACGTTCGTGATGTCGATGTACGATCTCACGCCCGACGTGACGTGGTATTGCTGCGCCATCCGCGATTCGCAGGGCGAAATCGTGCCCGAGGCGATCAAGACCAACAACCGCGGCTTCGTCTGCATCAATTCCGAATGCAAGAATCCCGAAGCGGCGTTCAAAATGCTGAACCTGTATCATTACACCAGCTATTACTCCAACGATCCGACCTGGTGGGGCTATGAGGAATCCTATTCCCGCATGATCGCGCCGGTCTGGTCGACGGTCAAGCCCACCGACAATCTGGAAACCTACGAGAACCTTCAGGAGGTCTTCACCGCCAACGATCCCTCGCTGCTCAAGGGCAAGGCGGTCTCCTACTACGGCAACATCACCTCGAGCGACTACAAAAAATCTTGGGCGTGGAACCAGATGTTCGGCACGGCGGACTATACGCCCATGAAGGTGCTCAAGTATTTGAGCGACAACGATCTGCTGTTCTACAACGCCTACGTCGGCGCGCCGTCCGTCACCTATCAGGATTACTGGAGCACGATGGACGATCTGACGACGCAGATGATCATCAAAATCGTTCTGGGCGCCGACGTCGATACCACGTTTGACGAGTACGTCCGCAACTGGAACGCCATCGGCGGCGAAACCATCACCAAGGAAGCCAACGAATGGTATAAAGCGCACCAGTAAACAGCGCGCCAGTCAAGTTATCTGAATCCATGCCGCCGCGCGATGCGGACAGCGCGTCGCGCGGCGGCGTCAAAAGATAGGCGGCGGCGCCGCCGATCACGCAATCGAATCATACGGAACGCCTGCCCCACGTTGAATCAAGCGGCGCGCGGAGGGGCGTTTGTTTCAGCGCATATTGGTTGAGCGCATACGGAGGAACGGTCATGAAGACGTCAAAACGCGCCTTGAAACCGGGGATTCCGGCGCGGGAGCTGCAGCTGCATCTGATGGTGCTCCCCGCCGTCATTCTTGTGCTGATATTTAGCTATTTTCCGCTATTCGGGCTGAAAATCGCGTTCGAGCGCTTCATCCCGGCGAAAGGGCTGTTCGGCAATCATCGCTTTATCGGCTGGGATAACTTTAAGTATGTCATGAATCTGCCTGATTTTCTGCCCGTGATGCGCAACACCGTCGTCATCGCCGGCGCGAAAATCATCTTTAACCTGATCGTCCCGGTCACGGTTGCGCTGATGCTCAACGAGCTTAAAAGCGATCGGATCAAGCGCCCGATCCAGACGATCATCTATTTCCCGCATTTCCTGTCCTGGATCATTTTCGGCGGCATTCTCATCGATCTGCTGTCGCCCTCGACAGGCATCGTCAACAAGCTGATTACGGCGGCGGGCGGGAACGCGATCTATTTTCTGGGCGACAACAACTATTTTCAGGGGACGATCATCGTCACCGACGTATGGAAGAACTTCGGCTACGGCACGATCGTCTATCTCGCCGCCATCACGGGCATCGATCCGACGCTGTACGAGGCGGCGCAGATCGACGGCGCGAATCGGTGGCGGCAAACGTGGCACGTTACCCTGCCCGGCATCCGCATGACGGTGGTTCTGATGATGGTGCTCGCGCTGGGACGCGTGCTGAACGCCGGCTTTGATCAGCTCTACAACCTCTGCAAGCCGATCGTGTACGCAAGCGGCGACATTCTGGACACTTTCGTTTATCGGCTGGGGCTCGAGAACGGCGCGTTCGGCCCGGCGACCGCCGTGGGGTTGTTCAAATCGGTGGTTTCGCTGTGCTTTATTTCCACCGCGTACGGCGTCGCGTACAAATTCTTCGATTACAGACTGTTTTGACGGGAGATGAGCGCATGATCGGGAGCGCACCGATAAAGAAACTGATACGCCGCGCCGGCGTCGGACGGCGTCTGTTTCAAACGATTAATATCACCCTGCTGTTGCTCATGGCGTTTATCTGCCTGCTGCCGTTCATCCATGTGATCTCGGTATCGCTGTCCAACAACAGCTACATCGACGCGGGCATGGTGACCTTCTGGCCGAGGGGCCTCAACGCGCAGAGCTACGGTTATCTGATCTCCAGGGCGTCCTTCTGGAACGCGTTTCGGATCTCCGTTTACCGTCTGGCGCTGGGCACGTCGATCAATCTGATCCTGCTTTGCCTGACGGGATATCCTCTGTCGAAGCCGGAGAACAAGTTCCGCGGCCGGACGATCTACGCGTGGTTCTTCTTCATCACCATGCTGGTGAACGGCGGCTTGATCCCCAACTACATGGTGGTGTCCACGCTGAACCTGCGCGACACCCTCTGGGCGCTGGTGCTGCCCACGGCGGTGCAGGTGTACGATCTGATCCTGATGCTCAATTTCTTCCGGCAAGTTCCCGACGAATTAGAGGACGCCGCGCTGATTGACGGCGCGGGGCACTTCCGCACCATGCTGTTCATCTATGTGCCCGTCTCGATGCCCGCCATCGCCACGATGACGCTTTTCTGCATGGTGTATCACTGGAATCAGTGGTTCGATGGCATGCTCTATATGAACAGTACGACGCTCCGCCCGCTCCAGACGTACCTGAGGCAAACGCTGATCGGGCAGGATTTCACCTTTGCCGACGGCGACGAGATCGCCGCCTTCGCCGACATCAACGACCGTTCGCTTCGCTGCGCGCAGATCATTATCGCCACCATTCCCATACTGTGCAGCTATCCCTTCCTGCAGCGCTTTTTCGTCAAAGGCATCATCGTGGGCAGCGTCAAGGGCTGAACATAATTCAAACGGATTAGCTGCAAGGCTGCGGGACGCGGGAACGCGCGTCCCGCGCCTTTTTTTCGAGCGTTTCCCGCGCGTCCGGCGCGGCCGCCGCAGCGCAAAAACATTTGCCGCGGCCGGAATAAACGGCTTGAACGCCGCGCGGCGAAGCGGTATAATAAAGCGTCACGGAATATGAAAGAGGCGTTTACATGGTACGGGACAAGAATTTCTACAAAACGATCCTCCGCCTGTCGCTTCCGGCGGCGTTTCAGTCCTTGCTGTCGCTGCTGGTGCTGATGGCGGACAACATCATGGTATCGCATTACAATTCGTCGGCGCTCGCGGCCGTATCGCAGGCGAACAGCGTCGGCACGTTCATCTCGGCGGCGCTGACGGGGCTGGGGAGCGGCGGCGTCGTTCTGATCGCGCAGTATTGGGGCAAGCGCGACCGCGAATCGGTCAAAAGGGTGTTCGCTGTCGTCGTGACGGTGTGCGCGTCCGTCGGGCTGATCAGCCTGACGATCCTGCAATGCTTCCCGCGCGCCGTGCTGGCGCTGGTGCTCGACAGGAACGAAACGGCGCTGACCGATATCGCGCTTGCGTATCTGCGCATCGTCAGCGTGTCCTATCTGCCCTACGCCGTCACCTGCGCGCTGATCGCCTCGCTGCGCGGTGTCGAAATCGTGCGCGTCACGCTGTACGCCACCGTGCTCTCGCTCCTGTCGAATGTCGCGCTCAATTATCTGCTGATTTTCGGGCACCTCGGCCTGCCCGAAATGGGCGTGCGCGGCGCGGCGCTGGCGACGGTGATCGCGCGCCTGATCGAGCTTGGCGTCGTGTGGTTCTACTGCTTCCGCAAACAGCAGGCCGTCGATCTGAAGCCGCGCGATCTTCTGGTTTTCAGGAAATGGGCGTTTCGCGATTACCTCAAGTTCGGCGCGCCCGTCGGACTGACCGACGCGCAGTGGGCGCTTGTCGGCATGCTCAAAATGTCGATCATCGGGCATCTGGGCGAAACGATGATGAGCGCCGTCAACATCTCGGATACCATGATGAATCTGGGCACGATGTTCACCTTCGCGCTGGCGGGCGGCGCGTGCGTCGTCGTTGGCAAGGCGGTCGGCGAGGGCGACATGAAAAAGGTGCGCGAGTATTCGAAAACCATTCAGATCATGTTCGCGCTGTGCGGCGTCGTCATGGCGGGCGTCGTGATCCTGCTGCGCCGTCCGTTTATCGCTTTGTACGCGCCCACGGAAGCGGTCGCCTCGCTCGCCGTGACCACCATCCTGCTCGGCGGCGTGACGCTGCTGGGCACGACGTATCACGCGTCCTGCTTTGTCGGCATCAACCGCGGCGCGGGCGACAACAAGTTCGTTATGACGGTCGATATGATTTGCGGATGGCTTGTGGTGCTGCCGCTGACGTATCTCGCGGCGTTCGTTTTCGGCGCGCCGCTGCCCGTGGTGTACCTGTGCACGCGCGTTGATCAGTGTTATAAATGGATCATCGCGCTGATCCGTCTGCGCGGAAACAAATGGATCAAGCGCGTGACGAGGGAGGAAGGAGCGAGCGCCGCGTGATCGACAGAATCGACGGCGTCGCGTACGAGGTGCGCGCCGAGGCCGATCTTGGCTGGATCAGACGCTATGGCTTTGTTACGCATGTCTTTGACCGGCAGGATTCCGGCAATCTATGCTTTTGCGTCGAAGGACCGTACGGCAAACTGTTCATCAAATACGCGGGCGAAAGGACGATCAACTATCTGGGCAGGCCGGGCGACGCCGCGATTATGCTGGAGAAGGCGATGCCGGTTTATGAAAACCGGCATCCCTCTTTGACAGAGCTGGTCGCGCACGGCCCCGCGGGGCGCGGCTATGCCGCCGTGTTTCGCTGGGTGGACGCGCAGTGCCTGCGCCCCAATCCGCCCGATCCGGCGGTCTATGACCGCCTGCGCGCGCTGCCGCCTCTGCGCAGCCTGAACATCATCGACGGCGTGTACGATCTGCACCTGATGCTGGCGCGGAAGGGACTGATCGCCGTTGATTTTTACGACGGCAACGTGCTGATCGATTTTGTGAACGACCGCGCGATCGTGTGCGATATCGATCTGTACCGCCCCGCGCCCGCCGTCAATGACAGGGGGAGAATGCAGGGATCGTCGCGCTTCCTTTCGCCGGAGGAGTATCAAATGGGCGCGGCGCTTGACGAATGCACCAACGTATACGCGCTGGGCGCGCTGGCGTTCGAGTTTTTCGGGAGCAATCTCGACCGCTCGCGCGAGCAATGGCGCGGGCTTCCGCGCCTGTACGCCGTCGCGTCTCAGGCGACGAGCGCCGAGCGCCGGAACAGGTATCCCACGGTCGCGGCGTTCGTCGACGCGTGGCGCGGCGCGGTGCGCGATTCGTGGATCAGGTAGCGGGAGCGCCCGCATGTCTTGCAATTGGATCGCCGATCTGATATCATAACGGAAAACGGAGGATGAATTTATGCCGAAAATCACTTTCATGGGCGCCGGCTCGACGGTGTTCGCCAAAAACGTTCTGGGGGACAGCATGCTGTCGCCGGCGCTTGAGGACAGCGTGATCGCGCTGTACGATATCGATCCCAAACGGCTCGAGGAAAGCTGCCTCATGCTCTCGGCGATCAACCGCAATCTCGGCGGGAAAGCGACAATTGAGAAATACTGCGGCGTCGAGCGCCGCAGGGACGCGCTGCGCGGCGCGAACTACGTCGTCAACGCCATTCAGGTCGGGCTGTACGAGCCGTGCACCGTCACCGATTTTGAAGTGCCCAAAAAGTACGGCCTGCGTCAGACCATCGCCGACACGCTGGGCATCGGCGGCATCTTCCGCGCGCTGCGCACCATTCCCGTGATGTTCGATTTCGCGCGGGATATGGAGGACGTCTGCCCCGACGCGTGGTTCCTCAACTACACCAATCCCATGGCGATGCTCACGGGCGCGATGCAGCGCTATACCGGCGTCAAAACGGTCGGGCTGTGCCACAGCGTGCAAAGCTGCGCCAAGGGGCTGCTGGAGCGCGTCGGCATGGCATACGACCATCAGGTGCAATGGAAGATCGCGGGCATCAACCATCAGGCGTGGCTGCTGGAGATCACGAAGGACGGCAAGGACCTGTATCCCGAAATCAAGCGCCGCGCCGCCGAAATCACCGAGAAACACGGCGATATGGTGCGGCTGGAGATCATGAAGCGCTTTGGCTACTACGTCACCGAATCGAGCGAGCACAACGCCGAATACATGCCCTTCTTTATCAAGGACAAGTATCCCGAACTGATCGATCGCTTCAATATCCCGCTCGACGAATACCCGCGCCGGTGCGTCAATCAAATCGCCAAGTGGGAGGACATGCGCAAAACGCTGGTGGATAACCCGACGCTGTCGCACGCGCGCACGCAGGAATACGCCAGCTACATCATGGAAGCGATGGAGACGAATATCCCCTACAAAATCGGCGGCAACGTGCTCAATGACGGGCTGATCACCAACCTGCCGCGCAGCGCCTGCGTCGAGGTGCCCTGCATGGTCGACGCGAGCGGCGTTTCTCCCTGCGTAATCGGCGATCTGCCCGAACAATGCGCCGCCATGAACCGCACCAACATCAACGTGCAGCTTCTGACCATTCAGGCGGCGGTCACGAAAAAGAAGGACTATATCTATCAGGCGGCAATGATGGACCCGCATTGCCAGAGCGAGCTTTCGATTGACGATATCGTAAGCCTGTGCGACGATCTGATCGCCGCGCACGAAGGCTGGCTGCCCGCCTACGAGTAAGGAAAGGGGAATACGGATGAAACGAATCGCGCTGTGCGCTTTGCTCCTGCTCATGACGGTCACGGCCGCGCTGGCCGACACGACGATCATTGATTACCGATCGGAATCGCTGTGCTATACCGTCGAAAAATTCAAGTGGGGCGGCGCTGTGTGCTATGTCTCGCGGATCGATATGGCATCGCCGGGCGAGCAGATCGGTAAAAGCAGCGCGGAATTCGCCGTATCGCTCGAATTGCCCTCAAGACTGGCCAAGAACGCCGAGCGCACGGTCGCGCTCGCCGTCAACGGGAGCGGATTCATCAGCAAATCGTTCCCGACCATTCCCGACGAATACCCGGGGGAGAGCAAGGATTACTACAACCAGCCGTGGGGCGCGCTGACTGTGATCCACGGCGAAACGCGCAGGAAGCTCGACGGGCTTTTGTTCACGGGACTGACGCTGCAGGAAGACGGGCTGCATCTGCATTCCGTCGAGCCCGTGGAGGACGTGCTCGCGCAGAATCCGAAGGAAACGTGGTCCTTCTACGATTACGCCGTCGTGATTCTGGACGGCGAGAAGAAAATCGATCCCGATCTTAAGTTCAACGCCGCGACGCATACGCGCAACATCCTCTGCAAAACGGAGGACGGCGAGTACCTGATCGTCACCGTCACGGACAAAGGCGAACGATACGGCCTGACCATGGTGGAAGCGGCGGACATGATTCTGGAACTGTTTACGCCCGAATGGGCGTTCAATCTGGACGGGAACGGCTCCTACGCGCTGCTCGCGCGAAAAACGCCCGGCGCGGCGCTCAACACGATTGTGGGCGACCGCACGCGCGTGACGGACATCATGTATTTTTCCGAATTGCCCTAATCGGTTTCCCAGTCCGCAGCGACGGCGTCGTGATCGGACAGGTATGCGCCCGCATCGCTTTGACGCCATGAAAACACCTTGAAGCGTCCGGCGGGCTGATCGGTCAGGATGTAATCGATCTTTTCCTCGCATCGGCCGTAGTTGTGGAACGTGCTCCCGATCGGGGTTGTCAGATCGGTCAGGCGGTGTTCTCCGATCAGGCGGTACGTTGTCTCGTCCGGCTGACAGTTGAAATCGCCCGTGACGAACAGGGGAAGATCCTGCTCGCGTTTCAGCCGCGCGGCGGTCTTGAGCACGAGCGATAAGCCGTCATACCGCGCTTTCTCGGATACGTGGTCGAGATGCGTGTTGACAAAAAAGAAAAACAAGCCCGTTTCGCGGCAGTACAGCCGCGCCCATGTGCAGACGCGCGGACAATCGCTCTGATCGGCGTATCGGCTGCCGGGCAAACGCGGCGAGGGGCTGAGCCAGAAGGTGTCCGTCGCGCAAAGCGTCAGGCGATCCTTCCTGTACGCGACGCGGCAGCTCTCGCCCGTCAAATCGGCGTTCCTGCCGGTTCCCGCAAACGCGTAGCCGGGCAGTATGGCGGAGATTGCGTCGTACGCGTCTTCGGTCATTTCCTGAAAGCCGATGACATCGGGCGTCTGCGCCGTCAGGAGCTGTCGGATGCCCGGCAGCCTGTAGGGGAAATAGTTCGCGCCGTCCGCCGGGGCAGGGTAACGCAGGTTGAAGGTCATCAGTCGTATCATTGCAAAGCCTCCTGTCAGGGGTATTGTACCGCGTCGGACGCGTGAGATTCGGATTGACGCGATTCCCGGACGTGTCGTCGCGCGGCGAATCAGAAAATGGAGGAAGCCATATGGATGCCCGGATTGAAACGTACTGGAGAAAATTCCTTGCCGATACGGGACGCGACCCGGCGACGGCGTTCGTCCAGAGCTTCTATTTCGCGCTGGATGAGTATTGGGCGAACGAGCTGCTGCGTCTGGTGCTGATCGGGCAAAAGCGCGCCACGAGCAGCAGCCTGCGCGCGTACGAGATCGATGGCTCGGAACCGCCCCGGAAGGGCGATTTGAGCATTGTGACCGATTGGGACGGCAATCCTCGCTGCGTGATCGAGACGACGAACACAACCGTCATGAAGTTTTCCGATATGACCTTTGACGTTTGCCGGCGCGAGGGCGAAGACGAATGCCTCGAAACGTGGCGCGAGGGGCATATCCGCTTTTTTACCGAAGAGGGCAGGCAATCGGGCTATGCGTTTTCAGAGGATATGCCGATCCTGTTTGAGGATTTCGCGGTCATTTATCAGTAACTAAAGCGCCCGCGCGACGGCGCAAAGCGTTTTGCTGTCCTCGGTCAGGGGCGCGCCGGTCACGTCGCCGAAGAAATCGGCGGCGAAGCCGGCGCTTTTCAGCTCGGCGTCCAGCGACGCCGTCGTGAAAATCTGATTCCAGATGTTGTAGTTCCGGCAGCCGTCGGCGGTCAAAACGACATATTGATCCAGATAATTGTCGCTCTCGCCGTAAACGATTCTCTGTTCAAGGCAGAGATGCGGTTTGTCGCTCCAGAACCCGGATTGTGAAAACGAGAAATCGCGGTATTCTCCGCTGTCGTCGAGGAAGCGCCGCGTCCAGCCGTCTAACACAAGGAGGCCGCCGGGCTTGAGCGCCTTCTTGACGATCGCGAGCAGTTTCGCGCGGTCGGCGGGGGAGAGCACGCCGTAATCGCAGTAGATCAGCGTCGCGATGTCGAATTCGTTCACATACGAGAGATCAAGATAGTTGGCTAAAACATATCGGATGGGCAGACTGTTTTTCTCCGCGCTTTCGCGGGCGTAGCGGATTGACCGGCGGGAAAGATCGACGCCCGTGACGGCGAATCCCTCCGCGCAGAACCGCTCGGCGTACAGGCCGGGACCGCAGCCCAGATCGATCAGCCTTGTCCGACCCTCGGCGGGCGGACAAAGCGAGGCGATCCAGCGCGCCGATTTCTCAATGGTGGCGCGGCGGCGCGAGGCGGCGTCGGTATCGTCGCTCAAATGCGCGGCAAGCATTTGTTTCGAAATATGCTCGTCGTCCCAGAACGGCGCGTCGCTCGGCGCGTAAAGCGGGATGGTATCCTTGAGATAGCTGAACAGCGTTTCGTACATCGCGCGATCCTCCTTTGCACCTTGAAGACAGTATAACAGGCGCGCGCGGCGCGGTCAATCGCCGACGGCTGTTTTCGGATCGAAAAACCGCGCCGATCGCGAATCGATGTTGTACGACGGGGCATTCTGTGGTAAAATGCTTACGACTAAACGAAAGCGAGTGTGCAGTATGCCGGACATTCTTGTAATTGGCTCGATGAACATGGACATGACGGTTTTTTCCCCGCGCCTGCCCATCAGCGGCGAAACGATGAGCGGGGACAGCTTCCTGCTTTCGCCCGGCGGCAAGGGCGCCAATCAGGCGATCGCCGCCTCGCGGCTGGGCAGCCGGACGACGATGCTCGGGCGCGTCGGCGAGGACGCTTTCGGCGATATACTGATTAAATGTCAAAAAGACAACGGCGTGACAACCGATCGGATCGCCAGAACGAGCGGCGTTTCGACCGGCGTGGCGAGCATTACGGTGGTGGACGGCGCGAACAGCATTATCGTTGTGGGCGGCGCGAACGATCGCGTGAGCAAGGCGGATATCGACGATGCGGAGGACGTGATCGCGCGGAGCGACGCCGTGCTGATGCAGCTTGAAATCCCGCTCGAAACGGTGGCGTACGCCGCCGCCTGCGCGAAAAAGCATCAGACGAAGGTATTCCTCAACCCCGCGCCCGCGCGCCCGATCGACGAGAATCTATTACGCTGCGCCGATTATCTGGTGCCCAACGAGCACGAAGCGGCGATGCTTTTGTCCCTGCCGCGCGTAACGGCGGAGAACGCCGGGGACGCGCTGCTGGCTTTCCGCGCGATGGGCGTGGCCACGCCGATTATCACGCTGGGGAGCGCCGGCGTCGCGTATCTCGACGGCGATCGATGCGTCGTCGCGCCCTGCCATAAGGTTCGCGCAGTCGATACCACGGCGGCGGGCGACACCTTTATCGGCGCGCTTGCCACCGCCGTCACGGGCGGGATGGCGCTGCGTGAAGCGATTGATTTCGCGCAGCGCGCGTCGGCGATCTGCGTGACCCGTCGGGGCGCGAGCGCCGCGATCCCCACGGCGGACGAGGTGCGCGCGACGTACGCCGCAGGCTTCGGCGAGTCAGCGTTCATTTCCGAAAGTATCTAATAATTCTCTGAATTGTAACGAATTCGTAACATAATATTGACATTTACGTCATGATCTGGTACACTTCGCGCATCGGAATCAAGCGACGGAGGAACGGACATGAAACGTTTGACACGGGGAATTCTTTGCCTGATGCTGTGCGCGGCGATGATGACGACGGCATCATTCGCCTATGAAACGCTCGAGTACGGCGACGCGGGGGAGGATGTTCGCGCGCTTCAGATCGCCTTGACCGAGCGCGGTTATTCGCTGACGGCGGACGGCAAGTACGGCCCCGCGACGCGCAGAGCCGTCCGCGCGTACCAAAGCGCCAATCAACTGACGACGGACGGCAAGGCCGGGCATCAAACGCTGACGAAGCTCTATTCGGGGACGTCTGTCGGCGGGACAGCCGCGGCGTCCGGCGCGGAAAGCGCCGCGTCAAACGATACTGCCGCGCAGACCGGCGCGGTTTCGTCCGCTTCCGGCACGCTCGCTACCGTCAAGGGCGGCGCGCTTAAACTGCGGCCGACGGCAAGCACAAAAAAGACGCAGATCCTGATCATTCCCGATCGCTCCTCGCTCCTTGTTACCAAGCGGGGCGACACATGGTCGGCCGTTTCGTACGAAGGCAGGAACGGCTATGTCATGACGAAATTCCTGTCCATTTCCGGCGAGGCCGCCGCGTCGTCCGCCGAACAGACGGCGCAGCCAACGGTCGCTCCGGCGTTGTCCGCCGCGACGGGCACGCCCGCCGTCGTCAAGGGCGGCTCGCTTAAGCTGCGGCCGACGGCAAGCACGAAGCAAAAGCCGATCCTGATCATTCCCGATCGCGCCGCCGTTTCGGTTACATCACGCGGCGATGCATGGTCGGCGGTTGTTTACAACGGGAAAAACGGTTATGTGATGACGAAATACCTTTCTTTCGATGTCGAGGCGCAGGCGGGCGAAGGCTCTTCGGCGGATACAGGCACGCAAACGAGCGTCGCGGGCGTCGTACCCGTGCTGTCGGCGGAGAACGGCGCGACGCTTGGCAAGGCCACGCTTGCGAGGACGGGCGTATTTTATAAATCGCCCGGCGGCGCGGCATACGGCACGCTTAATCCCGGCGCGGCGGTGAATATTCTCGCCACGGGCAGCAAATACTGCACCATTTCCTACGGCGGCGATATCGGCTACATCCCGACCGAATGCCTGACGTTCTCCGACGAGCTGCTTCAAACGTTTGCATCCGTCGATTTCAAGCCCGTCGCGTCGGGCACCAAGGCGCAGGTCGGCGTTGACCGCGGGCTGAATGCGACCGCCGATTCCATGAGCAGTTATACTATTCAGGTGAACGCCGGAGCGACGGTCACGGTTCTCACGCACGGCGTCGAATGGACGTATGCCGAATATAACGGCAAGCGAGGCTATATCCCGACGCAGTATCTTTCCTTCGGCGGCGTATCGTCGTCCTACAACGTTGCGTCGGGCGTCAAATACGACACCGTGACCGTTGAGAACGGCGACGCGACGGCCTATGACGCGATCGGCGGTACGGTCGTCGGCACGATCAAGGAAGGCGCGAAGGTTTCCAAGGTCAAAATCGGCACGGAATGGAGCACGGTCATCTGGAACGGCAGCACGGTGTACGTCCAATCCTCGCATTTTGACAGCCAGTACGCCGTCTACACCTACGCCTATTTCGAGGGCGAGATCGTATCGGGCGGCGCGGCGCTGTATGCCAACTGGCGGGCGGGCAAGGCGGACAACAACCGCTTTGACACGCTGGCGGGCGGCACGAAGGTCCACGTAGACGCGATGTACACCTCGCCCGACGGCACCGAGTTTTACGGCGTCATATCGCCCAAAGGCTCCGCGTTCGTGCTCCGCGACCGCGTGAAGGTTCTCAGCGATGAAATCACCGAGACGCTTGAGGATCGCGTGAAAGCGGACAGCTGGATCGGCGCGAGCGTGAAGGCGGACACCGCCGTTTATCAAAGCGCGAGCGCGGACAGCGCGCAAATCGGCGTTATCCCGGCAGGCACGTACGGCATTCTCTGTATGAATATCGGCGGGCAATGGACGTACATCCTGCATGGCGACGGCTACGGCTACGTGCCCACGGCCAGCCTGACATACGCCGAATCGCAGGCGTTGATCGAGAGCCCGTAAAAAATTTCCTTTGAATTCACAATTCTTGGTTTACGCGCGAACGGATCGGGTATGATCCTTGCGAGCCTGCGGGCTACAACGAAAAAGTGAGGGAGATGACCATGAGGAGATCGATGCTGCCCCTGATTGCACTGGCCGTTATGCTGACGTTCACCGCAACCGCTTACGCCGCCCAGGCGCCCGACGCGCTTCAGACAATCGCCGCCGGCGAATTGCCTGCCAACGCCGTGTACCGTTCGTTTGAAATGGACGACGGGCGATATGAACTCAAATACTATTTGCCCGACCTCGACGCATACTGCGAGATCGAGTTTGGCGCCGATCATGCGACCGTCGCGCGGATAGACACCGAACTGCGCGACTCGCGCGGAGGGAAAACCGTCGCGCTGTCCGAGGACCGCGCACGGGAGATCGTGCTTGCTGCGCATCCGGGCGCCGTGGTGACCGGCGTCGCTGTCGAGCGCGACGACGGCCTGAACGAGTACAAAGTTCGCTACACTGTCGGCGGCGCGTCGGGCGTGGCGAACATCCATACCGAAACGGGCGCGATTCTCGAGGATGAAATCTGGCTGACATCCGAGGCCGCCGAGCGCGACCAAGCGCCCGTCGAGGGCGACATCACGGCGGCGCGGGCGCGCGCGATCGCGCTGAACAAGGCGGGGAGCGGCATGGTGATTCGTCTTTCGACGGATACCGAGAACGGCCGCAAGGTGTATGAGGGCGAAATCATCACCGATACCCGCGAGATTGAGTTCGAGATTGACGCGCTGACGGGCGCCGTACTCGAATGGGACAGCGAACCGCTGGACGACGACGATCGCTACGACCGCGACGACGACGATGATGATCGTTATGACCGCGATGATGACGACGACGATCGTTATGACCGCGACGACGACGACGACGACGATCATTATGACCGCGACGACGACGATCGCGACGACGACGACGACGATTAACGCGTCAACAACAAGCGTCCGCTCCTTGACAGGGCGGACGCTCTTTTTATGCGCGGGAAGCTTTATGCGCGGGAAACGGCGCGAGGTCAGAATGCGTTCAAACGCTCGTTCAGCGCCTGATAAAAGAATGATAGATGCAGCCCGTCCACCAGCGCGTGATGGCACAGCAGCGTGACGGGCAGCATGAGGCGGCCACCCTGCCGGTCGTACCGGCCCCAAGTCACGCGCGGGTTGCTGTCCGGCGGGTCGGGCGTCGGCTGGACGATCGCCGTATAGGACATCCACGGCACGCAGGACACAAAGATAAGCGGGAGGGGATCGCTTTCGTTCAAATCGGATGCGTGTTTGGCGCGTTCGTGAAGCGGCGTTGCGTAGGTGAGAAAATCATCAAACGGCTGATTGCACAGAAGCTCGCAGTAGCCGTAGCCGCCGTCCTCGCGCGCGACGGTATGCGAGGTCGGGCAGACGTCGTATTCGACCGCGCCGCCGTTTTGAATACGTCTGCGCAATTCGGGGACGTCGTTCGCCGCGCCCGCGACGCACCAGAGGAAGCTCAAAAAGAAGGGATGTCCAAGCTTCGTAATCGCTTGCCGGAAACGCGTGATATCCACCGCGCAGGTGACGCCGACATAGGGATTGCGCATGGCGGAAAAGTATGCGAACTGCTCCCTGCGGCTGCCGTTCTGAACATCAACCGGGTGACAAACTGGCGACATACGCGACCTCCGTAATATATTACGTATTTATTACGTTCGTAACATAATGATCAGGGAATGGAGAGGGATAGTCCGAGAGAATACCGCGCGATTGTGACGAATATGTTACAATTATTGCGTGTTGATAGGCGTTGACAGGCGCGGAAGCCGATGCTATAATTATTACGAAAAGATTAACAATTGTGACACGGAGGGATGAATGATGAAACGGATCGCTGTCGTATCGCTTGTGCTGGTTTGCTGCCTGGCGTGCGCGCTCGGCGAAGCGTCGCAGGCGTTTGTCCGCGCGGACGGCGCGAGGCTGCCCATGCGATGGATGCCGCTCGCGTCCTCGTCCGTCGTTTCCTACATCCCCGACGGCGCGGCCGTTTCCGTGGAGGAGGAGCGGGACGGCTGGTGCTTTGTGACCTATGACCGCCGGAGCGGTTACGTGCCGTCGCGGTATCTCATGCGTGAGCCGGAGGAAATCGGTGACGCGTTTGTCTGCGCGGCGTCCGCTTCGCCCGACGCGCCGCTTCCCCTGACGCAAAACCGCGCGCGGGACATCGCCGACGCCGCGCTCGCCCGCGTTTATCCCGACTTCCTGCCGTCCGAATACGGCGTCGTTCAGGTGACCTACCGCGAGGACACGCAGGATTACGGGACGTATTACGGCTTTGAGTACTTCTGCGCCGACGGCAGCCGATCCTATCGATGCGTCGTGGACGCCTACACGGGCGGAA
This sequence comes from uncultured Oscillospiraceae bacterium, assembly GCA_964459985.1. Classification (GTDB taxonomy): domain Bacteria; phylum Bacillota; class Clostridia; order Christensenellales; family Aristaeellaceae; genus CAYWOS01. The sequence goes on from CAYWOS010000001.1 coordinate 63,393, forward strand.
TTCTGAAGCTCATCCCGCCGCAGCAGTAACGCGAAAGAGCACCTTGCGGGGCGATGACGCCCCGCTTTCATTATACCGTCCGCCGCGCCGGTGTCAAGCCCGGTTTCAGGATATCCGCGTTCTCTTCGCGCTTTACAAAAGCCTCGGGAAATGCTATGATATCACAGAAAATCCCATCGGCGCATGGCGCGGCGGCGCCGCGCATACCATACCACGAAGAAAACGGGCGGAGGAACGGTTATGAGCGAAAAAACCAAAGCAATTGATTACAATCATATGACGCCGGCGCAGTGGCTGATGCGTTTGCTGCACGGCGCGCTGATCGGCGTAGGCTCGATCCTACCGGGCGTGAGCGGCGGCGTGATGTGCGTGCTGTTCGGTATCTATCAGCCCATGATGGCGCTGCTCGCGCACCCGTTTCAGGCGTTCAAAAAGTATTACAGGCTGTTCATTCCCGTCGGTATCGGCTTCGTGCTTGGCTTTGTCGGGCTGGCGAAGCTGGTCGAGTGGGCGTTCGGCGAGAACTCGAACATCGCGGTTTGCCTTTTCCTCGGCTTGATCGCGGGCACCGTTCCTTCTTTATGGCGCGAAGCGGGCGAGCGCGGTAGAAAGCGCGTTGACTACATCGCCATGGCGATCGCGTTTACCGCGCTGATCCTGATCCTGACGCTGTTCCGCGGTGCGTCGTCTGTCGTCTCGACGCCCAACGGCTGGTGGTATCTGTTCTGCGGCGCGGTCTGGGGATTGTCGCTGATCGTGCCCGGGCTGTCCAGCAGCACGATTCTGATCTTCATGGGCTTGTACGAGCCGCTCACGGGCGCGATCGGCAGGCTGGATATCGCCGCGATACTGCCGTTTGTGATCGGTATTCTCGCCGTGGCGTTCGGGCTGGCGAAGCCGGTTGAAAAGATGCTCGAAAAGGAGTACTCGCTCAGCCGCCACATCATTTGCGGCATTGTGCTCGCGTCGGCGGTCATGATCCTGCCGACATCCCTGAACGGCTTTGGCGAAATCGCGCTCTGCGTCGTTTGCTTCGCGGTTGGATTTGTCGGCGCGATCTGGCTTGACCGTTTCGGGCAAAAGATTAACGCGGGTCAATAGCGCGATCAGGTATCTTAAGGGCTGCCGCGCGTTATGCGGCGGCCTTTTTCTTTTCCGGCGGCATGACGTTCGCCTTGCGCAGCCCAAGCACGATCAGCGGAATCAGCGCGATGTGACAGATAATGCCCGGAACGGCGCTCGTGAACGCGCCCGCCAGAAACATATCGAAGGTGAACGCCGATCCGCCGAGTCCCGCGATCAGAAAGCGTATCAGTCCCCACGCGGCGCGGCCCGAGAGCATGGCGATCACAAGCGCGATATAGAGAAAAACCGTCCGTTTGGGCAACAGCGCGTACATCCATCCCGATACCGCGCCGTAGGTCGCAAGCTCCAGCGACATGGCGACCGCCGTGGGGAACAGGGGAGGCATGCCGAAGATCAACGAGCGCAGAAGCGGCGCGATCAGCCCGATCAGCGCGCCGTACGGCCAGCCGCAGACAAAGCCGCACAGCAGAACGGGAATGTGCATGGGCGACAGCGCGCTGCCGATGGCGGGGATCTGGCCGGTCAGGAACGGGAGCGCGAGGCACAGCGCGAGGAAAAGCGCCGCCAGCGTCAGGCGTTTGATGTCGGTTTTCATGTGAAACACTCCTTTCGATATAAGAAAAAGCGCCTCTTTCATCCGAAAGAAAGACGCCTTCATGGCATCATCGTCGCTGAAACGCTCGCCCTGCATCGGAGGCTTGACCACCGACGGCCGCTTCATGCGCCCGCTTGGCTCGCTGGGATTATTCTATCAAAGGCAATCGGGACTGTCAACGACAAAATGCGAAATACTTTGGCGAACGGCAGGCGATATGGTATACTGTTCAGGAATCCGCAGGATTCCGGGTCGGCGGGCGCGGAGCGCGCGCTGACAAACACAAATCAAAGGCGGTGCGTATCTCATGAACGTATTGATCATCGACGGACAGGGCGGCAGAATCGGAAAGCAGTTGGTCGCCGCCGTCAGGAAGGAATCGCCCGGCGCGAGGATATACGCGGTGGGCACCAACAGCGCGGCGACGGAAGCCATGCTCGGCGCGGGCGCCGATTATGCGGCGACGGGCGAGAACGCCGCGCGCGTGTGCGCGGCGAAAGCCGACGTGATCGCCGGTCCGATCGGCATTGCCATCGCCGATTCATTGCTCGGAGAAGTGACGCCCGCCATGGCGGCCGTCGTCGGCGCCAGCGCGGCGCGGAAGGTGTATATCCCGATGAACCTGTGCGATCATTATATCGTCGGCGTCGCCGATCTGCCCATGAGCAGGCTGATCGCGCTCGCGGCGGCAAAAATCGCGGAGGCCGGCGATGCCTGACGAGAATATGTCCCAAACGCCGCGCTGCGAGATGGCATGGGACGGCCCGGAAACGTTGGACGCGGACGCCGCGCTGGCGCTGCATTGCGCGCGATATCCCGTGATGGGCGCGCGGGACGCGCTGAAGCTCCTGTATCAGCGCGCGTTCGGATGCGGGCATTTTGTGACCGATTTTGACGCGTGTTTCGCGCGCGTGCGCGATGAATCGGCCGTCTGCGCGGAAGCGGCGACGCTGCTCGAACCGATCGGCAACGGGTATTCACGGCTGTATCTCGGCAGCGCGCGGCAGGCGGGGATATCGCCGTGGCTGGTTGCGCGGCTGTTCTTTTTGTCCGCCGAGCGCGGACGCGGTTCGGCGGAAACGCTTTTGCGCGAGGCGGAGCTTGCAAAAAGACATTTTCATGGCAAGGAGATCGACGCGTTGATCGCCGAGGCGGTCGATTCCGATTTCGCGCCGTTTTCCCATACCGACGCGTACCGCCGCGCGTATCGCCCCGCATATCGCGTGATTTTATCGAAATTCGGGCGCATCCTGCCGCTTCTTGACGCGATTGATCGAAAACGCAGGGAAAAGCCGGTCGCCGTCGCCGTGGACGGACGCTGCGGCGCGGGAAAAACGACGCTCGCGGCGGCGCTATCCGACGTGTTTTGCTGTCCGGTCGTCCATATGGATGATTTCTTTCTGCCGCCCGAAATGCGCGGCGACAAGCGGCTTTTGTCGCCCGGCGGCAACGTGCACATCGAGCGTTTCTGCGGCGAGGTCGCGCCGCGCATCGGGCGCGGAGAAGCGTTTACGTACGGCGTGTTCGATTGCGGACAAGGGCGCGTTACGCGCCGCCGGGCGATCCCCGCGAGCGACATTCTGATCGTTGAAGGCTCGTACTCGCTGCATCCGAAAATCGCCGGACTGTACGATATCAAAGTATTCTGCGATATCGGGAAGGAAGCGCAGCTTATGCGACTCGCCGCGCGCGATCCCGAACGCCTTGACGCCTTTATCAATCGCTGGATTCCGATGGAGGAGGCGTACTTCAGCGCGTATTCCGTCAGGGACACATGCGGCTTTATCTTGTCAGCAGGTAGATGAGCGTCGCCATCAGACCGATTGAAAACATCAGCAGGCTGAAGGACAAACTGCGGGATATATGCCGCCCCGAGCGGTCGAGCGTTTCCATCGCGGCGGCGAGGGCGTACACGAATTTGGTTTTGATGGGACGTTTTTTGCAGAGCGTTTTGTTCAGCAGCGCCGCGCCGCGATCCATCAGCGTGCCCAGCGCATACGTCAGGCGATTGCCCACGGGCGGCGGCGTGCGCGGGCGCAGCGCGGCGAAGACCGTCCGCTTGCAGCCAAGCGCGATCCAATCGGTCAGGCTGTCGGTCAGACGCGCGAAGAACGTGCCGACGGCGCGCAGCGCGGGCAGCAGCGCGCGATCGGTCAGCGCGTCGAAAAGCGACGCGACGCCGCCGAGCGCCCGGAGCAGGATCGATATAACCGGGCGATACACGGCGTTTTCGAGATCAAGCCATTCGGGACGTCGGTCGACCCAGACGCGCAAACCGCTCTCGTCCCTGCGCGTCAGGAGATACCGCGCGATCACGGCGTAGACAAACGCGCCGATCAGGATGGATTTGCCCGCGCCGAGCAGGTTTTCAAGGGAAAAGTACGCGACCGATCGGGTTTCCGCGCGCATGAACGGCGCGGCGAGCGATGATATGCCCGTCATGAACACGTCGGGCAGCAGCCCGAAAAGGGGAATGAGCAGCGCGGGCACGGCGAGCGCGAGGCGGGATAAGGGCCTGATATATGCCGTCCGCGCGTCGTACTCGGCCTGCAATTGGGGATGCTTTTGCACAAAAACGGTGACGAACAGCTTGGTCATGTAGGCGAGCGTCAGTCCTCCGCTCACGATAAACAGCACCTCGGTCAAGCGATACGGCGCGGCGTTCGACGCCTCGGCAATGTATTCAAGAAGCGCCTCATGAATGAGCGATTTGCCGATGTAGCCGCTGAACAGGGGAACGCCCGATATGCCCAGCGCGCCCGAGAGAAAGCAGAGCATCAGGAAGGGCTTGTTCCTGCCAAACCCGCGAATGTCATTGAGATTCAGCTTGTGCAGGTTCATATACACGACGCCGGCGCACAGAAACAGCGTCAGCTTGAACAGGCTGTGATTGACCATATAGATGATCGTGCCCTGCGCGGCGAGCGCGCTCTCGCCGCCGAGCAGCGGCTGCAGCGCGACGCCGATCAGGATGAACCCGATCTGGCTCATCGACGAGCAGGCGAGCGTGCGCTTGAGATCGACGGACAAGAGCGCCAGCAGCGCGCCCAGAACCATCGTCGACGCGCCCAGCGCCAGCATGACGCTGCCGAACGCCTGATCGCGCCGGAACAGATTGCACGCGACAACCAGAATGCCAAAGACGCCCGTCTTGGTCAGGATGCCCGAAAGCAGCGCGCTGGCGGGCGCGGGCGCGACGGGATGCGCCTTGGGCAGCCAGATATGAAGCGGGAACATGCCCGCCTTCGCGCCGAAGCCGAACACGATCAGGCCGCCCGCGAGATATAGCGGCGCGGGATTGGCCAGTGAGGACGACAGCAGCATTTGAGCATACATACCGTCGAACGACAGCGTGCCGAGGCGACGATACAGCAGGAATAAGCCCATCAGCGTCGCCATGCCGCCGATGACGGCGACGGCGAGATAGGTTTTCGCCGCGCGCATGGCGGCGGGTTTCTCATCGTGCGCCACCCACGCGTAGCTTGTGAAGGACATGATTTCAAAAGAGATAAACGTGGTGTACAGATCGTCCGACAGGAACACGCCGAGCGTCGCGCCGAGCGTCATCAGAGTGAAAAAATGATAGCGGTTCCTGTTCCGATAATGCGCGAAGTACTCGGGAGAGAACAGCGCCGTCGACGCCCACATGAGCGCCGCGACGGTCAGGTAGACGGCGCGGAAGCCGTCGAGCCGCATATGCAGTCCCAGTCCGCAAAATCCCTCGGCGGCAAACGGCGCGATTTCGCGCCCGGCTGCCGTATACGCGAGCAGCAGAACGGCCGTGAGCAGAACAAGCGCCGTCAGCGCGGCGGCGAAGGCGTCGCGCGCCTTTTCCGATCGTCTGCCGATCAGGAAGGAAAGAACGGCGCCGCCCATGGGCGCGAACACCAGGAACGGAAGCATCAGGTTCATGCTCTCTCTCCTTCCTCAAATCGCGCCCGAGGCGATGCGCGCGATGTAGTCATAAAGCGGCGCCGAATACAGCGAAAGCGCGAGGATGGCCAGCGACCACACGGCGAGCGGCACGAGCATCCGCCACGAGGGATCATAATGCTCGCCGGTCAATCCGTCGCCCTGATTGCGCGGCGAGAAACAGGCGGAAAAGGCGGGTACAAGCAGATACACGGCGGTCAGCACGGCGCTGATCAGCAGCGCGGCAAGCGCGATTCCCCCGAACGCGCCGCCCGTCCGGAGCGCGGCGACGGCAAGCTGCCATTTGCTCGTGAAGCCGATCAGCGGCGGAATGCCCGTCATGGCGAGCGCTCCGAGCACGAACGCGGACATGGTTTTGGGCATGATGCGGAAGAATCCGCGAATATCCTGCACGTACTGCTTGTTCGTCTGTACGAGCACGGCGCCCGCCGCGCAGAAGAGCGTGATCTTCATCAGCGCGTGAAAAACAAGATGCAAAAGCCCGCCCGCGAGCCCCTCCGGCGTCAAAAGCAGCGCGCCCAGCAGGATGTACGACAGATTGCTCACCGTCGAATACGCGAGACGGCGCTTCAAATGCTGCTCGCGCACCGCCATGACCGCGCCGAACACGACGGTCAGCGACGCGATGCAGAGCGGAACGTACTGCGCGTAGGTACCGGCGATCAACGCCGTTCCAAAGCTGTAATAGGTCGCGCGGATGACGGCGAATACGCCCGCCTTGACGACGGCGACGGCGTGGAGCAGCGCCGTGACCGGCGTGGGCGCGACGGAGGCGGTCGGCAGCCAATCGTGGAAGGGGAAGGCCGCCGCCTTCACGCCAAACCCGAGGAAGGCGAGCAGATATCCGAAACGCATCAGCCCCGCGTTCGATTCGGGCAGCGCGTAGAGCACGCCGCCCATCCTGAACGCCGCGCCGTCGCCGTAAAACACGATCAGCATGACGCCGATAAATGCCATCGCCGCGCCGCCGAGCGAATAGTACAGGTATTTGAGTCCCGCCGCCACTGAGCGGTGGCTCATGCCGTGCAGCACGAGCGGCAGCGTGGCGAGCGTGAGCAATTCATAAAAGACATACATGGTCACGATATCGCCCGAGGCGGCGATGCCGAGCGTCGCGGCGTAGGACATCGTATAATAGGCGAAAAAGGAATCCTCCCGGCCTTCGTGTGCCATGTACTCAAAGGCGTACAGCGTGGCGAGCGGCCACAGGAAGGCGACAAGCCCGGCGAACAGCCGTCCCAGTCCGTCCAGCTTGAGCGAACAGGAGAGCGTGTCGGTCAGGCGGAAGAGCACAAGCGGTTCGGCGTCCGGCCGCAATAGGCAGGCAAGGACGGACAGCGAGGTCAGCAAGACGACCGAGAGAATGTATCTTTCCCTTGCTTTACGTGATTTGAAGCCGAAAAGCGGCGTGATCGCTCCGCCGACAAGCGGGAGGAGCAGCGATACGATCAGCATGGCGTTCCTCCTATAATATGCTTTGCGCCAGCGCGGTGAAGCGCGCGATCAGCGGGCCGGCAAACATGCCGCCCAGCAGCGCGGCGGCGGCGCACAGGATGATCGGGACGAGCATAACGGGCGAAGCCTCGCAGGGGGCGAGATCAGGCGCGTCGTCATGTCCCGGGAAAAAGCCGTGAATGGTGACGGGCAGGAGGTACGCGGCGGTCAGCAGCGCCGACAACAGCAGCACGGCGGGCGCGAGCCACTCGATCACGCCCGTGCCCGAGGAAAGCGCGCCCAGCGCGAGATACCATTTGCTCACGAAACCGCCGGTCGGCGGAATGCCGATGAGACCGAGCGAGGCGATGGTAAAGCACCAGATCGTCGCCGGCATTTGCCGCCCGATGCCCTTGAGCTCACTGACGTTCGTTTTGCCCGTTTTGAAGATGATCGCGCCCGCCGACAGGAACAGCGCCGTCTTGATGAGCGAGTGGAACACGACATGCAGAAGCGATCCCGCGAACGCCGTCTGATTGAGCAGGAACAGCCCGAGCAGGATATACGATACCTGCGAAACAGTCGAGTAGGCGAGGCGCTTTTTGAGATGATCGGTCTTAAACGCCATCATCGAGCCCATGAACACCGTAACGAGCGCCAGCGCGATCAGCGCGTACTGCGCCCACGTGCCGCGCAGGAAGTCCGCGCCGACGGAAAAATACAGGATGCGGATCACGCACAGCACGCCTGCCTTCGTGATGACCGCCGACAACACCGCGCTTGCCGGCGCGGGAGCGACGGGGTGCGCCGTGGGCAGCCACGCGTGCATGGGGAACATGCCCGCCTTGGTTGCGAAGCCCACGATGGTGACGAATACGACGGCGACCAGCGCGGACGGCGAAACGGTGAGCGAATCGACGTTCAGCGTGCCGCCCGCGACGAAAGCCGCTTCCGCGCTGTTCGCGGTCAGGAAGAAAATGCCCAGCAAACCCATTGTCGCGCCGGCGATGGAGTAGATCAGGTATTTCATGCCCGCCGCGACCGCTTCCTTGGTCAATTCATGCAGCACGAGCGCGACGGAAAGCAGCGTCATCGCCTCAAAGAACAAATACATCGTGACCAGCGTGCCCGAGTACGCGAGCGCGCACAGCGCGCCCAGCGTCAGCAGGTAAAACACATCATACCGCTTTTCGTTCTTTTCGTGCGCCATATAGCCGAAGGAGAAAAAGGCGCTGACCGTCCACATCACGCAGAACAGCAGTGAAAACACGCGTGAAACGCCGTCCGAGCGTAAAAGGACAGGCAGATTGTCCGTGATATGAATCAGCACGAGCGATTGATCGCCCTGCAGCGCCGTGACGACGCACAGCGCGCATTCGACGAACAGCGCCGCGCCGACGAAGCGATTGCGCGTCGCGCGATTCCGGTTGAGCGCGCCGCAGAACTGGAGGATCAGCGCCGCCGCGACCGGGAACAGGAATGTGATCAGCATAAAAATCTCCATCGTGGTTTCCTCCGTTAGCCGAAAATGGCAAGCCCGGCGGCCAGCGTGTTGTACAGCGGCGTCGAGGCGACGCCCAGCGCGATGTTGAGCACCGCCATGATCATCAGCGTGACCGAGGCGAGCGAGGAACGCGCGGGACGGATATCGCCGCCCTCGGGCGGACGATATATCGAGATCACGGTGTGCAGGAAGTACAGCGTGTTGAGCAGCGTCGATACGGCGAGCGTCACCAGCGTGACGACGGCGCGCGCGTCGCCGAGCGACAGTCCCGCCTGCGCGAAATAGATCTTGGACAGAAACCCGCCCGCGAGCGGCACGCCGACCATCGACATAGCGCCCACCGTGAAGGCGATCCCGGCGGGCACGTTGCGGTAGCCCGAGCCGCGCAGATAGCGGAACTGCTTGCTGTCGCCCGATACGTCGGACAGCGCCGACGCCGAGAGGAACAGCATGGATTTCGCGGCGGCATGCACGATCATGTGGAACAGCGCCGCCACGACGCCCGCCGTCGTGCCGATGCCCAGCCCCATATAGATGTAACCGATCTGCGCCACCGAGGAAAAGGCGATCATCCGGCGGATTTCCCTTTGTCGGATGGCGCTGACCGAGCCCATGACGACGCCGACGACGCCGAAAATGAACAGCACGTCGGTCATGTGGTCGTCCGCCACGACCGAAAAGCCGAACACGCGGAAGTAGATCTTGATCAGCAGGAAAATGTATCCCTTGGAAATCAGGGAGGACAGCATGGCGCTCGAGGACGGCGTAGCGTAGCCGTAGGCATCGGGCAGCCATTCATGGAAGGGGAACAGCGCGCTCTTGATGGCAAGGCCGACCGTCATCAGCGCGATCACGACGGTGAGCGGCCGCGCGTATTGCCCGCTCTCGTGCAAAAGCGCCACCGATTGCTTGATGTTCGACATGAGCAGATACCCCGTCATGCCGTACAGCATGGTGATGCCGATGAGGATCAGGCCCGAACCGAGCAGATTCATCACCATATACCGCGTCGCCGCGACGAGACAGTGCCCGTTTTGCCGGGTCATGATCAGCGCGCAGGAAGCGATGGTCAGTATCTCGATGAATACATACGCCGTGAACAGGTCGTTGGTGTAGATCAGCGCCATCAACGCGGCGAGCATCAGATCGCACATGATGAAATAGAGGTTCAGCTTTCTTTCCTCGATCTGCTCGAAAGTTTTCGCCATGCCGCCCAGCAGCGAGAGCAGCATGATGAGCGAAAACACGCTGGCCATCGTCGCCTCAAGCGCGCCGGCGCGAAGCTCGTTGCCCCACGGCGCCGGGAAATGTCCCATGAGATAGGTGTAGCTGTCGCCCGCGCGAGAGAGAAACGCCGCCAGCATTCCGTTGATGGCCAGCACGGCGATCACAAGGCCGACCGTCGCGTTTCGCGCCGATTTGCCCTTCAGGATCGACGAAACGACGCCCGTGATCATGCACAGCAGGATTGAAAAGAAGGGGACGTTGCGGATCAACGTCATGATTCCTCCTCCTTTCGCGCCAGCATCATAATCCGGTCGATATCCAGCGTATGATAACGCCTGTACAGGCGAACGGTGAGCGCCAGCATGAGCGCCGTGACGCTGACCGATACCACGATGCCCGTCAGCACGAGTCCGCTCGGCACGGGATTGACGTATCGTTCGACCGATTGCACGCCATCCGTCACGATGGGCGCGACGCGGCCTTCGATATAGCCCATGGAGGCGAGGAAAAGATACACGGCGGTATCCATGATGTTCAGTCCGATGATCTTTTTGATCATGTTGCGGTGCAGAAGCAGCGTAATAAAGCCGATGCCGAACAGGATGATCGCCGCGGTTTCGTCGAAATTCTGGAACAGCCTGTCAAGCACGTCACATGCCTCCCTTCCGAAACAGCGCGTAAAAGGCGTACATCGTGCAGGCGACGATCATCCCAACGCAGATATTGAGCGGAAGAATCAATCCGCTGGACAGGATCGCGCCCGGCGCGCCCAACGGGATGCCGCTGGGCAGGTGATTGGCGCCGGTGAAAAAGGAATAGGATTTCGCCAGCGCGTAGAAGAGCAGCGCCGCGAAGGTGACGCCCGCAAAGGTCTTGTATGTGAAGAAACGCGAAGTTTTTTTGAAGCCGTAAGCGTTCAGATACAGGATCAGCCCCGCGCCGATGATCGCGCCGCCGGAAAACCCGCCGCCGGGGGAGAGATGCCCGTTCAGGATGATGTATATGCCGAACAGAAGAATCACGGGCACGAGCAGCGCGGCGCTGCGCTGGAGGATGACGTCGTTTTTCGGCTCGTGGTGGCGGTCGTCGTTCTCGGCGGCGATCAATTCCTGCGTGGGACTGCCGTCCCGGCCGCGGTCGATGCGGAGCAGGATCAATACGCTGCACGCCGCGATGAACAGCACCGTTGATTCGCCCAGCGTATCGAAGGCGCGGTAATCCAGGATCATGCCCGCCACGATATTGACGGCGCCCGTTTCCTGCAAGCCGCTTTCGATATAGCGCGCCGGGACTTCGTTGTTGGCCGGGTTGTCCGCCGCGCCGAAGGGCGGCATGTCGGCGACGGTCAGGAGCAGCATCGAAATAATCCCCGCGCCGATCAGCAGCGCGACGACGCGGTAGACGCGGCTGATGATTTTCGCGCCCTTGGTTTCGCTCCATTGGCGATAACGCTCGTAGAGCGACTGCTCGTTCCTGATATCATCCTGATAACGCCGCCGCCGCATTTCCTCGCGCTCGTCATAGGCGGCCTGCTCGCGCCCGATCGCCTGCTGATCGCTGCCGACGGTCAGATCGCTCTGTAGGACGTCGTCGAGCGGATCATCACCGCCGCGCATCCAGTCGAGGAAACGCTTTTGCCAGGAACGACTGTACTTATCGGACGTCTTCATGGTTTTCCGCCTCGGCCGCTTTCTTTTCGTCCTCGATGGCATGGATCTTTTTGAGCGTGATGAAGAACAGCACGCTCGTAACGCCGGCACCGACCGCCGCCTCGGTGATGGCGAGATCGGGCGATTCGAGCAGCATCCAGATGATCGACATGACGACGCTGTACGACATGAAAATGACGATGGATGTGAGCAGGTTCTTGGTCAGGCTGACCGAAAGCGCGCAGACGATCAGGAAACCGAGCAGCAGGCAGGTCAGAAAGGTCATTCTTTGTTCGCCTCCCATTCGACGGGCAGATGATCATTGGTCGCCACTTCCAGCCGGCAGATCAGGTGACTGCTGACCGGGCCGGCAATCCAGAGAAATACGACGATCAGGAGCAATTTCAGCGCCGTGAAGATATCCTGCGCGCTGACGATCAGCGCCAGCATGGCGAGCAGCAATCCCATGGTATCGCCCATGGCGGCGGCGTGCATCCGATTGAGAACGTATTGAAAGCGATAGACGCCGATCACGCCGACAGTCAGTACGAACAGTCCGCAGACCAGCAGAAGCGCCGTCAGGGAGAAACGCAGCCATTCAAGCATTCTTCTCTTCCTCCCGTTTCCGTTTTTCCTCGTTTTCGGCGTGAACGCCCATGTAGACCTTACAAAGCACCACGACGGCAAGGAAGGAAATCATCGCGTAGATAAGCGCGACGTCGGCGAGATACCCTTCCCGGAGCATCAGCGCCAGAATCCCGATCATGACGATTACCATGGTCGATATCATATTGACCGCGACGATGCGATCGGTGATGCGCGGCCCCTTGATAGCGCGGTAGAGGCATAATATGACCAGCAGCGCCAGAAAGATCAGCGCGCCCGTAAACAGCGCGCGGTACGCTTCCTCAAGCATTCGTCCCGCTCCCTTCCATGGCGGCGAGCCTGCGCTCAAACTCGCTGTTTTCAAGCCCGCGCGACAATTCGCGGTCGAGACAATGCACGGTATAGACGTCATTTTCAACGGAGACGGTGATCGTGCCCGGCGTCAGCGTGATGGAATCGGCGAGCATCGCCTTGGCGGCGTCAGAGTGCAGGCGCGCCTGAAAGCGAACCAATACGGGCTCGACGGCGTAGCGCTGGTTGAGAATCAGCTTCATCACATACAGGTTGGCCTTGATGATCTCCTGAATGAGGTACGCGCAGTAGGAAAGGGTTTTTAGGGCCTTCTTCACGGCGGCGATATCCTTGCGGACACTGAAACCGAACGCGAAACAGACAAACGCGTACAGGAGCGCGGACAGCGCCGCGCCGATCAGCGCGATTTCAAGCGTGAAACGGCCGTTGAAAATAACCCAGAGCGCGAAAAAAAGCACATACATGCGAGCCACCTCCCGCGTTTCGCATTAAATAGGAAGCGCGAAAACATATTGTAAGGCATATGCCGCGTAAAGTCAATCTCCCGTCTTGATGTAAACGCCGAGTCAACAAAATGTTCCATGGAAACACGTCATGGAACATTCGTTTCGGCATTGCATTATAATATAATAATACCAAATTCTATATAAATGATACCGTGTTCTATCAAAAACATACCGTATACTACTTTGAATCCCACTGCGACAGAAGATCGCGCATCCATGCGCGCACATCCATGCCGTATACGCGGGAGAGCGCTTCATCCGTCAGGACCGCGCCGGATTGCCCGGCGGAAACGCATTTCCCGCCGTTCAGAAGCGCGCAATGCGTACCGAAACGGCGGGCAAGGCTGATATCATGCACCACCGACAACACGGCGCGTCCCGGCGTTTTCAGCCATTGCCCGATCAACGAAAAGAGCTGCTGCTGGTACTTCAAATCCAGATGATTGGCGGGTTCATCAAGCAGAAGGATTCTGGGGTTTTGCGCGAATACCTGCGCCAGGAAGGCGCGCTGTCTTTCGCCGCCCGATAAAGAAAGCATGCTGCGACCGCGCAGCGCTTCAAGCCCGACGTCGCACAGCGCACGCTCGACGGCGTCCTGATCATCCGGTGATTTTCGGTGAAACAGCCCATCCGCGTAAGCGTATCGTCCGAGCGCGACCACTTCCTCGACCGAGAACGCGTAATTCATTTCGTGGAGCTGCGACAAAACGCCGATCTCTCTGGCCAGCGCGGCGGAGCGGAAAGATTTGGCGTTTACGTCGCCGATCAGGATGTCGCCATCATATCGCACGCCCTGCGCGACGGCGTTGACAAGCGTCGATTTTCCCGCGCCGTTCGGCCCCGTCAGCATCCACCATTCGCCCTCGCCGATCGACAGGCTGACAGCGTCGAGCACCGTGTTTGCGCCGTAACGAACCGTAAGGTTTTGAATGGTCAGCATCCTCTTTTCGCCCTCCCGACGCGCGCAAACAGGAAGATAAATACGATCGAACCTATCAGCGAGGTCACGACGCCGATGGGCAGCTCGACCGGACTGAAAAGCGTCCTTGCCGCAAGATCGGCCAGCATCAAAAGGATAGCGCCCAGGAATGCCGAGGCGGGGAGCAGGCGCGTGTGGTTCGCGCCGACGAGCATTCGCGCCATGTGCGGCGTGACCAGGCCGATGAACCCGATCGTGCCTCCGATCGACACGCATACGCCGATCAGCGCCGATACCGCGACCAGAACGGTCAGCTTGACCGCTTTGACGCTCACGCCGATGTTGCGCGCGTTTTCCTCTCCCACGGCAAAAGCGTTTAGTTCACGCGCGTTCAGAAACAATGCGCTGCCGAAGATAAGGAACGCGACCAGCAGCGTCAGCGCGTTCAAATATGTGCTGCCCGACAGCGAACCCATCGTCCAGAATGTGATGGTGCGCAGCCTTTCGCCCGCAAAGGTGATGATCAGGCTCATCAGGCTGCTGATGAACATCGAAAATATCACGCCGATCAGGATCATGGTATGCGTAGAAAACGATCGATCCAGCGCGAACGTCAGCGAAAGGATGAGCAGCAGCGAGAGAAACGCGAACAGCATCGCCGTCAGCGCCGTGCCGGCAAGCGGTATGCCCGGAATGGCAATGCCCAGCCAGATTGCGACAGCCGCGCCAAGCGCCGCGCCCGAGGATACGCCCATGGTCGATCCGTCGGCAAGCGGGTTGCGAAGCAAGCCCTGCATCGCCGCGCCGCACAGCGAAAGCGCCGCGCCGGACAGCGCCACGCACAATACGCGCGGCAGACGAACGGACAGGATAATGGCGCTGAACGCGCCGTCGCCCGCGCCGCCCGTGACAGCGCGTAAAATGATATGGAACGTGTCCCCGAGCGGGACGCTCACGCTGCCGAGGCTGACGCAGATCAGCAGCGTGAGCAGCGTCCCCGCCGTGAAGACGACGTACTGACCGATTTGATAGCCGTCCTTCTTCATACCTTACTCTTTTCAAATGAATTCGCAGAACCTTTGTCCTATGTCGGTTGACCGGGGATCAGGACGCGCGGCAGCCACATGGGAATGTGGGTGGTATCTTGATGGATGGCATCTTGATGGATGGCATCCCGATTGCCGATGCGCCGTTGCGATCGCCGCGCGGAACAGCGTTGCCGATAACCGTCGATCCCGGCGATCCGTGTCGCTTGATCAGCGTCGCGCGGAACGTCGTTGCCGATGACCGTCGATCCCGGCGATCCGTGTCGCTTGATCAGCGTCGCGCGGAACGTCGTTGCCGATGACCGTCGATTCCGACGATTCGTGCCACTTGATCAGCGTCGCGCGGAACGTCATCGCCGATGACCGTCGATTCCGACGATTCGTGCCGCCTGATCAGCGTCGCGCGGAACGTCGCTGCCGAGGACCGTCGATCCCGGCGATTCGTGTCGCTTGATCAGCGCCGCGCGGAACGTCGTCGCCGATGACCGTCGATCCCGGCGATCTGTGCCGCCTGATCAGCGTCGCGCGGAACGGCGTCGCCGATGACCGTCGATTCCGGCGATTCGTGCCGCCTGATCAGCGTCGCGCGGAACGGCGCTGTTTCATGGCAAGTTCGGCACAGGCCTACGCGATCCGGGCAAACCGTTGCCGTATCAGTTTCTCGTCACGAAGGCATGGATTGACTGCGCGGCATCCACCAGACGGGGACCGGGCAGCGTGATGGAATCGTTGTCCGCGCACAGAATGCCGTCGTTTTGAACGGCGCTGATATTCTCCCAGCCCGCGCGCGATTTGATTTCATCGATGGGGGATGGACAGTCATCGGACGCCGGGGTCATGGTGATGATGTAATCGGGATTGCGTTCGATGACCTGTTCGGGCGAGATGGGCGCCCAGTCGGACACATCGTGGAAGGCGTTCTCCAGCCCGCAAATCGCGGCAATCTCGTCCATGAACGTACCGCTGCCCGCCGTCCACAGCCCCCACTCAAGCGGGGAAACCTCGAAATAGACCGTTTTACCGGCGTGATCCGCTTCCTTTGAAATGGCGTCAAAGGCGTCCTGCATCTGACGGATCAGCATATCCGCCTCGTCATTTTTGCCCGTCAGCGCGCCGATGAGCGCAATGCTCTCATACACGCCCTGAATGCCCTTCGATACGGTCACGGCAACGGGAATTCCGGCGCGTTCGAGCGATTCCACCTGCTCAATGGTCTGCGCCATGGTGCTCATGATGACGATATCGGGGTTGAGCGCGATGATCTGCTCGGCGTTCAGTCCCGCGCCCGATGCGACTACGGGCAGGGATAACGCTTCCGCCGGGTAATTGCAGCTTTCGCTGCGCCCGACCAGCGTATCGCCCGCGCCGAGCGCGTACAGGATTTCGCATTCGGCGGCGCTGACGGCGAGCACCCGCGTCGCGGGCGCGTCCAGCGTGATTTCGCGGCCTTTCATATCGACGGCCGTCACGCCGTCGGCGAGCGCGGGCAGGCAGGGGAGCGCGAGCAACAGGGCAAGCAGCAGGGCGACTGGTTTCCTTTGCATGGTTGATCCCTCCTTCTTGATCAAGTGAATCGGCGAGGGAGAAAAATTCGTCCCTCTCTTGGCAGAAAGGGACGAAGAAAACACCGTCAATGAACCTCACAGTGCGATCATCGCGTATCCCATCCCCAGGAGAACGATCGGCGTAAACAGGTCTCCCGACTTGGCATCATTCTACTTGAGCGCCTTCCCGCTTGCGCAGTGGCTGCTTTCGCGTTGCTCTTTCGTCCGCTTCACGGTTACTGGGATAGTTCGGAAATCTCATCCGATTCCCATGGCGCGGGTTTCCGCGCCGCATGTTTCCATGCAGATACGCCGGCTGATTCAATTGTCAAGCGCATTATATCACCCTCGCCGTTCACGGTCAAGAAAACAAACGCGTCGAAACGATAAATCAGAATGAAGCGGGCGTTTGCGCTTGACATTGGCAAATCGTTGCTCTATCATGATGCTTGTACAATCGGATTGGCAGGTGCGGCATGAGATTTAGGAATTTGAAAATCAAGAGATTCGTTATCACCTTGGTCATCGCTTTTCTGTACCCATTATATAAGTATGTCTCTTCCGTCCATGATCCGCTGCTGGATTTCATTAATGCCGTGACCATCATCGGGATTGTGTTTCTCGTATTCGGGATTTTGAACACTCTTGTGCTGCACGGGGATTTTGATATTACCGAATACGTGGCGAAGCGCGCAATGTTTCGCAAAAGCACCAAGCCTTACAAAGCGTTCAAAGAGGATAAAAAAGAAGAAAGAGAGGGTCGTTTCAATTACCCTCTCCTGACCGGCATGGTGATGATCGCCGTTGCCTCGATTCTTACGCTGCTTAATTATTGAGCGGCGTAAATCTGATCCAATTGGGCGATCTTCTCCTGATATTCCTGTTCCTGTTCTATGGTGGAGTACACATAGTGCCCGGGCTTGATTTCGCGCATGGCGTAGTCGGAGCCGGTCTTTTCGGCGACCGTATCCTGATACACAATGGGCACCCGCTTCTTCTCAATGATCGGATCGGGCATGGGCACGGCGCTGAGCAGAGAAACCGTATAGGGATGCAAGGGATACATGAACAGTTCTTCCGATTCGGCGATTTCCACGATGCGGCCCAGATGAATCACGGCGATCCTGTCCGCGATAAAGCGGACAACGGACAGGTCATGCGCGATGAACAGATACGTCAAGCCCTTCTCGTTTTTGAGCTTGTTCATGAGGTTCAGCACTTGGGCGCGGATGGATACATCCAGCGCGGAAATCGGCTCGTCCGCCACGATCAGCTTGGGCTCCATGATCAAGGCGCGGGCAATGCCTACGCGCTGACGCTGACCGCCGGAAAACTCGTGCGGATAGCGGGACTTATGCTCCGGCAAAAGTCCGACATCCTTCAGCGCCTTATCCACCTTTGCGATCCGCTCGTTTTCATCCTTGTAGAGATGGAAATTGTGCAGGCCTTCCGAAATGCAGTATTCGATCGTCGCCCGTTCGTTCAGAGAGGCGGCCGGGTCCTGAAAAATCATCTGGATGTTCCGAATGACGTTCCTGTCTTCTTCTCTGCTTAATTTTCCGGAAATACGGCGGCCTTCGAAACGGATTTCGCCGTTGCTCAACTCGTTGATGCGCATGATCGCGCGGCCGATGGTGGTTTTTCCGCTCCCGGATTCGCCCACCAGCGCAAAGGTTTCCCCTTTGTAGATATCGAAGTTCGCGCCCTGAACGGCCTTGAGCTTCCGCTTGCCGCCGATATCAAAGGTGATGTCGGCATTGATCACGGAAAGAAGGATTTCCCTGTTTTCATTGTTGTTCGACATGGAAAGCGCCTCCTTTCGCCGTCATTTTCACGATCTTTTCATGGAGATTCTGAATCACTTCCGGCTTCTCCAGTTTAGGCGCTCTGGGATCGAGCAGCCATGTCTTGGCATAATGGGTATCGGTGACTTTGAAGAACGGAGGCTCCTGCTCAAAATCGATTTTCAGGGCTTTGGGATTTCTCGGGGCGAAAGCATCGCCTTTGACGTTGCTGTACAGGGAAGGCGGCGTGCCGGTGATGTAGTAGAGATCCTCGCCCTTCACGCCCAATTGAGGCAAAGAGGAAAGCAGCGCCCACGTATAGGGGCATCTGGCGTCGAAAAAGACTTCCTCCACAAGGCCGTATTCGATGATCTGTCCGTCATACATGACGCCGACGCGATCCGCCACGTTGGCGACGACGCCCAAATCGTGCGTGATATAGATGGTCGTAAACCCGAATTCCTTCTGTAAATCCTTGATCAGCTTGATGATCTGGGCTTGGATTGTCACATCCAGAGCTGTCGTAGGTTCGTCGCAGATCAGAATTTCAGGATGACAGCTTAACGCGATGGCGATGACGATTCTTTGCCGCATACCGCCGGAATACTGGAAGGGGTAGTTGTCAAAGCGGTTTGCGGCGTCGTTAATGCCGACGCGCTCCATCATGTTGATCGCCTGCGCTTTGGCTTCGGACTTGGAAATATGCTGATGCTTTTCAATGACTTCCGTGATCTGGGAACCGATGGTGCGAATGGGGTTCAGCGACGTCATCGGGTCCTGAAAGATGGTGGCGATCTTGACGCCGCGGATACCCGCCCAATCCTTATCGGTTTTTAGCTTGGTCAGATCCTTGCCGTGATACATGATCGAGCCTTTGGTGATTTTCCCGTTGGACTCCAGCATGCCGGTGAACGTTTTCGTGAATACCGATTTGCCGCTGCCGGACTCGCCCACGATGGCAAAGGTTTCGCCGTTATACAGATCCAGCGATACATTCCGGATAGCGGTCAGATAGCTTTCACGAACACGGAATTGAACCTCTATATCTTTTGCTGAAATAATTACGTCATTCATGCTGATTCTCCTTACCGATGCGTGCGCGGGTCAGTCGCGTCAGCCAGCTTCTGACCGACGACATAAAGGGAAATAGAGATAAACGCCAGTACCGCCACGGGAATCCAGAACAGGTGAGGATACCCTGTCATGTAGGAAGTGTACTGTGAAATGGTGCGGCCCAACGAGGCATACGTGGTGCCAAGACCAAGCCCCATGTAGGAAAGGAACACTTCGTAGGAAATCAGGGACGGGATTTCACGCGAAATATACGTCATGATGACGGACACCAGATAAGGCAGAATGTTTTTCGTGATGACGGTCGTCGCGTTGGTGCCCAAGCATTTGCTTGCCAAGTTGTACTCGCGATCACGGATGATCATGACCTGCGTACGGATGAAATAAGCCACGTAGATCCAGTTCGTACAGGTCATGGTGAAGATCAACGGTTTAAAGCCGGCGCCCAGAACGTAGGACAGAATCATCGCCAGCAGCAGGAAGGGGACATTGGAAATGATGTTATAGACTTCGATCATCCATTTGTCGACTTTTTTCGAAAAGCCCCAAATGGCGCCGACCACCGTTCCGGCGACCATATTGATCGCCGTACAGATAAAGCTGACGATGATGGAGTTCCGGGCGCCTGCCCAGACCGCGTCGAACACCTCGTTGCCGATGTTATCGGTGCCCCAGAGGTGCTCCGCGCTGGGCTGCAGGAACTTGAGCTTCGGGGCGTTGATATTCGGCGCGACCGTGGGGTCGTAACCGGAATAGGATGGCTGAATCAAGGCAAAGGCGATCACGGCAAACAGGATGATGGTCAGCGCCACGGTGAACTTTCCCTTGATAAAGGTACGCCATACGGATTTCCAATAAGAATATCTGGGCGCGCTGATTTGCTCTGATTTTGACTCGTCGAATTCCGCAAACTCAAAGAGATTGGTGTCTTTCTCCTCCATTACGATCTACCTGCCTTTTCGCTCAAAGAAATACGCGGGTCAACTTTCGTCAGTATAATATCGCCCGCCAGCACTGACAGGACAGAAATCGATGAGAAGAGGAATGTCAGCGCAATGATGATGACGTTGTTGTATTGCTTGATCGCGTTGGGCAGCATTTTTCCCATGCCGCCTACGGAGTAGATGGCCTCCGTGATGATCGCGCCGGTGATGCATCCGGCCAGCGAGGAAGGAATGCCTTGAGCGATGGGAATGATGGCGTTTTTCAGGATATGACGGCTGAAAATCTCCTGCCTATTCAATCCTTTTGCCTTGGCGAATTTTACGTAATCCGAATTCATCTGATCCACCACGTACCGCCGCGTCCACAGCATCAGAGAAGAGATGGAAGGAAGCGCCAGAGAAATTGTGGGCAGAATCCACGACCGAATATCTTCAGGCCCCAGCACCGGGAAAACGGAGGGAAGCCCGAATATCATCGTACCGAGATAGCGGAACAGATAGATATAAGCCAGCGACGGAACGGCGATAATGAAAATAATATACAGCATGCCCATTTTGTCCACCAGCCCGTCCTTGTGCTTGGCCATTGCCATGCCCAGAGGAAGGCCGATACCGTAGGACAGCACCAGGGCCAGAATTCCCATGATGAAGGATGTGCCGACCATGGAAGGCTGATTTTTGATGGTTTGGTAGTTCGCGTAGTTATCCACGAACTTCTTTTTATCCATGCGGTCGACTTTTTCTTTGTAAGTCAGCGAACCGAAATCAATGGCGGACTGGCTTTCCAGACCGGTTTCAAACGTGACGGGGCGCTTGACCTCCGTGCCCTGCGAGGAGAACATAACGGTCAGCGCCTCCATGCCTTGGAACGTCGGATAGGACTGACCCATGTTCAGCGTAATGAAATTCTGATGAATCCAAGGGAATTGCGAACTGGTGTACAGCAGGTATTTGTGGGTTGAACCGCTGCCGATCAGGGCCAAGCCGCCGGTCGGCGTACGGCCGAAATAGACCTTGCGTTCCAGATCGGGGTTATTCTCGTCCTGCACGGAATAGATGGTATCAATCTGAATCAGGTTGGCGAACCATTTCCACAATCTGGTGATCAGGGGTACGTCTTTATACGCGTAAACCTGCCCGCTCACAGTGAAATGCTCCACCGTGTACCCCTCGGACTCGTATAAAGCCACAAAGTCCTTGGTTTCCTGCGAATCAGGCTTGAGGGCAGCCTTAATCTGTTCGCTTCCGGGTTCGTAAAGCGCCAGGCAATAATCGTTGATTCTGGTATAATCAATGTAGCCCAGTTTTTTCCATGTGGTATAGATATATTCTGTCTTTTCATCGGGTTTTCCGCCGAGCTTGCGGTATGTGGTGTCCTCGAAAAAGATGTTTTCACGGGGAACCAGCGTGAATACCATCACGAACACGATGACCATGATGAATAAAACCGACAGAATGGATCGGATCAGACGCTTTAAAACATAACCCGTTTTCATATGCAAACAGCCTTCCTACGAAGGCGCAAGCCAGAAGGCGAACCTTCTGACTTGCGCCGAGATCATCATAATGCGGGAGAACCCTTTTCAGGATTACTCGCCGGCCAGCCACGCTTCCTTGGCGGCATAGTAGTCGGCAGCCGTGACAGGCTCTTCAAGAAGCTGCATGTACTTGAAGTAGGGGATGATGTTGTAGGAAGCCTGTCCGTAGAGGCCGTAAGCGGCGGTGAAGGGCTTCACCTTGCTGACCTGCAGGCTGGCGCCGCTGGTGTTATAGGGACGCAGGATGCCGTTGGTGAGCAGCATCGCTTCGCACTTGGCGAACAGTTCGATGCGCTCGTCGCCCACGGCGGCGTTCGCGGCGTTCATGACCGCCTGAGTCTCCTCAAGGCCGATCGCCTTCTTGGCGGCGATGTTGGATTCCGGAGGATTCTCGCTGGTCAGGTTCAGGCCGGAGTAAGCAAGCATGTCGCCGTTGTCGATGTTGTAGCAGTTGAGATAGGTCAGAGGATCGCCGTAGTCGGGACCCCAACCGGCGGCAAAGGCCAGGTCGATGGAGTTGTCAACGCCGGTGGGAACGGAGTAGAACGCGGAATAGTACACAGAGGAGCTGCCCTCCAGGAACACCGGATGAATGTCCACATATTCGCCGATCGCGTCTTCAATGGACTTTTCCGTCGCAAGCGCGCGGTTCTTCTGGTTTTCGTTGGCGGCATACACGGGAATGTCCAGGATGATGGGCCATTCGGAAACGGCGTCGCCCAGTTCTTCCTTCGCTTTGGCGGCGAAAGCCTTCGCGCGCTCCGCGTCGTACCAGCCGTCCTGACCGTCGGTCAGGTCAATGCCGGCAAAGCCGGGTTCCAGTTCTTCCACATACTTGGTCAGGATGGAGCCGTAATTGCGGCCGTCGGAAGTGGTGGCGAAGGTGTAGGGCACCAGCGTGTTGCGGGCGGTGTCCAGCGCGCGCTCTTCGCCCAAGGTGATGGCGCCGTAAGCGGCGGTGGAGAAGCCGGAATACACGGCCAGACGGAAGTACTTGTTCAGAATGGCGGCCTTGGCATCGGCACGCTGCGCTTCCGTCTTTTCGGTGGTGCTCACGGAAGGATCGTTATACAGCGCGAACAGCTGACGATCGAAGTTGAAAGCGCCCCAGTAGGAGGTGGCGGTGGTCATGCTCTTATACTGGTTGTCGGCAAAGAGCTCGTTCGCTTTGGCCACGACATCCGGCAGGGAGGAGTTGATGTTGGTGAAGGAGGTCTCGCCGTTGACAAACATGTTGAAGCCCTGCGAGGGGTCCTGACCGTCGGTGTAGGTAACGGTCACATGCTTGACGAACACGTTCTCGCTGTCATAGTAGTTGGGGTTCGCGTCGAACTTTACTTCCTGAGCGGGAACCAGCGAGGTCAGGATGTAGCAGCCGTTGTAGAGGATGCTGGAGGGCTCGGTGGCGCCGAACAGATCGCCCTTGGATTCGAGGAATTCGGCGTTGATGGGCCACAGGATGGTGTAGGTGGTCATGCCGTCAAAGTAACCGCAGCCCTGCGTCAGGGTGTAGGTCAGCTTGTTGCCGTCGGCCTTGATACCGACGTCGTCCCACGTGCCGGTGCCGTCGGCGTAGTCCTTGAGACCCACGATCAGGTTCTCGACCAGCGACAGGGTCTCGGACTTGGTCGCGACAGCGTGCTGCATGCCGGTAATGAAGTCTTCAGCCTTGACGTTGTCATACTCTTCGCCTTCGCTGGTGGACCACACCGCGTCGTCGCGGATGGTGAAGGTCCATACGGAAGCGTCTTCATTGCAGGTCCATTCGGACGCCATGCCCGGGACCAGCTTGCCGGTGCGATCCTGCGTCAAGAGACCTTCGATGAAGTTGGAGACGTAGTCGCCGTTGGAGGATTTGTTGTTGAACACATAGTCCAGCGTGGTGATGTCGAAAGACTCGATCATGGAGAAGCTGTCCGGGCCGGTATAGTCTTCGGCCAGAGCAGAGCAGTTGCACATGCCAAGCAACAGTGCAAGCGCGAGAACGATCGCCAGGTACTTTCTCATTATTGTCGTCCCTCCGTCATTCTTTACACATTCTTTCCGAATGTGATTTAGATTATTGTAGCATATGATAATTCAAAATGCAAGGGATCTACGGCTGGTAAATACACTGTAAACGCAAAAAATGCAGAATGAAGACGCGAAGATTACATTTTTCCGTTCGCGCATTGTTTTTTTTATGTTCTCAATTTCGGCAGGAATTCACGGACGGAATCAAGCGATGGGATAGCCGTCCGCGTGTCAATAAAGCATCCTATTTATATGGCGTTCGGATGCCGGAGCGATGCCAATGAAGCGCATCTTTCGCGCGCTCATTCGACGGTACGGATACCGATGATTCCATACAGTACGGGCAGGGAGGCTGATGACCATGCAGCGCACGGCGGAGGAAACCCTGCGGATACGGCGTCCGGGATGGCGCGCGGGCGCCGCTTTTGCGCGCGCGGCTTCGCTCTGGCGCGAACACGGAGCGGAAGCGATCTCCTTTTTCGCCTTGTTTCTGATCGGTATCGCGCGATGCTTTGAAATGCCCTCGCCCTACGCCGTCTGCTGCGTCGCTGCGATGGCGTACTGCGGGCTTCCGCTTGGCGGCGCGCTTTGCGGCGCGGCGGCGGCGAGCGTGTATCTGATGGCGTTCGGCCAGCCAGCGGATTTTGCGCAGGCGGCGGCGTGCCTGATGATGGCGCCGCTCAAATACCTGACGCCGGGATCGCTGAAGCGGCCGACCGCGCTTGTCTGTCTGGCGCTGCTCGCGCGGGGCGCGTTTACCGCCGCGCAGATCGCCGCGCCGCAAACGATCGTCATGACCGTCGTATCGGCCGCGCTTGGCGGCGTGACGGTGCCTTCGTCCGTCAAGGCCGTCAAGATGATCAGGAGCGGTCAGAAGGATTGGTCAATCGACGATCTGACCTGCTTGATTATCCCGTCGCTGATGGTGCTGTCGGGATTAAGCGTCCTGCGGGTGCTGGCGCTGAACCCGGGATACGCGGCGGCTTTCCTGCTCGTGCTTTTATGCGGTCATCTTTTCGGCTCGCCCGTCGCGGCCTGCGCGGGCGCGGCGGCGGGATTCGCGCTGATGCTGGCCGGGCACGGCGCGCTGCCACCCGTACTGCTCACGCTCGGCGGCGCGTGCTGCGGACTGACGCGCGGACGCGGAAGAAGCCTTTCCATGATGATGCTCGTCGCGGAGTGTATGCTGATGATGTATCTTCTGGTCGGCGCGATATCATGGACGGTCATGGTCAGCGCGCTCGGCGCGGGGATCGCGTTTCTATTGATCCCCGCCGCCGCCATGAAGCGCATTCGGCGCGCGTCCGCCCACCTGTTCAAGCCCTCGCCCGGGCAAAACGCGTACATGAAAACGCGCGTTATGCAGTGGGCGTCGCAAATCGAAGGCGTGATCGACGCGCTGCCCGCGCCCTGCGTGCCCGAGCCGGACGCCGAGAGCCTTTGCGAGGAATTGGCGGAGCGCCTTTGCGAGGGATGCGAGCGCATGACGATCTGCTGGCACGAGGAGTATGAAAAATCAAAGCGTTCGGCGGCGCGCGTGGTCGAGGCGTCGGGCGACGACGAAGCGCTGATCGCGTGCGTGAACGCGCATTACGCGAGCTGCTTGCGGATATCGGATATTCCGAAGATCGCCGCGCGGTTTGAAAGCGACAGGCAGGTCAGGCTCAAGCGCGCGCTGA
The DNA here is from genome assembly GCA_964459985.1 of uncultured Oscillospiraceae bacterium. Taxonomy (GTDB): domain Bacteria; phylum Bacillota; class Clostridia; order Christensenellales; family Aristaeellaceae; genus CAYWOS01. The sequence continues at coordinate 88,783 of CAYWOS010000001.1, forward strand.
ACGCGGAATACGAGCGTCGGATGCTGTCGACTCATTTATCCGCGATGTCGCAGGCGGTTCAGCTGATTGCGCTGGAGGACGCCGAGGGCGCGGACGCGGAATCGGCCGATTGGTCGAACGCCGTCGGCGAAGCGCTGCTTTCCATGCGTTTTCCCGGAAAAACGCGTTTTGTCAGACAAATCGACGGGCGCTTCGTCGTATGTCTCGACGTTGATCCGCTCGCGCCCCGTCCGTGCGCGGGCGAGGAGCTTTGTCGCGCCGTCGGGATCAGGCTGGGCGCGAGCATGATGGTTTCATCAAGGCACGGCGGACAAATTATGCTCGTTCAGCAGCCGCCTATGGCGGTCTGCGTCGGTACGGCGACATCCTGCGCCGTAACGCCCGAACGCCGTAATCTGACCTATCAGGTGGAAAACGGCGACGCCGTGCTGTCGGACGATCTGGCGGACGGGCGCGCGCTGATCGCGCTCAGCGACGGCATGGGGCACGGCGAGGATGCCGGAAAAGAAAGCAAAAAAACGCTCGAACTGCTTGCGCACTGCCTGAAGGCGGGTTATTCGCGCACGCAGGCGATGACCGCCGTCAACGGCATGATGCTCTCTTCAACGGGCGGCGAGCAATTCGCCACCGTTGATCTGTGCCTGTTCGACCGGTGGACGGGCGATATAACCATCGATAAACTGGGCGCGTGCGCGTCTTTCCTGATTCGGGGGCAAAAAGTGCAGGTCATCGAGGGCGCGGCGCTGCCTCTGGGCGTGATCGCGCACGTTATTCCGACAGAATACGCGTGCGCGCTGTCGGAAGGCGATGTTTTGCTGCTGATGAGCGACGGCGCGGCGGATGTGTTTGATCGGGAGGAATGGATCAGCGTGATCTCGCGGTATCTGAACGAGCCGCCGCAGCGAATCGCCGACGCCGTGCTTCAGGACGCGCTTGTCCGCGTCAACGGGATGCCGCAGGACGATATGACGGTCGTTTGCGTCCGCGCGGAGGGCAGGACGGTGATCACACGGGAGTAAACATACCAAAGTATAGAATATACATACCGAATTCTAATGATTGCGTGCAACTTGCCGGTCGACGGTTTCGACCATGAGGATCATGACGAGCGTGAGCGCCAGGATAGCGAAGGGGGCGCTGCCGAAACCGGTCACCGACGACAGCATCCCGTAAAGCGGCGGGAAAAGCGTGCTCCCGACATAGGCGCTCGCCATTTGCAGGCCGATTAATCCCTGCGAATTGCGCTCGCCGAAGCGGATTGGCGTTTCGTGGATCATCGCGGGATAAATCGGCGCGCAGCCAAGCCCGATAATCAAAAACCCCGCCAGCTTGAAATACTCGCCGATCGGCAGCACAAGGAAGGCCGTCCCGAGCAGAATCGCGGTATAACCGATGCGGATCAGCCGCCGGCCGCTGAATCGGTCGGATAAGAAGCCGGCCAGCACGCGCCCGATGGTGATGCCGAGATAGGAAATCGACACGAAGCGCGCCGCGCGATCATTGGGCAATCCGACATGCATCACCAGATAGCTCGCTCCCCACACGCCCAGCATGACCTCAAGCCCGCAATAGCAGCAAAAGGCGGTCATCGCCGCCTTGGCGCCGGGGATGGAAAGGAGCTTTTTGAAATGGACCTCGTTTTTCTCCTCGGCGCCCGGACGCCGTTCGTGCTTTCGCCAGAGCGGGAGAGAAAAGAGAAGACAGACAAACAAAAGCGCCTGAACGCCGCCGACGGTCATATATCCCGCGCGCCAGCCTCCGCCTCCGCCAATGAATACCGACATCAACAACGGTCCCGCCGTCGCGCCGACGCCCCAGAAGCTGTGCAGCCAATTCATATGCCGCGCCGCGTAATGCAGCGCCACGAAATTATTGAGCGCGGCGTCCACCGCGCCGCCGCCCAGCCCCAGAGGAATGGCAAGCAGGCATAAGAACAAAAACGAGGGCGCGGCGCAAATGCCGAACAGGGCGGCCGCCGTCAGGAACACGCTGACGACCAGCACTTTACCCGTGCCGTATTTACCCGCGACACGCGCGCTCAACAGGCTGGCGGCGATCGTCCCGCCGGAGGCGATCATGGAGAAAATCCCCGCGTATTCGATCGGCACGCCGATTTCGGCGTACAGGCTCGGCCAAGCCGATCCCATCACGCTGTCGGGCAGCCCCAGACTGATAAAGGCGACGTAAATCAGGACAAGCAGCGTTCCCATGGCGATGTTCCATCCGTTCTTATTGATATGCCCGCGCGGGCGACGTGAAATCGTGACGACGGAATCGTGACGAGAAAATGGATGTCGGTTTCAACGCGCGGGGACGGCGATCATGCGGGCGATACAGGTCTTTCATCCCTTGATTGACGCGCCGTGCCGTTCGCGCGAACGAATTCATCATACCATAAATACCAAAAAGTTCAAGCCGCTTTCCGCCGATTTATCGCGCGATTGCATATTGACAGCCTGCGCGCGGCGTGCTATACTAAATGCGAACAGATGTTCTCGAATGGTGGTGACGGTCATGGCGCGGGTCATTCTGCATTCGGACGCGAACTCCTTCTACGCCAGCGTCGAAAGCGTGTACGATCCCAATCTGCGCGGCAAAGCGCTGGCGGTGTCCGGCGACGCCGAGAATCGTCACGGCATTATTCTGACCAAGAATCAGATCGCCAAACGCTTCGGCGTCAAAACGGGCGAGGCGATCTGGCAGGCGCGGGAGAAATGCCCCGGTCTTGTCTGCGTGTCGCCGCACTATTCCCTGTATCTCCGCTTCAGCGCCGAAATGCGGCGCATGTACGAGGAATACACCGATCATGTCGAATCCTTCGGGCTGGACGAGGCGTGGCTCGATCTTTCGGCGCCCGGGCGCGATCTGCGCGATGGCGAGCGCATCGCCCATGAAATCCGAAACCGCGTGCGGGAGGAATTGGGCATCACCGTATCCCTCGGCGTCGCCGACAACAAAGTGTTCGCCAAGCTCGGCTCCGACATGAAAAAACCCGACGCCGTGACGGTGATCGAGCGCGAGCGCTACGCCGAAACGGTGTGGCGGCTGCCGGCGTACGAATTGCTCTACATCGGTTCCAGCACGCGACGCAAGCTCGCCGCCATCGGCGTGTTGACCATCGGCGATCTGGCGAGATGCGACACGCAGACGCTCGAAAAGAAGATCGGACGCAACGGCGTGCTGCTCAAAGCGTTCGCCAACGGCGGCGACGTGTCTCCCGTCCAGCGCGCCGATCTGTCGGTGCCCGTCAAATCGGTGGGCAACAGCACGACGCCGCCGCGCGATATCTGCGATATCGAGGACGCCAAATGCATCCTGTATATGCTGGCGCAGTCGGTCGCGGCGCGAATGCGCGAGCAGGGATTTCGCGGCGCGTGCGTATCCATCGGCGCGCGCACGACCGATCTTCAAAGCACGACGCGTCAATGCCATCTCCCGCGTCCCACCAACCTCACGGGCGAAATCATCGCCGCCGCCCTGCGCCTGTTCGAGGAGAACTATCTGGACGGCTTTCCGTACCGAAGTCTGGGCGTGTGCTGCTCGGCGCTGTCCGGCGAGGGCGAGCCGGTGCAGCTTGATCTGAACGGCGTCGAGCAGAAAAGGTTGCGCCTGCGCGAGCTGGAACGCGCGGTTGACACCCTGCGCGGGCGTTTCGGACAGCAGGTGGTTCGCCGATGCATCGAATTGACCGACGATCGGTACGCTTCCGTCAATGTCCGCGAGGACAACATCATCCATCCCATGCCGTTTTTCGCGGGGTGAACGGCGGGGCTTCGCGCCGCGCGGAGAAGCCCGGACGAAAAGCGCGCAATGCTTTCGCGCGGCACGGCGGGCGCGGCAGAGTGATAAAAACGGCGAGGCACAACACAACGGTCTGACAGGAACGGTGAGCGCGGCAAAATGGCAAGCGCAACGGTCTGACAGGAACGGCGAGCGCGGCAGAATGGCAGGCACAACGGTCTGGCAGGGACGGGCAAGCGCGGCAAAATGGCAGGCAAACGGTCTGACAGGGACGGCTAGCGCGGCAGAATGGCAGGCACAACGGTCTGACAGGCACGGCGAGCGCGGCAGAATGGGCGGGCACAACGGTCTGACAGGGACGGCGAAAACGCGGTTGCTTCTGCTTGCCGGAGAACGGTAGATCGCCGGACAACGGCAGAAAAGGTATTGAGCTATCGGACGACAGGAGGAAGGCGCTCCTTGTCGGGAATATGAGGGCTTGCCCCTTGCAGGAAACGGGGATAAGCGATTCTCTCGTAGAAACGGAGCGGCCAGTGCGCCTTGCGGACATGCCCGGAGCGACGAAGTGTTAGCGCTAATACATGCATATCTTTGAAAATGACGACCTTCGTCTCTTGGCGTGTGACGGCGGAATTTCGTTTCTTGGTGCGTGACGGCAGATCAGTTTCTCTTGGTACGCGACGGCGGATCAGCGTTTCTTGGGGCTCGACGATGGATCGGCATTTCTTGGTTCGCGACGGCGGATTCTCTTTCCGGGGAGCGACGGCGAGTACGTGTCCCTTCCGACCGGGCAGGCCATTGCCGGGCTTTCGAATTCTCGGCGAACTTGTCTCTTGTGGGAAGCTGGGATAAGCGATTCACTCGTGGAACCGACGCGGCTTTTTGTGTCGTGCGGACAAGCTCGGAGCGACGGAGTGTTAGTGCTAATGCATGCATATCTTTGAAAATGACGACCTTCGTCTCTTGGCGTGTGACGGCGGATCAGCATTTCATGGTTTGCGACGGCGGCAGATCAGCGTTTCTTGGGGCTCGACGATGGATCGGCATTCCTTGGTTCGCGATGGTGGAATTTCGTCTCTTGGTGCGTGACGGCAGATCAGTGTCTCTTGGTTTGCGACGGCGGCAGATCAGCGTTTCTTGGGGCTCGACGATGGATCAGCATTTCTTGGTTCGCGATGGCGGATTCTCGCTTCCAGGGAGCGACGGTGAGCATACATCCCTTTCGGTCGTTCAGGAACTTGCAGGGCTTGCGTAATTTCGGCGAGCTTGCTCCTTGCGGAAATGTGGCCTACTCCTTACAGGAAGCGGGAATAAGCGTCTCCCGCGCGGAAACGGCGCGGCCTGTGTGCCTTGCGGACGTGCCCGGAACGACGGAGCGGGCGGCGCAGAACCGGCGTTCGATAGGCGGCGTGATCGACCTTTGCAGGAAGATCCCGACCCGGAGCATTCATTAGGATGCCGATGACGGTCATTCACTCGGCGAGCAAGGAAGGCTTCCCACAGCGACGGGCGTCGACCATTCAAAAAGCGTTCCCGATAAACGGCGCCGAGGACAATACTTTGTCGTAAGGAAGCGATAATCATGCAGGCGGTCGAACGATTCGACAATCCGTTTAAACAATACGTCAAGGTACGCGCCGATCATACGATCGACGGGCGCGTGATTCCGCTTGCATTCAAACCGGAGGCGGGCGCCGTGGTCAAGATTGACAAGATCCTCGACATGCGCCCGGCGCCGGCGCTCAAGGCGGGCGGACAAGGCATTCGCTATGTTTGCCGGACGGGCGATGAATTGACGTATCTGTTTCACGACGGGGATTACTGGTTCGTCGAGCAGGACGATGAGAGGGGCGTTCAGCTTTGTGCGGGCAATTTCAAATGATCTCGGACGATGATATCGCCGAAATGCGCGAAATCGTCAAGGAGATCGACAGACGATATCAAACGGGCGCGGAGGCGATGCAGGGTGGGGTCGTGCACCCGACCGATGTGACCGCCGTGTTCGCCACCAATCGCCTGCGCGAGCGCGGAACGTTCCTGATGCGGTTCGGATTCCGCTCGCTGCAGCCGGGGAAGACGATCATCAATGCCCGCAGCGAGACGATGACAACGCGCGCGCTGTTTGCCGAACCAAGCCGCGAGAGGCGATGTCTCATCCCGGCTTCCTACTATTATGAGTGGCTTCGGCACGATGAGGGAAAACAAAAGTTCGCGCTGTATACGCCCAGAGACCGCTTGTTTTACATGGCGGGGCTATACCGATACGACGAGGACAGGAAAACGCCTTCTTTTGTCATTCTCACGCGCAGCGCCGCGCCCGAGATCGCCTTTATCCATGATCGGATGCCCGTCATCCTGCCGCCTGACGACTGTGATGAATGGCTGTCGCCCTCGGCGGATATACCGGCGCTGCTCGCTCGCGCCCGCGACGACGTCGATTGCCTGGCGGTGTAGGCAAAACCATCGCATATAGTTTTACTGATTGATCGAGATACTGCACGCATATTTCCGTTTGGTTGTTTGCGAACAGACGGATATAGCATTATGTGTTATGCGTATTCTTTCGATTAGTAAGTAGAATACGGTATGGATTAAGTAGAATACGATATGTAATATATAGAATGCAGTATGTAATGGTATCTCATCATCATTTGATCAATGCGTCGGCAAGCAACATACGAAAAGCAAACCTGACGACGAATGACAATCACACGGGATCATATTGAGTTACGATCAAGCACTATATCTCATGGCTGCGTTGTTCACAGTTGCGTTGCTCACGGCTGCGTTGCTCATGGCTGTGCTGCTCACGGCTGGCGTTGTTTTTTGACTTGAAGCTTGATCAGTCCTGATTTCTCTGCAGTTCACGACGGATGCCGTTGAATTCCGGCCTGTCTGTGATTCCAGCCGGTTCAAACTTCCGTATACATATCGGTTGACGGTTTTATATGATCTGCTATTCGTCTTTTTTTCTGCCGAAAAGGCCGCCGCCGAGCTCCTGAAAGGTGCGCTTGGTTTTTTCCATTGCCGGTTTGAAGCGCCCCGAAGCGGCGAAGGCATACACGATGGCCGCGGCGACGACAGCGAGAATAATCCATGCGATGCCGCTCGCGCCGGCTTTGTTTTCGCCGTCGGCGACGGCGCTGTTGCGAAAGTTCGCGTCTGTTCCGCCCGCCGCGCCCGTTTCGCCGCCATAAAGCGCGCGGTACAGCACGTCCGCCATATATTTTGTCGAGGTAAGCACGTCGTCCTTGTCGCTGGTATGCGTCCCAAACTCGAGCAGCACGGCGTGCGGCATGATATCCTGATTATACGTGCCTTTGCCGATATAGATATCCTTAATCAATCCGGGATATACCTTGTCGCCGACCGCCTTGATCTGCGCGGCGAACTGTTTGTTGGCGTCGGCGTTGCCGTTGGCGCGGCCGACCAGCAGGCGAACTTTCGTCATATCGTCCCCGGCGACGTTCGTGGTGTACTGGTTCTCGTTCGGAATGCCGTCGCGGTGAATATCAAGGATGGCGTCCACACGCTTTTTTGCAAGCTCGGCGGCGGTGGCGCGGCTGCGGCGATACGCGCCGGCGTCGTGCGGATGATGCGTCGACTCGTCCAGATATACCGTAACGCCCTTCTTTTCGAGCGCGTCCTTGAGCGCGTCGGCGACGTCGTAAATGCCCCCGCGCTGTTCGTCGCTCGTCGTGCCGTCGTTCTTCTCATAGCTCTCGTCGCTGTGCGTGCAGTACATGGCGACCGCCTTTTCCGACGCGGCGACGGGCAGCGCGAAATCCTCGAGCCAGCCGACGTCGGGCATATCGTATACGCCCAGGTTTTCGCAAAGCGCCTGCCGCGCCGAGGGATCGACCTCGATCACACGATAATGTGAATTATCGGCCGCGATGTACTCGTCGCCTTTTTCGGGAAGACCGGCGTATTCGGTCACGACGACGCCTTGCCGATCGCGGAGCAGGAATACCTCTTCGCCTTCCTCATGCGCGAAGGCGGGGAGCGCAAGCGCGCACAGCAGCAGGATCAGCAGCGCAAAGGCCGTCGCTCTCATCGCGTTTTCTCCCTCCCAACCACGGGGTTTTCAATCGGATCGGCGTTCACGCGCTGATCGCGTCGGACGACGCGCTCGATGATTTCGCCGACAAGCTCGCTGAGAAGCACCGCGATGATACCGCTGATCACAATGGCGTCAAAAGCGCCCGCGCCACCCAGCACAAGACGCTGGTTCACGCCGCCCGACCAATTGACGACGGCGACGGCGATATCGGCGAGCATCACGCCCAAAACGCCGCAGACAAACGCGCCGCGCCGCGATCTGCCGAGGATGTACGCCACCGCGCCGCCCACCAGACCGTAGGCGTAATTCGGGTCGAGCGTGATCTGCTCCGGCTCGTTGGGCATCAGCAGTCCGAGAAAATACACGGCGACCGCCGTCAGCACGCTGCCGATCACCGTCCGCCAGAACTCCTTGCGCGTGCCCGCCTTGACCAGCAGCCATACGCACACGGCAAACGGCACGACGGCGCCGCCCAGATTGATTTCGACCTGCCCGAACGTGATATTCGGAATCAGCCCACCGAGAAAGAGCAGCGCGGCGATGAGCAGCGCCTGACGGTCGGTCAGGCGCATTTTGTCCAGCACGCGCTGCGCTGCGCCGAACAGCACGAGCGCCGATACGACGGCAAGCAGGATCAGACCTACGGACATACGTTTTCATCCTTTCAACGGGAAAATCAGGGGCGAAACTGCGCGTTTTGTTCGCTTTCATTATCATAACCGATCAAAAAAAAGTTATACAAGGGTTGTGCTTCCATGTGAAGCGGTGGTATAATGAACGCCGGAACGACGCAAAGGAGCGGAATGATTTGGTTCGCGCGGTAATTTTTGATTTGGACGGCGTGCTGGTCACAACGGACGACTGCCACTTTCAGGCATGGAAACAAATGGCGGAGGAGAACGGCATTCCGTTTTCCAGACAGGATAACGAACGGCTTCGCGGCGTCAGCAGGATGGCGTCATTGGATATCGTTCTTGAAAAAGCGAAGCGGCATTACTCCGAGGCGGAAAAACTGGCGCTCGCCATGCGCAAAAATGATCTTTATGTCGATTTGATCTCGGCGCTCACGCAGGACGCCGTGCTGCCCGGCGCGATCGAAACGGTGCGGGCGTTGAAGCAAGACAAGATGAAGGTCGCCATCGGTTCTTCGAGCAAGAACACGCGGACGATCCTCAAACGCCTCGACATGGCCGATCTCTTTGACGCCGTGGCGGACGGCAATCAGATCTCCAACAGCAAGCCCGATCCCGAGGTGTTCCTGCTCGCGGCGAGCAAGCTGGCGATTCTGCCGGAATACTGTATCGTGGTCGAGGACGCCGACGCAGGCGTCGAGGCGGCGCTGCGCGGCGGGATGCGCGTGCTGGGCGTCGGATCGGCCTCCCGCAATCCATCGGCGACATGGCGCGCCCAGACGCTCGACGACATCGATCTCGCCGCGCTTGTGCGCGATGAAAACAATCGGTAATCAATCATTCGCGGCGCGCGGCGACATCAAGCGGTCATCGGCGGCCGGCAGCGCGGATAACAATACGCGGAATAAAGAAAAGGAGACAAAATCATGCTCAAACAGCTGGACGCGCAGGCGGCGATCGAAGCCGCTCTGCAAACGGGCGGCGATTTCGCAGAGATCTTCCTGGAGGATCGCCGCAACAACCTGGTGGAAATGCATACCGGAAAAGTGCAGAACGTCAATACCGTCCGCCTGCACGGCGCGGGCATTCGCGTGTACGACGGCCTGCGCGGCGTGTACGTCTATACCAACGATACCTCGAGAGAAGGCTTGATCGCCTGCGCCAAACGCGCCGCCTCTGCCGTCGCCAACGAGCGCAGGATCGTTGCCGCGCCGCTGGACTGGCGCGAGACGCGCAGCGTTCACGCCATCCGCGAAATGCCCTGCGATGTCAAAACGACGCGGAAGATTGAAAAGCTCCGCGCGGCGAACGCCGTGCTTAAGCAGTATCCCGAGGTCACGCAGGGACGAATCGGGTACAGCGACAGCGAGCAGCGCGTGTGGATTGCCAACAGCGAAGGGCTGTTCACGAGCGATCTGCGCGTCTATTCGCGCTTTTTCGTGCAGGCGGTCGCCAGCGACGGCAAGGAAAACCAGACGGGCTTTGAAGCGCCCGGAGCGATGACGGGCTTTGAATTGTTCGATCTGCGCGTCGATCCCGAAGAGATCGCCAAAACATCGGCCGATATGGCGGTGCTCATGCTTCACGCGCCGGTATGCCCCGCCGGGCAGATGCCCGTCGTGATCGACAACGGCTTTGGCGGCGTCATATTCCACGAAGCGTGCGGCCACAGCCTCGAAGCCACCGCCGTCGCCACCGGCGCCAGCGAGTTCTCGGGCAAGCTCGGTCAGAAGATCGCGTCCGACTGCGTGACCGCCGTCGACGACGGCACCATCCCCAACGAATGGGGCAGCGAGAACATCGACGACGAGGGCACGCCGACCACCAAGCTCGTGCTGATCGAGAACGGCGTGCTCAAGAATTACATGATCGACCGGCTGAACGGACGCAGGATGAAAATGCCCGTAACCGGCAGCGCGCGCCGCCAAGGCTACATGTTCGCGCCGACCTCGCGGATGCGCAACACCTACATCGCCGCCGGCAGCGACGACAACGACGAAATCATCGCCTCGATGGGCGACGGTTTGTACGCCAGACGCATGGGCGGCGGCTCGGTCGAGCCGACGACCGGCAAGTTCAATTTCGCGGTATCCGAAGGATATCTCGTCAAGGGCGGTAAGATTGTTTCGCCCGTGCGCGGCGCGTCGCTGATCGGGCGCGGCAGCGAGATCCTGCCGATGATCGATCGCGTCGGCAAGGATATGCGGATGGCGCAGGGCATGTGCGGCTCGATCTCGGGCGCCGTGCCGACCAACGTAGGCCAGCCCATGATCCGTATCAGCTCCATGACGGTCGGCGGACGATAAGGAGGAAATGCCATGAATATGGATCAATTCATTGATCAGCTCCTGAAAAAGGCGCTGGAGAGCGGCATCGAAGCCGCCGAGATCTATCTGGTGTCGCGCGACAGCTTCCGCGCCATGTCGCAGAAAAACGAAGTGACGGATTACACGGTCAACAAGACGAACGGGCTTTCGCTGCGCGGACTGTACAAAGGCAAGATGGGCTACGCCGCCACCGAGGCGCTTGACGAAAGCGCGATCGGGCAGTTGATTAGCGCGGTGATCGATTCCGCCTCGCTGGTGGAGGACGAGGACATCCGCGAGATCTACGCGGGCGACGCGAGCTATCCCGAAATCGATCAGTATAACCCCGAGCTTGACCGCGTGGACGAAAAGGACAAGATCGCTTTCCTGCTCGACATGGAAAACAAGGCGATGTCGGTGGACGAGCGTATCGTTCAGGTCGCGCAGAACGCTTTCAGCACCAGTTCCTCCGAGCGCCGCATCGTCAATACGTTCGGTATGAACCTCAAATACCGCGATAACAACGCCTTCGCCTATACCTACGTCGTCGCCAAGGAAGGCGAGCGCGTATCGACGGGCATGGGCTTTGACCTGTCGCGCGATTTCGGCAAGCTCGACATGGGCAAGATCGTCGGGGACGCCACGCGCGACGCGCTGTTCATGCTGAACGCCAAGCCCGTACCCAGCGGCAAATACCGCGTCATCATCCAGAACATCGCCATGCCCGATCTGCTGTCGTGCTTCTCCCCGGTCTTTTCCGCCGAGGAAGCGCAGCGCGGCACCAGCCTGCTCGCCGGCAAGGAGGGCGCGGTCATCGCCTCCGATATCGTGACGCTGATGGACGACCCGCTCCTCAAAGGCGGTCTCGCCACCTGCCCGTTCGACGACGAGGGCGTCGCGTCCAGAACGAAAGCGGTCATCGAGAACGGTAAGCTGACCACGCTGCTGCACAACCTTAAAACGGCGCGCAAGGCGGGCGTTCAATCGACCGGAAACGCGAGCAAGGCGGGCTATACCGCGCCCATCGAGGTTTCGCCGTCCAATTTCTTCTTCAAGCCCGGCGAAAAAACGCTGGATGAAATGATGGCGGACATCGGAAACGGCCTTGTCATCACCGAGGTGAGCGGCCTGCATGCCGGCGCCAACGTCGTCAGCGGCGATTTTTCCTTGCTCGCGCAGGGCTATACCGTCGTGGACGGCAAAAAGGGCGCGCCCGTCGAGCGCGTCACCGTCGCGGGCAATTTCTTTGATCTGCTCAAGAACATCCGCGCCGTCGGCAGCGATCTGATCTTCCCGGGCAGCCCCTTTGGCAGCCCCTCGGTCGACATCGGAGAAATCACCGTCGCGGGCGAGTAACGAGGCGTTTTCGTGTATTTTTATGAATTGCACCTGCATACGAAGGAAACCAGCCGATGCGCACGCTCCGACGCGTACGACATGGTGAAAGCCTATCGCGACAAGGGCTTTACCGGCGTCGTGATCACCGATCATTTCGTCAACGGTTATTCCTACGCCGCGCTCAAGGATACGTGGCGCGAAAAGATCGACGCGTACCTGCTCGGATACCGCGCCGCGAAAAAGGCGGGCGACGAGATGGGCATCAAGGTGTATCTCGGCTGGGAGTACACCTACAAACGCAACAACGGCGAGGATTACCTCACGCTCGGGCTGACCGAACGCGATCTGTACGAGAACCTTGTGGATTGCGATCAGCTTTCGATCGGGGAGTATGTCGATCGCGTGCACGCGCTGGGCGGCATCGTCATCCGCGCGCATCCGTACCGCGAGGCGGACTATATACAGATCCCCGGTATCGAACGCCCCGAGCTGCCCATCGACGCGATGGAAGTTTATAACGGCGGAAACGAAAAGGAAATCTACAACCGAAAAGCGTTCGATTACGCCGCGGCGCACGGCATTCCCATGGTCGCCGGTTCCGATACGCATCATGTCGGAACGACGGCGGCGGGGTACGTCGGTTTTGAAACCGATCCCGCCGATATGGCCGAATTGTGCGCCATGATACGGCAAGGCAATGCGAAATGGTTCCGGCGCGATCCGCCGGACGCGTAGCCTTCGGTTGATCCGTTTGCGCATCAGGGCCGGGAGCGATCCCGGTCTTTTTCATACGCTTCTTTCATTATTATGGAAAGTTTCGTGCCGATGTCGCTTTTCTTTTCGCGGGATTTGTGGTATACTGAATACAGGATTTTGCCCGGTCGAATCCCTTTCGGCGCGTTTGTGGGCGCGTCCTGAAGCAAAGCGAGGTGTCTGTCATGCGCTCGGACGAGCATACGCGCCTGTATGACGCGCTTCTTTCTTTGAAAACGCGCGAGGAAATGCGCTGTTTCCTGGAGGATCTGTGCACCATTCAGGAAATATCGAGCCTTTCGCAGCGATATGAAATGGCGCGGCTGCTGAAGGACGGTCTGACCTATGCGCAGATCGCCGGGAAAACGGGCGCGAGCACGGCGACGATCAGCCGCGTCAACCGATGCCTTGTGTACGGAGCGGGCGGCTATCGCACGGCGCTCAAACGATGTATGGCGGAAGAGGAAACGAAATGAATCTGAACGAATTGAATCCCATGCAGCGACAGGCCGCCGAAGCGCTCGACGGGCCGGTGCTGATCCTGGCGGGCGCGGGAAGCGGGAAAACGCGAACGCTGACTTATCGGATCGCCAATCTGATCGAGAACGGCGTCCGTCCGTACCATATTCTGGCGCTCACCTTTACCAACAAGGCGGCGCGCGAAATGCGCGAGCGCGTCGAGGCGCTCGTGGGCGCGCAGACGGCGGATATGTGGCTGGGCACGTTCCATTCGATATGCGTCCGCATTCTCCGCCGCGATATCGAAAAGCTCGGCTACCAGCGCTCTTTCACGATCTACGACGACGACGATCAGACGCGCGTCGTGAAGGAATCGCTTCGTATCCTCAACATCGACGATAAATCGCTGCCGCCGCGCGAGATCAAGGCGGTGATTTCGGACGCCAAGAATAAAATGATGACGCCCGACGAATGGTTCCGCAAATCCGGGCGCGATTTTCGTTCGCAGCAGATTCACGACGTGTTCAATCTGTACGAGCAGCGCCTTCGCGCCGCCAACGCGCTCGATTTTGACGATTTGCTGCTCCGCGCGCTGCAATTGTTCGTCGATCATCCGCCCGTACTTGATTTCTACCGCGATCGCTTCCGTTATGTGCTGGTCGACGAGTATCAGGACACCAATGCCGTCCAGTACGAATTGATCCGTTTGATCACGCAGCAGCATCGCAACCTTTGCGTCGTGGGCGACGACGATCAGTCGATCTACGGCTGGCGCGGCGCCGACATCCGCAACATCCTCGAATTCGAGCAGGATTTCCCCGACGCCAAGGTCATCAAGCTTGAACAAAACTACCGCTCGGACGGCAATATTCTGGACGCAGCCAACCAGGTGATCGCCCACAATGTCGGGCGCAAGGAAAAGGCGCTGTGGACGGAGGCGGACGCCGGCGCGCTGATCAAGCTCTACAGCGCGGGCGACGAACGCGAGGAGGCGGCGTGGATCTGCGAGCAGATCCGCCGTCTGCGTGAAAACGACAACGTGCCGTATAGCGAAACGGCGGTTTTGTACCGCGTCCACGCCCAGAGCCGCGTCATCGAGGAAATGTTCATGCGCGCCGGCATCCCGTATCGCGTGTACGGCGGGACCCGCTTCTACGACCGCCGCGAGATCCGCGACGTGCTCGCGTACCTGCGCCTCGTCGTCAATCCGGCGGACGACGTGTCGCTCGCGCGCATCATCAACGTACCCAAGCGCAATATCGGAGAATCGACGCTCGCGCTTTTGCGAGAGGCGGCGCGCGAGCAGGAAATCCCCCTGTTCTCCGCCGTCGTCATGCCGCCGGATACGCTGTCCTCGCGTCCGCGCAAATGCATCGGCGACTTCGCGCAGCTCATGACCGATATGATGGCGCGCAAGGACGCGATGGGATTGACGGCGTATGTCGAGTACATGCTCGAACAGACGGGGCTCAAGGCGCAGTTTGAGTACGACGTCAGCGAGGAAGGCAAAACGCGGCACGAAAACCTGATGGAATTCATCGGCGCGGCGCGCGAGTTCGAGGAGAAATCCTCCGAAAAATCGCTCGAGGCGTTCCTTGAAAACGTCGCGCTGGTTACCGATATGGACAGGCAGGAAGACGCCGCGCAGTTTGTCACGCTGATGACGCTGCACAGCGCCAAGGGTCTTGAATACGACGCCGTGTTCCTTGCCGGACTCGAGGAAGGCATTTTCCCGAGCCTGCGCAATCTGACCGACGAGAAGCGCATGGAAGAGGAGCGCAGGCTGTGCTACGTCGGCATTACGCGCGCGCGCAAGCGCCTCTATCTCTCCTACGCGCGCAGAAGAATGCTCTTCAACCAGATCACGCACAACGCGCCCTCCTGTTTCATCAAGGAAATTCCGCCGCGTCTCGTCAGCGACGAATGGACGGAGGAACGCCGCAAATCCTTCGCGCCCGAGAACCATCCCGTGCGCGAGCAGCCGCGCCGCAGCGACGCCGCGCGCGTGATCAGTTTCGGCCCGCCCGGCATGAATCAGGGCGCGCTTCAGATCCCGGGCGTGAAAAAGGGCTTCGTCGAATCGCCGGCGCGCGCCGTCAGCGCCGCCGCCAAGCTGTTCTCGCCCGGCGACCGCGTGCTGCACCGCAAGTTTGGCGAAGGGACGGTCGAGGAAATCATCGGCGAGGGCGCCGACACCCGCATCTCGATCTCGTTTACCGCCTACGGCGTCAAGGTCTTCGCGCTCGCCATCGCGCCGATCATCAAAATCGAGGAATAGCGTATGGACAATGCCGAAAGAATGCGCGCGCTGGTCAATCGTTTGAACGAGACGGCGCACGCCTATTATGTTCTCGACAATCCGCTCATATCGGACGCCGAATGGGACAAGCTGTACGATCAGCTTCTTCATCTGGAGCGGGAGACGGGCGTCGTGCTGCCCGATTCGCCCTCGCTTCGCGTCGGCGGCGAACCGCTCAAGGCGTTCCCCTCGCATCGGCATGTCTCGCGGCTGTGGAGCATGGACAAGGCGCAAAGCGTGGGCGAATTGCGCGCGTGGTTCGATCGCGTCGGGAAGCTCGCCGCGCAGGCGGGCGATCTGCCGACGCCCGAATACGCCGTCGAGTACAAATTTGACGGCCTGACCATCAACCTGACCTACGACCGCGGCATTCTCGTCCATGCCGCTACGCGCGGCAACGGGATCGTCGGTGAGGAAATCCTCGCGCAGGCGCGGACGGTCCGCGGCGTGCCGCTATCCATCCCGTATCAGGGCTTTATCGAAGTGCAGGGCGAATGCATCATGCGCCTGTCGGCGCTCGCGGCCTATAACAAAACGGCGGACGAACCGCTCAAGAACGCGCGCAACGCCGCCGCCGGCGCGCTGCGCAATCTCGATCCGCAGGTGACGGCGTCGCGCAGGCTGTCGGCGTTCTTCTATCAGATCGGTACCATCGATCATCCGCCGTACGATGATCTGGCGGGAATGCTCGCCTTCATGACGGCGCAGGGCTTCGCCGTCAGCCCGTACTGCGGGGCGGCGAAGAGCGAGGAGGACGTGCTCCGCCTGATCGCCGATATCGAGGCAAAGCGCGATACCCTTGATTTCCTGATTGACGGCGCGGTGATCAAAATCACGAACAGCCGCATCCGCGACGCGCTCGGTTATACCGATAAATTCCCGCGCTGGGCAATCGCCTACAAATTCGTCGCCGAGGAAAATACCGCGACGCTTGAGCGCGTCACATGGGAGCTTGGCAGGACGGGCAAGCTGACGCCGCTCGCGCATTTGTCGCCCGTCGATTTCGCCGGTGTGACGGTCAGCAAGGCGACGCTCAACAACATGGGCGATATCCGCCGCAAAAACCTCGCGCTGGGGCGGCGGGTGTGGGTACGGCGCTCCAACGACGTCATTCCAGAGATCACCGGCTGCGTCGACGACGGCGCCGTGGGCGACGATATCCTTCCGCCGTCCGTCTGTCCCGTCTGCGGCGGCGAGTTGACCGAACGCGGCGCCAACCTGTACTGCATGAACCGCGCTTCCTGCCGCGCGCAGGCCGTCATGCGGCTCAAGCATTTCGCCTCGCGCGACGCGATGGATATCGAGTCGTTCTCGGAAAAAACGGCGGGGCAGCTCTACGATCAGATGAACGTCCGCGACGCCGCCGATCTGTACCGTCTCAAGGCCGGCGATCTGATC
Organism: uncultured Oscillospiraceae bacterium; assembly: GCA_964459985.1. Taxonomy (GTDB): domain Bacteria; phylum Bacillota; class Clostridia; order Christensenellales; family Aristaeellaceae; genus CAYWOS01. The sequence continues at coordinate 105,772 of CAYWOS010000001.1, forward strand.
CCGCTTGAAGGGTTTCAGGAGAAACGCGCGCAAAACTTGATTGCCGCGCTCGATAAAAGCCGCGACTGCGCGCTCGACGCCTTTCTGTACGCGCTGGGCATCCCGAACATCGGCAGGCGCACGGCGCGCGATCTGGCGTCCCGCTTCGGCACGCTGGACGCCGCCCGCCGGGCGACATACGACGATCTGATCGCCATCGACGAGATCGGCGACATTGTGGCGAACTCGGTGGTCGATTTCTTTTCCTTCCCGGAAAACGAGCGGATGATCGATCGCCTGCTGGACGCCGGCGTCCGGCCGCGCGAGCAGGCGGCGGCCAAGCGCGAAGGCGCGCTGACGGGCAAAACGATCGTGCCGACAGGCAAGCTCCCCACGCTGACGCGCGGCGACGCCGAAAAGCTGATCACCGAAAACGGCGGCGTTTTCGGCACGTCCGTCAGCAAGAAAACCGATTATGTTCTGGCCGGCGAGGACGCCGGAAGCAAGCTTGACAAGGCACGCGCGCTGGGCATCCCCGTGATCGGAGAAGACGAATTCCTGCGCATGATCGGGCGATAAACAGGTTTTGCCGCATCTGGTATTATCGGCAAAAACGCTTGACAGTCACCGTGATGACCGTATAATAAACAGAGTGACCGTTATTCGGTTGCGGCGGCCGCCGACGCGTCGGCGCGCAAAGATCAAATGACGAATCCACGGACGGCTTCGTCCGGCGGACGCTTTCGGGCCGCGCCCGGGGCGGGGAGGAACGCGGGCGTGTTGAGAATGCACACGGTTTCGGATGAGCGCTGGTGCGACAAGACCATGAGCGTGCTCAAGGAGCAGCAGAGGGAGGCGTGTCAGGAGCGGCTTTCGCAGTGGCCGCAAAAAAGCGTGTTCGCATCGCTGTGCGACGACGAGTATCAGGACATTTTTTCTCGTTCTTATGACGCGCAGGAGAATCGCTTGGCGCCATCGCGCGAAGCGCTCTGCGAACGCTTGCTCGCGCGCGCGCCGATCGAGGCGATGTATCTTTCGCCGGCCGAGGACGCGCTCTGCAAACGTATGCTGATCTCGCCCGATCACGCCGCGACGTGCTGCTGGGAGGATATCAGCGCGGCGGAAGCGCTGGTCAAGCGGCTGTGGTGCGTCCTTAAAATCAACGACGACGACGCTGTGATATCGCTTGTCGACGAGATCCGCGATCCGATTATGGAGGGAATGCTCTCGGAGGCGTATCCGTCCGCGCGCGACGCGCTGTTTGCCTTTGACGCCACGCTGCACGGGCTTTTGTACTTATCCGGCTTCCTGTACGCCGAGGTGCCGAAAAAGCATTTTGCGGCCGAGCATATGTCTGCGCTCGGCGATCTCGCCGACAGCGTGATCACGCGCTATCTGCGCGCGGGGTTTGACTACACGCAGAGCGTGGGCGGCGAGATTCTGCTGGTGCATCCCGGGCTTGCCGAGCCCGAGAGACTGTTCCGCTCGCTCAACGGTATTCAGGTGCCCGAATCGCATCTGACGCGGGAAATGATGCTGGGCGGCATGAACGGCATACTGCCCGAGGAAGTCGCCTCCGCCGAGGCGATGCGCGGCGCGCTGTGCGGCGCGGTGCGGCCCGAGTGCGACGAGGACGAAACGCTCGAGGATCTGCGGATGATGGCAAAGCAGGGCGCGTCCTGTGCGGAAATGCGCGAGGTGCTCGAATCGACGCTGTGCGTGCTGCCTACGCCGAGAATGCTCGCGTCGCTGAAGCAGCTGCACATGCAGGCGGTCCGATGGATCGGGGTTCCGTCGGCGGTGCTGAACTGATGCGCGTGTACGGCTGCGCGATCCCGACGGACGCCGCGCCGGCGACGGTCGCGGCGTGGCTGACGCGCGCGATGCCGCTGATCCCGCAGCATGTCCTGCGCGGGGCGTTTGAAAAGCGCGACGTCAAAATGAACGGCGTTCGCGTCCGCCGCGACGAGCCCGTGATCCCGGGCGCCGTGATCGAGGTGTACACCGCGTTCGAGGCGGGCGTGCCCGTTGTGTACGAGGACGAAAGGATTCTTTTGATCGATAAGCCGGCGGGCTTGAGCGCCCAGGACGACGGGCGCGGCGGCATGACGGCGGTCGGCGTTTTAACGGATCGCGCGGCGGGCGCATATCAGCCGCGCCTTTGCCACAGGCTGGACAACCAGACGAGCGGCCTGATGCTGCTGGCCAAGGACGACGAAGCGGAAGGTCTGCTGTTGACCGCTTTCCGGGAGCGAACGCTTGATAAGCGCTATATCGCGCTGGTGCGCGGCGAAATGCGCCCGCCGTCCGATCTGCGCGAGGCGTATCTCGTCAAGGACGCCGAAAACGCGCGCGTGCGCGTCGTGTCGCATCCGACGCCCGATGCCCGGCCCATCGCCACGCGGTACGAAACGCTGTCCTTTGCCGACGGCGTTTCGCGCGTCGAGGTAACGCTTTTAACCGGACGGACGCATCAGATCCGCGCGCACATGGCGTACCTGTCCCATCCCGTTCTGGGCGACGACGTGTACGGCGACCGCGCGTTCAACCGCCGCCTGAAAGCGCCGCGCCTCATGCTCTGCGCCGTGCGATTGACGCTGTATGTCGGCGGATCGCTCCGATATCTCGACGGCAGAACCTTTGAAATCGCCGCGCCGTTTTAACGAAAAACCGGACCGCCGACAGCCTCGGCGATCCGGTTTTCTGAATCGAAACCCGTTTATTTAAGGAATACGGACATCATGTATCCCGTCATGCCGTTATACTGCACCTTGCTCCATTCGTCGCCCGGCGCGAGGAGGGTGACGGCCGCGCCGGAATACACGCGCGTATAGATCGTGCCGGACGTTTTGCTCGGCGCCGAGCGAAGATTGACGAAGGTGGAGCCGTTCTGCACCGTTTTCGTCGGCACGGAAGGCAGCCCGTGGAGCGTCAGGTACGAGGTCATCATATAGCCGATGTTGCCCGAAGCGCTGCCGTAGACCTTGCACCATTCCGCGCCCTGCGAGACGACCTCCATGCGGATGCCGTTGCCGTACTGCGCGATAATGCGCGCCGAGGTCGAGGGCTGCTCGCGCAGGTTCAGCTTTTGCGATGATCCCGGGTTTTTCACCACGGCGTATCCCTTGGTAGACGGCGGGTTCGCCGGGGTCGTGCCGCCGCCCGAGGCGGTCAGATACTTGGACATCATAAAGCCCGATATGCCGTCGATCGTGACCTGCCAGAAGGTGTTGCCCTTGAGCAATACATGGACCGCCCGGCCGTTTGTAAAGCTGCCGCTGACGCTCGCGGAGGCGCTGGGCGCCGAGCGCAGGTTGAGCGGGCCGCCGTTCGACGTGCGGATGACCGCCGTTCCCTCGCTCCCGCCGCCGCTGACGCGCACGTACTCGCTGCGGAAGTAGCCCAATACGCCGTTGACGTTCACGTAATACCAGCCGTCGGCGGAGGAGAGAATAGTAAACGCCGTGCCGTTATAATAGATGCCGAGCACGGGCGCGGAATAGCTCGGATACTGGCGCAGATTCAAAAACTGCGTCGAAATCGGATTGTTGACCACGCCGGTGTTGCCCGCGCCGCCCGTACTGCCGATTTTCAGGTAATTCTTGCTCATATACCCGTACAGGCCGCTCGAAACGATCTGCACATAATAGAAATTGCCCTCCGCGCCCAATACGCGCACCCAGTCGCCGCTGAACGCGCGCCCGAGCCACGTCGAGCCGGACGACGGCCCCTGCCGGAGATTAAGATAGGATGTGTTGCTGACGACGGCATACTGCTCGGCGCCGGCGAGCGCCAGACCGGGAACGCTGACGCAGAGCATTGCCAGCGCCAGCGACAGGGCGATTATCGCGCGTGTGAGTTTCCTTTTCATCGCGGACCCTCCTCCATGATCGGTACGGTATAGAAACGAGCGGGCGCGCCGCTCCGTTCCCGGCGTCTCATAAAAAATGCAGCAGCACGGCGTTTTGAACGTCCATGCCGCGCCGCGTCAGGCGCAGAAAACCGTTTTTGCGCTCCAGCAGCCCCTGATCGATCGGCGTCTGCGCCTGCTTGCCGTACACGTCGCTGAACGCAACGCCGTGCATCCGCTCAAACGCTTCCTCCGACAGTCCTTTCGTCATCCTTAAGCCCAGCATAACGCTTTCAAACCGCGCGTCCGATTCGCTCAAGCGCGTGACCTCGGGCGAATCGAAGGCGAGATAACGCTCGATAACCGGCGGATTGCGATATCGCGTTCCGCCGAGAAAACCGCACGCCGCCGCGCCGATCCCCAAGTACTCGCGACGCTTCCAGCAATCGACGTTGTGACGGCATTCGCGCCCGGGCTGCGCGAAATTGCTGATCTCATACTGCGAAAACCCGCGCGTTTCAAGGAATTCGCGCGCCGCTTCGTACATGTCGCGTTCAAGGTCTTCCGCCGGAAGCGTCCACGCGCCCGATTGAACGCGCGCCTGCATCGGCGTGCCGTCCTCGACGATCAAACCGTAGCAGGAAATATGCGTCGGCGCGAGCGCGACGGCACGCTCCAGCGTTTCGGCGACGTCCGTCAGCGTTTGAAAGGGAAGACCGAGCATCAGATCAAGATTGATGTTGTCAATGCCCGCCGCGCGCGCCGCGGAAACCGCTTCGGTCACATCCCGCCACGTATGGATGCGCCCGAGCCGCTTGAGCAGCGGCGTTTGCGCCGCCTGCGCGCCGATCGAAAGGCGGTTGACGCCGCGCTTGACGATCGTATCGAGGAATTCGGCCGTCACCGCGCCGGGATTGACCTCGCAGGTGAACTCGGCGTCGCCGGAAAAGCGGTACGCCCCGGCGATCGCCCGAAGCAGCCTGTCGATCATGGGCGGCGGCAGCGTCGAAGGCGTTCCGCCGCCGATGTACGCCGTGTCGATCACATAATCGCCGCGCCGCGCGTCAATTTCGCGCAGTACCCGTTCAACATACGCGCCTATCAGCGAGTTTTTGCCGGCATACGAGGGGAAATCGCAGTACGCGCATTTGCTCCTGCAAAAGGGAATGTGCAGATACAGTCCGATATGGCGCGTCACGGCAGCGTGACGGCGCAGATTTCGCCGTTGCAGCTCAACAGCGCCACGCCGCCCGACAGCATGCCGATGTAGCCCGTCACCTCGGCGCTCATGGGCATCGCCATCGCGGTGAAGCGCTTTCCGTTGATATCAGCGCGATACACGCTGTCGGAAGAAAACGCGTAAATACGGTTGTTGTACATCGCCGCGCCGACGCATGCGCCGGGCAGCGTATAGCGGTAGTCGAGCCGTCCGCTCAACAGCCTCAATTCCGTGAGCGCGCCCGCTTCGGTCGCCTGCCTGCTCGGCGCGAACAAAAGGTTCATCGTGCTCCCGCGTATCGACGAATCGATCATCTGCCAGCCGTACACCAGCGTCGCGTCGTCGGACTGCGTGCAGCGATAGTCATATTGCCTTAACTGCCGCGTGTCGATCACGTGCAGATTGGTGCCCGAGTAGAGAACGGCATACGCGATGTTTTCGCCGAGCGTGGTTTCGCCGGTATACATCTGCGTCTGCGCGACGCGGAAGGTCTGCATGATGATATTGGGGACGGTGCCGAAAACGTCCAGAGAGGTCGTCCACAGGTACTCGCCGTTGCCGAAAAACCCGATGTCCATCATCAGCATGTCTTCATACGCGCCCGTCTCGCTGTCCACCGTAATACCGTCGTGGTTCTTGACGATGAGCGAGGGGCTGATATCCTTGCCCAGCGCGGCGGCGACATACTGGCGGCCGGCGCGGGCGAACTGGATCACGTCGGAAAGGTTCTCGTTATAGGTCGCCCGGCCGTTTCGGTCAATGATGAAAAGCTGGCTTTCAACCCACGCCGCGATGATGTTGTCCGAGGCGTGAAAGCCGGCGTTCGCGCCGAGCGGGTAATTCCATTTCTCGTTGCCGTTGGCGTTCAGGCAATACAGCGTGGTGCCGTCGTAATACAGGATGCTGTCGCCAAAGGGCGTGACATCCTGCGACTCGATGCAGCGCAGCTTGACATAATTAATCCGCCGCGTACCGCCGCCGAACGCGCCGAGCGCCGCCAGAATAACGATCAACACCACAACGGCCGCCGCGACGAGGATCAGCAGGCGCCGCTTTTTTTCCATCGGTTGCACAAACTGCATACAATGACCTGCCTTCAATGCGATCGGGACTGAACCTGTATTATACTATGATTCGCGCGTTCCGTCAAACAGCGCCAGGATATCTTTCTCGCCGAGCCGCGTGGGCATTTCTTCGCCGGGCGTGATCAGGCGGTCGAACAGACGGCGCTTGCGGTCGCTCATGGACAGCACCCGTTCCTCGATGGAATCGTGTGCGATCAGGCGGATCACTTCGACGCTGCGCGTCTGACCGATGCGGTGCGCGCGCCCGGTCGCCTGTTCCTCGGCCGTCGGGTTCCACCACGGATCGTAATGGATCACCATGTTCGCGCCCGTCAGATTCAGTCCCGTTCCGCCGGCCTTGAGCGAAATGAGGAACACGTTCTTTTCCCCCGCGTTGAAGCGCTGGGTCAATTCCAGCCGCGCGGCGGGCGGCGTTTCGCCGTCCAGATAATGATAGGGGACGCGCGCCTCGTCGAGCTTCTTTTCAATGATATGCAGCATCGAGGTGAACTGCGAAAAAACGAGAATGCGCCGGCCCGATCCCAGCGCGGAAAGCAGCACGTCCATCAGCAATTCCGTTTTTGCCGAAACGCCTTGATATTCGGGCAGACACAGCGCCGGATGACAGCAAATCTGGCGAAGCTCGGTGATCGCCGAGAGCACTTCGGCGCGGCCGCGGTGTAAGCCCTTGACGCGCAGGATCTCGTTCACGCGGTCGCGCTTCTGGATGAGCGCGGCGTCGTACACGCGCCTTTGCTCGGGCGCGAGCTCGGCCATCATCACGCTTTCGAGCTTCTCGGGCAGCTCGCTCAACACCTCGCTTTTCAGCCTGCGCATAAGGAAGGGACGAATGCGGCGGCGCAAATCCTCGGCGTTCTGCCCTTCGCCGTAGCGCTTGAGATAATCGGTGTAGCGCGGCAGATAGCCGGGCAGCACAAAATCGAAGATCGACCACAATTCGCCCGCGTGGTTCTCCATCGGCGTGCCGGTCAGGGCGTAGCGCGTTTCGGCGTTCAGCTGCTTGACCGCCTGCGCGCCGACGCTCAAAACATTCTTGATCTGCTGCGCCTCGTCAAGAACGGCAAAGCGGAAAGGGATCTCGCGCAAAAGCGCGATATCGCGCCGGATGAGCGGATAGCTCGTGATCACAACGTCGGGCGCGCCGGGGCCGGACAGCGTATCTACCTGCTGTCCGCGCGCCGCCTGCCCGCCTTGCATGAGCAGCACGCGGATTTCGGGCGCGAACCGCTTGAACTCGCTGAGCCAGTTATAGGTCAGCGAGGTCGGCGCGACGATGAGCGACGGCTTTTTGTCCCGACCGGAGCGCAGGTACGCCAGCACAAGCGCGATCGCCTGCAATGTTTTTCCAAGCCCCATATCATCGGCAAGCACGCCGCCCATGTGCAATTCGTGCAGCGCGCACAGCCATCGAAACCCTCGCTCCTGATAGGGGCGAAGGCAGGAAAGCGGCGAGGGCATATCGTCGACCACAAGCTGCGCGGCGCGGCGCGCGTCGGCGTCGAGCGTCACGGGCAGCACATCGGCGCGGATGATCGAGGCGAGATACGCCGCGCGGCACGCGTTGAGGTTCGCCGGATCGCTGTCCGCTTCCGACACCGCTTCAGCGAGCGACTGCCACTGCTTTTCCTCGGAGAGATCAAGAAACGTGCCGTCCTTGAAACGGAAATACATCCTGTGCCGCTTGAGCGCTTCCATGAGCGGCATCAGCTCGTCAAGCGGCGTGTCGCCGTCGTACAGCGCGAGCGACAGCCTGTTGTTCTTGAGCCGGATCGCGCCGCGCAGGAGAGGCTTTCGCGGCGTGAGGCGCTTAAACTCCTTGCTGAAAAAGACTTCGGCGCATTTCGTCAGGCGCGGCGCGCCCGCCGTCACGAAATCGATCAGCCGCTCCTGATCGGACAGGTACGCCACGCCCCGGCGCACGCAGAACCCGCCGCGCGCCAGTTCGTCCAGCACGGCGTGCTCGCCGGCGGCGTCGCGCAGCAAAAGCGGCGGCTGATCGTCGCCGGGTGGCGCGAAGGGATCAAACGTATACTCGCCGTACACGAAATTCACCTTGGCCGTGACATCCCTGCTTTCCTTGTCCAGATACACGCGCGCGGCGAGCGGCATTCTGATGAACGAATCCTCAAGCGCCGGATCGACCGTCAGCGTGCCGACGCGCAAAAGAAAGGGCATAAGCTCGCTCATCACGCGCGGCGTTTCGCGTTCGGTGAAGCAGAAATCCGTCGTTCCGCACGGCGCGGCAAGGCAAAGCTGCCTGATCATCGCGCGATGCTCGGCGGGAATCTGATGGCATTCGGGGCGCGAGAGCACATACGCGTAATCCGGCGTGAGCGGCACGATGCTGTCGGGCATCTGCACGTTGATCTGGATCTGGCGCGACGTCCCGGACAGATGGAAATTGATGTCGAGCGGCTTTTCCGTCACGCCGTTCATCATTTCGCATTCGCCGTCGCCGATCTGCAAACGAAAGGGCAGCCCGCGCAGCGTGTGAAGAAAGCGCTTGGCGGCGAGCGGCGCGAGCGGCAGCGCGCGCGCGTTCGGGCCGGTCAGCGACGCCGCGCCGGGCGCTTCGCAGTATTCGGCGAGCGCGTTCAGCACGAGCGACTGCTTTTCGCTGAATCGCATCCAGCGCGGCTCATAGGTGAAGCTTTTGCCGAACGGCAGCGGCGTTTCGTCGGCTCGGCACTTGAGAAACTGCGGAATGCTGCGCACGACGTACAGCCTGTCCTCGCCCACGCGCAGCGTCACGCGAAGCCCGTCCTTGAGAAGGATCACGGTGGGCATCAGACGAATGCCGTCCGATTCGGGCAGCATGGAGGAAACGGCGTCAAACAGGCGAGGCGCCTGCGCGAGCGCGCGGCGTTTCTCAATCTCGCGCAGCGCGCCGCTCTCCATGGCGAAAAGCGCCGCCGCCGCGATATGCCGGCAAAAGCGTCCGCCGCAGTCGCACGTCATTCCGTCGACGTCGATGAGAACGCGCGCGCGGAGATCGCCGTCCGAAACAACGTAGGAAACGTCCTGACGCGTCCGCCGCGTTTCGCGTACGAGCGCGCGGCGGAACAGACCCTGGCCCAGAACGAATTCCTCCCTGCCGGCGAGGTTTTCCAGATCCTGCACGGTCAACATGCCTGCCTCCTGAGCGCAAACGCGCGCATTCGTATATCATTCGCCGCAGAAGCGATTAATTCCTGCCGCGCCGACAAATGAAAACAATCGTTTATCCTCTGATGGGAAAACGCGCCTCGTGCCGCTTGCCGTCGTCCTTGAGGTCGATCCATCCGTCGTCGCATTTTTCGCCGTCGCAGGTAACAAACAGCGTGTCCTCGCTCGCCGTCAGGTCGTAGCATGACGCGCCGTACCGATAGCGTACGGTGAATTCCTCGTGCCCCTCGGGCAGCTTCGGCGACAGCCGCGCGCGATCGCCGACTTTCTCAAATCCGTACAGTGTCTTAAACCAGCAAAGGTACGTCCACGCCGCGCTGCCCGTGTACCATGTCCAGCCGCCGCGTCCCGCCTGCGCGCCCGCGTACACGTCCGCCGCCATCACATAGGGTTCGACCCTGTATATCTCCGCTTTCTCGGGCGTGTCGGCGTGCTTGGGCGGCAGGATGGCCAGCGCGATTTCATAGGCCAGATCGATCAGGCGGAGCTTGCACAGCGCCTCGATGAGCCATGGCACGGCGTGCGTGTACTGTCCGCCGTTTTCGCGCACGCCGGGCGGGTAGGCGGTGATATACCCGGCGCGCTCATGCTCGTCAAAGGGCGGCGACAGCAGCCTGACCATGCCGTGTTCGCGGTCGTACAGCCGATCGACGGCCGCCGCCACCGCCGCGCGCGCGCGGCTCCTGTCGGCGCCCGCGAGCACGGCGAAACATTGGCTGATCAGATCGATTCTCGGCGGATCGCTCTGATCGCCGCCGAGCGTGTCGCCGCCGTCGTACCAAGCCCGCAGGTACCATGCGCCCGTCCAAGCGGCGTCCGACGCCGTCAGCAGCTCGCGGCGGCGCGAGATCATGATCTGCGCCATTTCACGGTCGCACAGTTCGGCGTACTCCGCCAGCACCATCGCCAGAAAGAAGCCGAGCCACACGCTTTCGCCCGTCGCGCCGCCCACGCGATTCATGCCGTCGTTCCAATCGCCGCCGCCCATCAGCGGCATGCCGTGCGCGCCGAGGCGCACATGATCGACGGCGCGCAGGCAATGCTCGTGCAGCGTGCCGCTCCCGGCGATTTGAGGCGTTTCATAACGGTCGTCCTCGCCCGGGGACAGCGTCGGGGAGGAAAGATAAGGGACGCTTTCATCCAGAATCGCCCGGTCGCCCGTCGCGCGCACATAGCGCGCCGTCACAAACGGCAGGAACAAAAGATCGTCCGTCACGCGCGTCCTGACGCCGGTGCGCGGCTCGTGCCACCAGTGCTGTACGTCGCCCTCGACATACTGGTGCGCTGCGCAGCGCAGGATATGCGCGCGCGCGAACGCCGGTTCGGTATCCAGAAGCGCCAAAACATCCTGAAGCTGATCGCGGAATCCCCACGCTCCGCCCGTCTGGTACAGGCCCGTTCGCGCGTAGAGCCGCGAGGCGATCGTCTGGTAAAGCAGCCATTGATTGAGCATCCGCGCGGCGTCGCGGTCGCCGCCGTACACCGTCAGGCGCGACAGTTTTTCCTGCCAGAAGGAAAGCGTCCGCCGCCTGATCGCCGACGCGCCGACGGAAAGAAGGTTGTCGCATATTTCGCGGATGTCCGCCGCGTTTTCTCCCGCGCCGATCAGAAAAATCTCCGTTCTCGCCTCGTGCGCTCGAAGCGCGCAGGCGACGCGAACGGACGCCGGATACGTCGCGAAAGGCGAGATCTCGGGCGCGGCGTCCTGATGATACAGAAACGCCGTCAGCGCCGCGCCGCATCCGCGCGCCGTCAGAAGACTGCCGTCCGTCCGCAGGCTCGTCGTCTCGGGACGCTCGCCGACGGCAAAGCGAACGAACGCTGTCAGCGTCACGTCGCGGGCGGTCGCCGACTGCATTTTGATCAGCCGCGCGCCGCAGGGCGCGCCTGGCGGCGAGAGGACGCTTAATTCGCAGCGCACGCCGCCGCAGTCGGTATAGTACGTCGACACGCCCGGGCGATGCACGACGTAGCCGCCTTCGAGCGAATAGGCGGCGCCGTCGACGTCCGTCAGCGTGTACAGTTCGCTGGCGAGCGGACGGAAGATATCCTTGTCGTGACGCGTCAGGCGGCGCAGATAGCTGTTGTCGATATGCGACTGCAGGATGCCGCGATCGCCCGCGACGGTGCCGAAGCGTTCGCCGGAAAGGATATTGCACCACACGCACGGCGGCGTCCGATAGACGCAGTAGCCGTTTTCGGCGGTGAATCCGCCGCAGCCGTTGTCGCCTTCGAGCGGCGGGAGAGGAGGCATCTCGGGCGCGCGCGGCTCCGCGCGCTCTTCCTCCGCCGAAGGCAGCGCGGCAAGCTGCTTTTTCAGCGGTTCGCCGTCGCGCAGCACGAGCCGCGACAGCGAAGCCAGTTCCTCGCGCTCGTCGCTCCCGACCGACAGAATATGCACGCCGCCGCTTTTCCCGATTTTATCGCGCATAACGCCCGAGGACGCGAGCGTTGTGACGGCGTCGCGCACGGGCGCGAAATAGCTTTCCTCGGCGGCAATGGCGAATATCAGATCGTTGGTTCTGCCCGACAGCGACAAAAGCGCGTGCACGCGCAAAACCTGCCTGATCAGCGCGGGATCGGCGCCGCGCAGGACGACCATCCAGACGGGATCGTCGCCCGTAATGCCGTGCCGCCAGAGAACGTCGACGGGCGCGGGCGGACGCGCTTCGGGACGAGACGCGTCGGCGTAGGCGATACGCGAGAGAATGCGGACGGCCAGAGAAAACGACGGCGCGTCAAAATGCAGCGATTTCAGGAGCACCCGCGCGCGCGTTTCGGCAAGCGCGGGCACGGCGTTGACGCGGTCGCCGGCGTATCGCGCGAGCGTCTCTCCGGCGTCGTTTTCGTCGCGGCAGGGGAAAACGATCATCCAGATCTCTCTTTCGCCGCCGGCGCACAGCGAAAGCGACGCGCGAAGGCTCATACACGGCGCGAGCGTGTCGCCGAGGGCTGAACGCGCCTCGCCGCCCGAGAGCTGCTCCGGCCGTCCGTAATCGCCGGCGCGTCCCAGAAACGCGGCGCGGTCGCCCTGCATGGAAATGTCGCCCGAGTCCGTGATCACGGCGTGCGCGACGCAGGGAACGCGATCGCGCTCGTCGCGCGGACGGCGGCGCGCGATCAGGGCGCTGCCGCTCAATTTGTCGACGCGCACCGTCATATCGCGAAAATTCGCGTGCGCGTCGTCGGCGCGCTCGGTGCTTAACGACAGTTCAAGAAAGCTGACGATATCGATTTCTTTGCGCTCGGCCGTCGTGTTTTTTATCCGCACGCGCGCGACGGCGGCATCCTCGATGGGATCGATCAGGCGCTGCTCGCGCACGAGCAGGCCGCCGCGCTCATGCGTGAATTCGACCGTGCCGGGACGGAACACGCACGTCCCATCCCGGGCGGGGCGGCATATGCCGTTCGTTTTTCGGTCGACAAGGTAGATCTGCATGCCCGTCTCCGCCGAAGCGTCCGCGCTGAACCGCGTCACGCACACGTTCCCGATCGCCAGACGGCTTTGTCCGAGCGCGTTGATCTGCCAGGAGACCGTTTTCCCGGAAAGAATCCAGGTGTCGGGGGGCAATGCGCGATGCGCGCGGTACGGCGGCAATCCGTCGTTTGTCCGCCTGACAGGGGGCGGCAGATGTTCGCGGCGTTTCCGCACGCGGACGGGCGCGCGCTCGTAGAGCAAATACAAGTGCGCGCGAACCGCCGGAACGGCGCAGAAGCGTCTGACGAGCGCGCCGTCCGTCAGGGCGTTGCAGGCCGCGCACAGAATCATGCCCTGATGATGCGACATGTGACTGCGCACGATTCGCGGCGCGTGATCGATCCGCTGACGCGTAAAATCAATCGCCTCGAATAATCCGTGATCGTCGCTCATGTCCATTTTTCGCAGCGCGATAAGATTGTTCGCCGCCGAGCGCGGCAGAACGGGCAGCGCCAGCATCGAGGCGTACGGCGCGACGACGTTCCCCTGCGTGCCGCTCGTGAGCGAAAGCGAGCGCAGGCCGAACGCCCGGTACTGGTAATGCAGCTCGGCGTCAAACCCGTAGTATCCGGACTCGCTGACGCCCCACACGGGGGCGAAAGCGTCGCTCATCTGTTCGCGGACGGCGTTCAGGCAGCTTTCGCCAAGCAGCGTGCCGCGCACGAGCGGCGTGAGAAGGAGCGGCATCAGATACTCGAACATCGTGCCCGCCCATGAAATCAGCGCCGCGCCGCCGCCCGCGCGCGTCACGTCCCTGCCCAGATGACGCCAGTGCGAGAGCGGGACGCGCTTGTTCATCAGCGCGACGAACGAAAGCAGCCGCGATTCGCTGGCGAGGAGATCGTAATGCCCTTCGCCGAAGCTGCCGTCGTCCACGTGACAGCCGATATAGAACAGCTCCGTTTCCGCGTCGAACAGCGCGGCGAGATCGGTCTCGTCTGCAAAGGCGTCAAGCGCCGTCGGCAGGGCGACGTACCGCGCGTCCAGATCGGCAAGCCGCGCGCGGACGCATTGCGCGCAGGCGTACAGGCAGGCGACCAGATTGCCCGAATCGACCGAGGAAACAAAGCGCGGCGCGAGCGTGCGCAGCGTCGCCGTATCGTACCAGTTGTACAGATGCCCCTTCCATCGGTCGAGCGTTTGCATTGTCGAGAGCGTTTCGGACAGCCTGCGCGCCATTTCGTTTCCATCGATCAGTTTTAGCTCGCACGCCGCCGCGCAGGACAACAGATACAGTCCGATATTGGTGGGCGAGGTGCGCATGGCGAAACCCGTGTCGGGATCGATCTGCACGTTGTCGGGCGGCAGGAAGTGTCCCGCTTCATTGACCGTTTCCTCAAAATACCGCCATGTATCGGCGCACAGCTTCTGGATATCGCCGCGCTGCGATTCGGGCAGCGTCTGCTCGGGGCTGATCTTGCCGTCGAGCGCGTTCATCAGGATGGGCGACGCCGTGAACCAAAGCCCGAGCGCGACGAAAGGAAGAAAGCCGCCCGGCGCCAGCGAGAGCGCGATCACGGCGACGCCGGACAGAATGCTCGTAAACACCGCCGCGAGCGGCAGCCCGGCGGCCTTTTCCGCCTGCGCGGCCGTGACCCAAGACAACAGATGCCTGTGGCTGATCCATTGCCGATAGACGGCGCGCAGCGCCGCGTCCGCGCAGGCGTACGCCTTGGCGGGCAGCAGCGCCAGCCTGACGGCGACGCCGCGAAGCGGATAGGGGAGCGCGACGAGCGCAACGAGCGGCGCGGCGTACGCGGCGGAAGAAATCAACACGATCATCCGCGCGAGCGGCACGAGCGAACGGCGGAGGTTGTCATAAATTTTATGGCGTGAAATTAGCGGCAGCTCGCGCCGGAAAAGGAAGGACAAAAGCTGCCAGTCGCCGCGCGTCCACCGGTGCAGGCGCTTGTACCAGCCCTGCACCCGGGCGGGCTGACCGTCATAAAACGCGATGTCGTCCGCCAGCGCCGAGCGCGCGTATTCGCCTTCGATCAGATCATGGCTCAACAGCAGCCCTTCGGGCATTTTCCCGTCAAGGCGTTCCCGCCACAGCTTGAGATCCAGAATGCCCTTGCCCATGAACGAGCCGCGCCCGAACAGATCCTGATACGCGTCCTTGACCCCCGCGCAGTACGGATCGCTGCCGCCCATGCCGCCCAGATATTTTTGCGCGCGCGTTTTTACGGTGTCCGCCAAGATTTCCATGCGCGGCTGAATCACGGCGATCCTGCCCTTCTGAAGCGGATGCGCCATCGCGCCGACGAGCAAAAGGGGCGCTTCAGGCGGCATAAAGGTATCGGCGTCGAGCGTGATCACATAACGGTATCGCCCGGCGAGCGAGCGCACGTCGACGGAGGCGTACAGCAGCGCGTCATTCGCGCTTTCGCCGAGCAGCAGCTTCGTCAGCGTCTCCAGCGCGCCGCGCTTGCGCTCGCGCCCCATCCAGCGTTTCTGCGCCTGATGAAACGCGCGCGCGCGCTGGAGATAAAACACGCCGCGCCCGCTGTCGCGGTTCAGCATATAGACGGCGCGATCGGCGGCGTCGACGATTTCGCGGTCGGATGCCAGCGTTTTCTCCCCGGCGTCGACAAAATCGCCCAGCAGCATGAAATCAAGGTATTTATCATTGTTGGCTTCCATCAGCACGGCGATGTTCTTGATCAGCGAAAGGGCGTGGCGCTGATCGATGATCAGCGCCGGGATGACGACGAGCGTCCGCGTTTCGCGCGAGAGCGCGTCGACGGCCAGACGCGGCAGCATGCGCGCGGGCACGCGCCTCGCGATCACGGCATGAATCATCCGCCTCACGATCTCGGACAGGCACAGCGCGATCGGGAGAAACATCCACACGGGCGCGGCATACAGGCAGATCGCCGACGCGCCGAGCAATGAAAGCGCGTACAGGCTCAGGCAGTACGCGCGCTCGCGGCGCTTGTCGGGCGAGCGGCGCGGCTTGCGGTTGAACAGATACGCCGCGATCAGATCGGGGCGTTCGATCAGGAAATATCCCGCCTCGTTCGCGGGCGCCTGCTGATCGCGCGTCAGGAGGACGGCCGCCTCGGCGACGCGTTCTTCGGCTACGCGGTATCGCCTGGCAAGATACACGGCGGTGCGCACGTAATACGCGCGGCTTTCGGCGTCCATGCGCGGATACGTCGCGTCCTCGGCGAGCGCGGAAGAGACGATGCTCGCGTTTTCAATGATTTCCCGCCAAGGCAGGCGCATCACGGCATGCAGCGAATGAATCACGCGGGCCAGCGTCCGATAATCATTGACGCCGCTCTCCGATTCGACGGCCACGCCTCCGCCCGTCAGCGCGTCAAAGCGCTTCACGGCTTCGGCGTCCTCCGATTCGTTCAGCGTCGCCGCCATGCGGCGGACGACCGCCGCATCGCGCGGAAGCCGCTTGAGTCCGTCGCGGCGCAGCGCCTGAATCGCTCTTCGCGCCGCGCGGAACACGCGCGCTTCCTCCCGCGCCGTCGCAAGCGCGCCCGCGAGCATCTCAAAAAGCGCCGTTTTCAGCGCATAGGGGAACCATTCCAGCTCATCCTGACGAAAGGGCGACGTTTTCCTGCGCTCGCGAAGGAACGCGGCGATTTCATCCTTTTCCGCGCCGCCGTCGTTTTCGTCGACGAAGCTTCTCGCCGCGACAAGAACGCGCGTTTCGCCGTCGACCGATGGCAGCCTCGGCGACGCCGAAGTTTCACGCTTGAGCGCGTCGTAGCCGTCCAGCAAAAAATCCCCGTTTTCGGCGAGCCACGCGGCGATGGGCGAGCGTTCGTCGGCGGGCAGCATATCGGCGATCTCGCGGCACGTGCGCGCGATCATGCGGCTGATTCCGCGCGGCGGCTTGAGCCTCGTTTCCCGTGTTTCCTTCGCTTCTTCCGGCAAAGTCAATGACATGAGCATCCTCCGACCAATGATCCTTGTCCTCCTATTCTGCGCAGGGTTCGACGCAGATAAACATAAGCGTCGATGAAAACAGATCGTTTTATCGGTCAAAATGCACAGATTTCAGAAAGAATGTACTGGTATTATGATGGTATTCATGGTATACTGTTCATGAATCAGAAGGATTTCGGGTCGGCTGGCGCGCACGAAACCGATGCGCCGGCAACTCTTTTACAAGGCGGTGGTTCTCCATGCGTTATACTCCACCGGACGCGGAAGCAAGGGAGATGTTCCACCAGGGACGATCGAGCGCGGCCTATCGGTTCCTCGGCGCGCACACGGTCGACGACGGCGAGCCGATGTGGCATTTCGCCGTCTGGGCGCCCAACGCGCGCGCCGTTTCGGTTACGGGCGAGTTCTGCGGATGGGACGCGGACACGCATCCCATGCGCAAGCAGTTCGACGGCACATGGGAACTGCGCCTGCCCCGATCGCTGTTCGATGCCGACGATCCCTACCTTTCCACCTATAAATACGCCGTTTGCGGCGCGGACGGGCAGCGGCGCCTGAAAGCCGATCCCTACGCGTTTTTCGCCGAGCTTCGTCCCGCCACGGCAAGCCGCGTCCGCGATCTCAACCGGTATGAATGGCACGATCAGGCGTGGATGTCGGCGCGCGCGGCTTACGATCCGTATGGCAGCCCGGTGAATATTTACGAGCTTCATCCGGGCACGTGGCGGCGCGGCGAAAACGGTGAAAAGCTTTCCTATACGCAAATCGCCGATCAACTGATCCCGTATATCAAGGAGATGCGGTATACGCATGTGGAATTCCTTCCCGTGATGGAGCATCCCTACGACGGCTCGTGGGGCTATCAGATCACGGGCTTTTACGCGCCGACGTCGCGCTACGGCGAGCCGGAGGAACTGATGGCGCTGATCGACCGGCTGCATCAGGCTGGCATCGGCGTAATCCTCGATTGGGTGCCGGCGCATTTCACGCGCGACGATTTCGGCCTGCGACGCTTTGACGGCACGGCGTGCTACGAGCATCCCGATCCGCGCCGCGGCGACATGCCGCAGTGGGGAACGCACTTCTTTGATCTCTCGCGCGGCGAGGTCAGGAGCTTCCTGTTGTCGAACGCCGACTTCTGGCTCAGGTTTTATCACGCCGACGGGCTGCGCTGCGACGCCGTGAGCAGCATGCTGTACCTGGATTTCGCGAGGGCTGACGGCGATTACCTGCCGAATAAGGACGGCGGCAACCTGAATTATGACGCCGTTTCCTTCCTTCAGGCGCTCA
The DNA here is from genome assembly GCA_964459985.1 of uncultured Oscillospiraceae bacterium. GTDB lineage: Bacteria > Bacillota > Clostridia > Christensenellales > Aristaeellaceae > CAYWOS01. Next base: position 123,744 of record CAYWOS010000001.1, read on the forward strand.
ACACCGCCGTGTACCGCGATTTCCCGGGCGTGATGATGATCGCCGAGGAATCAAGCGATTATCGCGGCGTGACCAGACCCGTGCACGAAGGCGGGCTGGGGTTCGGCTTCAAATGGAACATGGGCTGGATGAACGATACGCTCGCCTATGTCGCGCTTGATCCCATCTACCGCAAGTATTCGCACGACAAGCTGACCTTTTCGCTGATGTACGCCTTCAACGAGCATTACATCCTGCCTTTTTCGCACGACGAGGTGGTGCACGGCAAGCACAGCCTTCTGGATAAGCATCCGGGCGATATCTGGCGCAAATTTGCCGGGCTTCGCGCGCTGTACGGCTACACGATGGCGCATCCCGGCAAAAAACTGCTCTTTATGGGCGGCGAGTTCGGGCAGTTCATCGAATGGAAGGACGACGATCAGCTCGACTGGTTTCTGCTCCAATACGAGAAGCATCCCGAGCTGCTCAAATTCGTCAGGCGTCTAAACGCCGTTTACCGCCAATACCCGGCGCTGTATAAAACGGACGGCGGCTGGGACGGTTTCAAATGGCTGCGCGTTCACGACGCCGATCGCAGCGTGATCGCTTTCCTGCGCTCGAGCGGACGGCATACGCCCGTCGTCTGCGTCGTCAATTTCACCCCCGTTTTTTACGGCGAATACACCATCGGACTGCCGTACCCCTGCGAAATGACCGAACTTCTCAATTCCGACCGCGCCGAGTTTGCCGGCAGCAATCAGTATAACGCGTACCTCATCAAAACCCGGGACGAACCCTGCGAGGATCTGCCTTTTTCCGCGACGGTCTGCGTGCCGCCGCTTTCCGCCGTCTACCTGAAGGTAAAACGTCTGCCGAAACGAGCGCGATCCACATCCGTGTAACGATAAGGAGGTTTTCCACATGCACCTCAAGAAAAACGTCGTCGCCATGCTTCTGGCGGGCGGGCAGGGGAGCCGATTGGGGATTCTGACCCAAAACACCGCCAAGCCCGCCGTCCCCTTCGGCGGGAAGTACCGCATCATCGATTTCCCGCTCAGCAACTGCTCCAACAGCGGCGTGGACGTCGTGGGCGTGCTGACGCAGTATCGTCCGCTCGAGCTCAACGCCTACATCGCCAGCGGCGCGCCGTGGGATCTGGACTATGTCGCGGGCGGCGTGTTCGTGCTGCCGCCCTATCAAAAGGGCAAATCGGGCGAATGGTATCGCGGCACGGCCAACGCCATCTATCAAAACCTCGCGTTCATCGAGCAGTATGACCCTGAATTCGTGCTCGTGCTGTCGGGCGACCACATCTACAAGATAGATTACTCGCTCATGGTGCGGCAGCACATCGAGCGGGGCGCGGACGCCACCATCGCGGTGCGTAAGGTACCGTGGGAGGAAGCGAGCCGCTTCGGGATCATGAATACCGACGAAGACGGCAATATCGTCGAATTCGAGGAAAAGCCGAAGCAGCCCAAGTCCAACAACGCTTCGATGGGCGTGTACGTGTTCTCGTGGAGCGTTCTGCGCGAATACTTGATCCGCGACGAAAACGATCCGGGGTCCTCCAACGATTTTGGCAAGAACATTATCCCGAACCTGCTCAACGACGGCAAGCGCCTGACGGCGTATGCCTTCGATGGCTACTGGAAGGACGTCGGCACCATTGAAAGCCTGTGGGAGGCCAATATGGACCTGCTCGCCGAGCAGCCCGAAATGGAGTTGAGCGACAAATCCTTCCGCGTATACGCGCGGAATCTCGGCTTGATTCCGCAGTATGTGGCGGACACGGCGGTCGTCCGCAACAGCCTTGTCACCGAGGGCTGCGACGTGCGCGGCGAGGTGCGCGGCAGCGTGCTGTCCTCCGGCGCGATCATCGAGGAGGGCGCGAAAATCCTTTCGAGCGTCGTCATGCCCGGCGCCCGCGTGTGCGCGGGCGCGGTCATCGATCGCGCGATCATCGCCGAGAACGCTGTCGTCGGCCGCGGTGCCGTCGTCGGCGCCGCATCCGGGCAGATCGCCGTCGTCGGCGCGAACGCCGTCGTGCCGGATAAAGGCGTCGTCGCGCCCGGCGAGCAGTTTACGGGCGAGCAATAACGAAAGAAAGGATCACTTGATGCCCCGCCCGCGCGGGCGCATTCAACGGAGGGACAGCCATGAATAACGTAATGGGTTTGATCTACACCGGCGAGAAAGACGCGCAGCTCCGCGAAATGACATCGACGCGCGCCGTCGCCGCCGTGCCCTTCGCCGGCCGCTATCGCATGATCGATTTCCCCTTGAGCAATATGGTCGAGAGCGGCATTCGCAACGTCGGCGTCATCATGCAGCGCAACTACAACAGCCTCATGGATCATCTGGGCTCGGGCAGAGAATGGGATCTGCACGGCAAGCGCTCGGGGCTTGTGCTTCTGCCGCCCTTTATGACGCGCGACAACGTCGGCGTATACTCGGGTTTTCTGGACGCGATCAGGAGCAATCTGCATTTCCTGCGCCGCAGCAAGGAGCGCTACATCGTCGTGACTGATTCGCACATCATCTATTCCGCGCCCTTTGACGAAATGGTCATCAGGCACGAGCAGTCGGGCGCCGACACCACGCTTTTGTTCAGCCGTTATCCCGGCGTCCGCCGCAACGCCGAGGGACGCTACATCCGCATGGACGAAACGGGACTCGTCACCGATATGGAGATCGACCCGACCATCCCGCATTATGAAAACGCCTATCTGGACGCCTTCTGCATGCGCCGCGAGCTGCTCATCGATCTGGTCGACCGCGCGGTGGCGCACGGGCAATATCATCTCACGCGCGACGTGCTGCTCGGCGGTATCTATGATAAATCGCTGGTCGTTCGCGGCTTCGAGTGCCCCGGCAAGGTCTGGAAGATCGATTCGGTCTCGGCATATTACGATTGCAGCATGTCGCTCCTTGACGCAAGCACGCGCCAACAGCTTTTCACGCCCGAGCGCCCGGTGCGCACCAAGCTGCGCGACGAAATGCCCACGCGGCATTTAAAAAACGCCGTTGTGAAGAACTCGCTGATCGCCGACGGCTGCGTGATCGACGGCACGGTGGAGAACAGTATTCTCTTTCGCGGCGTCCGGGTCGAAAAAGGCGCGCACGTCAAAAACAGCATTGTCATGCAGGACAGCGCGATCGGCGCGGAAGCCGAGCTGGATTACTGCATCCTCGACAAGCAGGTGACAATCCGCGAGGGCACGCGCCTGATCGGCCCCAAATCCTATCCCATCGTCATGGCGAAAAACCTGATCGTATAACCGAAAGGGGAGAGCTGCCTTGAAGATTCTGTTGATCGCCTCGGAATGCGTGCCGTTCTGCAAAACGGGCGGACTGGCGGACGTGGTGGGCGCGCTCGCGCCCGTGCTGGCCGCGCGCGGACACGAGGTTTCGGTGATGCTGCCGCTGTACGCCGTCATTGATCATGAAAAACTCCCGGATATGACCCACGCCGCCGATTTCGAGGTGGAACTTGGCTGGCGGCGGCAGTACTGCGGCGTCGAAAAGCTCCCGATGAACGGCGTAAACTATTACTTCATCGACAACAAATACTACTTCGGGCGCAGCTATATGTACGGACTGGGCGGCGACGAGTACGAGCGCTTCGCCTTTTTCTGCCGGGGCGCGCTCAACGCGCTGCAGATCATCGGCCTGCAGCCCGACATTATCCACGTGCACGACTGGCAAACCGGCATGATCCCGGCGCTGCTCAAAACGCAGTATCATCATCTGCCCTTTTATGCCGGCATCAAAACGGTGTTCACCATTCACAACCTCCAGTATCAGGGCGTGTTCGGCATCCCCGAAGTGCAGGACGTGCTCGGCGTCGACCGGGAAACGGTCGAGTGCTGCGGCAGCGCCAATTACATGAAAGCGGCGCTCGCGTACGCCGATGAGATCACCACCGTCAGCCCGAGCTACGCCGAAGAGATCCAGACATCGTATTACGGCGAACGACTGGACGGCTTGCTCCGCGCGCGGCGCGACCGCCTCTCGGGCGTGCTCAACGGCATCGATATCGGGGAGTACGATCCGGCGCGCGACCGGATGATCGCGCAGACCTACGCTGCCGACAACACGGAGGGAAAGGCTGTCTGCAAGCGCGCGCTGCAAACGGAGCTGGGACTCGACGTGTCGCCGGACACGCCGATCATCGCCATGATCGGACGGTTAAGCGGGCAAAAGGGACTGGATCTTGTCGACCGCGTGATTGCCGAGATCATGGGCGAAAACATCCAGCTGATCGTGCTCGGGCTGGGCGAAGCGAAATATTTCAATCTGTTCAGCTGGTGCGAGCAGAACTATCCCGGCCGCATGGCGGCGCGTTTCCGTATGGACGGGGCGCTGGCGCACAGGATCTACGCCGGCGCGGACATCTTCCTGATGCCGTCTCAGTTCGAACCGTGCGGCTTGTCGCAGATGATCGCCATGCGCTACGGGATGGTTCCCGTCGTGCGCGAAACGGGCGGGCTGCGCGATACCGTGCTTTCGCTCAACGAATACACCGGCGAGGGCAACGGCTTTACCTTCTTCAACTATAACGCGCACGACATGCTGTACGTCATCCGCCGCGCCGTCCGAACCTACCGCGAGAGTCCCGATGTATGGCGAACGCTGATGAAGCGCGGCATGACGGGCGATTACAGTTGGGATCGCTCGGCGGGAAAGTATCTGTCGCTGTATGAATCGCTGCTCGACGCGCCCAAAACGCCGGGTAAAGAATCGGGCGGCGAGAAGGACGCGCCGAAAAAGCAGCCCGCGCCGCGCCGCCGCCGGCCGACGGACAAGAAAGAATAGCGCGCAGCGCAAAAATGCCCCCGCCGCAGACGTCTTCGGCGGGGGCTTGTCAATATGCGAGGCGTTACTTTGACCGCGTGCGCCAGTGGTATGCGATGCGGCGGATATCGGCGCGCAGGCTTCTGTAAGCCTGTCCGCCGAAGAATAACAGATAAGGCGCGAGCGACAGCACGAGCGACAGCCGCGACGCCCATGTGCCCCGGATCAGCGCGACCAGCAATAAGACGCCGTCGGCGAGCGCCAGCCATTTGATCTTCACGGGCAGGAAGAAAAACAGCATGATCTGAAACTCGGGATAGATGGCCGCGAACGCCAGAAACAACGACATATTGAGATAGATATTGGTCGCGTAGCCCGTGATAAACCCGGCGGCGATGTTGAAGGCAATGCCGATGGCGTAAAACAGTGTAAACCGACGGCTGCCCCACTGATTCTCCAGCGCCGTGCCGATCAGGTAGTAAAAATACAGCGAAAAGATGATGAAGATCAGGCTGGAGTTCGGCGGCAGCACGGCGAACGTCAGCACGCGCCAGATTTCCCCGCGCAGGATCGCGGCGCGGTCGAACATCAGCAGCATCGACGCCTGCTGCCGAAACAAATAATCGAGGATAAACACGCCCGTCATGCACAGCACGACGTATTTCATCAGCCCGCGAATATAGAATCGCCCCATTTTTCTCTCGATCCCGTCCAGCAGCTTCATGACATCACTCCTTCCATGCCATTATATCGGCGCTTTAAGCGCTTGTCAATCGCGGCGCGAGGGGAGAGAGGGGGATCGCTTGATAATTGATAACCCCGGAGAGGAGATAGCGCCCCTTCGCGCGAAGGGCGCGCCGCGCCGGACCGTTCGATCCGGGGACGGCGGCATAACAGCGCATTCCGATACTCTTTTTGATGAATATAGTATACCACAAATCGCCTTGCAGAACAAGACTTGAGTTTGTCCGCGCGGGTCGTTATGATAGCGGTATCCTTGGAACGGAGGGATTGCCATGACGCTGTATCACGGAAGCGCGACGCCGGACATTACGACCTTGCTCCCCCGGAAGTCCAATCATGAAAAAGCGTATGTTTACCTGACGGATCACGAAACGCTCGCGAAGATTTACGCCCATAACCCGCTCACGCCGCCGGACGGATTTTTCACCTACCGCTTCAGCAGCGACGGCAGGCTCCATTACGACGAATATTTCGATCGCGCGCTTGAAACGATCTACCAAGGCCGCAAGGGGTATGTCTACGCCTGTGAGTGCCGGGCGACGCCGCTTGCCGGGATGCCATGGATCTATTTGAGCGAAGAACCCGTGCCGGTCGGCGAATGCCGCGCGATCGACGACCTGTACGAGGATCTTCTGCGCGACGAGGCGGACGGCCGCCTGATCATTCATCGTTTTGCGACGCTGCCCGATTCGTTTAAAACGACCATCGATCAAATGATCCGGCGCGAAATTGACGACCGCAGCGCGGCCGACGCGCGGGACGACGGGTATTTGGCGTTTCTGCGCCTGCATTTCCCGCATCTATTCGTTTAGTCGCTCGTCCGCCAGAACATCGACATCGCGTCGTCTTGCGAAGCCGATTCTTTGTTTTCCTTGCTTTCACCGAACAGGAGATCGGTGATATCGCGCCAGAACGAAGAAGCCGCGCTTTTCGCCTGCGCGATCTGCACCGCCTGCTCGCCTTCGAGCAGAATGCCGTTGTTGAGCAATTCGTAATTGATGGGAATAATACGGTAGGTGTACACGACGCCAACGTTGGCGCGCGTATCGGTATAGTAGACGGTTTCACCGTTATTCCCGTAGATTTCGTTCAGAATGATGCACTCGCCCACGGCGTCGCGCTGGATGCGGAACAGCGCGGCGTCCGACGCCGTGATGACCAGCACGGGCTTGCCGCTATCGTTGTGCGTCACATAAAACGCCGAGGGCGTTTTCGGCGCTTTCCAGACGTTGGATACCTTGGTCGGTCGGTTATCGGCATTGAAGATCTCCGTGAGAACATATTGGGCGGGCGTCAGATTGCTCGCCAGCATGACTTCGCCCGTCCATTCAATGGCTTTCTTGTCGATTTTGAGCCATACCAAACCATCTGCCTTGAGAAAATCGGGTTTCTCCCTGCCCTGATAGTAGTTTCGGAACACCTTGGTCGCCAGCGCCGCCGTGTAATCGCCGCCTGACGCCCACGAGGGCAGCTTATGCTTGCTGTCGGGGTTGTCAAAGCCCATCCAGAAAGCGGTGGAAAGGCTGCTGTTGTACGCCGCCATCCAGATATCGCGGTTGCCGCCCTCCATGTTGACGGTGCCCGTTTTGCCGGCGATCGGCAATCCGGCGCCCGACAGCTTGGCGCCCGTGCCGCCGCTTGTCACCGATTGCAGCACGTTGTTCATGATGACGGCCGTTTGCCGCGACAGCACGCGCGCGCCCGACGGTTCGCGGCGGTAGATTTCCCGTCCGCCCGCGTCGGTGATGGATTCGATGAAATACGGCTCGTAGTACGTCCCGCCGTTGGCAAAGGGCGCGTACGCGGCGGCGAGCTGGACGGGGGAGACGCCGTAGGTCATCGAGCCGAGCGCAAGGGATAGGTTGCCGTCCATGACGTCGGGCGCCATGCCCACGCTTTGCAGATAGTTGATCGCCGTTTGCACGCCGATGTCGTTGAGCGTCTCGACGGCGGGCACGTTCAGGCTGTACTTGAGCGCCGTGCGGACGGTGACGTTGCCGTAATACTGGTATCCGCTGTTGCGCGGCGCGTAATTCCCGAATTTTTTCGGCGTATCGTCGAGCACCGACGCCGCCGTGTAGCCGTGCCACTCCATTGCGGGCGCGTACACCGCGAGCGGCTTGATCGCCGAGCCGGGCTGACGCTTCATCTGCGTGGCGCGGTTCAGCCCGCGCTGCACAAGATATTCGCGTCCGCCGACCACGGCGCGCACCGCGCCGTTTTGCACGTCGACGCACGCCATGGCCGACTGCGCCGGCGTGCCGTCGGAGGCGTTGTCGGGGAAATTCGAGGCGATCAGGTACTGCGCGTCCGCGACGTCCTGCATATCTGTGTCAAGCGCCGTATAGACATTGTACCCGGCGGCGAGCAGCGCTTCCGAAGAGATTCCCAGGACGCGCTCGGCTTCGTCGAGCGTCGCGTCGATGTACCAGCCGTACTCCGCAGTTTCCTTTGGCGCGTCGGCAAGCGCGATTTCTTCCGAAAGCGCCGCTCGGTATTCGGATTCAGATAACATATCGTTCTCGCGCATAACGGAAAGGATATAGCTTCGTCGCGTTGTATTGGCGTCGGCGTTCAGATGCGGCGCGAATGCGGAGGGCGCTTTGATCACGGCGGCAAGCGTCGCCGCCTGCGCCGTCGAAAGCGAGGAAGCCGATATACCGAAATACGCCCGCGCCGCCGCTTCAATCCCGTATGCGCCCCGACCGAAGTAGATGAAATTCAAGTACATTTCAAGGATTTCGTCTTTTTCGGCGACCGATTCAAGCTGTAGGGCGAGGTAGATTTCCTCGAGTTTGCGCGCGACGGTTTTCTGTGTGCTCAAGTGGCTGAGCTTGACGAGCTGCTGCGTGATGGTGCTCGCGCCTTCGGAGTAATCGCCGCTTTTGATGTTGGCGATCAGCGCGCCGAAGATTCGCACCGGGTCAAATCCCGGATGCTGATAAAATCGCAGGTCCTCGGCTGCCAGAAAGGCGTCGCGGACATGTTGCGGAATCGAGGAAAGGGGAATGCTGACGCGATTCTGCGCGCTTTTGATCGACGAAACCTTTGCGCCGTCCTTGTCATACACCGCGCCCGTCTGCGGAAGGCGCGTAATTCTGTTCATATCGAGCGTTTGCCAGTCATTGACGTCAAACACGAAATAAAACGCCGCCGCGCCGAAAACGATCAATCCGAGCAGCGCGAGCAGAACGTTGCGCGCGCGGTGTCGCTTCCCGCGTCGAAGGGCGTCAAGCATGCCGCTTTCTTCTTTTTCAAGCTGCTTTTCCATGTTCCGCACATGCTTACCTTCGCTGTCCCTGCGCATGAAACACCCTCCGAACCTTTACTGATGCCTTCAGTGTGCCCGAAAAGAGGATGCGATGATTCAAAAGAAATCTGATATGCAAAAGGGAGCATGCAAGAGAACGCAATAACGCAATACTTCATTACGCGCAGTCGCCGTCAAATATAAAACATACCGTATTATATTAAAAGCGTACCGTGTTCTTAATATGATATACCGCATTCTATCAATTACATACCATAGTATGCTTTAAACGTCAGCGCCCTGATTTAAAACGAATAGCATGTCCGTATTTCTCGCGGTTCATATCTTCCTTTTCGGAAATCACGCGCTCAAGATCCACGTCATAACAGTTTGCCAGCGCGATAGCATAGTAGATCACGTCCCATAACTCCTCGTCGATCGTGCCTTTCAGATCGCCGCTTTCCGCGCGCAGGACGTTCTTTCGTATCGCCTTTGCCAGCTCGCCGACCTCCTCCGATAATTTGAGGAAATAGTCTTTTTTGCGCTCGGGTTGATAATCCTTCGCGCGAATATAGGTTTGCAGATAGCTGATGGTCGTGTTCTTTTCCGTCATTGTATCCTCGCACCCGTCCTTTCAAGGATTTCGTCAGCGATTTGGGTTGTCTTCACAGGCGCTTGCGCATGACAAGATAACCATCGCATACCTCTGCGCTTGAGAACCCAAGCTTTTCGTACAACCGAACGGGCCCCATGTGATCCCATTCGTACCGTTCGTCGCGGAGAACGGGGAAACCGACGACGGCGGAATACCCGTTACTCCGCGCGTCGGCGATCACGCGCTCAAGCAACGCGGTGGCGATGCCATGACCGCGATACGCGGGCGCGATTTCAAAGCAAACCGCAGCTATTTCATGTTTCTCTTTAGGCGCATGAAAGCGCTCGCCATACGGAGCGTCGTCGGGATAGTTTGCGCGATCATTCGCGTTGCACCACCCAATCGCTATTCCATCCGCGTAGGCAAGATACCCGCGAAGAGCGCCGGACGTAATCTGCCGCGCGGCGGCGTCACGGGAAATTCTGCCCATATCGCTCGCCTCCGCGCCGGCGTACGCCGCTTGATACTGCGCTTTTGTCATCTGATAAACCTGACAATAGCAGCGATATGGCGAGCCGTCCGTAAAGGCGCGATGCTCGAAGAAATCAAAGTAGTCGTTCGCGGCTTCGGGAGTGAGCGGTAAAATCTTCAGATTCATCATGACCTCCTCTATACGCTTAACAGCGGCATGCACAGCGTGTGTTCTCGAATGACAGGAAACCGCATGATTCAATCGTGGCAGGTGATAGGTGAACGATTTACTAGATAGGGATTCGTGTATGTTTCGGAAGTCTGCCAATTGTACACATGCCAGCATCAGGCAATCTTGCGTGCTTTGTGAAGATGGCAGCATTGACCGACAACCACGTGAATCGTTTGATGCTACCAACCGCATGTGTTCCGTGGAAGCAGACAGTCGCACCTCTTGATAACATTTACCGTGTGCATTCTGTGGCGGTAGACAGTCGCGCCTCTTGATGCGTGCATTCCGTTGAGGCAGACAACCTCGTGAATCGTTTGAAGACACCAACCACATGCGTTCTATGGAGGCAGGCAGCCGCGGCTCTTAATGACATTTGCCGCGTGCGTCCCGTGGAGGCAGGCAGCCGCACCTCTTGATGGCATTTATCGCGTGCATTCCGAGTAGATCGTAAACCTCGTGAATCGTTTGAAGACACCAATCACATGCGTTCTATGGAGGCAGGCAGCCGCGCCTCTTGATGCATACAATCCTGAGAGAACTACAACCTCCTCATGTCTTGATATCGCCACAATTGTGCGCATTCAGAGGACTGGCAAGCCCGTGACTCGATGGCCGCGTGCGGTTCAGCGTGACAGACAGGCATAAGCGTTCTTACCGATAGACGTCCGTACGCATTTTCGATCCGGCGACGTATGGGCAGAAGGATCTCGATAATAAAGTTCCTTCGCTTTTTCGGAATACCACGCTGTATGTTATTCTATGTGTAGATAACCAACGGATACCGCCAAGGCCTCTCAATCCATCGGCTTTCAAAACAGAATACCGTATGTTCGTCAGCGTGGATTATGGATACCGTCCAATCATGCGGAAAGACTTTCGGTTTTCCGAAACATTATAACATATTTTACATCTCTTGGCGTTGTTTCCATAGAATAATTCCTATAATGAATCTGTCAGCAGGTATAGCGTTCGATCAGGAATAAACACGTCGCCAATTGGGAAATAAACACGTTGCCAATCGGTTGACTTTATCGATCAATCATGCTATCCTAACAACGCACTCAAGGCGGTTGAATGGTCGCGTGCCGAAAGGCATGAGGAAAGTCCGAGCACCACAGGGCGGAATGCCAGCTAACGGCTGGTGGAGGCGACTCCAAGGCAAGTGCAACAGAGAGATACCGCCGCTTTCGGGCGGTAAGGGTGGAAAGGTGCGGTAAGAGCGCACCGGCGGGACTGGCAACTTTCCCGTCATGTAAACCCCATTCGGTGCAAGATCCCGGGAGCGCACAGGGCGGCCCGTCCTGCTCCCAACGTATCGCTTGAGCGGCTTGGCGACTTGCCGCCCAGATAGATGACCATTTTCAACAGAACTCGGCTTACAGGCCGCGCTTGAGTGTTTTTGTATGCATAATTCGTAAAGTCCCCATTTCTATGGGTAATCCTATGAGACAATACCGATATCCTTGCCTGGATATAGGGAACGCTGTTGTGGCACGCAGATGAGCCGGTCCTTATCTTGTTTTTCGGAATCCGAACACAGCGCACGACAGTATCGCCGAGTGTATTTGATCAAATCGATCCGATTGTGCGATGTTACCGCGAATTGTAGGATTTTTCATGGCGCAAGCGCGGTGACATCATAACCGCTCCGCGACGCGGCAGGAAATGCGATCACCATGTGCTTACCATAACGTAAGGAATTGCGTTATAAAAGCGCTCGAAGAAACTCATCTGACAGCGATTTGCGCGCGAATGCTGGCGGTCACGCGCTCAACCGCATGAATCGGCAATCCTCATCCGGGAATTAATGAATGACGTCACAAGTACGTTCGTTTATTCTATGCCCCTGTAAGCGATCGCATCGATCTGCAATTGTAAACCGTTCTCGCCGCCTTGATGTGCAAATTCGGTGGCAATGGTTTTCCGAGCGGGGTATTTCCCCTTGAAGCGTTCCTTGAAAACCTTTTCCATCGCGGGGATATTCCATGGGTCCCGCATCAGCACATCGACCTTGACGACCGCCTCCAGATTAAGCCCGATTGTCGAAAGGCGCGCCTCCAGATGATCAAGCGCGCCGTTTACCTGTGCCTCCGTATTCTGCCCGATATTACCGGCGCAAAAGGTCACAAACACAAAACCGCCCGCTTCGACCATTTCAGAATATGCGTACTCTGTGGCAAGCCGTTCGTCAAGATTTGTCCTGATAATTGAGCTGCTCATAAAGATTCCTCCTTTTTTGCTAACGTATATATCTGAGATTTCTTCGGTCGGAACCGATTATCCGGCCCCATAGAAACAGACTGCGGAAGGGGAGTAATACCGTATCTGCGGAATCCGGTCAACGGTTACGGAAGCATTATGACGCACAAAACATCGCTTTGAATGGATAAATGATCAGACAGGCGCATCACCATTATCATGTTTGGATAGCGTGTACATTCATTATCACCGGGTTGCTATGTGCCTCGAACAGAATGTACGTTTCAGCAGATTAATACAATGTCCGATATACCGCTTTGACTTTGCCGATGATCTGCACTTGATCAAAGTACATCGGCGGCATGGTGGAATTCTCTGGCTGCAGGCGAATGCGTCCGGGCTCCTTGTAATAGCGCTTGACCGTCGCTTCGTCATCGATCAACGCAACGATGATATCGCCGTTTTGCGCGTTGACTTGACGCTGAACAACGATATAGTCGCCGTCCATGATACCCGCGTTGATCATGCTCTCGCCGTGCACATTCAATACGAAATTTTCGCCTTCGCCAAGCAAATCACCGGGAAGTGTGATATAATCCTGAATGTCCTCTTCCGCGAGAATGGGGGAACCGGCGGCGACGTTCCCGACGATAGGGATGCTTTGCTGATCGTCGCGCCGCTCGCGACTCGCATGCAGATCAATGGTGCGCGGCTTCATCGCAGCACGGTGCAGCATCCCTTTCTTCTCAAGACGCGTTAGATGACCATGCACGGTCGACGTGGATTTCAACCCGACCGCTTCGCCAATCTCACGGACGGACGGCGCATAACCATTTTCTTCCGTGTAATCCTTGATATATTGAAGAATGATCAATTGCGTGTCTCCATGCGGTCTTCTTGGCATCGGGATCACCATCCTCTCTGCGCTGCATTCAGAAATCGTTATAAGTAAAAATGGGCGGAAGTTGAGCAAGAGATTCACGAAAGGGGAGACTGGTGGATGATGGATACGGGAGCACCGATTCACCTACATACATATTTGGAATGCTTGACGGCAAGGGAATTCGCGCGGCGTTCGCATGGGACTGCGTATATTGAGCAGCGTACCGAACGCAATGATGCAATATGATTCCCAAGAACAGTATAACATGCAAACATATGTTTGTAAAGTAGGGTTTTATAACTATTATTCTATGAAATGATAAAGGAGATAGAATCATGGCAGGGGAGAGTTGTCCAAAACAATGTGTGCTTTACTCGCGGGAGTGCATTGATTGCGGCGAGTGCAATCGCTGTGATCTCGATCCGAGCAAACAGTGTGACAATTGCATGAAATGCGTAAATAACGGCAAGGATTATCGGGCTGTTGTGATTGATGATATATGTTTGCCCGGTTCATCAGAATATCACGGCAATAGTTCAGATGCGGATGTTCGCGACGCGCAAGCTTAACCTCGCCATATGCACGCTTTACATACCTTATTCTATATTTAGCGTACATAATTCTATATTTAACATACCATAGCATTAACTTCACATAGGCGCTTATGTTCTGATGCGTGCATCAAGGAGTCGGCTGATCGTTTGTCAGATCATCGCGTATTTCTTTCTGTTCTGCCATACCTTTTTTGCCTATACGCGCTTCGTCCTGTGCAGGCAAAATAATGCGTTTTGCGGCTTCGCGCTTATGCGCGTCCGTCATCGCGGCGTAATGCCTGCGCGTGGTGTTCACATCGCTGTGGCCAAGCACGTCGGCCACCAGATAAATATCGCCTGTTTCCTGATAAAGGTTCGTACCGAATGTGCTGCGCAGCTTATGCGGGCTGATGCGTTTTTTCAGTGGAGCAGCAATTGAGGCGTACTTTTTTACAAGGTTTTGGACCGCGCGTTGGGTAATCCGTTTTCGCTGGAGCGAGAGGAAAAACGCCTGCTCATGTCCGGGAAGCGCCTCGATGTGTCTCCGTTCGTCAAGATAAGCCATAAGCGCGTCGGCAACGAGATCAGGGAAATAGAGGATACTCTGATCACCGCCTTTCCGTGTTACCAGAAATGCGTTCATGTCGAAGTCAAAATCGTCAAGATTGGTCCCAACGCATTCGCTGACGCGAATCCCGGTGCCAAGAAACAGAAGCAACATCGCCCGGTCGCGCAGTCGAGTCCGTTCCTGGAACACTTTTTGATGATCGGATAGACCTTCGCCCGTGCTTGCTGCGTCCAGCAGTTTCTTCATTTCGTCCTGATCGAGCCGCAAAATCGGTTTCTCATGAACCACCGGAAGATCGACAAGCGTTGTAACGTTCGCGTCAACATGCCCGAATTTGAACAAGAACTCAAACAATGACCTGATCGCGCTTAACTTCCGCATAACGCCCAATTCGCGGTTGCGGCGGACCGTCTGCATTTCGTTCAGCTCATCATCTTTGTAATAGAGGAGCAGATAGTCTTGAAAACCGATGATATCGCGTGCCGTGATCAGTTTGAGCTCATTATCTCGATAAAACTTTGGTATGTTTTCAGAAAATACCGGATTCTCTTTGTATAGATAGTTAAAAAAGATTCGGAAATCATAAGCATAGGCAAGTCGGGTCAACACCTGCGTCGTTTGCGAGATCGTGTTAAAGTAATCAGCACACGCCAAAGGAAGCTCCTGAGTGATCGAGCGCAGACGCGCCATGCGCCGGGCATCAATTTGCTCTTGATACGTGAGAGACATCGGTAAAACCTCCAGTTTAATCATAAGGGAATTATATGGCAGATTTGTTTCTGAACGATCGGGAGTTACTGTGTAGCTGTACAAGTGTGCAATGCATTCGGAATCTTGTTGTGAAGAGTCATCAGCGGTAATGCTCTAGCCGAAAGTCTACTACTATGCATTTTTCAGGTAAACGGGAGTTACTGTGAAGTCATTCAGGTGTGCGATGCATTCGTAATCTTGCTGTGAAGAGTTATCAGCTGTAGGTAGGGCTATCCGTAAGTCTACTGTTATGTTTTTGGGCGTTCGGGAGTTACTGTGAAGCCGTTTCAAGTGTGCAATGCATTTGGAATCTTGCTGTGAAGAGTTATCAGCGGGTAGTGCCACCAGAAAGCCGCCTATAAAACCATTCTTCAGAAAGCTTCATGCTGCCGTTCAGTGCAAGAATCGTCCAGAAAGCCATTATTCATCAACATACAGGTGTCAGTGTACAGGCATCAAGCGTACAGGCATCAGCATACAGGCGTCAGCATACAGGCGTCAACGTACAGGCATCATTTTGCTTCATATGAGAAAGCTTTTGATGTCAACAACATCCAGTCGTTCGGAGATTATTGCGAGGTTGATAATCATGAGTTCCATGAATCATGGCGGAGAACCCGTTTGTTCAGCCGTCCACGATCATATTTTACCATAAATCCCTCAAATATGCAATAACTATTCGTAAAAGTTTTCTTTCGCGAATAGTTAAAAACTGATATCAAGCAGCAAGTGGACAGTGGGCAGTATCTGTATTCCCCCTCTTCCTCTTACTCGTTTAGCTCAACGATCGTTCGTCTGCTGCTAATATGGTGTGAC
>CAYWOS010000002.1:0-130146 GCA_964459985.1 uncultured Oscillospiraceae bacterium
CGGCCGAGCATCTGCGCCGTCGGATCGCCGCATTTGAGCGCGACGTAGCCGTGCGCCACCTCATGCAGCGTCAGCGCGATCAGAATCGCCGGCGCGCTGTATAAAAAGGAAACGATCGTCGCCAACGGATCGTTCATCAGTTGTGTCAGCATGTCCCGCGCCTCCCTTCTCCCCGCAAACAGCGTCTATTATACAGGAAAGGCGGCGGTTTGACAATCACTTGATCGCCGCGATCAGCGTTTCCATGTCGGGTTGTTCGCCGTTGAGCCAATAGGCGCTGCCGTCGCGTTCGCGCGCCATAAAACGGTAATCGCACAGATCGCGGCGCAGCGTCGATACGTCCCCGAACAGATGCCAGCGGTTGATCGTGCCGTTTACGTCGCTTTCCGAGTACGTTTCGCCCGGCGCAAACTTGGTTGCGAGATAGCCGAGCGCGTACAGCTTCATCTTCACTTTCGCGGGATAAAGCTTGAGCCTTCCCTCGCCGTCGAGGAAGTTGCGCAGAACGGTTTTCAATTCATCGGGCGTCATGATGCTTCCTTTCCGTCCGTCGCGGCGGACGTCGGGCGCGTTTGAACGCGTCATAAAAACAAAACCGCCGGTGATCCGACGGTGCTGGTGGCTCCGATCTGATTCGAACAGATGACACTCCGGGTATGAACCGAATGCTCTAGCCAGCTGAGCTACGGAGCCGAAATGGTTGCGGGGGAGGGACTTGAACCCTCGACCTCCGGGTTATGAGCCCGACGAGCTACCAAACTGCTCTACCCCGCGTCATTCGCGCCGGAAAGCGGCGCAGTCGTTATCATACAACATCCCTCCCCGTTTGTCAACCGTTTTTTTGAGATTATCGTCCTATTTTTCGTCCGCGCGGCGGCGCGGAACGAACGGCTTGCGCGGCGGACGCGCCGCGTTTTGACAGAATACACAAAAACCGCCGTTATTGTTTGACAGGGGCAAGACCGAAGTGGTATAATATCCCCACGGAAAGGCGGGTGCCGCACAAGCTTGAAGAACTGCGATCTGTTCCATTTATCGCACGGTCCGGACTGCGCCGAGACGGCCGAGGGGACGTACGGGATTCGTCTGCGCGCGTCGCGGGGCGTCTGCGCCGGGGTATGTCTTGTGCATACGTTTGACAAATATCGCCTGGATCTCGCGCTTTTGCGCGTCGACATGCCGCTTGTGATGCGCGACGGCGAGTTTGACTACTACGCGGTCACGATTTCCGGCAAGCCGTCCCGCCTTGCGTATATCTTCGAGATTACCGACGCGCGGGGCGTCGTCTGGTATTTCAGCGAGGAGGGCGTCAGCCGGACGTACGATTGGCGCTACGCCTATTTTTCGCATTTCCAATATCCCGCCGCGTACGCCTGCGACCGGCATACGGCGCCCGAATGGGTCAAAAACGCCGTCGTGTATCAGATATTCCCCGAACGCTTTTTCAACGGCACGGGCGACAAACCGTATATCACCGCCGGGTGGCGCGACGAGCCGACGCCCAAGGCGTTTTACGGCGGCGATCTGGAGGGAATCCGGCAAAAACTCGGGTATCTTCAGGATCTGGGCGTCACCTGCTTGTACCTCACGCCCGTTCATCCCTCGATCAGCAATCACAAGTATGACGTGATTGATTATTACGACGTCGACGCCATGTTCGGCGGCCGGGACGCTTTCGAGGCGCTGATGCGCGACTGCCGCGCGCGCGGGATGCGCGTGATGCTCGACGGCGTGTTCAACCATTGCTCCGACCGCTGCCCGCTGTTCGAGGACGTCAGGAAGCGCGGCCGGAAATCGCCGTATTTCGACTGGTTCTTCATCGACGGCGATTTCCCCGACGCGGACAAGCGCAACTACCAGACCTTCGCCTCGGTGGAATACATGCCGCGCCTCAACACCGGCCATCCCGAGGTCATCGAATACTTCTGCGAGGTCGGCGCGTACTGGATCAGGGAGTTCGGCGTGAGCGGGTGGCGGCTCGACGTATGCGACGAATTGAGCGACGAATTCCTTCGCGCCTTCCGAAAGGCGGTCAAGGCGGCGGACAGGGACGCCGTGGTCATCGGCGAGGTCTGGCACGAGAGCGTGCACTGGCTGCGCGGCGACATGCTCGACGGCGTGATGAACTACGGCCTGACCAAAGCGTGCCTTGATTATCTCGCGTTCGGGACGATCGACGCCGCCGCCTTCCGCGACAGGCTGTGCCGCCTCATCTGGCGCAATTCCTTCACCGCCGACGACATGATGCTCAATCTTCTGGGCAGCCACGACACCGACCGCTTGATGAGCCGCGTCGGGGGCGATGTGAATCGCTTCGAAATGGCGTACGCCGCCGCCTTTTTCCTGCCCGGAATGCCCTGCGTGTACTACGGCGACGAGGCGGGCCTGACGGGCGGGTACGATCCCGGCTGCCGCGCGGGGTTCCCGTGGGACACGTATTTGACGCATTCGCGGCCGAGCGCGGCGATCAGGGCGCTTGCCGCGCTGAAAAAGGAAAGCGATTTCGCGCGCGCGGCGTTCTCCGTCGACGTGCAAAACGGCGCGCCGCGCCTGTTCCGCCGGGGCGAGAACGCCACGTACTGCCTGCTGCTCAATCCCTCGAAACGCGCGAAAACGGTCGATTGTCCGGGCGGAGCGCGCCTGCTCGCGCCCGACAGCTATCAAATCGTCAAAACTCCCCATGAAAGGAAGGATAACCCATGAAAAAACTCGTATCGCTCGCGCTTACCCTCGCCTTGTTTCTCTCGCTTTGCGCGCTGCCCGCGCGCGCCGAGAAAGGCCCGATGTACGACGCCGTGATGGCGCGCTTTACGGGCGAGCTCGAGCAGGGCGCCGTCGTCAAGGTGCTGGAGAACAACACCGCCATCGAGCTTGGCTATGTCAAGGAACTCATCGAAGCCTTCAACGCCGCCTACGCCGACAAGGGTGTGAGCGCCGTCATCATGGATACCGATCAGTACGCCGATCTGGCGTCCGACGGCCCTTACGGCTACGGCCCGGACGTGTGGTATCAGGCGAACGATATCCTGATGAAGTACGCCACCAAGCAGCATCTGCTGCCCCTGCCGGTGTACGATATGGAGTGCTATGACAAGATCCCGCAGAACGCGTGGGACGCCTACGCCGTCGATATGAACGGCGAAGCCTTCTACTGCGGCATTCCCGTCAATGTGCAGGCGGGCATGATGTACTACATCGAAAGCATGCTGCCGGCCGACTGGGAGCAGAACTGGGACGTCAACGGCAACAAAACCCCCGATTTCTTTGAGAGCTACACCGCGCTGTACCGCTTCAGCGAAGAGCGCCAGCGCGTGCCGGGCGGCGAGACGGAGTACGGCTATCTGGACGATCTGGTGGACACCTATTTCTCCTCGGGCTATCTGTTCAGCTTCGGCGGCTACGTGTTCGGCAATCATGATACCGACGCCAACGATATCGGCTTTGGCCGGGGCGACGCCGTCAAGGGCGCGTGGATGCTGCGCCAGTGGGCCGATCTGATGAACAACACCGAATGCCTTGACAAGGCGTTCGCCGCCGCCGCCTACGCGTACATGGCGAACGGCAAAATGCTCTGCACCGTGACGACGCCCGACGTGTACCGCATGTTCATCCGCGCCATGGTCAACACCGGCAAATGGACGGAAGAAACCGCCGTCGCCGATCTCAAGATGATCAACGTGCCGCGCCTGCCCGTATCGGGCGATCTGGCGGCGGACGACTGGAAAGAGACCGTCCTGAACCTCGACGCCATGACCAAGACCACGACCATGATGGGCGGCGTCAACGGCTACGGCGTATCGGCGTACACCAAATGTCCCAACGCCTCGCTCGCCTTCGTCGAGTTCGCCTGCTCCTATGAACAGATCATCGCGCGCAACAAAACGCTGGGCATCTCGCCCGCGCGCAGCGACGCCGCCGCCGAGATCGGCAAAAGTTATCCCACCGTGCAGATCATGTTTGACAACCTGAACGCCGGGTATGTCGACATCATGCCGGCGATCACGCAGGTCGGCCAGATCTGGACGCCGAGTGAATCCTTCTTCGTCGATCTGGCGACCGACGCCTACCGCGCCGAGCGCGGCGAGACCGAATTGTACGATACGCCCGAAAAGATTCAGGCGGGGCTTGATAAAATGGTCAAGCAGATTTACGACGCGATCTACACGCTGCAATGAGCCGGCCGTTTCCGATGACGCGAAAGGAGATGGCGCCGATTGACTTCGCTTCCCGCGCGGTTCAGTAACCCGCTGCGCGCGCCGTGGCGCGTGAAATGCTCCATGCTGCTCATGGGGCTGGGGCAGCTCCTCTACGGGCAGATCGTCAAGGGGCTGTTCTTCCTCGCGGCCGAGGCCGCGCTCCTGTACTACTTCATCACCAAGGGCTTCAGCGATTTGATCGGCTTTTTCACCCTCGGCACCAAACAGGAAAACCTCTGGCTGGGCATCAAGGGCGACAACTCGATGACCATGCTGATCCTTGGCATCTTCGCCATCGCCATGCTGGGGCTGCTTGTGCTCATGTATATCGTCAACGTCCGCGACGCGGCCTCGACGGCGGGCGACGTGCGCGCGGGCAGGGGCGTCAAGCACATCGGGCGCACGATCGATTCGCTGACCGACGGCAAGTTTCACCTGACGGCGCTCTCGCTGCCGATGGTCGGCGTTCTGATCTTTTCTGTGCTGCCCATCGTGTTCATGATCCTGCTCGCGTTCACCGATTTGAGCGGCGACGAAAGGATGTACCCGGCGCTGGGCAACTGGTCCTTCTTCGCGTGGCAAAAGCTGCTCTCGGTCGGCGAATTGAGCGCCACGTTCGTCAAGATCCTGCGCTGGAACATTCTCTGGGCGGTGCTCGCCACGTGCATCAACTTCTTCGGCGGGCTGGCGCTGGCGCTGCTGCTCAACAAGAAAAACGTGATCGGCAAGCGGATCTGGCGCGGCTTTCCCATCCTCGCCTACGCCATTCCCGGCTTCATCAGCATGGTGGGCTTCAAATTCATGTTCTCGCAGTCCGGGCCGATCAATACCATGCTGACCGATGCCGGCAGGGACGCGATCTTCTTCCTGACCAACGACGCCTCGGCGAAGTGGTGGGCGCGCGGCATCGGCCTGTTCGTCAACGCGTGGATTTCCGTTCCCTCCGTCATGCTGATGGCGACGGGCATTCTGGGCAACCTCAACCCCGATCTCTACGAGGCCGCCGACATCGACGGCGCTACGGGGCTGCAAAAGTTTGTCCGGATCACGCTGCCTTTCGTGGTCTTCTCGCTGACGCCCGTGCTGATCTCGATGTTCGTGGGCAGCTTCAACAATTTCGGCATCTTCTTCTTCATGCGGTCGGGCGTCTATTCGCTGTACGGCGATTACTTCCTCGCCTCGGACACCGATCTGCTCATCAACTGGCTGTACAACCTGTCGGTCAGCAACAACTACTATTCCATCGGCGCGGCGATCAGCCTCGTCATCTTCCTGATCACGGGCACGCTTTCTCTATGCGTGTACGTGCGCACGGCGGCGTATAAGCAGGAGGACACGTTCCAATGATAAAAAAGCTATACGCTCCCCGGTTTCTCCTGCTTTTGTGCGGCGCGGCGGTCTTCATCGCGCTGTCGAATACGGTCGCCGCGCCCGCCTTTGTCGCGGACATCCTGCTGGGCGTCGGCGCGTGGCTGCTCGCGTGGGCGCTTCTGCATCTGATCCTTTGCGATCACGCCTTCCGCCGGTGGTTCGACAACGCGCACACCTATCTGGCGCTGATCGTCGTCTCGGCGATCTTCGTGTTCCCGTGCCTGTGGCTCATCCTGTCCAGCCTGTCGAAATCGGGCAGTCTGTATGATTTTAAAGGCTTCTTCCCGCCCGAGTACAGCCTGAACACCTTCGTCGCGCTCTTTACCGACGACGTGCAGGGGCTGTATCCGTACAAAACGTGGTTCCTCAACACGCTGTACGTCTCGGCGATGAGCTGCGTGCTGGGCACGATTCTGGTCGTGCTCACCGGCTACGTCATGAGCCGCTTCCGCTTCAGGGGGCGCAACGGCGTCAAACAGCTGACGCTGCTGCTGGGCATGTTCCCGGGCTTTATGGGCATGACGGCGATCTACATCATCATGAACCAGCTCAAGCTCGTCAACCAGCTCGAGGCGCTCATCTTCCTCTACGCCGGCACGGCGCCGATGGGGTATCTGGTGCAGAAGGGATACTTCGACTCGATCCCGTACACCATTCACGAGGCGGCGCGCATCGACGGCGCGAGCAACCTGAAAATCTTCACCAAAATCACGCTCCCCCTGTCCAAACCCATCATCGTGTACACGGCGCTGATGCAGTTTGCGTGGCCGTGGAGCGACGTGCTGCTGCCCAAACTGCTGCTCAAGAACCGCGCCAACTGGACGGTCGCCGTGGGGCTGTTCTCGATGGACGAAACCTACTTCGCGCGGTTTGCCGCCGGCAGCGTGTTCATCGCCGTGCCCATTGTCATTTTGTACTTCTGTCTTGTCAAATACATTGTCGGCGGGCTGACCGCCGGCGCGGTGAAAGGATAACGAATGAGGAAACCGATCTGCCTGCTGCTCGCGCTGTGTCTGGCGCTTGCCTGCGCGCCGGCGTTCGCCGACGACCGCGCGCACATGACCGACAACTGGTACGAAATCTTCGTGCGCTCCTTCCGCGACAGCGACGGCGACCGCGTGGGGGATTTCGCCGGGATCACCGAACGGCTTGATTATCTCGCCGATCTCGGTATCGGCGGCCTCTGGCTGATGCCGATTCATCCATCGCCCAGCTATCACGGCTACGACGTGACCGATTACCGCGCCGTCAATCCCGAGTACGGCACGATGCAGGATTTTGAGGACATGCTCCGCGAGGCGCACGCGCGCGGTATCCGCGTCATCATCGATCTGGTGGTCAACCATACGAGCAACGAGCATCCGTGGTTTCAAAGCGCGCGCTTTGAGGAAAACAGCCCCTACCGCGCGTGGTACAACTGGTCGGACACGCAGAAATCGGGCTACAACAAGGGCGGCGACGCCTATTACGAGAGCCGCTTCGTATCGTCGATGCCCGATCTCAACCTTGACAACCCCGACGTGCTTGCCGAAATGGAAAGCATCATGGCGTTCTGGCTTGACAAGGGCGTGGACGGCTTCCGCCTCGACGCCGTGACGAGCTACTACACCGGCAGCGTTGAAAAGAACGTCGGCTTTCTGCGCTGTCTGTCCGAAACGGCGAAGAAGATCAAACCCGACTGCTTCATCGTGGGCGAGGCGTGGGACAGCCTGTACGTCATCGACGAGTACTACGAAAGCGGTCTGGACAGCTTTTTCCTGTTCCCCGTATCGCAGCAGGGCGGCTACATCGCCAAGATCATCCGGGAAGCCGACAAGAAGGGCTTGAGCCTCGGCAACGCGATCACGCTGACGGACGAATACCTCGGCGACGAATTGCTGTCGCCCTTTCTTGGCAATCACGATACCGCGCGCATCGCCAATGTCATGGGCTATCGGACGGCGACCGATCTCAAAATGGCGATGGGCCTGCTCTCGATCATGAGCGGCAGCCTGTTCGTCTACTACGGCGACGAAATCGGCATGATCGGCACGGGCAACGATCCCAACAAGCGCATCGGCTTTTTCTGGGATCAAAAGGCGACCATCACGCGCGTGCCCGAGGGCGCGACGGCGGCGGACTACCCCTTCGGCTCGCTCGAATCGCAGAAGGAGAATCCGCTTTCGATCTATCGTTACTACAAAACGGCGCTCAACCTGCGCCGGGACAATCCCGCCATCGCGCGCGGCGCGAACGCCGTGATCGCGCAGGACGATCCGCTTGTTTGCCTGATTGAGAAAACCTACGGCGAGGATCAACTGCTGATCGCCGTCAATCTCTCGATCGACGACAAAACGATCGCGCTGCCCGAGAGCGCGCGCGGGTATCAAGCGATCGCCGGCGAAATCGAAATCTGGAGCGAGGCCGCGCTGGACGGCGGCGCGCTCTTCCTGCCCGCCTACGGCATCGCCGTACTCCAATGATTCAAAGCCGGGTGGCTTCGAAATAAACAAACAGGAGGGTATCCCATGAAAAACAGGTTCTTTGTCGTCGCGCTGGCGCTCATGCTGCTGCTTTCGGCGGCGGCGCTCGCCGAGGAAGTCACCGTCACCGTCATTGACAGCGATGGCTTGACCGTGCTCAACGAAATCAAGGTTGAAAAAGGCAAGGCGCTCACCGAGGCCGATCTGGGCGTTTCCAAGGAAGGCTACACGCTGTCGGGCGTTTATGTCACGCCCGCGCTGCTCCGCGCCTATGACGGCCGGCCGATCGACGCCGATACCTCGCTGTTCGTGGCTTGGCAGTCGACCGCCGAGGACACCCGCGCGTGGATGATCGCCGGCTCGCTGACGGGCTATCCCGAGAACAACTGGGGCCACGCCTGGCCGCAGGATGATTTCCTGCTCAAAAAGGTCGAGGGCGTGTTCAACGCCTTTGAGATCGAACTGAACCTGTACGAGGGCGACGAGTTCAAGGTCGCCGTGATCGATCAGGACTACAACTGGGGCGACAACCTCGGCTCCACCTGCCTGGCGGACCGCACCTACGTCGCGGGCGGCGAGGACGCTTTCGCGACCGGCGCGAACTGCCTCGTTCAGCAGGACGGCCTGTACAAGCTGACCTTCATGACCGACGCCGAGACGCTGGAGCTGTGCAAGCTGCATATCGAGCGCATCGGCGAGGCCGCCGCGCCCGAATTCATCTATGATCTGAAGATCCACGCCTCGTTCCTCGCGTGGGACGAAGCCAACTGCATTCCCATGACCCGCAACGGCGAGGACTTCTGGTGGTACGCCATGATCGAGCCGACCGAAGAGGGCGAGTTCGGCGTCAAGAACTTCGGCACGACGGGCTGGTTCGCCGCCGACAACGGCAACGTTAAGGTCGCCCCGGGCAAGTACATTGTCTACATCGGCCTCAAGGACAACGTAAAGGAATTCCTCGACGTCGGCACGCCCGCGTACTACGTCGTGGGCACCTGCGGCGCCAAGGGCTGGGGCGCGGACGCCAAGGATGAGAACGAGGCGTTCAAGCTGATCGCGCAGGAGGACGGCACCTACGCCCTCGACGTGACCTTCACCGACGCCGACACCGATTCATGGACGGACGGCAAGGTCGCCTTCAAGGTGGTTTACGGCGCCTGCGGCCGCGTCGCCAACGAGTACTGGTACGGCGCGGAAGACGGCAGCAACATCATGGTCGCGCCGGGCGCGTACACCATTTCGTTCGATCCCGCCGCCAAGACGGTAACGGTCAAGTAAAGCATTCCTCCGTATTGGAAGGGGCTGCCGCGCATGTATATCGCGCGGCAGCCTTTTGTACGCCGATCATAGCGGTTATCCGGCCGATTGGAAATACCGGCCGCGCGCCGGGGGAGCGGTCGGGCGCGGCGATTCCCGTATGGCTTGCCTCATTTCGCGCAGAAAGGCAGTACAAAAACAAGCGCCCGCATGATCGCGCGGGCGCCTTTGCTTGTCGACAACCCCGGTCGTTCCTCCCGGGGATGCAACGAAGGGGCGGAGCTCCTTCGTTTCTCATCCGAAACCAGCGACATGCGCGGTGGTTTCGGAACGATTTTCCGCAGAAAATCGGTTCCTTACGCGTTTTTCCGACCGCGCGGCAAAGCCGCGCAGGAAAAACGTGCAAACCGCAAAAATGAAAGCTTCATTTTTGCGGAGGGTGTCGACTTTGTCGACACCCTGAAGCGCCCGCATAATCGCGCGGGCGCCTGCCTGTCCGATAACGTGTTTTTGCCGGACACATCATATGCCATTGATCGGGCTGACGCCGCGAAGGGCGCTCTCCGACAGCCGGATTATCGGCCGAGGAGCTTTTCCGCTTCGGCGACGACGTTGTCGACGGTGAAGCCGTACGCCTTGAACAGCACGGCGGCGGGCGCGGACGCGCCGTAATGATCCAGTCCGATCACCGCGCCGTCCAGACCGGTGAAGCGGTACCACGGCATGGTAGCGCCCGCCTCGACCGCCAGACGCTTGCGCACGGCGGCGGGCAGCACGGCTTCCCGGTATTCGTCGCTCTGGCGCAGGAACAATTCCATGCTCGGCATGGAAACGACGCGCGCGTCGATTCCCTTTTCGCGCAGGACGCTCTGCGCGCCCATGATCTGCTCCACCTCGCTGCCCGACGCCATCAACACCATATCGGGGGTCGCCTTCTTGCTGTCGGACAGGATGTACCCGCCCTTGAGCGCGCGGCAGTCGCTCGATTCATAGAGCGGCAGCGTCTGGCGCGTGAGCACCAGACAGGTGGGCAGTCCGCTTGTCAGCGCCGTCAGCCAGCCCGCCGTCGTTTCGCGCCCGTCGGCGGGACGGAACACGATCAGATCGGGAATGGCGCGCAGCCCGGCGAGCTGCTCGATGGGCTCATGCGTCGCGCCGTCCTCGCCCACGCCGATGGAATCGTGCGTGAGGACGTAGGTGACGGGCAGCTTCATGATGGCGCTCATGCGCATGGCGTGCTTCATGTAATCGCTGAACACGAAGAACGTGGCGCAGAACACGCGCAGGCCGCCGTGCAGCGCGATGCCGTTGGCGATCGCCGCCATGCCGTGCTCGCGCACGCCGAAGTGGAAGTTGCGTCCCGCGCGGTTCTCGGCGCTGTAATCGCCGCCGTCCTTGATATACGTCTTGTTGGAGGGCGCGAGATCGGCGCTGCCGCCCACGAGATTGGGCATCAGTTTGGCGAGACGGTTGATCATCGCGCCGCTGGTGGCGCGCGTGGCGTCCTTGCCGCTCCACTGCCAGAGCTCGTCGCCCGCGATCACTTCGTCGGGCAGCTCGCCGCCGTTCCAGATTTCCCATTCCTCGGCCAGCTCGGGGAAGGCCTTCGTATAGGCGACGAACAGGTTTTTCCATTCGTCCTCGGCGTCGGCGCCGCGTTTGGCGATCTCGCCGCAGTGCTCGTAGACTTCCGCGAGCACGGTGAAGGGCGTTTCGGGCATCCCGAGCGCCTTCCTCGCGGCGGTCAGGTTGTCCTCGCCCAGCGGTTCGCCGTGCGCCGACGCCTTGCCCTGCTTGGCGGGGCAGCCGTAGCCGATGAAGGTCGGGCAGATGATCAGCGAGGGGCGATCGTCCTTTTTCGCTTCCTCGAGCGCCGCGATGATCTGATCGGCGTCGTTGCCGTCCTTCACGCGGAGCACCTGCCAGCCGTACGCCTCAAAGCGCATCCCGACGTTCTCGCGGAAGGCGATGTCGGTGTCGCCCTCGATGGAGATATCGTTGTCGTCGTACAAAAGCGTCAGCTTGCCGAGCTTGAGCGTGCCCGCGAGCGATGCGGCTTCGGAGGCGATGCCTTCCATCATGCAGCCGTCGCCGCAGAAGCAATAGGTGCGGTGATCGACGAGCGGGAAGCCCGGACGGTTGAAATGCGCGGCGAGCATCGTTTCGGCAATGGCGAAGCCCACGGCGTTAGCGACGCCCTGACCCAGCGGGCCGGTCGTCGTTTCGACGCCGGCGGTGTGGCGGTATTCGGGATGCCCCGGCGTTTTGGAGCCCCACTGGCGGAACTGCTTGAGATCGTCCATGCTCAGCCCGTAGCCGAGCATGTGCAAAAGCGAGTACAGAAGCGCGCTGGCGTGCCCGCTCGAAAGCACGAAGCGGTCGCGGTTGAGCCAGTTCGGATCGGCGGGGTTGTGGCGCATGGCGTTCATCCATACGGCGTACGCCATCGGCGCCATGCCCATGGGCGCACCGGGATGGCCTGAATTGGCCTTCTGCACGGCGTCGGCGGCGAGGATGCGGATGTTGTTGATGGTTTTCTGCATGATCTCATTCATGGCGGGTTTCCTCCTGTGCGATATATTCTTTCAGATTTGTCAGATCGATGGCTTTCTCCGGGGCGAGCACCTTGAGAAGCGCTTTGGCCATGTCGAGCGCGCCGCCGCGTACGTCGCTTTCCAGATTGACGGGCATGACGGGATCGTGCACCGACAGACGGAACAAAAACCAGCCGTTGTCGAGACCGCCGTCGAGATCAAAGGAGATGCGAACGCCCTCGTGATTGTCGGGCGCGATGTGCCAACCCGGCATGAAGGTGGCGTAATCCATGACGCGCGCGATGGCGTTCCTGCCCGCTTCGCGGAAATCCTCCGCCGTGATGGCGAGGCGGATTTCGGCGCTCTCGACCGGCTCGCGCAGGTCGCTGATCAGGCTGCCCAGATCGCGCCCGTCCTGCTTAAGCCGCATTGCCTCGCAAATCAATACGGTGACGAAATACATGCCGTCGTCAAGGAAATGATTCTCGCGCAGCGCGGCGTGCCCGCTCGTTTCAATGGCGAGGGGGCAGTCGACGCCCGACTGATTGAGACGGATGGCTTCCTCGATGACATTGCGGTAGCCGCGCTTGTAGCGGTAGTGCACGCCGCCCCACTCGCCGATGAACCGCGCCAGTCCCGAGGAGGTGACCGAATCGGTCACGATGGTGACGCCCGGCGTTTTGTCCAGCAGCACGGCGGCGATCAGCGCGATCAGGCGGTTGCGGTTGATTTCGCGCCCCGTGTGATCGACGATGGCGGCGCGGTCGCAGTCGGCGTCGAAGATGACGCCGATGTCCGCGTCGTGCTTGACCACGGCGGCGCTGACCGACGCCATCGCTTCTTTGTTTTCGGGGTTCGGCACATGGTTTGGGAAGCGCCCGTCGGGATCGAGGAACTGGCTGCCCTCCGTCCACGCGCCCAGATCATTCAGCATGTCGGCATAAAAGCCGCCCGCGCCGTTGCCGGCGTCGACGACGACGTGCAGGCCGAGCAGGGGCTTGGCCACGTCGGTGGTAAGCCCCTCGCGCACGCGGCGCTTGAGCTGCTCGGCGTAGACGGGCATGAACGCCCTTTTCGCGATTTCCCGTGGCGCGTTTTCGGCGTCGGGCGCGGTTTGCGCCAGCGCGATGATCTCGTCGAGCGCCGACGAGGACACGCCGCCCTCGCCGATGATGAACTTCAGCCCGTTGCGGTCAGAGGGATGATGGCTTGCCGTCACCATCACCGCGCCGTCGCAGGCGAAGCCCTCCGTCATTAGGCTCATGAACATTGCCGGCGTCGTCGCCAGCCCGTAGCTTTCGACCGCCGCGCCCGCCTCCGCCATGCCCTGCGCGCAGGCGGCCAGCAACTGCTCGCCCGTCAGGCGCGAATCGCGCCCGATGGCGACGCGCGGGGCGTCGACCGCCCGCGACGTTTTCAGCCACATGACGAACGCGAAGCCGAGCGCGCGCGCGACCTCGCCCGTCAGCGCCGCGCCTTCGCCCATCGCTTTTCCCCGGATATCGGTGCCGCTTTTCAGGGTTTTAAGATTCATCATGGTTACCCTCCTGATCGCCCGCCGTGTTCATTGCTTCCTCGGCGCAGCCTGTGAGCATCAGATAGATCGGTTTCATTGCCTTGAAATCGCCCGCCGCGCGCCGCGCGATATCGGGCGACAGGATCCAGCTTAATTCGGTGTGCGCCTTGGGGAAGAACAGGCTTTTTTTCAGATACAGCGACTTGAGCGCGTCGGGCACGCCGGGCGGGACGCCCATTTTTTTCCATTCGTCGCCGTCCATGAGAAAGCCTCGTTTCCGGGCGAGGGTCATCAGGCGGACGTAATCGTCGGGGCGCGCGATGATCCCGCGCCGCATGGCGTCCAGCGCGCGCCGGTTCTCGCCCCACAGCCCGACGCCCCAGCCCAGCGCCTCGGGGGATATCTCGAACCAGTAAAACGGCATGCCGTCCTTCTCGACGCCCGCCCGGCGAAAGGCGATCCACAAATGATCGCGGTAGGGCGATTTGTCCTTGGTGAAGCGCGTGTCGCGGTTGATGCGCGAGAGGCATTTGTTCGGGCGCACCTCGAACGTCGGGTCGATGTCGAGCAGGTCGGGCGCGACCGCCTCGATAAAGGCGTAGAACGGCTCGCGCACGGCGCGGGCGTACCGCTCGCGGTTGGCGTCCATGAACGAGCGGTCGTTATGGAAGCGGATGTCCAGGAAAAAGGGGATCAGTTCGTCGCCGAATCCGGTAAACACGGATGCTCCTCCCGTTCGCCGCGCCTGTGGCCGCGCCGTTCGCGGCGCGCGGTTTCTCACACCTTATTATACCGCGAAAACGCCGCCAGTTCAAGCGAGCGCGATTGTTTTTGCGGCGTATTCGGAAAAAGAAACGGCGCGGGGGAATCCCGCGCCGCCGGCTTGCCAAACCCGCTTTCCAAGTGGATGCCTGCGGGACGGCAAGTGGAATCACATATATCCGTGGTTATCGGGTCGTCATCACCAGCGCGTCGCCCTCGACGCGCGCGTCAATGCCGATTTCGTTCATCGCCCTCCCGCCGACATACATGCCGCCGTTCATGACGAAGCCGTAGGCGGAGCGATCCTCGCCGTCCACGGTCAGCCCGAGCGAGCCGCCGACCGAGGAGACGATCACGGTATGACCGTTGATATGCCAGCCGACCAGTCCGCCGCCCATCACGGGGATCGCGCCCGTCAGCTCGGTCAGGCGCTCGAAGGCGAGATACGCGTCGCCGTCGTCGTTTTTGTACCACGGCGCCGTCGAGGACATCCCGTTCATGCTGATCGTCGCGCCGCCGGGCGACAGGACGCCACTGGGCGATGCGGACGCGGACGGCGGATCGGTGACGACAGGCGGATTGGTGACGACGGGCGGATTGGTGACGACAGGCGGATCGGTGACGGGCGGCTGCGTCGGGATGCGGCGATAGATGAACCGCGCGATGGTGGGCGAGGGAATGCCGTAGGAAGAAACGGTCACACGAACGGAGGGGTCGCTGATCCGCGCGTAGCCGGACGGCACGAGGCTGTCGTCAGCGTACACCGTCGATTCGCACCCGACGTCGAGGTACACGGTATCGGCGAACAGCGTGTCTTCATCGTCGGTCAGGTAGTATACGTTGTAGGCGACGGGCGCGGGCGTGGGCGGCGCGGTGGGTTCCCGCGTGGGCACGGGCGTGGGCGTCGCCGTTGGCACGGGCGTGGGCGTCGCGGGCTTGACGTAGGTGAAGCGCGCCATCGAGGGCGACGCGACGCCGTCCCGCGTGACGTTGACGCGCACGGACGCCGCGCTGATGAGCGTGTAGCCCGTGGGAACCAGCGAAGGATTGGCGTTCACCGTCGATTCGCGGCCTTTGTCGAGATACACGATATCGGTGTAGAGCAGTTCCTCGTACTCGGTCAGGTAGTGGACGTAGAACGCCAGTTTCGCGGGCTCGGGCGTCGCGGTCGCCGCAGGCGTCGTGTCGCGGTAGCGGAAGGTGACCGAGGCGGGCGTCGGCGTGCCGGCGCTGTTGACATAAACGCTGACCGAGGAGGCGCTGATCAACTGATAATTCGACGGCACCAGATCGTTCTGCGCGTATACCGTGGTGGTGGCGCCGCGCGCCAGCGAGCAGGTGGTGATGTACAGGATGGAGTTGTTGTCCGCCATGTAGTAAAGCGGGATATAGACCGGCGCGGGCTGGGTGGGCGAGGGCGTCGTTTTCATCTCGTAGGTGAAGGTGACCGAGGCGGGCGTGGCGTAACTGCCGTTCAGATAAACGTAGACCGAGGCGGCGCTGACCAGCGTATAGGAGGAGGACACCAAGCTGCTGTCGGCGTAAATCGTGCCCGAGGCGTACATGGTGATCCCCGTCCGCGCGAGGATGGCGCCCGAGCGATCGACATAATACACGGGCACGTACGCCTGACGCTGCACGAAGGGCGTGGGCGAGGGCGTGGGCTTGGGCGTGATGTCGGGCGGCGCGTAGATGACGCTGCGGCTTTCGTAAAGCATGTATTGGGTCGACTGACCGGCGACGCCGTCGTTGTTCAGCCCGTTATAGTATTGGAAGCGTTCGACGGCGCGCTTGGTTTTTTGCCCGTAGATGCCGTCGACGGTGTCGTTCAGATAGCCAAGCTCGGTCAGCCGCCTTTGCAGGCGCTTGACGTTCTCGCCGCGATCACCGACATATAAGGTTGTATACGCGATGGGCGTGGGCGAGGGCACGGCGGTTGGCGCAAGGGTGGGCGCGAGCGTCGGGACGCGCGTCGGCGCGGCCGTCACGTACGCCGTGGGCAGCGCGGAGGCGGGCGGCGGCGTCGCCTGCACCTCGCCCGAGGTGGAGGCGGACAGCAGCGCCACCATGTAAATGAGCAGCGTTTTCAGGAAATCCATGCGCTCAACTCCTTCCGTTTGACATTCATATAACGCGCGGCCGCGCGCGTTTCATCCGCGCGGCTGGAAATTTACAGGTCGATAAACCGCTTGAATTCGGGCAGGATGCCGACGCCGTCGGGATAATGCGCGGCGAACTGCGGCACGGCGTGGCTGGGGAAGGAATTGCCTTCGATGAATTTCGGACCGTCCGCCGTCACCGCCACGTCCCACGCCACGAACCTGACCTGCGGCACGACGCGCATGGCGTCAAGGCACATGTCCACCGCCTCGCGCCAGTAGGGGATGACGAAGCCGACAATGGGCGTGCCCGTCATGGGATGTTTGTCGAACACGTTGCCCTGCTTGTCGGCGGCGACGGTGAGCAGCCTGCCCGTTTCAAGATCGATGCGCGCCGCCATGCCGCCGCAGTCCACGTTGTCCATGACTTTGCCGTTGCCGATGCGCACGAAGGCGTACACGACGCCCTCTTTCTTATCGCCCAGCAGGGTGGCGATGCGCAGCGTGTTAACCGAGGTCGGGCACAGCCGCGCCATATCGGGATGCTGCTTGAGCAATTCCTCCAGCACGCCGTCGCCGAGCGAAACCAGCTTGTCGCGGAAGGCGGGGATATCCGCCTGCCAGTCGCCGCGGCCGAATTTTTGTATGCCCTGACCCGAGGAGCCTTCGAGCGGCTTAAAGATGACGTCGGGCAGATCGGACAGGAATTCGGACAGCGCTTCCGCCGTCAAATCCCGATCGATCTTGATCCATGTCCGGCCGATATGCTCGTGAAAGAGCGCGTTGAACTCGGTCTTGTCGTCGAAGAAATGCCAGTACGCCTTGTCGTTCATGCGGCGGACGATGGTATTGGAGATGCCGCGCGTGATGACAGTGCGGCGCTGCGCGTCGTTCAGCCGGTACATTTGCGCGATCTTGTAGTCCATGTAGCCGGCGTTATACCGGACCGCGCACTTGAGCATGTCAAAGAGCAGCCACGCGCGGGATTTCCCCGAGCGCTCCTTCAGGATCTTCGTGGTGTCCCACATGCGCTTCCAGTCCATTTTGACGAGGCGCTTTACGAAAAATGCGATTCTGCTCATTGTTTTCCCTTACACATTGAAGCGGAACAGCGTCACGTCGCCGTCCTGCATGACGTAATCCTTGCCCTCGCTGCGGATCAGGCCCTTGTCGCGGCAGGCGGACATCGAGCCGAGCGCCTTGAGCGTTTCAAAGGGCACGATCTCGGCGCGGATGAAGCCGCGCTCGAAATCGGTGTGGATTTTTCCCGCCGCCTGCGGCGCTTTGGTGCCCTTCCTGATCGTCCACGCGCGGCATTCGTCCTCGCCGCAGGTGAGGAAGGACATCAGCCCCAGCAAATCATAGCTCTTTTGCACCAGCCGGTCCAGCCCGCTCTGCCCGATGCCCATTGCGTCGAGGAATTCCTGCTTCTCCTCGGGCGGCATCTGCGCGATCTCCTGCTCGATCTGCGCCGAGATGACGAGCGTTTGCGCGCCCTCGGCGTCGGCGATCGCGCGCACGGCCTTCACATACGGCACGTCGTCCGGCGCGGAGGCGTCGGACTCGGCGATGTTGGCGGCGTAGATGACGGGCTTGTCGGTCAACAGGAACCACTGACGGATCACCTCGCGCTCGTCGTCCGTGCAGTCGAAAGCGCGCGCGGGCTTGCCCGCCTCGAGATGCTTGAGCACGCGCGCGGCGAAATCGGCTTCCTCCTGATAGCGCTTTTCGCCCGTCTTGATCAGCTTGCGCGCCTTGTCCTCGCGCTTGGCGACCGTCTCCATATCGGCGAAAATCAGCTCGAGATTGATGGTTTCGATATCGCGCGCGGGATCGACCGCGCCGTCCACGTGGATAATGTTCTCATCGTCGAAGCAGCGCACGACGTGCACCACGGCGTCCACCTCGCGGATGTACGAAAGGAATTTGTTGCCGAGCCCCTCGCCCTTGCTCGCGCCCTTGACCAGCCCGGCGATATCGACGAACTCGATCATGGCGGGCGTCACCTTTTTGGGGTGATACATATCGGCGAGGACGTTCAGCCTGTCGTCCGGCACGGCGACCATGCCGTTGTTGGGTTCGATGGTGCAGAAGGGATAATTCGCCGCCTGCGCGCCGGCGTTGGTGATGGCGTTGAACAGCGTGCTTTTGCCGACGTTGGGCAGTCCGACGACGCCAAGCTTCATAAAGATAACTCCTTTACCGTCATAATGTGTCATCGATCTTCCATATTATACGTCATAAGAAGCGCGAATGCAACCGCGAATGACCTTGCGGAGGCGGCCGCGATGTGTTATGATGTGGAAAATCTCGTCAGGGGGGCGCATCCTTCATGAATCTTTTTCAGGCGGGCTTTCTCGGCTTGATTCAGGGCTTGGCGGAGTTTTTGCCCATTTCGTCCAGCGGGCATCTCGAAGTAGCGCAGCATCTGCTGGGCGTCTCGGGCGAGAGCGATCAGATGCTTTTGCTCTCGGTGCTTCTGCACGTCGGCACGCTGCTTTCGGTGATCGTGATCTTCTGGAAGGATTGGATGGAGGTGCTCCGCCATCCGATCAAATCACGCACGCTGGGACTTTTGATCGTCGCCTCGCTGCCCGCGCTCGCGCTGGCGGTCGCCCTGGGCGATAAAATCGACGCGCTGTTCGGCAGCGGCTTTATCGGCGCGGCGTTCCTCGTCACGGGCGCTTTCCTGCTGCTCGCCGAGCGCTTGAGCCGACGCGGGCGGCACAGGCAGACGCGCGACGCCGTGACGATCAAGGACGCCGCCGTGATGGGCTGTATGCAGGCGGTGGCGCTGATTCCGGGCGTCAGCAGGAGCGGTTCGACGCTGCTGGGCGGCATCGCGTCGGGCTTGAACCGGCAAAGGGCGGCGAAGTTTTCCTTCATGATGAGCGCGCCCGCCATTCTGGGCAGCCTGCTCGTCGAGGGCAAGGACGCGCTGGAAAGCGGTCTGCTTTCGCAGATGACCGACAACCTGCTCCCGCTCCTGTTTGGCATCGCGGTGTCCGCCGTCGCCGGCTTCCTCGCCATCCGTTATATGCTCAAGCTCATCACGCGCGTGTCGCTCAACTGGTTCGCGCTGTACGTGTTCGTCGTCGGCGCGGTCGTCATCGCGCTGCAAATCACCGGCGTCGGCGGCTTCCCGGCGCTTTCGCTGCCGTTCTGACGGCCGATTTTTCACGGCATGGGAAGGAATGCCTATCCCATGCCGTTTTTTGTACGAATGAAATCCCCGAATGGAGGTTAAAAATGAAGAAATTTGCCGCATATCTGCTGCTTTCGATCATGCTCCTGCCCGTTGTTTCGGCGCGGGCGGACGAGACGGCGCTGCCCTCGGTCGGCGCCGCGCTTGAGCTGCCCGAGGGCTTCGACGGCATCGCCGTCGAATCGGGCGTCGGCATGTCGGTCTTTCAGGTGATTCATCCCGATACCGGCGATCAAATTCTCGTCCTGCCGCCTTTCGGAGAAGAGGATACGCAGACCGTGCTGCGCAAGGTGCGGGACAAGAGCAGCGGCTTTGTCAGCCGGGAGGGCGCGTACGGAACGCACGAATACATTGTCTATGCGAACAGGAACGATCTTGGGCGGATCACCCTCGTGCTGTCGGGCGAGCGGCGCGGCCTGCGCGTCGATGTCGACGCCCGGACGCCCGGCGAGCCGGCTTACCTGACGGAATTGCTCGCGTCGCTGCGCGGCGTCTGACGCCGATCGTCAGCCGGCTGAACGGCCGTCCCGCCGCGCCGCCGGAAGGTGTGTTTTGTATAAGGAAAACCCCGCGTCGTCGGAACGGTCGCGGGGCTTCCTGTTTCGGTTGTAGATTTTCTTGCTTTCGGCTTTTCTGGTGACGGGCGAGAACGCCCACGTCACGCGCCTTTGGGCGGCGAGCCGGCGCTTCGCCTTTTTGCCGAGCTTGTCTTGGGAAACGTATTTCGTCATGCGCGTTCTCCTTTCCTTGTTCGTGAACGAATGCGGAAACCCGCGCGGGCGGAAGACAAAACTTCCGATATTTGACAGATCGCGCGGGCGGTGCGATAATAGCGGGGCGGGCGCTATTCCTTCTTCATCAGATAGGCGACGCGCGGGTGCTGCTGCTCGCGCTCGGTCAGCGCGAAGTTCGCCGTTTCCTCAACGGTAAACCAGCGGCTGAACAGCGCCGTCCACTGCGCCCGCGTCCGGCTGCGCGCGCGCAGGATATCGTTTTTGTAGTAGTAGTCGCCGCGCTTTTCCATGCCGATCATGCCGGTCAGTTCCTCGTGCGTGAACTCGGGGTTCAGGCAGACGAGCAGGCGGCGGCCGCGCTTAAGCGCGCCGGACAGCGCCGCAAGGACGCGCTCGCAGACGTCTTCGGGCACGACGTCGAGCACGTTGACCGTCAGAATGAAATCAAACGCCTCATGCGGAAGCGACGCCTCGTCGCCCGTCTCAAACCGGAGCGTATCTTTCAGCCCCGACATATCGGCGCAGGCGTTGGCGTAGGCGACGCCGTTGGCCGAGGGATCGACGCCCAGCCCCTTGATGCCGCGGTTGGTATAGTACATTTCAAACAGTCCCCAGCCCGAGCCGCAGCCGTAGTCAAGCGCCGTTTTCGCGCCGTCCAGCCCCTTCGCCAGCAGGCGGTCGAACGTGTCGTCATGGAAGGATTTCTCCGCGTATGCCTCCGGCTCTGCGGACGCCAGCGTATCGTTCCAGAACGCCCGTGATTTCTCGTAATCGCTCATGTCCATGCTCCCTTCGCGTCAGGAATCGGTTGATTGTATCACGATTTCCCGCGATTGTACACCCCGGATCGGATGAAAACAAAAGGAGACGTTCAGCATGCTGTACCCGCGCGCGCAAAAGTACGATACCCCCGAATTCATGGCAAAGATCATGGGCCCCAATCCCGTCAAGCTGGAGGAGGAGCTGCTGCTCGGCTGCCGCATTCCGTCGGGCGCGACGGTGTGCGATCTGGGGAGCGGACAGGGGCTGACCTCGGCGTTTCTCGCGAAAGAGTACGGCTTCACCGTGTACGCCGCCGATCTGTGGAGCGATCCCGGGGAGAACCGCGCGTTTTTTGATTCAATGGGGCTTCCGCACGATCAGGTGATTCCCGTCAAGGCGGACGCGAACGATCTTCCGTTTGACAGGGACTTCTTCGACGCCGTCGTCAGCACCGATTCCTATAACTATTTCGGGCGCGACGAGCGTTATCTGGACGAGAAGCTCCTGCCCTTCGTCAAGTCGGGCGGGTATGTCTACATCGCCGTGCCCGGCATGAAGAAAGATTGCCATGACCGCCTGCCCGCCGAGCTTTTGCTGTCGTGGACGCCCGAGCAGATGGATTATATGCACGATGTCGTCTATTGGCGGCGCATGGTCGAAAAAAGCCGCGACGCCGAGGTTCTCGAGGTGAGCGAGATGGAAAGCC
The DNA here is from genome assembly GCA_964459985.1 of uncultured Oscillospiraceae bacterium. Lineage (GTDB taxonomy): Bacteria > Bacillota > Clostridia > Christensenellales > Aristaeellaceae > CAYWOS01. Next base: position 21,605 of record CAYWOS010000002.1, read on the forward strand.
ATGACGAGGTCTGGGCGGACTGGCTCAGGCAGGACAACGAATACGCCGTCGGCGACCGCAAAGCGATGGCGGCGGGCGGCGGGAAGTATCTCAATTTCGTCAAGATCGTCCTGCGCAAACGCTGACCGCCCGTCGGCGGCGCAGGTATGAGCAAAAAGCCCCCGCGTTCGACGGGGCTTTCGCGCGCCTTGGTTACAGGATCAGGCAGACGAGGATGCCCGCCGCGTTGCCGATGATGTGCGATACGGTGCTGACCAGGCAGTTGCCCGATTTTTTGAAGATGATCGAAAAGATCATGCTGTCGATGAACACGAACAAAAGATCGTACAGCAGCAGTCCGACGCCCGCGTCGGAAATGTGTCCCATGGCGAACAGAAGGGAGGACACGACCGCCGCGAGCGCAAAGGGAACCTTTTGCGCCGCGCGATGCAGGAAAAAGCCGCGCCACGCGATTTCCTCGCCGAACGCGAGAATGAACACCTGAAAAACGAGCAGGGGAAGGTTGTCAAAGGTCAGCATTCCGTCCACGCGGCCCATGACATGCCGGCTGAACCCGCCGCTGAAGATCGCGTCGCCCAGCAGCATGGGCAGGATCGCCGTGACGACGGGCAGCAGCACCCACGGAATCACCCGGGGCTTGCGGATGTCCCGCGTAAAACCCCTGAACCGGAGCGCCGACTGCGCGTTCGGCGTTTTGGCGACGCCTTCCACGATGAAGAAGAACGCGATGCCGACGAACACGCCGTAACCGGCGAAGCGGAGCGACGGGACGAGCTGCGTAAGGCTCAAGAGGATCATGGCGAGAAGACCGATTGTGATCAGCGCCTTGGTATTCCGTTGTTTTGCGTCTGCCGGACTCATGTGTCTTTCCTCCTGCGCTTGTTTTGCCGCCGTTTCCGGGCGCGGCGTTTCTATCCGAATCAATGCGGCGATAAAGATCGTGACGACGGCGAACCTATCTGGCTTGTCTCGCGGAATTGCCGCGCGCAGATCGTTTCATCGTTGTTCTGCCGCCGCCGCGCGGCCGCCCGCGTCCGTTTGATGCGGTTTCCCGTCGGCGGCGAAACATAACGTGGATAATATAACACCAAGTATATTACGTGTCAATAGGTTTTGCAGTTTTTATGATGCGCCCTGCGCGGGCAATGAGCGCGCGAAGCGCGTCGCCTGCGCGTGTCCGGCGCGGCGTGCACGGGCGTCTGTCGCGGGCGGAGCGTTTTCCGAGCGCCGTCCGGCGCGCTGCGAGGGCTTCGCGGGCGCGGACTCGGCGCTCATTAGGAAGAAAAACGTTTTTCTATGCTGTTGCCCATATCAATGGCACGATGATGCGAGAATATAGAAAACACAAGAGTATTTGCGAAAAAATGTTTTTTTCCATTGCAATCCGAAAGACGCCATGATACAATATGGGCAGAAAAACATGCCTCTGCCGAAGCGCATTATTTCCGGCGTCACGGTCATTTTGATGCTTAACGCGCTTTGAACTCGCCGTTTAGTGATCATCAGGAGCTTCATGAGCACGCGGGTCGCCGTCATTCCGCCATTCCGCCGTACCGCGCCATACCGCGCGCCGTTTCACTGCCAATCCGCGTCCGGCGACGCATTTACCCATCCGGCCGCTCATTCTCCTGCACGCCGTCGTGCAGAAACGCTTGATTCAGGGCATCGAAAAATCCGATATGACGGGAGCGAAACGATGAAAACGAAACGGACGAGATACCTTGCCGCCGCGATGACGGCGATCTGCCTGATCCTATGCGCGGGAGGCGCGCGCGCGGCGGAGACTGATTCGGGCAATCTCCGCGCCGGCAGCGATACGTCCGACACTATCAGCGATCCGGGCGCGGCGGACGGCGCGGCGTGCGACCACGAACGCCTCGTCTACGAGCTGGTCTGGGCGGACGAGTTCGATTACGAGGGCGCGCCCGATCCGTCCAAATGGGGCTACGATACGGGCGGCGGCGGCTGGGGCAACAACGAGCTGCAATACTACACCAACGGCGCGAACGCGAGCGTGTCGGACGGCGTATTGACCATCGAGCTGCGCGCCGAAGCAAGGGGCGGGCGAAAGTATACCTCCTCGCGGCTCGTCACGCGCGGCAAGGGCGACTGGCTGTACGGCAGGTTTGAGATTCGCGCGCGGCTGCCCAAAGGACGCGGCACGTGGCCGGCGATCTGGATGCTGCCGACGTCCCGCGCGTACGGCGAGTGGCCGGCGTCGGGCGAAATCGACATCATGGAGCACGTCGGCGTCGTGCAGGACGAGATTTCGGCGTCCGTTCACACCAAGGCGTTCAATCATATGATCGGCACGCAGAAAACGGCGGCGCGGCGGCTGCCGGGCGTCAGCGAGGAATTCCACGTGTACGCGCTCGAATGGCTGCCCGATCGGCTGATCGTGTCGGTGGACGGCAAAACGCTGTTCACCTACGACCCGGCGAGATACGGCGCGGCGTACGGTCCCGATGAATGGCCGTTTGACAAGCGGATGCATTTGCTCATCAATATCGCCTACGGCGGCAGCTGGGGCGGCATGCGCGGCGTGGACGACGCCTGCCTGCCGCAGACGATGGCGGTCGATTACGTGCGCGTTTATCAAAGCAAGGAGATAAGTCCATGAAACAGACAACGCAGGCATCGCGCTTTTCGCTGGCGGACGGGCGCGTCCGCATCGCCGATTTCGATCGGGCGGCTCCCTTCACGAGCTTCCTGCCCGGGCTGTCGGGCGTGCGCGGCATCCCCGTTTGGGCGTACTACTGCAATCGCGGGCAGGCGCTCGAAAGCCTCGGCGTGCATCAGAAGGGCGACGCCATGATGGAGTTTCATCCCGCGAATATCGCCTATGAAAAGGTGGCGCAGGAGGGCTTTCGCACCTTTCTCCGCATCGGTGGGCAGGTATACGAGCCCTTCAGTCCGCTGACGCGCGCAAAGCGCGTCATGGAGATCGATCAAAACGCGTTTTCCATCGCGGAGGAGAACGCCGACATCGGGATCGGCATGCGCGCGACGTACTGTACGCTGCCCGACGCGCCCGTGGGCGCGCTGATGCGCGGCGTGACGATAACGAATATCTCCGGCCGTCCGCTCGCGCTGGACGTGCTGGACGGACTGCCCCGGATCATTCCTTACGGGCTGTCGCTGAACGCCTTCCGCGATATGGCGAACCTGTTCAAAAGCTGGGCGGACGTCGTGAATCTGGATCGCGGCGCGCCCATGTACATATTGCGTTCCTCGACGAACGATTCGGCGGTCGTCAGCGAGGCGTCGGGCGCGTTTTTCGTCTCTTGCGCCTCGGCGGGCGAGCTGCTGCCGATATTGTACGACCCCGAGATCGTGTTCGGCGAGGATGTGTCCCTGTCCGTTCCGCGCGTTTTCGAGCGCATGGGACTCGAAGGACTGCCCGTTCGCGATCAGTGCGCCGTCAACCGCGTCGCCTGCGGCTTCGCGGCGCTTTCGCGCGCGCTCGCGCCGGGCGAAAGCCTGCGGATCGACGGCTATTTCGGTTATACGCCGAGCGCCGAGCTGCTGAACGCGCAGCTTTCGGCGTTCGCTTCGGCGGAGTACGCCGACGACAGACGCCGCCGCGCCGTGGAAATCGCCCGCGACATGACGCGCGACGTGGCGGCGAAAACGGCGTTTCCTATGCTGGACGGCTATATCGGGCAAAGCTATCTGGATAACTTTCTGCGCGGCGGGTACGCCGTGCGCGCCGGCGGGCAGGTGCTGCATCTGTTCTCGCGCAAGCACGGCGATCCCGAGCGTGATTACAACTGGTTCACGCTGGCGGGAGAGCCGTACTCGCAGGGCAACGGCAATTTCCGCGATGTCTGCCAGAACAGGCGCGCCGACGTGTCGCTGCATCCGTATGTCGGCGACTGGAACGTGTATTCCTTCTTCTCGCTCGTGCAGGCGGACGGCTTCAACCCGCTCGAAATCCGCCCCGTGACGTTTCTCCCGCGCGACGAAGCCGCCGTGGACGCGCTGCTCGCGCGCGCGGCGGGCGCGGGGAGCGGAGCGCTGAAGGCGGTCGTTTCCTCGCCCTTCACGCCCGGCATGGTCGCCGTCGCCGTCGCCAAGGCGGGGCTGAAGCTGAATATGGACGGGGATGCGTTCATCGGCGAATTGCTCTCGCTGTGCGAGCCGCGCGTCGAGGCGCGGTTCGGCGAGGGCTATTGGAGCGATCATTTCGACTATCTGCTGGATCTGATCGAGGATTACCTGCGCGTGTATCCCGAAAACAAGGCTTCGCTCGTCTGCGGACGGAGCGACTACGCCTTCTTTGAAAGCGGCGCGTACGTGCGCCCGCTTTGCGAGTGCGCGCAGCAAACGGACAGGGGCGTGCGCGTGTACGACGCGGTGGATTCTTCCCGCGCGAACGCGGACGCCTGCTGGCTGCGCGACGCGGACGGAGGCGTCGTGCGCACCAATCTTCTGGGCAAATTGCTCACGCTTGTTTTGACGAAGGCGGCGCAGCTCGATCCCGAGGGGCTGGGCGTCGGTATGACGGGCGGCAAACCCGGCTGGAACGACGCCATGAACGGGCTGCCCGGGCTGTTCGGGAGCGGAATGCCCGAAACGCTCGAGCTCGACCGCCTGATTTCCTTCATTCTGTCCCTCGACGGGGGCGAAACGACCGTCCCGCGCGAAATGAACGATCTGATGAACGCGCTGTTTGCCGCGCTTTCGCTGCCCGCGCCGCTTGCGCGCTGGCGCGCGGCGACGGCGGCGTTTGAAACCTACCGCGCGGCCGTGCGCGGCGGCGTATCGGGCGAAAAGAGCGCGATCGCGCTGTCGGACGCGCTGCCCTGCCTGAGCCTGATCAAATCGCGCGTCGGCGAGGGTATCGCGCGCGCGCTCATGATCGGCGGGGGCGTGATGCCGACGTATTTCACTTATGAGGTCACGGCCTGCACGCCCGTGACGAACGAATCGGGCGCGCCCAAGATGTCGCCGATGGGCAATCCGCTCGTGATGCCCGTGGCATTCCGCCGCGTGGACGCGCCTTTCTTTCTGGAAGGCCCGGCGCGCTACCTCGCCTCGCCCGGGGCGAAGGATGCGCCCGAGGCGGCGGACATGGCGGCGCGCGTGCGCCGCAGCGGGCTGTACGACGAGGCGCTGAACATGTACCTGACCTCCGAGCCGCTCGACGACATGAGCATGGAATTCGGGCGCGTGCGCGCCTTCACGCCCGGCTGGCTCGAGCGCGAGAGCGTGTTCGTCCACATGGAATACAAATATCTGCTCGGGCTGCTCAAGGCGGGGCTGTACTGGGCGTTCTACGACGCGGCGATGAAGGCGCTCGTGCCCTTCCTCGATCCCGACGCGTACGGGCGCAGCACGCTGGAGAACTGCTCCTTCATCGCTTCCTCGCGCAACCCCGACCCGCGCGTGCGCGGGCGCGGCTTTGTGTCGCGCTTGAGCGGATCGACCGCCGAAATGCTCTCGATCTGGCAGAAAATGACGCTGGGCGAGGGCGGGTACGAAGCGCGCGGCGATCGGGTCGTTTTCCGCTTCGCGCCCGTGCTCGCGGGCGAATTGTTCGACGAAAAGGGCGAACTATCCTTTACCCTGCACAGCCGCTGCCGGATTGTTTATCACAATCCCTCGCGCCGCGATACCTTCGGCGAGGGCGGTGTCAGGCCGATCTTGACAAGCTATGATATGATGGATGGGCATGCGGATATCGCGGGCGATACGATGCCGGACGGCGCCGCGCTCCGCGAGGGACGCGTCGCCCGCGTCGATGTGACGCTCGCCTGATCACGCGGAACGGAGACGTAAGTTTATGAGCACGAAAAAGGGGCCGGCCGTTATCACCATCAAGGAAGTCGCCGCCGAGGCGGGCGTCGCTATATCGACCGTTTCCAAGGTGCTGAACGGCGTGCAGACGGTGCGCCCCGACACGCGCGCGGCGGTGGAAAAAGCGATGGAACGCCTCAACTATATCCCCAACGCCAACGCGCGCTCGCTCAAAGGCAGGCGTACGGACGTGGCGGGGCTGTTCCTGTCGAGCATACAGGGCGACTTTTTTTCGGCGCTCGCGCAGGCCGTTCATCTCCGGTGCCGCGCGGAAGGATATCAGCTCAATATCTACGTCAGCAGTGAAAACGTCAGCGAGGAAATCGCCGGTATGATGCTGTCCTCGGGCGTGTCGGGCGCCATCGTGTTCAACGAGGCGCTGACGCCGGGCGACGCGCGCCGCATCCGCGACAGCGGGATGCCGATGGTGTTCATCGACCGCGAAGACGCCGACCGCGCGTTGTCCAGCGTTGTGATTGACAACTACGCCGGCGCGGCGCTCGCCATGAACTACCTGATCCGTCAGGGACACCGGCGCATCGGTTATATGCACGGTTTGCAGGGCTACGACGACGCGCGGCGCTTTCAGGCGTATCTGGACGTCATGCGCGTCCATCGTCTGCCGGTGAACGGGCAATGGGTTTTGCAGGGCTGCTTCGAGGAGGCGATCGCCTACGGCGAGGCGCGCAGGCTGTTCGTCAACGGCACGCCGCTCCCCGACGCCCTTTTCTGCGCCAACGACGAAATGGCGTGGGGCGTGATCCGCGCGCTGCGCGATTCGGGCGTGCGCGTGCCCGAAACGGTCAGCGTGATCGGGTTTGACGATATGCCGCGCGCCGCGCATTTTATCCCCGCGCTCACCACGGTGCGCAGTCCCGTGACGGAATTGGGACGCCGGAGCGCCTGCGAATTGTTCCGCCTGATCGCCGATCCCGACGGCGCCGAGGGCGAAGTCGCCAAGCTCGAGCCGACGCTGATCACGCGCGACTCGTGCGGCCTTTTGCTGGACTGAACGCGCGTCCGCGCGCGAACGCTCGGCGCAGCGCCGCGCTTCCTTCTTTGATCGTTCCATATCGTTCGTGCCGCGCGATATAAAAAGCGCCGTCCGCACCGTTTTATCGGCGCGGACGGCGCTTTGCGAAACGGGCGTTTACTGCATTTGCAGCGCGCCCATCGCGGCCTTGTCGCCGCTTTGTTTGTCAAAGAGAATCACGCCGTTTCCCGTGAAGCGGAAGCGCACGGTGCTGTCGGCGGGGTAATCGACGCCGCCGAACACGACCGAGGTGATCTGCGTGTCGCCCGCGAGCAGTTTGACCGTCGTTTCCATGCCGGCGGGCAGCGTCGAATACACGGTCGCTTCGGTCGTCCCGGCGTCGTCGATCACGACGTGCTCGGGGCGCACGCCCACGATGACCTCCTCGCCGCCCAGCGCGATCGGCGAATCGGAAACGAACGTCGCCTGCATCCCGCCGAAATCAATCTTTGCCGTATGGCCGTCCGCTTTCGCCTTGCCCTCGATGAAATTCATGGTCGGATTGCCCATGAAATCGGCGACGAACAGGTTGGCGGGCTTGAAATACATTTCAAGCGGCGGCGCGTACTGCTGCAATACGCCGGCGTTCATGATGCACACCTTGGTGGACAGCGTCATCGCCTCCAATTGATCGTGCGTGACGTAGACGAAGGTCGAATCGGTGTCCTTGTGCAGGCGCTTGAGCTCGGCGCGCATTTCCATGCGCAGCTTGGCGTCGAGGTTGGAAAGCGGCTCGTCCATGAAGAGCACCTTGGGTCCGGGCGCGAGCGTGCGCGCGATGGCGACGCGCTGCTGCTGGCCGCCCGAAAGCTCGCTGGGATAACGCTTTTCAAACGGCTCGATCTTGAGCATGTTGAGCAATTCGCCGACGCGCGCGCGGATGCGGTCCTTGTCCCATTTGAGGTTTTCCAGCCCGAACGCGATGTTCTGATACACCGTCATGTGCGGCCACAGCGCGTAATTCTGGAACAGGAAGCCCACGTCGCGCTTGTTGGGCGGGATATTGATTCCCTTGTCGGCGTCGAACACCGTCGCGCCGTCGATGGTGATGACGCCCTCGGTGGGCGTTTCCAGCCCGGCGATCATGCGCAGCGTCGTCGTTTTGCCGCAGCCTGACGGCCCCAAAAGCGTGATGAAGGAGTTGCTGTCGATCGTGAGGTTCAGTTGATCGACGGCGACGAATTTTCCGAAGCGTTTGGTGACGTTTTTCAGTGTGATTTCCGGCATGGTTCAACCTCCTACGCCCTTATCGATCGACGCGCCCGTCAGTTTGTTCACGGTGAAATTGACGATCAGCACCACGATGATGATGAGTAAATTGATCGCGTTGCCGAACTGCGCCCAGCCCTTCTCGGAATACTGCATGAGCATCGTGGTGAGGATCGTGTTGCTGGTTGGCACGAGCAGCACGAACAGCGAAAGCTCGCGCATACAGGACACCATTGGCAGCATATACCCCGAGAGGAAGCTCGACTTCTGGATGGGGAAGATCACGCGCGTCATGCGCTTCCACCACGGCACGCCCGTGATGAGCGCCGCTTCCTCGATTTCGCCCGACAATTGCAGCATGGCGTTGACGCCCGAGCGCGAGGCGAAGGGCAGGTATTTGACGGCGCCGACCAGCGCCAGCAGCGCGAAGCCGCGCATCCACGTGATGCGCGTGGACATGGCGAGATAGATCGCGCCGAACGCCAGCGACGGCATGAGGTAGGGGAAGAAGGAGAGGTTGTTGACCGCCGTGGCGAGCTTGCTGCCGCGCTTTTTGGCGATGCCGTAGCCCACCAGTATGCCGCTCGTGCCCGCGACCAGCGAGCAGGTGACGGCGAGCAGCAGGCTGTATCCCAGCGCCTTCCACACCTTGCCGGACAACAGGATGCCCGTGCTGTCGCCCTGATCGAGATAGGTGAGGTTGCTGCCGATCCAGAAATCAAGCGTCATGTTGCCGGGCGAGTAATCGCCCGATTTGATGATGACCGATTCGAGCGCGAAGGTGCAAAGCGGCACGACGGCGACCAGCACCAGCACCGTCACCAGCGCGATGGCGATCGGACGGTTGGCTTTCTTGAGATTGATGAGCGATATCTGCGAGGATTTGCCCGTGACCGTGGTAAAGGATTTGCGCGAGCCGGTCACTTTCTGGTTGAGCGCCAGTATGCCGACGCCGAACAGGATCATCACGGCGGCGATGATGTACGCCTGCCCGCTGTAAGTGTCCATCAGCGATTTCATCTTGGTGGACAGCACGTAATAGCGCACGGGCGAGCCGAGGAATACCGGTACGGCGTAGGCGCTCATGCTGCTGGCGAACACGAGCAGCAGCGTCGACAGCATGGCGGGCAGCACGATGGGCAGGGTGATCCGCCCGATAATGCGCATGCGCGGCGTTTTGAGGATGGTCGCCGCCTCCTCGAGGTTGGCGTCCATGTTGCGCAGGATGCCGCCGATCAGGATATAGGCGAACGGCGCGTAATGCAGCCCCAGCACGAGACTGATGGGGAAATAGCCGTACACGAACCACTCGGGCATGTAGACGCCGAAGACCGCCGCCATGATGCCGTTGGAGGTGCCCGCGCCGATATTCACGTTTTTAAAGAATGTCTGCCAGAAAAGCGCGAGCGTCCAAGACGGCATGATGTAGGGGAACACGAACACCGTCGAAACGAACTTTTTGTAGCGGATATTGGTGCGCGTCACAAGCCACGCCACCGCGCCGCCGAACAGAATGGCGATGCAGGAGGAGGTCATCGACACGGCGAGCGTGTTCAGAAGCGGTTCGTAAAACTGAATCCAGCTGTTGGATTTCGTGACGCCCGCCGCGCCGCCGTCGTTCAGGGTGAACAGCAGGCGCGTGAAATGATACAGCGTGGTATCGCCTCTGCGCAGCCCGAGAGAGCGCACGGCGCTCGCCTCGCGCCCCGAGTGCACCGTGACCGTTTCCAGAAACAGCGTCAGCAGGGGATACAGCGTCAGGAAGCACAGCGCGGCGAGGAAGATCAGCAGGATGACGTTCGCGGGTTTGCTCAAATAGGCGCGCAGCCTGCCCATCGAGCGCCTGAAATGCGGCTTTGCGGCGCGTTGCATGGCGGGATCAAGCCCCCTTATCGCGTATTCGTCGGGAAGGGCGTATTCCTTTGTACAAGAGCGGCGAAGCGGGGTGTATCCGCTTCGCCGCGACGGGGAATCCGATTATTGCAGATGCTTGAGCACGAAGGTCGAGGCGTCCTCGTAATGGTTCAGGATGAACTCGGCGTCCTCGGCGACGAGCGTTTCCTTCCAGATATCGATACCCAGATCGCCCTCGTTGGGCGTGATGGCGCTGCTGGTGGAGTACGCGCCGATGCTCTTGCCCCACGGCTTAAAGCCGTCCGCGCCCATCAGGTATTCGATGAACAGCATGGCGGTGTAGGGACGCGTCGCGCCCGCCGATACCAGCGCGTACATGGGATACATGAAGCCCGAGAACGGCTCGATGGCATAGCCGTTCGCCGTGGCGTCGTACTGGCCGACGGTGAGGTTGTCGGTGAGCACCGAGGAGGAGCGCAGCTTGCTGAGCACGAACAGGCCGATCTTGCCCTGCGCGGTTTCTTGGCTGATTTCCTCGGCGATGGTGGTGTCGGAGGACTGGAAGGTGCAGTTGCCGAGGAACTCGGCGATCCATTTGTAGCCGGCGTTCTTGTACTCGCCCAGCTCGATGTCCTTGCCCGCCCACGCCTTGTAGGCTTCGGCGAGCTTGCCCGACCATTCGTCGCTCGTCAGCATAACCAAGAAGTTCATGTTGACCTGCTCGGATTCGGGATTCTTAAAGATGATGTTGCCCTTCATCTTTTCGTCGGTCAGTTCCCACACGTTCTTGATGGCGGGGACGTTCTCGCCCTTGTTGTTGTAGATGAAGAGCTTGTTGATGTACTGCTGGACGAGCGGCGCGCGGTCGCTTTCGCCGATGGTGTCGGCGACCGAGGCGGGCACGTAATTGATCAGATAGCCGTCCTCGACGCGCGGGGTCAGCGCCGCGCCGTCCTGAATCATCACCATGTCGGCGCCCTTCGCCTTGCCGTCGATCTCGATCTCGAGCTTGGTGTAGATTTCGGCGTCCTTGAGGTTGCTGCTTTCAAAGGGGATGTTGTACAGCGCGGAGAACGCCTCGGCGGCGGTGGTGATGCGGCTGGTATTGCCGTACACGATGAAAGTGCCTTCTTCCTTGAGGGCGAGGGCGACCAATTCGTCATGGGACAGAGCGGCGGCGTCCGCGACGGTCGCGGCGACGTCCGCCAGCGCGGGAATCGCGGCGCAAAGCATGACGGCGGCCAGCATCAGGGCGAGCAGTTTTTTCATGGGTAGGTTCCTCCTTACGAGATGATTTATGATTGACGTCGGCGCGGGCATACACCGTCCCGCGACGAACAAGTCACGCGGTTTTTTCGCGTCGGGCGCGGGCGATCGCGCACAGGGCGCGGTGCGCGCGGGCAAGGTATTCCGTCATCGCGCGCGGCGTTTCGTCCCCGCCTGCGGGGCGGCGCGATTCGATGTTGTAGGCGGACGGACGGAGCGCGCGCAGGCGCTGCGCGAGCTGGGTAAAATCAATATCGCCCTCGCCGGGCAGCAAATGCTCGTCGCCCGACGCCGGCCCGTGGTTGTCGTGCAGGTGCATGGTGACCAGCTTGTCGCCGAAGCGCTCGAGCGGGTCCTGATCGGGCGTAAAGCAGTGGGCGTGGCCGCAGTCGAAGCAGTACTTCATCCGCTCCGAGGGCACGCCGTCGTACAGGTATTGATTATACTGTAAAAAGCGCGTGTTTTCAAGCGCGATGTCCACTTGATTTCGCTCGGCCTCCGCGGCGGCCGCGCGCATCCGCGCAGCGCCGATCGCGCACGGCGGCGGCGTGATCAGCTTTTTCGTCGTGTGCACCACCAGATGCGCGATGTCGCGCTCGCCGCATTCGCGCAGCGCGGTGATCAGCTGATGCAGATACTGATCGCCCGCTTCGCCCGGCGTCCAGAGCGCCGGCGTGTCGGCGGTCGGGAAATGCGCCGTGCGCACGTTCAGCCCGTTGGCGAGCGCCAGATCGAAAAGCCGCTCCTTCGCGCCGTTTGTTTCGGCGAATTCATCGCCCCACCAGAGCATCACGTCGTCAAATCCGGCGTCCCTGATCGCCCTGATCCTGTCGCTTGCGGGCAGGTCGAAAAACCCGAAGGCGAAATCGATGCCGAGGGAAGGAAGCGCGTTCATTTACAGAACCTCCATGCCGGCGCGCGCGAGGTCGGCGCGCGTTTCGGGGCGTAATCCGTCGTCCGACACCATCACGTCGATGTTTTCGGGCGAACAAATGGTAAAGGCGCTCGTTACGCCGTCCTTGGTGGAGTCCATCAGGATGACGCGGCGCGCGCTCCTTTTCAGCACCGTTTTTTCCATTTCGCAACGCCCCGAGGTTTTGCAGCAAAACCCGCTCTCGCGCGTGTAGCCGCCCGAGGCGATGAAGCACAGGTCAAAATTGATCTGCTCGATCTGCCGGAGCACGAGCGGGTAATCGTGCACGCTCAAGCTGTCGCGGTTGAGCATGCCGCCCAGAATGAATACGCCGACTTCCTTGAGGCGCGTCAGTTCGTTGATGCAGGACAGCCCGCAGGTGAACACCGTGCAGGGCTGATCGACAAACGCCTTGGCAAGCTCGGTCAGCGTCGAGCCGGAATCGAGGAAAATATTGAGGTTCGGCTTGAGCAGCGCGCGCGCCTTGCGCGCGATCTGACGCTTTTTGTCGATGTTTTGCGTCAGGCGCTGCTTGAGCGGCGTGTCGCCCGCGCCCACGGTGTCCAGCGCGCGCGCGCCGCCGTGAATGCGCACCAGCCGTCCCTGCTCGTCGAGCGATTTTAAGTCCTTGCGCAGCGTCATTTCGGATACGTCGGGGAACAGGCGGACGAGCGACGCGAAATTTACCACGCCGTTTTCGTTCACGGCGCGGACGATCCTCGAGCGTCTCTCCTCCAGCATGCGCGCCTCCGTTGTTTTGTTTCAATACTTCATCCGATTTCATTCTAAAACATCCGCGCGCGCCTGTCAAGAGGAAAACGGACAAAAATCGACCAAAAACCCAAAAAAGCGCCGCGCCTGACGCGCCGCCGGCGAGGCGAACGCGCTGCGCACGCCCCCAACGCCCCGGAAAGCGCGATTCCCGGCGCCGTCGTCGGCGCGTTCGTGAACGACGGGAAATCATGGCGGCGCTTCCCGGCGCGGGCCTTTGTCGGCATGCATGACGCCGGCGGAGCCGCGCGCAAGGCAGAAAGCGAGTCTGACAGCCTGCATTCAGGCGAAAAGCGGCGGCTATTCCTCGCCGTCCGGCGCGTTTGGGAGGATCGGCAGGCGCAGCGTGACGACCGCGCCGCCGTCGTTTTCCAGCGTCAGCCCGTAAGCGTCGCCGTGCGCGAACCGTACGCGTTTTTCGATGTTCATCAGCCCGTAGCCGCCCGATTCGGCGATCTGCGTCGTCTCAAATCCCTCGCCGTTGTCGCGGATGCAAAACACGAGCGCGCCGTCCCGGAGGAAGCCGCGCACCTCGAGCGCGCCGCCGCCCGCCTCGCGCCGGTCGACGCCGTATTTCACGGCGTTTTCCACAATGGGCTGGAGCAGGAAATTGAGCATCCACAGCGACAGGATCTCCTCGTCCAGCGCGTAGCGCACCTCGAAGCCGTCGTCGTGCATGATGCGCTGGATCTGCAGATACGCTTTGATGTTTTCGATCTCCTGCGATACGCGCAGCATGTTTTTGCCCCGGTTGAGCGTGGTGCGGTAGAACGTCGCCAGCAGGCGCGTCATTTCGCCCGTTCGCGCGTCGCCGTTTTCGATCGCGCACCAATTGATCACCGAAAGCGCGTTGTACAAAAAATGCGGGTTGATCTGCGCCTGCAAGAGCCTGAGGCGCGCTTCCTGCTCGTCCAGACGGCTTTTGAGGATTTCGCCGTTCAGCGTCTGGATGGTTTCGATCATGCCGCCGATGCTGGAGGACAGTACGCCCACCTCGTCCGTGTCCGTCGTGGCGAACGCCTGCGCCGACAGCGCGACGTCCGGCGCGCGCACCTTGCGCGTCAGCTCCTCGAGCTTTTTGAGGATTTGCCCCGAGAACGCGCCGATCAGCGTGACCGAAAGCAGCATGCACGCGCCGATCAGCAGCAGGGGCAGTCCCGCGTTGTCGCCCATGCCGTCCCGCCCGGCGTACGCGCACGTCATGCGTCCGCGCAGGGTCGGCACGTCCAGCGCGATCTTGCCCGCGCCCGCGCCGTCCTCAAGCCGCGTTCGCGCGAAGGCGGTCTGACCGTTTTCCAGCGTGATCGTCAGATCACAGGGCACCTCGTCGATCGCGTCCATGCCGCGAAAGATGGCGTCCGCGTCGAACGTCACCTGCAGATACCCCAGCCACGCGTTGGATTGGTTGCTGAAGATCGGCTGACGCGCGATCAGCGCGCCGCCTTCCATCGCCCATTGCGTGTCGCGCTCGCCCGTCGGCGCGGCGCCCGGCGGCAGCGGCTTAACGTACTGCCCGATGCCCGCCTTCCACACGCGCGAATAGACCGACAGATCGAGGATCTCGTCGGCGTTGAGCACGTAGTACTGCAAAAGCAGGGGATCGACCGAGCGCGCCGTCATGTAATACTTCGCGTAGTCGGTCATGATATCGCTGAACAGGAGCGTCCTGAGCTGCTCGTTGAGGCTGATGTAGTAGATAAAGCGCGCGTGCTGCGTCAGGCGCGTTTCGAGCGTCGCGCGAAGCTGCAGCATGCTGTTTTCCATCAGCGCGTCCATGCGCATTTTCGCGTTTTTGCACGTCACGGAATAGCTCAACCCGCCCAGCACGACCAGCGGGATCATCGCCAGCACGATGTACGTCATGATCAGCCGCTTGCGCAGGCGTCCCTGTTTACGCATGACCGCGCGCCCTTTCCAGATAGCTGCCGGGCGTGACCCCGTACGCGGCCTTGAACTGCACGATGAAATAGGAAACGTCCGTGAAGCCGAGCGCCTGACAGACAGCGTGCACCTTCATATCGCTCTGCGCGAGCAGCTTACGCGCCATTTCCATCCGGTAGCGCGCGACGTACTTGGTCACGGTCAGCCCCTGATAACGCCGAAACAGCGCCGTCAGATAGCCGGGCGACATGTTCAGTTCCCGCGCAATCTCGCTCGTGGACGGGTTTTTCGCGTAATCGCGCTCGATGATGCGCGTCACGCGCTCCACGATCCAGTTGCGCTCGGACTGCCCCTCGTCTTCGTAGGTCATGAGCTTATCCGCCACGAGCTTGACGATGTCGCCGAGCTCATACACGCTTTGGCAGTTGTAGATATCGCGCGCATACGTGGTGAGATCCTCGCCCGCGAGCGGCGAAAGATCGTTGAGCAGCAGCGCGTACACATATTTGATCCGCTCGATGGACATCCCCGCGCCGCCCTGATACAGCGCGCCGAGTTCGTCGACGTGGCTGTGGAAAAGATCGGCGCGCCGCGCTTTGACATCGTCGGACAGGGCGGCCAGCAGCGCCTGCTCGCGCTCGGCGCGTCCGCGCTCGCCCGGATCGGGCTGATCGACGCCGGCGTCGTCCCGGATAAGCTCGCTTTGCGCGAGGAAAAACCGGCTTTCCAGCGCTCGCTGCATCCGCGAAAACACGGCGGCCGCGCCCTCGGGCAGCGCGACCTCGCCGCCGCGCACCGCGAAGTACCGCCCGGGATGATCGCCGGGCACGATTTTGCGCAGCGTTTCCCAGATGTCGTCGCTGATGTCGCCGGCGTCCGCCGGCACGAACAGCACCGCCTGCTCTTCGCTCATCACCAGCAGCTCCGATCCGGCGCGCAGCGCCTTGAGCGCCTCGCTCGCGCGGCGGTCGCCGCGCGTGAAAAAGGGACGGTCGAATGAAAGCAGCGTCATGCGCACGTTTTTGACGGGCAGCGCCGCCTCCAGCATGGCGTCCTGCGAGACGGCCTGCCCGATGAGCATGTCCCACAGCAGCTTTTCGCGCGCCTTTTCGAGCGCGCGCCGCGCCACCAGCGCGGTCTTTTCGGCGACCTGCCTGTCCTCGCAGCGCTGGATGATCTGCCGCATGGTCGTCAGGAACTGCGCCTCGTCAATCGGTTTGAGGATATAGTTGAGCACGTTGCTCCTGATCGCCCGGCGCGCGTACTCGAACTCGCCGTACGCGCTGTATATCACGGCGGCGGCGCCCGGCCGCCGGCGCGCGGCGTATTCCACCAGCTCCAGCCCGTCGGCGAACGGCATCACGATATCGGTGAACAGGATATCGATCGGACGCTCGTCCAGCACGCGCATGGCTTCGCGCCCGTTCTGCGCCTCGATGACGGCGAGCGGCAGTTCGTGCCGCTCGATCAGGCGGCGGATGCCGCTTCGCTCGATCTTTTCATCGTCTACGATCAGTATGGTGTACATGGAGCGCCCCCTCGCGTATCAGGGTATCATATTTGCGGCGTGATTTCAACCGCTCCGAGCGATTCGGGCGATACCGGGCGGACGCCCGCCAGCAGCCGCCTGACCGACGCGTCGCGCAGGATGTCAAGCGCGCGCTCGCAGGGCGACGGCTCGCCGAATACCTCGTCGGCAAACCGTCCGTCCACGCGCCCGCCCGTCGTCGCGTCGGGGAAGCCCGCCGCCCGCACCGCATCCGCGATCGCCTGCGCGGAAAAACCGCCGAAGTTCTCGGTGGCGTTGATATATACGGGCAGGGCGCGCGCCGAAACGCCGGGAAAAATCTCGTTTAAAAGTGCCTGCGTCTGCGTGGCGAGCCGCGCGGCCAGCTCGGCCGGCTCGGTGAACTGCCAGTACAAAAACGGGATCAGCCCCCGCGCCGCCTCCGCGCCGGGATGCGCCAGAAGATACGGATTCATCACAATGCCGCGCGGGCGCGGCAGCTCGCCGTTTTCGCGGCAAAAAAGCAGCATGGCGCGCGTCGTGCGCAGGTACATGTCCGTCGTTTTCTCCAGCAGCAGCGCGTACGCCCTGCGCCCGCCGGGCAGGCGCGAGAACGCCTCGATCTGGCGCTGCTCCACGCCGCTTTCCCAATCGCTCAAAACGCCGTACGCCGGGGCAAGCGGCGTCTGATCAAAATCGGACACATGCCTTCGGATGCTCGACAGCGCGGTTTCGATCCCGGCGCGCGGTGCGCCGTTTTCGTCCACCTGAATGCCGGGAAACATGATGTATACGTCGCCCGGCGCGACGTCCGTCCCCCCGCGCGCCGCGCGCAGGACGCGCCGGACCGCCACCTCGCCCTCGTTGCGCGCCGTCGTGCCCACGATCATCACGCGGCGGACGGCGTGGCGCTCGAGAAAATCGATGTACGCGCGCGGCGGCGCGAGCAGCTCGCCCCACGCGACGCCGACCCCGCGCATGCTGTCGTCGTAGCCCAGCGTATAGTAGCTTTCAATGCCTTCGTCAGCGTCCGCCCGCGCGAGCCGCTCGATGTTTTCGACGGTGTGCGATGCGGCAAGGTACTGCATGGGCAGCACGGGCGCCTTCAGCGCGAAGGACAGATAGCTCACCGGCATGACGCCGGAGGAGAAAATCACCGTGTCAAGGGGTGCGTCGGCGCCGAGCGCGGCGTCGTACAGCGCCGTCGTGCGCGCCGCGCTTTCGCGCAGGAAGCCGGGGCGCGCCATCACCGGGCGCGGCCCCGCGCCTTGCTCGCGGGGCAAAAGCACCCACGAATGCGACACGCCGCCCGTCAGGTTCGCCAGCGACTTTTCCACGGCATACTCGGCGCTCATGCCGCCGTCCAGCCGGTATACGGGCACGCCGCCCTCGCGCGAGCGCTCGATTGTATACAGCGTCAGATCCATGCAATCGCTCCCTGTACGGAAAAACCGGGGCGCGTCCGCGCCCCGGTCCGCCGTTTATATTACTTGCGGGGCGCCAGTTCAAACGCGGGCTTTTCGTTGTACATTTCGATCGCCCGGTTGACGTCGCCCATGGTCGGCAGGTTCTGAATGAACGCGTCGAACTCCGACATATCGCGCTCGCCCATGATGAACTTGAGCATTTCCTCGTCGGCGTAGGTTTCCACCGGCGTCATGATGGTGCTGATGATGTCCTGCTCCTCGGCGGTGAAGTGCGGGGAACGCGCGCGGTACATGGGCGTGATCCGTCCGTCCGCGATCGCCTCGTCGATGAACGCCTGCCATTCCATTTCCTTCTGCCCGTACAATTGCAGCATGCCGGCGCGCAGGTCGGATTGCCGGAACAGGATATGGTTGTACTGGCCGATGCCGAGATCGCGCAGCGTTTTGGTTCCCTCGGGATGGCCGGGCACGGCGACGTCCGGCAGATAATCCTTGACGCCGTCGGCGTTCTCCGTATAGGTTTCGCCCTTGACGCCCCAGTTGAGCAATTCGGAAATTTCGTCCGAGAGCGTGAAGTCAATCAGCGCGCAGACCAGCTCGGGATACTTCGTCTTGGAGCCGGTGACGACGCCCCACCACGGATCGCCGTCAAAGGTCTGCGTGTAGGGCAGGGAGGATACGCCGTTCACGGAAGGCGGCAGCATGGGCTCGATCACCCAGCCCGGCTCGACGCCCTTGGAGTAGAAGTTTTCTTGGAAATAGCTGATGTAGCCGTAGAAGAAGCCCCAGTTATTCACCAGCATCTTCTGCTGCGTGCGCTCGACGGTGTCGGTGGCAAGCTCGGGGTTGAGCAGCTCGCTCTTCCAGAGATCGTTGCAGGTTTCCAGCACCGCGCGGCAGGTTTCGGTATCGTCGGTGGGCGCGTAATACCATTTGTTCGCGCTGAAATCATAGCCCAGCCCCAGATAATCGGTGCCGTAGAGCGAGGATACGCTCGAGGACAGGTCGCCGAGCTCGTTGCCCATGATGATCGGCACGCAGTCGGGCTCCTTCTCCTTGAGCTCCTTGGCGGCGGCGACGAATTCCTCAAGGGTCTTGGGCACGGCGATCCCGTGCTTGTCCAGCAGCCCCTTGTTGCAGAACCAGCTGAGCATCGCCCAGTCGTCGGTCAAAATGCCGTCGATGGAGGTCGGGATCACGTAACGGTGTCCCTCCGCGTCCATGGTCATGTTGAGGTTGGGGTACTTCTCGGTCATCGCCTGGAAATTGGGCATATAGTCCGCGTATTTCGCGTAATCCAGGAAAATGCCCGAGGGGCCGTACTGGCTCGCCGTGCCCACGGGGCTGCCGCACACGGCGAAGTCCGGCACGTTGCCCGAGGTGTAGTAGAGGTTGATCTTCTGCTCGTAGTCCGCCCATGTGGACTGCTCCCATTCGATCGTGATGTTGCCGATGCGCTTGAGGTACTCGTTGTAGGCGAGGGTGTCCTCGATACGGTTGTTGTGGTTGCACCACAGCCCGCGCAGGACGATGGGCTCGCCCGTGTAGGGGAAGGTGATCGCGTCTTTCTCCTCGGCG
Source organism: uncultured Oscillospiraceae bacterium (assembly GCA_964459985.1). Classification (GTDB taxonomy): domain Bacteria; phylum Bacillota; class Clostridia; order Christensenellales; family Aristaeellaceae; genus CAYWOS01. The sequence continues at coordinate 40,843 of CAYWOS010000002.1, forward strand.
GCGGCGGCGCACAGGCCGCCGATCAGCGCCAGCGCGAGCAGCAGCGACAGGAAACGGAAACGCTTGGTTTTCATGGGTCATCGCTCCTTTCGATATGTATGATACTACTCCTTAACGGAGCCGATCATCAAGCCCTTGGCGAAGTATTTCTGCATGAACGGATACACCATCATGACGGGCAGCATGGTCACGATCACGGCGGCCGACTTGACGGTGCGCGGGTTGACGTTGCTCATGCCCACGCGCATGCCCATGCCGCGGATGCTCGTGGAGTCCTGTAAAACGACCATCTTGCGCAGCAGCATGGCGATTGGATGCAGTTCCTCCCTTCGCAGGTACATCACCGCCGAAAAGTATTCGTTCCAGTAGCCGACGATGGAAAACAGCGCGAGCGTGGCGATCACGGGCTTTGACAGCGGGATAACGATCTGGAACAGCGTCCTGAAATGCGATGCGCCGTCGATGGCGGCCGCGTCGATCAGCGCGTCGGGCAGCTCCTTGATGAACGTCTTGACGACGAACACGTTGTACGCCGATACCGCGCCCGGCAGCATGATCGCCCATACGGTGTCATATAGCCCGAGGTTGTTGATGAGCAGGTAGGTCGGCACGAGGCCGCCGTTGAAAAACATGGTGATCAGCAGAAGAACGTTGATCGTTTTGCGTCCGGCGAAGGTTTTCTTGGTGAGCGTGAACGCGAGCAGCATCGTGCAAAGGAGCATGATCAGCGTGCCGGCCGACGCGTAGAAAATCGTGTTGAGATAATAGCGCGGCAGGTTCGGATCGCCCATCAGCGTGACGTACGCCTCCCACGAGAATCCGCTGGGCAGAAGGCCGGCGTTATGGTACATCAGTTCCTTGGGCGAGGACAGGGAGATCGACAGCGTGATCAGGATCGGCAGCACGAACAGCGCCGCGAGGATCAGGTGCACGAGCGCCAGCGCGCTTTGCGCCAGCGTGAATTTTTGCTTCATTCCGGGATATGCGCTCATGGTCTGCCTCCTTTACAGCAGCGACGTTTCGCCGAGCCTGCGGCTGACGTAATTGGCGAGCAGCACGCACAGGCACGACACCGCCGAGGTGAAAAAGCCGGCCGCCGTGGAATAGCTGAACGCGCCGCCGCGCACGCCGGCGCGGAACACATAGGTCGATATCACGTCCGCCGTTTCATAGGTCAGGGGACGATAAAGAAGCAGGATTTTTTGGAAATCATTGCCCATGATGCTGCCGCATTCGAGGATGAACAGGATGGCGATGGTCGGTTTGATGCAGGGCAGCGTGATGTAGCGCGTCTGCTGGAAGCGGCTCGCGCCGTCCAGATACGCTGATTCGTACAGCTCCGGGTTGATGCCCGATATCGCGGCGAGATAAAGGATGGAGCCCACGCCCAGCCCCTGCCAGACGCCGGAGATGATATAGATCGGACGGAACCATTCGGACTTGGCGAGAAAATTGATTCGCTTGCCGCCGAAAAAGGCGATCACATCATTGATGATGCCGTCGGACACGCTGGTGAAATCAATGATGAATCCCACGACGATGACCACCGAGATGAAATTGGGCAGGTAGGAGATCGTCTGACAGACGCGCTTGAAGCGCGGCAGGCGCAGCTCGTTGAGCATCAGCGCGTACAGGATGGGCGCGGGAAAGGCGATCACGATCGTCAGCGCGCCCAGCACCACGGTGTTGCGCAGCGTGCGCACGAAAAAAGGATCGTTGAACAGGCGGGCGAAATGCTTGAAGCCCACCCACTCGCTGCCCAGATAGCCCAGCGACGGGTTGTAGTCCTTGAACGCGAGGATCAATCCGTAGATCGGCAGATAGCTGAAAATGATCACCGCCGCCATGCCGGGCAGCGCCAGCAGCCACAGCGCGCGGTCGCGCCGCCAAGCGCGCGACAGTCTCGCCGCAAAAGGTTCCGTTCTGACAGATACGCCGTTCATTGAAGCCTCGCTTTCCCGATCAGAAGCTGTCGTTTTCGGAGTAGACGAACGCCGCGTTTTCGGCCTCCAGCAGCGAAACGAGCGCCTGCGTGTCGGCGGCATACGCGCCGTTGGCCAGCCGCAGGGGACGGTTGAGCCGCGCCATCAGCCCGTCGCGCGGCGCGGCGCGCGTAAGCGCCCGGCGCGTCGGGTAGCCAGCCGGTACAAGCGGCGTTTCCGAGGGCGCCGCGAGCAGCAGCGCTTCCGCCGCGTCCGGGCATCCCGGCAGGCACGCGTATTCGATGATCTCGTCGCCATCGAGCGCGGCGTACGCGCACGGCTCCCTGTCGCCGTCGCGGTACGCTGTCAGCCATTCGCACGCGCACCGCGCCTTGAGATAATCCGACCAATAGGCGGCGTCCCGCGCGACGGCGCCGTTGACGCGCCGCGCCGCTTTGTCGTGCAGTTTAATAAGCGCCTTATCGCCGCACGCCGCGCGCTCCACCCGCGTCGGCGCGCACGGAACCGGCGCGCCCGCGCGCGCCCTGCCCTGCGAAAGCGGCGCATACCCGAACTGCCCGTAAAACTCCGTCAGCGCCGTGCCCAGAAGCGAAAGAGGAACGCCCTCGTGCTCCGTCCGCGCGACAGCTTCACGCATCAGACACGAGGCCAGCCCTCGCCCGCGCGCGTCCGCCCGCGTCGCCACGTTGGCGATCCCGGCGAAGGGCACTTCCCCGCCGAACAGCCACATGCGCCGCGCGACCAGCTGCAAACCGCTGACGATCCCGCCGTCTTCGTTCAGCGCCGCCAGCACGACGCCCTGATCGCGCCGCGGATCGTTCAGGCAGGCGGCGGCGAAGTACGCGCGCTGCGCCTGAGTCGGGCATTCGCCGCAGAAAACGCGCAGGCAATGCGCGAGCCAGCGCTCGTCCGTCGTCTTGAGCGTCGTGATCTCCATGCGCGCGCCTCCTCTCCGGCCGTCCTGTTTTGTTCATCATAGCATGGCGCGCCGCGCGCGGGAATCCGAACATATGACGATTCGTGTTGTTTTTCAACACAACAAAAGCGCGGCCGCCGCGCCGCGCCACGGCCGGCGAGCGCCGCGAAAAACCGCGTTTCAAACATTAAAGGAATTACGGCGGGTTATATTGAATTCATCAGGGGCAATCAAAACGCGCGGAGGCTGTTATGAAGAAAGCGGTAATTTTCGATCTGGACGGAACGCTGGTTAACTCGCTGCCCGATATTTCCGCGAGCATGAACCGGGCGCTCAAAAAGGCGGGCTTGCCCGGCTTCGCCGTCGAAGCGTACAAGTATAAGGTGGGCGACGGCGTGCTCAAGATCGCCGAGCGCTCGGTGGGCGACAGAATGGATCTGTTTGATCGCGTGCTCGCCGATTACATGGCGGATTACGCCGTCAACTGCCGCGTTGACAGCTACGCCTACGAGGGCGTCGCCGACGCGATGAAGACGATGATATCGCGCGGACTGCGCGTGTGCGTATTGAGCAATAAGGATCAGGCGGACACCGAAAACGTGCTGGCGTATTATTTCCCCGATATCGCGTTTTCGGTCGTTCGCGGTCGCGTGGAGGGCGTGCCGCTCAAGCCTGCGCCCGACGGCGCGCTGCGCATCGCCGCGCAGCTGGGCGTCGCGCCGGAGGAATGCTGGTATGTCGGCGACACCAGCATGGATATGCGCTGCGGCAACGCCGCCGGCATGGAAACCATCGGCGTGCTGTGGGGCTTCCGCCCGCGCGAGGAGCTGGTCGCCAATCACGCGCGGCATCTCGCCGCCGCGCCCGGAGAACTGACGGCGATCACGGCGGCGGGATAAAAACTCGGTTCGTGATGGGCGCGCTTGCGCCGCGCGGCAAAGCCGCGCGGGATAAACGTGCAGTCTGAAAAACGAATGATTCATTTTCTCAGTACGTGTCGGCTTTGTCGACATGCAGACGGCGCGGTTTCCCGCGCCGTTTTGCTTATTCTGTATCGTCCTCGTCGGGAATCTCGTCGATCTCGACCGTCACAAGCTCGTCCGGGCTGTCGTCGCCGATGATTTTCTTGACGTCCTCGAGCGCCTCGTCCTCCGTATAATCTTCGGCCAGCTTGGCTTCCTCGACCAGCTCGTCAAGCGGCAGCTCGTCCGCGTCGGCTTCCTCGATTGTTTCGTCAAGCGGCAGCTCGTCCGCGTCGGCTTCCACGACGATTTCGTCGGGCGTCAGTTCGTCAACGCCTGTTTTCCCGATGTCGGCGTCCTTGGGCGCTGCGGCCGGCGCGGGTGCGGCGGCTTGCTTGACGGGCGCTGCGGCGTCCTGCGCGGGCTGCGCCGCGGCGGGCGCTTCGGGCGCGCGCTTGACGGGCAGGGGTTTGCGCTCGGCGGGCGCCGCCGGACGCTGCACGTCGGCCAGCGCGTAATCCTTGACCTCCGTGCCGTCGCCTTTGGGAATGCGCACGCGCACCGTTTCCTTGAGCACGTTGATGTCCACCACGACGCCGCCGCCGTCGGGCGTGAGAACGTCCTTGCCTACGCGCGGCATGCGTTTGCGCGTCGTTTCGTAGTGATCTTCCTCGTATTTAAGGCAGCACATCAGCCTGCCGCACACGCCCGAAATCTTGGTCGGGTTGAGCGACAGGTTTTGCTCCTTCGCCATTTTGATGGACACGGGCTGGAAATCGCCCAGAAAGGCCGCGCAGCACACCGGACGGCCGCACAGGCCGAGGCCGCCCATCATTTTCGCCTCGTCGCGCACGCCGATCTGACGCAGCTCAATGCGCGTGCGGAAGGCGGAGGCGAGGTCCTTGACGAGCAGGCGGAAATCGACGCGCTTGTCCGAGGTAAAATAGAAGAGAATCTTGCTGTTGTCAAAGGTGTATTCGCAGCCGACCAATTTCATCTGCAGTTTATGCTCGTCCACCTTTTTCTGGCACAGCGCCATGGCGTCGCGCTCCTTGAGGCGGTTCTGCTTTTCGTGCTGCGCGTCCTCGGGCGTGGCGATGCGGATGACTTTTTTGAGCGGCAGGGCGATCTCGTCCTCGCCGACCTCGCGCACGCCCGTCACCGCTTCGCCGTACTCGATGCCGCGCACCGTTTCGACGATCACGGCGTCGCCCGCCGTCGGCCAGAGCTGACCGGGATCAAAATAATAGAGCTTCCCCGCGTTCCTGAAGCGAACGCCGATTACGCTTGGCATGATGCTTGTTCCTCCGCAATAAATCGTAATAATTGATCGGCGACCGCCGGCCAGCCGACGTTGGCGGCGCGCATTCGCCGGGCGAGGATCGTCCGGTCCATCACGTCGCCGATCATCCTGTCGTCCGCGCCCTCAAACGCCGGGGTTCTTTCGCCCGCGCCGCGCAGCATGGCGGACAGTTCCTCTTCCAATATGTCCAGAACCCTTGCGTCCTGTTCCTTTTGCTCGGCGAGCTTTTTCGCCGCGAGCGGGATATCGCCCTCGCGCGCGATAGCCAGAAAGGTGTCCCGCACAAGCGCGCGGCACGCCCAGTATGTCTCGTCGCCCTGCATGGCGAGCGCCTTGCCGATGCTGCCCGAGGCCAGTACGGTCAATTCGCCGATTCGCGCCTCGGGCACGCCCTTCGCCCGGAGCGCGCCGCGCATGGCGTCGTCGCTCCACGGCTGCATGCGGACAATCCGGCAGCGCGAGCGCACGGTGGCGAGCAGCGCTGATTCGCTGTCGGCGGTCAGAAGGAAATAGGTGTCATTCGCGCTTTCCTCGAGCGTCTTGAGCAGGCAGTTCTGCGTCTGGGGCGTCATGCGCTCGGCGTTTTCGATGAGCACGGCGCGATTGCCGCCCTCGAGCGCGGAGCGTGACAACTGATCGAGCAGGCGGCGCATGGCGTCGATCTTCACGGTTTTGTCCGACGCGTCGGCGTCGGGGCGCAGGACGGAGGAATGCGTGCCCGCATCAAAGCGCAGGCAGGCGCGGCACGCGCCGCACGGCGCGCGCGAGCCGGACGCGCAGACGAGCGCCTTGGCGAACAGCCGCGCCGCCGTCTTTTTGCCGATCCCGCTTTCGCCCGCAAAGAGCGTGACGGGCGGCATATGCCCCTTCCTGAAATCGGCCGCGAGCGCGCGCAGCGGGTCGCCGGCAAAGGTCAAATCCTCAAGCGTCACGCAGCGCCGTCCTCCGAATGATTACAGTTTGATGAACTGGTCCACCGACAGGATGAACAGCGTCGCGCCGCCGACGGTGACCTCGATGGGGTAGGGCGCGTACATGCCCGTCGTGCCGCCCATCGTGACGGGCGACGTGGCGATCTGCTTGCGGCTTTTGCAGACCTTTTCGATGATCGCCATGCAGTCGTCGAGCCGTTCCTCGTCGACGCCCGCGAACAGCGTGGTGTTGCCCGATTTGAGGAAGCCGCCCGTCGTGGCGAGCTTGGTGACGCTGAAGCCCTCGTTCATCAGGGCGTTGATCAAGCGAGACGCATCCTCATCCTGAACGATCGCAATGATTAATTTCATGGATGTGCTCCTTTCCGGGCGCATGCCCGCATACGTTTGACCGTAACGATGTCTGTCACCGCGCCCGCCTCGCACGGCGCCGCGCGGGAGTATCCCAACCACATTATATACCAAAGGCGTGAAATAATCAACTTTATTCCTTGCCCGCGCCGCGTCCGCGCGCCCCGCGCGGCGCGCCATGCTTGTCAAACGGCGCGAAATGTGGTATAGTCTGTCTGTTATTGCGGAATGGGGGAAAGCGCATGGCGCACATTTATCTGGACGCGATGGGCGGCGACAACGCGCCGCAGTGCACGGTGCTCGGCGCGGTCGAGGCGCTCGGGCGCAATCCGTCGCTTCATGTGACGCTGGCGGGCACGGTGAGCGCGATGGAGCCGTTCCTCAAGGACGCCGGCGATGCGCGCGCGCGCGTGACGCTTGTCGAAACGCCCGACATCATCACCAATCACGATTCGCCCGTCATGGCGGTGCGGCAGAAGAAGCGCTCGGCCGTCGTCATGGGCATGCTCGCCGTGCGCGATGGCGAGGCGGACGGTTTTGTGTCCGCCGGTTCGACAGGCGCGACGCTGGCGGGCGGCATGTTCCGATTGGGGCGCATCGAGGGCGTCGAGCGGCCTGCGCTCGCGCCGCTTCTGCCCAACGGCAGGGATTTCTTCTGCCTGATCGACTGCGGCGCCAACGTCGACTGTCTGCCGGCGTACCTGCCGCAGTTCGGGCTGATGGGCGACGCCTACATGCGCTGCGTGCGCGGGCTGGCGTCGCCGCGCGTCGGGCTGATCAATATCGGCGCGGAGGCCGAAAAGGGCAACGCGCTGGTCAAGGCGGCGTACCCGCTCATGGAAAAGGCGGGGTTCAACTTCGCGGGCAATATCGAGGGGCGCGACATCACGGCAGATATGGCGGACGTCGTCGTCTGCGACGGCTTTTCGGGCAACCTCATTCTCAAATTCATGGAGGGCGTCGCCGGCACGCTTATGGATATCATCAAGCGTGAAATGTACGCCGACGCGCGCGGCAAACTAGGCGGCCTGATCGCCAAGCCCGCCTTCCGCCGCGTCAAGCACGCCATGGATTACACCGAGGTCGGCGGTGCGCCGCTGCTCGGCGTCCGGGGCGCGGTGGTCAAGGCGCACGGCTCGAGCAACGCGCACGCCGTTTCCCGCGCCATTGAACAGGCGCTCAAAATGATCGACGGGCGGGTCGTGACCGCCATCGAGGAAGCGATTTCTCACACGGCGACAGAACAAGGAGGAAAATAACATGGTATTTGAAACGGTCGCGGCGATGATCGCCAAGCAGCTCAAACTGAACGTGAACGACATCACGCCCGACAAGCGTCTGGTCGAGGATTTGAAGGCGGACAGCGCCAATATCATGGTCATGATCATGGATCTGGAGGATAATTTCAACCTGACCGTCGAGGACAGCGCCATTACCGCGCTCAAGACGGTGGGCGACGTGGTGAAGTACATTGAGGCGCATCAGTAAACAATGCCGGGCCTGAATTGCCTGATGGCGGCGCTCGGGTATGATTTTCACGTCCCCGCGCTGCTCAAGCGCGCGCTTACGCATCCTTCCGTCGGTCCGGAGAACAACCAGCGCCTCGAGTTTTTGGGGGACGCCGTGCTTCAGCTGTGCGTGAGCGACAGGATTTTTTCGTCGCATCCCGCCGAGCGCGAGGGGATGCTGACGCAGTTCCGTCAGCATCTGGTGCGCGAGGAAGCGCTGGCGACCGTCGCCGAATCGCTGAATCTGGGCGATTACCTGATTCTTGACCGCTCGACCGAAGCGTCCGGCGGCAGGCGGCAGGCGAGCGTGCTCGCCGACGCGATGGAGGCCGTGCTCGCCGCCGTGTATCTCGACGGCGGTTTCGCTTGCGCGCGCGAATGCGTGGACAGGCTGTGGCGCTGCTTAAGCGACGAGGGTGATATCGACGCGAAATCGGCGCTACAAACGCTATTGCAATCCCGCGGCACGGACGCGCCGACGTATGTCACGGTGTCCGAGGACGGCCCGCCGCACAGCCGCATGTTCACGGTGGCGGCGATGATCGACGGGCGCGAGGCGGCGCGCGGGACGGGGACGAGCAAAAAGCGCGCCGAGCAACAGGCGGCGCAGCGGGTGATCCATCAAATGAAGCGTTCGGGGGAATAGCACTGTATGCGGCTCAAAAGCCTGGAAATCAACGGGTTTAAGTCCTTCGCCGAACGCACCGAAATCGTGTTCAACCAAGGCATCACGGGCATCGTCGGGCCTAACGGCTCGGGCAAGAGCAACATCGGCGACGCCGTGCGCTGGGTGCTGGGCGAGCAGAGCGCGCGCGTGCTGCGCGGCGCGAAAATGGAGGACGTCATCTTCGGCGGCACCGCCAAGCGCAAGGCGGCGTCGTACTGCGAGGTATCGCTCCTTTTTGACAACGAGGATCTGGCGCTCAAGACCTCCTTTGCCGAGGTCGTCGTCACGCGCCGCGTCTACCGCAACGGCGACAGCGAGTATTACCTGAACAAATCCGCCTGCCGTCTGCGCGATATTCTGGAGCTCTTCCGCGATACCGGCATCGGCAGGGAGGGCTATTCGCTGATCGGTCAGGGCAGGATCGACGAAATCCTGTCGGTTAAAAGCGAGGACAGGCGGCAGGTGTTCGAGGAAGCGGCCGGCGTGATGACCTTTCGTGTGCGAAAGGAAGAGGCCGAGCGCAAGCTCGCCCGCACCAAGGACAATTTGAGCCGCGTCCACGATATACTGGACGAGCTCGCGTCGCGCCTGACGCCGCTTTCGGCGCAGTCGGCGCTCGCCAAGGAATACCTCGAATTGGCCGACCGCCTCAAAACGCTCGAGATCCAGATTTTTCTCATCCGCTTTGACAAGGCGCGCGAGCGCGTCGATGCGCTGCAAAAAACCATCGACGGGCTGAACGATCTTTTGTTGAGTCACGAAGCGCGTTTGTCGCGCAACGCCGCCGAGCGCGAGGAGCTGGACGGCGCGATCGCGCTGCTGGAGGACGAGCTTGCCCGCGCGCGCGAGGAGCACATGCGCCGAAACGAATCCGCGCATGAAACGCAGTCGCGCCGCGAGCGCGCGGAAATCGAGCTTTCGAGCCTGTCGCAGGACGCCGAGCGGCTGAAGGGCGAGCGCGAGGACGCGCGGCGGCGCAGGGAGGATCTCGCGGCGCTGCTTTCGCGCGGCGGGCGCGAGGCGGACGACGGCGCGCAGGCGCTCGAAAAGGCGCAGAGCGAACTGGACGCCGGGCAAAAACTGCTGGACGAGGCGCTCGCGGCGGCGCAGACCGACGAGGAGGCGCTCGACCGGCATAAGGCGGACATTCTGGCCGCCGTCAACCGCATGAGCGACGCGCGCAACCAGCGCACGCGTCAGGAAACGGTCTGCGCGCAGATGCGCGAGCAGCTCACGCGCGTCGAGGACAGCAAAAAAGAGCTGTCCGCGCGCCAGTTTTCCCTGATCGAAGCGCTGCGCGCCGCCGAAAAGCAGCAGGCGGACGAAATGCGGCTGCTCGACACGCTCAAGAACGACGCCGCCGAGCGCGAGGGCGCGCTGCGCGCCTTCACGGCGGAGGCGCAGGCGAAGGCGGAAGCGGCGCAAAGCCTCAATCTTGAAATTCAGGCCAACACCAGCCGTCTGCGCGTGATGGATGAAATGTCGCGCGAAATGGCAGGGTATAATCAGGCGGTCAAGCGCGCCGTCGAGTACGCCGGGAGCGATCCGCACGTGCACGGCGTCGTGGCGCGGCTCATTCAGGTGCCGGCGGCCTACGAAACGGCGGTCGATCTGGCGCTGGGCAGCGCGCTGCAAAACATCGTCACCGACGACGAGGAAACCGCCAAGCGCATCATCGATCATCTGCGCGTCAACCGTCTGGGGCGCGCCACCTTCCTGCCCATGACCAGCGTGCGCTCGCGCGTGCTGACAGGCGAGGAACGCCGCCTGCTTTCGATGGACGGCTGCCTCGGCGTCGCCAGCGAGCTGATTTCCTTCGCGCCCGCGTATCGCGGCGTGATTGAAAACCTGCTCGGCCGCACGGTGATCGCGCGCGATCTGGACGCCGGCATTCCCATCATGCGCGCGGCGCGGCATCAGTTCCGACTGGTGACGCTGGCGGGCGACGTGATGAATCCGGGCGGCTCGATGTCGGGCGGCACGGCGCAGCGAAGCGACGTGAGCCTGCTCGGGCGCGAGCGCGCGATGAAGGAACTGCGCGTCAGGCTCGACGAGCAGAGAAACACGCTGGCGCGCGCGCGCGACGAGCTGACCGGGCTTCAGGCGAAACGCGAGGAACTGAAAAGGCTGCGCAACGAGGCGATGGAGCGCGTCCATCAGGAGGACATCGGCGCGGCGCGCGAGCAGGAGCGCGTGTTCAACGCGCGCGCCGAGCTGACGGCGCACAACGACCGTTTGCAGAAGACCGAGGCGGCGGCGGCGCAGCTCCGCGAGGGCATCGCCGAGATCGAGCGCGATCTGATCGACAGCGAGAAGATCCGGGAAAGCGAAAACGTCGACCGCGAGGCGATGGACAGGAAAACCGAGGCGCTGCAAAAGACGCTCGCCGATTCGCGCGCGCGGGCGGAGGCGCAGCGCGACCGCGTGACGCGGATGCGGCTGCAATTCGCGGAGCTTTCGCACGCGCTGGACACCGTCCGGCGCGACGAGGCGCGGCGCGATCAGGAACTGCGCGCGCTCGACGACGGGATCGTCAAATTGGGCGCGGCGCTCGCCGCGCGCGAGCGCGCCATCGACGAGGCGAAAAGGCAGGCGGCGGCGTTCGCGGACGCGTACGAGGACATCAAAAAAGCGCTGGACGAAAAGCAGGCGGCGGTCGAGGCGCTGAACGAAAAACGTCAGGCGACCATGGCGAAGCAGCGCGAGTGCGCGCGGGAGAACGACGATATCCACCGCGCGTTTGACGAGGACACCGCCAAGCTCCACCGCGCCGAGATCGCGCAGACCAAGGCGGATGCCGATCTCAAGAGCATGACCGATCACATGTTCAACACCTACGATATGACCTACGCCGACGCCGACGCGCTGCGCAGCGAGGAGAAGTTCGACCTGACGGGCGGCGAGCGCGAGGCGCAGGGACTGCGCGCGCGCATCCGCGATATGGGCGTCGTCAACGTCGGCGCCATCGAGGAATACGACAACACCAAGCGCCGGTTTGACGAATTGAACGAGCAGAAGGACGATCTGGAGAAAGCCGAAATCGATCTGGAATCGCTCATCGCGCGGCTGCTCTCGCAGATGGAAAAGCTGTTCGTGCAGGAGTTTCAGAAGCTCGACCTGCACTTCCGCGAGACGTTCGCGCGCCTGTTCGGCGGCGGGCAGGCCGAATTGAAACTGACCGACCCGGACGACGCGCTCAACTGCGGCATCGAGATCATCGCGCAGCCGCCGGGCAAGAAACTGCAGCTTTTGAGCCTTTTGTCGGGCGGCGAGCGCGCGCTGACCGCCATCGCCATCCTGTTCGCCATGCTCAAGCTCAAGCCGACGCCGTTTTGCATTCTGGACGAGATCGAGGCGGCGCTCGACGAGGCGAACATCGGTTATTTCGCCGATTATCTCGCGGAGTACGCGAAAACCACGCAGTTCGTCGTCATCACGCACCGCAAGGGCACGATGGAGCGCTGCGACGCGCTGTTCGGCGTGGCGATGGAGGAACGCGGCATATCGCGCATGGTGTCGGTCAATCTGGAGGATTTTGAATAACCCGGGGGAGGGAGCGACATGGGATTTTTCCAGCGCCTCAAGGAAGGCCTGACCAAGACGCGCGGCAGCCTGACCGACCGCGTGGACGAATTGGTGGTCAACGCCCGCGCGGTGGACGAGGATTTTTTTGACGAGCTGACCGATATCCTGATCCTCGCCGACGTCGGCGCGCGCGCGACCGAGGAGATTATCTCGCAGCTCCGCGCGCGCGTGGAGAAGGAGCATGTCGCCGACGCGAACAAGGCGCGCGACATGCTCAAGGATATCATTGTGCAGGAAATGAACATCCCGCGCCCCGTGCTCAAATGGCCGATGGTGATGTTCGTCGTGGGCGTCAACGGCGTGGGCAAAACGACGACCATCGGCAAGCTTGCCCTGCGCTTTCAGGAGATCGGCCGCAGCGTTATCCTCGCCGCCGCCGATACCTTCCGCGCCGCCGCCGACGAGCAGCTCGCCGTCTGGGCGGAGCGCGCCAAGGTGCCGCTCATCCGCCATCAAATGGGCAGCGATCCCGCCGCCGTGGTGTACGACGCCGTGCAGGCGGCGAAGGCGCGCAAGGCGGATTTGCTTATCGTCGATACGGCGGGCAGGCTGCACAACAAAAAGAATCTGATGGACGAGCTATCCAAAATGCGCCGCGTCATCGACCGCGAGTACCCCGAGGCCGAAATGCGCTGCATGCTGATCCTCGACGCCACCACAGGACAAAACGGCATCGAGCAGGCAAAGCAGTTCAAGGACGCCGTCGAGATCGGCGGCATCATCGTCACCAAGCTCGACGGCACGGCGAAGGGCGGCGTCGCCATCGCCATCCGGCGCGAATTGAACGTGCCCGTATGGTACGTCGGCGTGGGCGAGGGCATTGACGATCTGCAGGCGTTCGACGCGAAGGAGTTCGTGAACGCGCTGTTTTGAGGGCGCGCGGCGCGCCGGGGAAGAACGCGCGGATGACGCGCGGAGCCGGAGCGCGACGAAGGACGAAAGCGGGGCGGCGCTGCCGCGCCGGGGAGGAACGGATGATGCGGTTTTTAAGCGGCGCTTGCTTTATCACGCGGAACGTGCGCGGGCTTGCGGGGTTCTACGCGGCCGTGCTGGGCATTGCTGTCGACGCGAACGATCTGCATGTGGAGATCCCGCTCGAGGGCGGCAGTTTGGTTCTCTACGACAGGACGGCCGCCGAGCGCGACATGGGCTTTGACTTTTCCGAATACCACGGCACGGGGCTGGCGAAGATTTCTTTCCTCGTGCAGGACGTCGACGCCGAGTACGAGCGCCTCAAGGCGCTGGACATCCGAATCAATTTCATGACGCCGCCCATGACGTACCCGTGGGGCGCGCGCTCCATGCACTTCCGCGATCCCGACGGCAATATCGTGTGCTTTGTGCGTCGGGCGGGCGACTGACGCGATTCTTGCAAATCCGACAATACGAAAGCGCTGCCGAGCAGATACGCGGCAGCGCTTCTTTGATGGGAGTTTCCTTATTCGACGGTGATGACCGAAACGGGAACGCTCAAATCCTCCGCTTCGCCTTCCATCGCCAGATGAATGCCCCTGCCCGGCAGATCGGGATCGGGGATGGAGACGCACAGGACGTACGCGCCGGGCTGATCGGGCAGCGTGACGGTCACGAGCGTGTCGGTGCGTCCGGGCAGCAGCTTGGTGACCGGCGTATCGCCGGCGCCCAATGCGACGATTTCGCCGTCGTCGCCGCGCAGCATCCAGACGATCGGCCAGTCGTAGTAGAAGGGCGACACGCCGCGATTGCGCCAGACGGCCTTGAACGCAACGGTTTCGCCCGCCTTGCCGCCCGTCTTTTCAACGCGCTCGACCGACAGGCGGTAGCCCATCGTGCGGCGCATGATGTCAAAGTTCACGTCGTAATCGTGCGCGTCGGGATCGCTGAGCACCAGATCGGTCGGGCTGCACGGGCCGATCAGGGAGGCGTGGCTGTTGCGGATGAGCCGCAGCGTTTCAAGAATGGCGTCGTCGTCCGTCCACTTGCGCACGTTGCCCTCGGCGAACTCGCCGCCCGAGTACATTGTTTTCCAGAAATCGGGCATTCTGGACGCCTCGATTTCGTCGGCGTTCGAGAAGGGCATGTCGGTGCAGCCCGTGAGGAAGTAATCGCAGAAGGTGTCCGTCGCGCCGACGTCGCCGAACATGTCGTTGTACAGCCCCCAGCCGTGCGCCGCCGCGTAGGGATAGGGCTTTCTCGCCGCCAGTTTGACGCGCTTGAAGGCGTTCTGGTACGTTTCCATGTATTGCCCGACCAGCTCGGGATTGGGGAACTCGCCCGTGCCGTCCGGCCAGCAGTGCATTTCCGCCCAGTGCCCCAGACTGCCCACCTGCACGTACGCCGTGATCGCGGGATCGTCGAAGCGCTCGGCGAGCGCGGCGACGGCCTTGCCGTGATAATCAAGCAGAATCGGGCTTTCGTAGTTGGGCGAGAAGCCGCCGCCGCCCAGATCCTCCGGCTCGTAGTAGAACGTGCCCGCGCCCTTGCCGTTCCAGTTTTCGGCGACAAGCTCGTCGTACAGCCATTCCGGGATGTCCATGCGCGGCGCGCCGCCGTTGTCGATCACGTCGTCCATTACGAAGCGCAACACGACGCGCACGCCGCGTTCCTTCCAGTCGTTCAGGTGGTACTTCTCCTCGACGGCGGCGAAATCGTACACGCCCTTAACGGCTTCCAATTCCGCCCACTTGATGTCGAGATACACGGTCTGGAAGGACTGCGCCTTGGGATCGAGCGTGATATCGTCGCTCGCCCACGCGACCCACCCGTGATAGGGGTTGTCGAGGCGCTCGAAGGTTTCGGCGGGGTAGACGGCGTTTTCATCGTACGCCTGCGCAAAGGTCTTTTCGAGCGTCAGCACGCCCGCTTCGGGCAGCACGATGTCCCCGCACACGGCGGCGACGCCCGTGACGCCCGGGATGTCGGCGAGCGGCACGCTCATTTCGATGTGATCGAGGTAGTAATCCGCCTGAATCGCTTTGCCTTCGCCGATGGGCGCGCCGTCCGCCGAAACGGGATACAGCCTGCCTTCCCTGACGATGTAGGCGATATTCTGATAGCCGTCGATGTCGCCGCCGCCCTCGCCCGCGAGGTAAACGGCGGGATGCGCGCTCATGCCCGCGCCCTTGATGAGCAGGAACAATTTGTTCTGCGAGCGCGCGGCGAATAGGTTTTCAACCGCCGCCTTGGAGCGGTTGAGCGCCTTGTTGCTCACGGCGTCCCAATCGGCGAACGTGCCGTCGGCGATCGACAGATGCTCGACGGTGGTGCGAACCTTGGGCACGAGGACGTACGCGCTCCCGGGCGTGTGCCCGACCGGCGTCTGTCCGACGCTCGTGCCCTCCTGCATATCGGTCTCGCGGTCGAGGCAGATGTACAGATCGTCGCTCATTTCTGGCAGGTACGCCGCGAGCAGCGCGATGGGAATGGCGTATTCGAGCTGATACACGCCGTCGCCCAGATCGCCGACGTTCTTTTTGATGCCGTCGATGGGACGGCTGATCCACGCGAACCATTCCTCGCTTGTCGCGCTGCGGGTAAAGAACTCCAGCCCCATCGAGTGCCAGTCCTGAATGAGCGCGTCGGCGCCGTTGCCGGCGGGGTAGGCGTCCGTGTGCAGGAAGCCCGTCGCGCCGTCGCGGTCGGTATTGAGCAGGATGTTGAGCGAGAACGCCGTGTCGCTGTCGGGGTCCTCGACGCCCGAGAGCGTCGTTTTGACGTACAGCGTGTCGTTTGTGCGCACGGCGTACAGATCGCCGACCACGCCGCTGCCTTGGGCGAGCGGCTCGATGGAGCCCCAGTCACCGCCGTCGCCGTCCGCTTTGATGCTGACGCCGATCAGACGGTTGGGCGATGTGATGTCAAGCGCGCCCGTTTCGGGCAGGCGGTCGTCCCCGCTGACGAAGCCGAGCCGGAGCGCTTTCGCGCCGCCGTCGAAGTGCGCCAGCATGATCTGCCCCTCGACGCCCGCGTCGGTGACGCGCAGCCGGGCTTTCTTGCCGTTGGGCGTGAACGCCGCGCCGTCCCAGACGGCGATCTCGCCCGTGCCCGCCACGCGGCAGAGCATGTCGTCAAAGCCGTCCGCGCCGCCGCCCGGCTTTTCCGTGCCGATGTACAGAGCAAAGTCCTCGTTCAAATCGGCGCACTCGGCGTAGAAATACAGCCGGTTGCCGTCCGTCATCGCCTTGAGCGCCATCAGGCGCGGCAGGGCGTTGGCGGCGTCATAAGGCACGGTGTACCACGCGCTCATCTGCCCGTCAAAGATTTCCGGCGTGATGGGCACGTCCGGGTCCTGCGCGCCCACGGTGACGATGAACGCCGCCGTTTCCTTGCGCAGCCCGCTTTGCACCTTGCAGGCGATTTTGTAGCTGCCCGGCGCGAGCGGCGCGCCGCCCGTGAGCAGCCTGTCGCCCTGAAGCGCGAACAAATGGTTGTCGCGCCCCTTCACGGCGTCGTCCTGAAAGCTGTAGGTGAAGTTCACGCCGTCGCCGCCCTTGGCGGACAGCACGGCGACCTCGCCGCCCGGCGCCGCGGCGTCGGTCAGCGCGCGCAGGCCGTCCTGCACGGTCAGCGTGAAATCGGCGAGCGGCTCGGTGATCGGCGCGCCGATCACTTCGGTGTAGTAGGGCACTTTGACCGGCTCTTTGCCGATCTCGGGCGCGAAGCCGATGTTCTCCCAATCGCTGTTGCACGCCCACGCGATGATGCGGATTTCGTCGGGATTGCCCAGCGTTTCGAGCGGAATGACGACTTCGTTGGCGGTCTTGTCGCCGCTTCCCGCCTTGAGAATGGGATAGGTTTCCTCCGCCCAGTCCCAGTCGCCGCTTTCGCCCCTGTGCCAGCCCGCGCACCATGTCTCCACGAGGAAATCCAGCCCCGCCGCCTTGTGGCGTCCGTTCGCGCCAAAGCCGGTCGTCGCGTCCATGTCGGTGTCGAGCATCACGTCGTAAATGCTGATATCGGTGTTGTCGGGCGCGCTGAAGGCGATGCAGACGTGCGTATCCGTCTTGAACGCGTACAGCACGGCGATCTTGTCCTCGCCCTCGCAAAGGGGATAAATGCCCGCCCAATCGCTCAAATCGCCGTCCGCCGTGATCACCGGCGGGCTTTCGGCGAGCGCCGCGCAGAACGTCAGCGCCAGAAGAATCAGGATAAATACCGCTTTTTTCATGTCAAACCCCCGCTTTTCCGAATAGGAAAGGGGGAGGCGACCAACGCCCCTCCCCCTTTGTGCCGATGGGATTAGTTTCCTTTCGCCGCGATGAAGGCGTCAAGCTGGCGCTGAACCTCGGCGATGTACTCGTCGATGCCGGCGGCCTTGAGCTTTTCAACGGCCTTGGGATACTCGGTCTCGAAGTCCACGAAGCCGCCGCGAATGCTCGCCATTTCGTTGCCGGCGACCTCGTTGCAGGAGTTCTCGATGCCCTCGAAGCCCTCGTTGTTGAACGCGAAGCCCATCATGCCGCTCACCTTGGCGGTGTCGTCCCAGTGCTTGTAGGTATCGATGGATTCGGCGCTCACGTCGGCGGTGAAGAGCTGATAGTTCTGGTTGCGGAACATCCACTCGTAGAAGAACTCGTCGCCGTTGATCGAATGGATGCGGCCGTCGATGATCTCATAGTCGACGCCCTCGACGCCGTAGAGCGCGAACAGGTAGTTCTCCTGACTGGAATAGAGCCAGTTGAGGAATTTGATCGCGCCTTCGGGATTGGCGGCGCTGTACGGGATGCAGAGCACTTCGCCGCCGGCGGAGTTGATGTAGCGCGGCTTTTCGGGCGCGAGGAGGTAGCTCTTGAGCACGGCGCCGGGCGCGTTGGGACGCACGGTGGCGATGATCTCGTTTTCCTTGCCGAGCGAGCCTTCAACCCACAGGTACAGACCGGTCTGCATACGGCTGTCGCGCTCGTTGTATTTGATGGTGGTCTCGTCGCCGTACAATCCGTTCACGTACATATCGCGGTTGAACTTGGCGACCTGCTGGAAGGCTTCGGTCTCGTAATAGCTGTACACCTTGCCGGTTTCCTCGCCGTACACGACCAGATCCTGCGAGGCGACCCAGAAGAACTGCTCGTCGGCGAAGTAGCGGGTCAGGGGCTTAAAGATGACGTCGGCGGGACCCTTGAGCTCGGGGAACTGCTCCGCCGCTTTCTCGGCGAACGCCTTGAGATCCTCGGCGGTCTTGATCTCGGTCATGCCGACGGCTTCGAGGATGTCCTGCCGCACGCACACGAGCTGGTACATGGCGGAGGAAGGCGCGTACGCCGAGGGAATGCCGTAGATCTTGCCGTCGATCATGCCGCCCTCGAGCTGGCTCATGGGCAGCACCTTGAGCATGTCCTGACCGTACTTTTCAATCAGCTCGTCCAGGGGCTGGCACTGCTTTTTGTTGCACATGCTGCTCAAATCGGGCAGACCGTCCCAGTACAGGTCGATCTCGTCCTGACTGCCGAGCATCACGTCTTTTTGTTCCCAGTACTGATCCCACGGCAGGAAGATCATTTCGACTTCCATGTTGAGATCGTTGAGCAATTTGTCGCGGAATTCGCCCTCCAGGAACTCGGTCATCCTGTCGGTCTCGTCGCCGGGGTAGAGGATGGTGATCTTTTCCGCCGCGTACGCCGTGCCGGCGACGGAAAGCATCAGGGTCAGCGCCATGACCAGCGCCAGGGCCAGGGAAAGAGCCTTCTTCATGGAAAAACCTCCTTTTTTGATGGGACAGTATATCGCAACCGCCTTTCGTTCAGGGCGGTTCGCAGCGGGGTTATTCCTTCACCGCGCCCGTCATGATGCCGTTGACGAAATAGCGCTGGATGAAGGGATAGAGGAAGATGATGGGGCCGATGGTGATGATGGTGACCGCCATTTTGACCGTTTCGCTGGGCAGCGTGATGTTCGCCGCCGCGCCAGGCGGCACGCGCCCCGAGGAAATGGCGTTGACGTTGGAAATGATGGAGTAAAGATAGTACTGGAGCGGGAAGAGCTTTTTCTTGTTGATGAAGATGAGCGCGTTCCACCAGTCGTTCCAGTACTGCAGCGCGTACATCAGCCCGACGGTGAGCAGCGCCGTTTTGCTGAGCGGGACGGCGATGCGGAAGAACACCGTCAGGTAGCCCGCGCCGTCGATCTTCGCCGCGTCGTAAAGCGATTCCGAGATGGCGGAAAAATAGGTGCGCATCAGGAACATGTTCCACACGCTGAACATGCTGGGCAAGATGAGCGCCAGAATGTTGTTGCGCAGGCCGTAATAGTTGACGCACACGACGTACCACGGGATCAGGCCGGCGGAGAAAATGATGGTGAAATTGCAGATGAAGGCGATGACGTTGCGGTATTTCATTTCCTTGACGGAAATGGCGAAGGCGATCATCGAAGTGACGAGCAGCGCGCCCAGCGTGCCCACGACGGTGATGAACACCGTCACGCCGTAGCTGGTGAGGATTTTGCTGCCGCTGTGCGCGAAAATGTAGGTATAGGTGTTGAGCGTGGGCGTTCTTGGGAAAACGGCGTAGCCGCTCGCGGCGATGTCGCGCTCGAGGGAGAAGGAGACGCTGAGCGTCAGGATCAGCGGGTACAGGCAGGCCGCGCCGAAAAGCACGATAAAGACGTAGGCGAAGCATTTGACCATTTTGTCGGACGTCGATTTGCGCATCCGGCGCGCCGGCGCGCGGCGTGTTTCGATCATCAGAACAGCCCCTCCCCGTCGTTGAATTTCTTCGCCGCTTTATTGGCGAGCGTGACGAGCACCAGCCCCATGACGGACTGGAACAGGCCGATCGCCGTCGAATACCCGAACCCCAGCGAGCGCATGGAGGAATAGACGTAGGTGTCGATGACCGTCACCTCGTCGCTGAGGACGGGGTTGTTGCCCACAATGCCGTAAATCATGCCGAAATCGCCGTAGAAGATGCGCCCGACGCTCATCAGCGTAAGCACGACGGCGGTGGGCTTGAGCATGGGAATGGTCAGGTGCAGGATCTGGCGCAGGCGGTTCGCGCCGTCGATCGCCGCCGCCTCGTACAGGCTGGCGTCGAAGTTCGCCATCGCCGCCATGTACACGATCGAGGAATAGCCCGCCCATTTCCACACGTCGGCGATGATGATGATGGCGCGCCAGTGCTGCGGCTCGGCGTACCAGCGGACGGGCTGCTTGCCCAGCGCTTTCAGGATCACGTTGACCTGCCCCACGTCGCTGGCGAAAAAGCCGTATATGATCGCGCCCACCACGACCCAAGACAGGAAGTAGGGGAAGAACATGGCGCTCTGGCAGACTTTTTTGAGCGCGCGGCTCCTGACCTCGTTCATGCATACGGCGATGGTGATGGGAAAGACAAGCCCGAGCAGGATGCCCCAGAAGTTGATGTACAGCGTGTTGAAGATGACCTTCCAGCCCTTGCCGCTCCCGGCGAAGAAATACGTAAAGTTGTCCAGCCCCACGAACGGGCTGCCGAACACGCCGTCCACGGCGTTGAACTTGACGAACGCCATGTAGATGCCGGGCAGGGGAATATAGCAGAACAGGAGCAGGAGCATCAGCGCCGGCACGCACATGAGATACAGCGTGCGGCGATGCCGCATTTCCCACAGGAAGCCCCGCTTGGGCATGACCTGCGCGCGCGTTCGCGTCATAGCCATCATCCTTTCCTCGATATCGGGTTACGCCTTCTGATAAGGCGACTGGCCGATCCTGTCCGTTTCCTCTCGGAGCACCACCATGCCCGTCGCGTGGAAATGCGCGCCTTCGCGCCACGCCGCGAGCAGCTTTCTTTGCAGGCTCGTTTTACCGGGCGCCGACAGATCGGGCGATTCGTCGCCGAATACTTCGATTTTGATCTGCTCCTCGCCCTCGCCCGTGGGATAGCAGTAGAACTGCTTTTGCACCGATACGATGTGCCCGCCGCCGGGCAGCAGCGCGCGCAAACCGGGATCGTACAGCCAGCTCTCGCTCCAGAAGCCCCTGATGTTCAATTCGGGAAAGTATTCCCCGAAGAAATCGAGCGCGCGCAGCATCGAGCTTCTCACGCGCTTGGGCTCGTAGCCCTCGCCGCCCGGGATGTGCAGCGCGAGCAGCAGGCTGTCCTTGGGCAGCGCGTCCTTCCAGATTGCTTTTTGCAGCGTGACGGGCGCGCGCCCGATCAGGCCCGCGGGCAGCACGGGATACGCCGTCACCGCCTGTTCGCTCTCCTGCCAGATCGGCTCGAACGCGAAGTCGTCGCATACGCCGTTCACGCCGTCCAGCTGTCCGTCGCGGCGAATCCTGCCCTCGCCGCGCCACAGCGCCGTGACCTCGTTCGTTTCGGCGCTGCGGTAGAACGCCGGCGCTTCGTTGTAGCGGAAGGGGATAAAGTAGAAGCGGTCGAGGAAGAAAATGGCGCAGGTGTAGAAGTTCAGATCCCACGGGAAATCGGCGATTTCGGGATCGCCGGCGTTGAGCTTGTCGATCTGCGGCTTGAGCCGGCGGCCGGGGATATCGGCGTAGTATTCTTCGGGCACGCCGCGCGCCTTGAGCGCCGCCGTCGAGGTTTCGACGCAGGCGATCATCATGGTCAGCGCGTACAGCGCCCGCGCGTCGCCCGTCAGACAGCCGGGATCGAGCGAAAGATACTCGTCGCAGTCGCACCGGTTGCGCGCGGCGCACAGATCGGACACGAGAAAGCGGGAAAACGCAAACAGCGTTTCGTCTTGCTCGACGGCGGCGAGCGCGTCCTCCATGCGGCGCAGCGCGCGTTCGTCCGCGCCCGCGTTTTTCAGCGTCCGGCGGAAGAAATCATGATCGCACAGCGCCCGCCGCCCGTCGTCCTTCCATTCGTCAAAGAAAACGTCCAGCCCCTCGGGCAGCTCCCGCATACGGACATACCCGGCATATTGACCGTAGTTCATGTGACCTCCCGCGCGCGCAGTTCGCGCTTGAGCGCCGCGACGTCGACCGTGCGCTTCTCCAGACGGCTGATCTCGGCGGCGTACGCCATGATGTGGCTTTCGACGCTCCGACCGATGGCGCTGTCGGGCGTTCCGCCGCCCTTGATGATCATTTCCAGATAATCGACCATCAGGCCGGTATCGCCGCCGCCGTGCGCGCCCACGATGGTCTGCGGATGGATGACGCGCTGCTCGACCGGCTCGATGCTGTTGGAGGTGAACTTGGTGATTTCAATGGTATTGCTTTCCTCGGTGGCGCGGATCTCGCCGTCCTCGCACATGATTTTGAGCGTGCGGTTCATGCGCGTGGTGAAGCCGCTTAATATGAAGCTCGCCTTCGCGCCGTTTTCGAATTCCATCTGCACCGTTTGATGATCGCACACGTCGTTGTCCGCGCGGTAGACGCAGCACCCGTAGGGGCCTTCGGCGATGGCTTTCATCAGGCCTTCCTTCGTCTGGTCGCCCGTGAGCACGGTGGCGGGCCAGCAGCCCATGATGGGCAGATACGCCTTGCGCGCGTCGAAGCGGCAGTCCTTGGCGACGGGGCAGTCGAGGCATCTTTCGGCGCTGCCTTGAGGGGCGTGCGCCTCGTTGAAATAGGCGAGCGAGCCGTAGGAGGATATGCTTTTGCAGTCGCTCTCGATCAGCCACACGAGCAGATCCATGTCATGGCAGGATTTTTGCATGATGATGGGGCTGGAGAGCGCGGTATTGCGCCAGTTGCCGCGCACGAAGGAATGCGCGATGTGGAAATTGCCCACGTTTTCGTTATGCTGCACGGCGACGATTTTGCCCAGCTCGCCGCTTTGCACGATCTGCTTGATCGTGCGGAAGAAGGGCGAATAGCGCAGCACGTGGCATACGACGACGGGCAGGCCGAGCGCGTTCGCCTTTTTCTCGATCATCAGGCACTCGACCGGATCGGGCGAGATCGGCTTTTCAAGCAGGAGCGGATAGCCCAGATCGAGCGCTTTCATCGCCTGCGCGTAATGATCCCTGTCCATCGAGGCGATGATGGCGGCGTCGCCCAGTTTGCCCGCCGCGAAAAGCTCGTCGGCGTCGGCGTATACGCGGTCGCTCGGGATATCGAATCTCTCCGCCGCCAGGCGGCGCCTCTCCTCGCTGGGATCGGCGACCGCCGCGATATCCGCCACGCCGCATAAAAAGGCGTATTCCGCGTAAATCATGCCGCGCTGCCCCGCGCCGATCAACACAAGCTTCATGGGGGAATCCTCCGTTGTATCAGGATCTGAAGAAAAGGAAATATAGCGTCGGTCGCTTTGTTCAAGATGATTATATCGGTTTGCGATTGATCTGGCTTTACACATTTGAATCGCATATTTATATTATCGACGCATTTATGTGTTTACAAAATGAATCGGCTGTGGTATACTTTCGGCAAAGGGGGCGGACGCGTGCTGTACGAAAGCATTGAGCTGAGCCGCGACGTCGACGTCGCGGGCCTGTATACCATCCATTACTACGAATACAACGGGGATTTCGTGTTCGAGGGCGAGCGGCACGATTTCTGGGAGCTGATTTTCGTGGACAAGGGCGCGGTCAGCGTCACGGTGGACGACGTGACGCGCACGCTCCGGCGCGGGCAGTCGCTTTTGTACGCGCCGATGGCGTTCCACCGCTTCGAGGCGGTCGAGGGCGAATGCCCCAATCTGATCGTGCTGTCCTTTTCGAGCGACGCGAAATGGCTCTACGAGGTGTCCAGACACCGCCTGAATCTGGGCAACGAGGAGCAGACGCTGCTTTCGCGCATCGTGACCGAGGCGCGCGCGGCGTTCCTGACGCCGCTGGACATGACGTATTTCAAGCTCCGCCGCCGCAAGCAGCCGCCCTTTGGCTGCGAGCAGATGATCAAGCTGTGCCTCGAGGAGCTGCTCATCATCTTCCGCCGCCGCACGCTCGCCGCGCCGGGCGAACAGACGCAGCTTCGCAAATCGGTGCAGGAGAACGACAGCGAGGAGCAGCTCAAGCAGATCATCGCCTATCTTCAGCAGAACGTCGGCAGGCAATTGACGCTGGATACCATTTGCAGGGATCATCTGATTTCGCGTTCCAAGCTCCAGCGCCTTTTCCGTTTATACAAACAAACCAGCGCGATGGAGTACTTCATCGTTTGTAAAATCGATTCAGCCAAGCAGATGATCCGCGAGCGTCGGCTGAACTTCACCGAGATCGCCGAGGCGCTGGGATATTCGTCGATCCATTACTTCTCCAAGCAGTTCAAGGCGGTCACCGGCGTCACGCCGACCGATTACTCCTATTCGATTCTTCTGCGCACCGAGCGCAAATCCTGCTGACGGAAAGGACGATGCACGATGTTCAAGTGGTACAAAGACGGAATGCCGAAAATCGCCAAAATCTACGGGGAGAACATTTACCCGGATCAGACCGAGGCGGCGCTGCGCGCGATCGCGCGGTACGATCTCATCATCGGCGGCGTCGAATTCGGCGATACCGCCGCGCAGGCGCAAAAGACGGCGGACAACATCGCCCGCGTCCGGGAAATGAACGATCGCGCGATCGTCCTCACCTATATCGGCGGCGCGTGCGAGAACCGGCTCGACAACCCCTTCTTTTCGGCGGACTGCTTCCTGCGCACGCCGGAGGGCGAGTTCATTTCCTCGTGGCCGGGCAGCCACCTGCTCAATCTGTCGCGCCCCGAAACGGTCGATTCGCTCGTGCGCCTGATCGCCTCGCGCTTTGACGGCCGCCGCGCGGTGGACGGCATCTACATCGACTGCATGGGCGGCGCGTTCGATCTGTGGGCGGCCGAGCTTGCGACGGGCAAAAAGGTGCGCTTCGACGCCGACGGCGACGGCAGGCCCGACGACATCGAGGCGCTTAACCGCGCGTGGCGCGAGGGCAAACTGTCGCTGCTGCGCAAGCTGCGCGAAATCTACGGCGGCGCGCCCTATATCCTCGTCAACGGCGGCACCGACGACGCCTACGCGCGGCCTTACGCCGACGGCAATATTTTCGAGGACACCGTCGACGCGCTCACGCTGCCCGACACCATGAAGCGCCTGACGCCGGAGGATATTCTGCGCAAGTGCGCGCTGTGGAAAGAGGGCTGCGGCGGTCACCGCAACTGCACGTATTTGAGCAATACGCCGCTCATCGACTGCGATTACAACATCGCCTCGACCGGCGCGCCCGACGAAAACGTGCGCCTGCTGACCGCCGGATACGACAGCCGGCAGTACCTGCGCTTCGGGCTGGCGTTTACGCTGCTCACGGACGTGCATTATTCCTATCAGATGCACACGCGCTGTCTGGGACAGTACTGGTGGTATCCCGAATTCGACACGCCGCTTGGCGCGCCGCTCGGCGACGCCTATGTCGCGCAGGACGGCACGCACCGCCGCGAGTACGAAAACGCGGTCGTCGTGTGCAACCGCACGCTGCACGACGTCAAGCCGCATTTTTGCGAAAGGCTGCGCGATATCGGCAGCGGCTGGACGGGCGCGGACTTCTGGATTCCCGCCAAGGACGGGCGCATCCTGCTGCGCGTGGGGAATTAACCGCGCGGTCAAAATGCGGTCAATCCGCAGGCGGAACCGCGCGGCTTCACGAATGAACGAACGTCGCGCAGACCGCGCGAAACCTCGCGAAATCCCGCGCAAAACCCTCGTTTCCCGGTTGACTTTGCCGCCGAAAGGTGATACCATGTCGGCGCGAATCGCACAGGGAATCGAGGTTTTTTTATGTTGAACTGGGCGCTGATCGGTTACGGCGGCATGGGAAGCTGGCATGTGGAGAAGCTCAAAACCCTGCCGGACATCATTCATATTGCCGGCGTGTATGACATCAAGCCCGAGCGCAATCAGATCGCGCGCGAGCACGGCGTGTTCGCCTACGAATCGCTCGAGGCGCTTCTTGGCGATCCGGCGGTCGATTTTGTCACCATCGCCGTGCCCAACGATCTGCACATGCCGCTCGCGATCGAGGCAATGCGGCGCGGCAAGCACGTCATTTCCGAAAAGCCCGTCGCCGATTCCTCGGACGAATTGCAGGCGATGATCGACGCCTCGCAGGAATTCAACCGCGTCTTTTCGGTGCATCAGAACCGCCGTTGGGACGAGGATTATCTGATCATGAAGCGGATCTACGACGAGGGCACGCTGGGCGAGGTGTTCTCCATCGAATCGCGCGTGCACGGCTCGCGCGGCGTGCCGGGCGACTGGCGCAACAAAAAGCGTCACGGCGGCGGCATGATCCTCGACTGGGGCGTTCACCTGATCGATCAGATCCTTCAGATGGTCGGTCAGGATGTCGTATCGACGTACTGCTCGGTCACGCACGTCACCAACGACGAGGTGGACGACGGCTTTCGCTCGGTGCTGACCTTCGAGAGCGGCGTCACCGCCTCCGTCGAGGTCGGCACCAGCCACTTTGTCAGCCTGCCGCGCTGGTTCATGTGCGGGCAGAACGGCACGGCGATCATGAACGACTGGAATAAGCAGGGCAGGATCGTCATGGTGTCCGACTGGGAGAAGCGCGACGCCGTGCCCGTCGTCACCGCCGCCGGCCTGACCAAGACGATGGCGCCGCGCACGAGCGAAACCATCCGCGAATATCCGCTCCCCGACGCGCATGCCGACGTGCGCGACTACTACCGCAATTTCGTCCGCACGATTCTCGGCGAGGAAAAGCAGCTCGTCACGCACGCGCAGATGACGCGCGTGATGAAACTGATGGAAGCCATGAACCGCTCGGCGGAGACGAACGAGATCGTGCACGGCAGGATCTGATCGGGTTCGCGACGATTTACCATGTAAAAAGCAAGGGGCTGTCACGGAAGAAAAACCGCGACAGTCCCTTGCTTATGATGCGGAATGGTTATGAAAATGCGCTCAACGGGACGACTTCGCAGCCCTTGCTTTCGTAATAGCGCAGCATGTCGTCAATCTTGCGCTTGTCGTAGCTGGTCACGCAGTCGGACAGCACGGTGACGGCGTAACCCGCCTTGCGCATGTTGAAGCAGGTCGATTTGACGCAGGCGGCGGCGTCCGCCCCGGCGAGATAGAAGGTATCGATCCCGTGTTCCCGGATGAAATCGGCGAAGCCCTCGGCGGTCAGCGCGTTGCCGACGGTCTTTGTAAAGATGTGATCGGACACGATCTTCATTTCGGGCACCAGTTCCGCGCCGCGCGTGCCGGGCAGGAACGATCTCGCCTTTTCCGACGTTTCGTTGTGTTTGATGTACACGACGTACAGCCCGCCTTCGACCGCCCGGTCGATGGCGCGGTTCACGCTGTCGATGATGTCCCTGTAATGCTTGGTGATGTCGTTTTGCAGGTCGATGACGACCAGCGCTTTGGTGGACATGGCGTTTCCTTTCTTATTTCGCGCGGGCTTTCGTCGGCGGCGCTTATGAAACAGACGCGCCCGCGCGCTCGTTTCTTCGCGCCGTACCGTCGTTTCCGCGAGGCGGTCATCCTGCGGATCGGATACTACCGCTACACGCCCAGCAGCTTTTTGAGCGCGTCCTTGCCCTGCGAGCCGACGCTGCGGCGGATTTCCCTGCCGCCCTCGAACACGATGAGCGTGGGGATGCTGGTCACGCGGAATCGCGCGGCGAGCTCGCCCTCTTCGTCGATGTTGACTTTGCCAACGACCGCCTTGCCCGCCGCTTCCTCGGCGATCTCCTCGACGATCGGCGCGATCATGCGGCAGGGCATGCACCACGGCGCCCAGAAATCGACCAGCGCGGGCACGCCCGCCGCGAGCACTTCCTTGTCAAAATTATCCTTGGTTACCTTGATTTCCGACATGTTGTTCCTCCTTGTGAACCGCGATGAGGCGCGGCTGCCATGATTGTTTGCGGCGCAGCGAGCGATCGATCGCCGTCTGGACGACCCACGAGAGTCCCAGCCCCAGCGCGCCCGCCGCCGCGATGAAGAGTTCGTTCTTTGTGCACAGCGAGGCGAGGAGCAGCCCGCCCAGCAGCCCGACGAGCGGCACGAGATACGCCGCCGCCGACGCCTTGACCACCTGCGCGTCCGCCATTTCGACGTCCACCGTGTCACCGATTTCGGCGTCGCCCGCGACCGTCACGAGCGTCTGATGCGACCGGCCCATGCACGCGCCGCATTTGGCGCACATTTCTGGGCGCTCGAAGCACACCGAGAGCCTTTCGCCCTCTTTCCCGACCACGCGACCGTTTCTGAGCATGCCCGCCTCCCGAACGGTTTTGCCGTTCGTTCCCATTATACCCGAAAAGCGGGGGAAATAACAACCCCTCCGGGACAAATCGCCGGATCGTCCGCCCGCGCGCCGCGAGCGTCCGCGCGCGGCGGAAAACCCGCTTCTTTTTCCTTCCTTTCCTTTACAAATCGGCGCTTTCGAGGTATACTATCCCCATTCATCCAAAGGAGGCTTCCTCATGAGCATCGGAAGTTACGTACCGGGCGAAATTGAGCCGAAATGGCAGAAAATATGGCGGGAGCAGGGCGCTTTCAAAACCAGCGAGGATTATACGAAGCCCAAGTACTACTGCCTGATCGAGTTCCCGTATCCCTCGGGCGTCGGCCTGCACGTGGGGCATCCGCGCCCGTACACGGCGCTGGACGTGGTGGCGCGCAAGCGCCGCATGGAGGGCTATAACGTCCTGCACTGCATCGGCTGGGACGCCTTCGGCCTGCCCACCGAGAACTACGCCATCAAGAACCACATCCATCCCGCCAAGGTGACGCACGACAACATCGAGCATTTCAGGCAGCAATTGCAAATGCTCGGCTTCTCGTTCGATTACTCGCGCGAGGTCAACACCACCGATCCCGACTACTACAAATGGACGCAGTGGATCTTCCTGCAAATGTTCAAAAAGGGGCTGGCGTATAAAACGCAGATGCCCATCAACTGGTGCACTTCCTGCAAGTGCGTCCTCGCCAACGAGGAGGTCGTGGACGGCGTGTGCGAGCGCTGCGGCGCGCCGGTGGTGCACAAGGTCAAGAATCAATGGATGCTCAAGATCACCGCCTACGCGCAGAAGCTGCTCGACGGGCTGGACGATCTGGATTTCATCGACCGCGTGAAAACGCAGCAGCGCAACTGGATCGGCCGCTCGGAGGGCGCGGAGGTCGATTTCACACTCGCCGGCACGGGCGACAAGCTGCGCGTGTATACCACGCGCCCCGACACGCTGTTCGGCGCGACGTACATGGTCGTTTCGCCCGAGCATCCGATGATCGAGAAATACAAGGATCAGATCACGAACTATGACGAATTGATCGACTACCGCGCCGCCGCCGCGCGCAAGAGCGATTTTGAGCGCACCGAGCTGAACAAGGAGAAAACGGGCGTCGAAATCAAGGGCGTGCGCGCCGTCAATCCCGTGACGGGCAATGAAATCCCCGTCTGGGTGTCCGATTACGTGCTGATGACCTACGGCACCGGCGCGATCATGGCCGTGCCCGCGCACGACGAGCGCGACTGGGCGTTCGCGACGAAGTTCGGCCTGCCCATCCGCGAGGTCGTGGCGGGCGGCAGCGTGCTGGAAGCGGCGTACACCGACATCGAATCGGGCGTGATGGTCAATTCGGGCTTTCTGGACGGCATGACCGTCGCCGAGGCGAAGAAGGCGATCATTGATTACCTGACCGATCAGGGTCTGGGCGAGCGCAAAATCAACTACAAGCTGCGCGACTGGGTGTTCGCGCGCCAGCGCTACTGGGGCGAGCCGATTCCCGTGATTCATTGCCCCAAGTGCGGCATGGTGCCGATGGATGAAAAGGATCTGCCGCTGCTCCTGCCCGACATCAAGCAGTACGAGCCGACCGACGACGGCGAAAGCCCGCTCTCGCGCATGACCGATTGGGTCAACTGCAAGTGCCCCGTCTGCGGCGCAGACGCCAAACGCGAAACGGACACCATGCCGCAATGGGCGGGCTCGAGCTGGTATTTCCTGCGCTACTGCGACCCGCGCAACGCGGAGACGCTCGCCTCGCCCGAGGCGCTCAAGTACTGGATGCCCGTCGATTGGTACAACGGCGGCATGGAGCATACCACGCTGCATTTGCTGTACAGCCGGTTCTGGAATCTGTTCCTCAACGACATCGGCGCGTCGCCCGTCGCCGAGCCGTACAAAAAGCGCACCAGCCACGGCATGGTGCTGGGCGAGGACGGGCAGAAGATGTCCAAATCGCGCGGCAACGTCGTCAACCCCGACGAAGTGGTCAGGGAAATCGGCGCCGACGCCTTCCGCATGTACGAAATGTTCATGGGCGCGTTCGATCAGGCGATTCCGTGGTCGACCAACGGCGCGCGCGGCTGCCGTAAGTTCCTCGACCGCGTGTGGCGGATGCAGGAAATGCTGTCGGGCGAAGACATGTCGGAGGACATGCGCGTGTCGGTCAACCAGACCGTTAAAAAGGTCTCGGAAGACTACGAGAAAATGAAGTTCAACACCGCCATCGCCGCCATGATGTCTTTGGTCAACGAATTCTATCAAAAGGGAACGGTGACGAACGCCGAATACCGGACGCTTCTGCTCCTGCTTTCGCCCGTCGCGCCGCACATCTGCGAGGAAATCTGGCAGTCTCTCGGCTACGGAAAGCCCGTCTATCAGCAGAAGTGGCCGACCTACGACGAAAAGTATCTGACGCGCGACGAGGTGGAAATCGCCGTGCAGGTGAACGGCAAGGTGCGCGGCAAGATCACCGTGCCGCTCGATCTGGCGAAGGAAACCGCCGAAACGTCGCTGCCCGCGACGGAGGAAGTCCGCGCGCTGGTGGGCGACAGGCAGATCGTCAAGGTGATCTACGTCCCGGGCAGGCTGCTCAATCTGGTGGTCAGGTAATCCGATGATTATGGTAGAAAAGGAGTGGAAAGCATGGAGGGCGATCTGAACCGCACGAACTTCATCTGGGACGCCATCGACCGGGACCTCGCGGAGGGGAAATGCGAGCAGATTCACACCCGCTTCCCGCCCGAGCCCAACGGTTATCTGCACATCGGGCACTGCAAAGCGCTGATCGCCGATTTCGGCACGGCGGAAAAGTACGGCGGGCTGTGTAACCTGCGCTTTGACGATACCAACCCCGCCAAGGAAGAAACCGAGTATGTCGAGGGCATCATGGAGGATATCCATTGGCTTGGCTTCGACTGGAAAGGCGGCCTGTTCTTCGCCAGCGAGTACTACGAAAAGTGCTATGAATTGGCGGAGGATCTCATCAGGCGCGGGCTGGCCTACGTGGACGAATTGACGCAGGAGCAGATGCGCGAGTATCGCGGCACGCTGACCTCGCCCGGCAAAAACTCGCCGTGGCGCGACCGCCCCGCCGAGGAAAGCCTCGATCTGTTCCGCCGGATGCGCGCCGGGGAGTTCCCCGAGGGACGCATGATCCTGCGCGCGAAAATCGATATGGCGTCGCCCAATATGAACATGCGCGATCCCGCGATGTACCGCATCCTCTACAAGGAACATCACCGCACGGGCAAAACATGGTGCATTTACCCCATGTACGATTTCGCGCATCCCATCGGCGATGCGCTGGAGGGCATTACGCACTCGCTGTGCTCGCTGGAGTACGAGGATCACCGGCCGCTCTACGACTGGGTGGTCGAAAACTGCGGCTTCCGCAAGGAAACGCTCGATAAAAACGGCCGCGCGTATCGCGGCCCGCGCCAGATCGAGTTCGCGCGGATGAACCTGACGCGCACCATCATGAGCAAGCGCTACCTGCGCAGATTGGTCGAGGAAGGCTATGTCGCCGGCTGGGACGATCCGAGAATGCCCACGCTGTGCGCCATGCGCCGGCGCGGGTTCACGCCGGGCGCGATCCGCGATTTCATCGCCCGCGCGGGCATGGCGAAGGCCGATTCGACGGTCGATTACGCGCTGCTCGAGCACTGCGTGCGCGAGGAATTGAACGAAACCGCGCCGCGCGCCATGGCGGTGATGAAGCCGCTCAAGATCGTGCTGACCAACTGGGAAGAAGGCAAAACCGAACGCGTTTCCATCGAGAATCATCCCAATCACCCCGAAATGGGCGCGCACGAATGCGCGTTCGGGCGTGAAATCTACATCGAACGGGACGATTTCATGGAGGACGCGCCGAAGAAATTCTTCCGCCTCAAGCCGGACGGCGAGGTGCGGCTCAAGGGCGCGTACATCATCAAGTGCGAAGCCGTGATCAAGGACGAAAACGGCGACGTCGATCATCTCGAATGCGCCGTTGATCTTTTAAGCCGCTCGGGCACCGAGGGCGCC
Source organism: uncultured Oscillospiraceae bacterium (assembly GCA_964459985.1). Classification (GTDB taxonomy): domain Bacteria; phylum Bacillota; class Clostridia; order Christensenellales; family Aristaeellaceae; genus CAYWOS01. The sequence goes on from CAYWOS010000002.1 coordinate 73,132, forward strand.
GAGCGCAAGGTCAAGGGCACGCTGCACTGGGTCGGCGCGGCGGACTGCGTTCCCGTCGAATGCCGCCTGTACGAGCCGCTTCTGCGCGAGGACGACGGCGGCGACGATGAAACGGACAAAAAGGATTTCATCAGCCGCTTAAACCCCGACAGCCTGACCACGCTGAACGGCCTCGGCGAGCCTTTCCTCGCCGAATCCGCCGCCGACACCTTCCAGTTCATGCGCACGGGCTATTTCAAGCGCGATCCCGATTCGGCGGAGGGCAGGCCGGTGTTCAACCGCGTCGTCGGACTGAAGGACAGCTATAAAGGGTAAACCGTTGTTTTATGAATTCTCTCCCTATGCTTTTCAGGCGGGGAGCGCGAGGGGATTCTGGCGTAAAAGCCTTTTCCCTCGCGAAAAATCCGTCCACGAAAGGAATCTTCATCATGACGACCGTCAGATCACGCTTCGCGCCGTCGCCCACGGGGTTCATGCACTTGGGCGGCCTGCGCACGGCGCTGTACGCCTATCTGTTCAGCAAGCAAAACGGCGGAAAATTCATCCTGCGCATCGAGGACACCGATCAGGAGCGCTATGTCGAGGGCGCGACGCAGGTGATTTACGATACCCTGCGCGACTGCGGGCTTCAATGGGACGAAGGCCCCGACATCGGCGGGGCATACGGGCCGTACGTGCAGTCCGACCGCAAGCATCTTTACCTGCCCTACGCCGAGCAATTGGTCGAAAGCGGCGACGCCTACTACTGCTTCTGCGACAAGGAAGAGCTCGACGCGCGCCGCGCCGCGTGCGAGGCGAAGGGCGAGGTGTTCAAGTACGACAAGCACTGTCTCCATCTGTCCAAAGAAGAGGTGCAAAGGCGGCTCGACGCCGGCGCGCCCTACGTCATCCGCCAGAACGCGCCCACGACGGGCGAGAGCAGTTATGACGATCTGGTGTTCGGGCATATTTCCATGCCCAACGACACGCTGGATGACATGGTGCTCATCAAGCGGGACGGAATGCCCACGTACAATTTCGCCAACGTGATCGACGACCATTTGATGGGCATCACGCACATCCTGCGCGGCATGGAGTATTTGTCCTCGACGCCCAAGTACAATCTTTTGTACAAGGCGTTCGGCTGGGAGATTCCGCAGTATATCCATTTGCCCACCGTCATGCGCGACGCGCACCACAAGCTCTCAAAGCGCGACGGCGACGCCTATTACAGCGATTTCATCGGCAAGGGCTATCTGACCGAGGCGCTGATCAACTATCTGGCGCTGGTCGGCTGGAATCCGGGCGACGACCGCGAGTTTTTCACGCTCGAGGAACTGGCCGCGGCGTTCAGCGTCAAGGGCATCAACAAAGCGCCCGCCATCTTCGATATCGACAAGCTGACGTGGTTCAATTTCGAGTACATCCGCAGGATGGATTTTGAGAAATATCTTGCGATGGCGACGCCGTGGTTCGACAAGGCGCTGGCGGGCAAAAACATCGATTACCGCCGCCTCGCGGAACTCATGCAGAGCCGCACCGAGGTGTTCTGCCGCGTGCCCGACATGGTAAAATTCCTTGCCGAAATGCCGGATTACCCGCTTGAATTGTACACGCACAAGAAAATGAAAACCAATCCCGAGATCGCCGCCGATTCGCTCGCCTTCGTTCTGCCCGTGCTCGAGGGCGTGACCGAATGGACGGAAAGCGCGCTGCACGACGCCGTGATGGCGGCGATCGGCGAAAGCGGACGCAAGAACGGCGCGGTGCTGTGGCCGCTGCGCATCGCGATATCGGGACAGGAATCGACGCCGGGCGGCGCGTTCGAGATCGCGTACCTGCTTGGGCGCGACGAAACGATGAAGCGCCTGCGCGCGGCGATCGCGCGGCTGAACGCTTGATTTTCCGCATTTGATGGGCTATAATGGACGGGTAAACAGCGTAAGGAGGGAATGCATATGAAATCCATTCCGATCAAACTGAGCTTTGCCGAGGAAGTCAAATCCTTCGTCAACACCGTCAACCGCTATCCCTACGAGATGGATCTGCGCGCCGGCCGCCACGTCGTGGACGCCAAATCGATTCTGGGCATCTTCTCGCTCGATTTGAGCAAGCCGATCACGCTGGACGTGTACAGCGACGCCTGCGACGATCTCGTGACCGATATCCAGCAGTTCACCGTCTGACGGAACGCGGGATGAGAAACCGCGCGTTTCACGGCGCGCGGTTTTTGCGACGGCATAAGGCATGAATGAACGGCGCGCTCTCCTTATCGGAGGGCGCGCCGGTTTCGTTGGGCGCTTATTCGTTTTCCGCTTTCGCGGTGAAGCCGTCGCCGCCGTCTATGTCGATCACGAGCGTCTGCCCGGGCAAAACGTCGCCCGCGACGAGGCGTCTGGCGACCTGCGTTTCGATTTTCGACTGGAGAACGCGCTTCATCGGGCGCGCGCCGTACACCGGGTCGTAGCCGAGCGCCAGCAGGCGCTCAAGCGCGGCGTCGGTCAGGCGCAGGGATAGTTGCTTTTCCTTGAGCCGCGCGCGCAGGCGGTCGAGCAGCAGATCGACGATTTGCCCGATCTGACCGCGCGAGAGCGGCGTGAACAGCACGGTGTCGTCGATGCGGTTGAGGAACTCGGGGCGGAAATTCTGCCGCAGAAGCGCGCGCACGCTTTCAGTCGCCCGTTCGGACAGGAGGCCGTTTTCGTCGATGCCCTCCAGAATCTGCGACGAGCCGAGGTTGGACGTCATGATGAGGATTGTGTTGCGGAAATCGACCGTTCGCCCCTGGCTGTCGGTGACGCGCCCGTCGTCCAGAATCTGCAAAAGGATGTTGAACACGTCGGGGTGCGCCTTTTCGATTTCGTCGAACAATACGACGGCGTAGGGTTTGCGGCGCACGGCCTCGGTGAGCTGCCCGCCTTCGTCGTAGCCGACGTAGCCCGGAGGCGCGCCGATCAGGCGGCTGACGGAAAACTTCTCCATGTACTCCGACATGTCGATGCGGATCAGGCTTTTTTCGTCGTCAAACAGCGCTTCGGCGAGCGTTTTCGCCAGCTCGGTCTTGCCAACGCCCGTCGGCCCCAAGAACATGAACGATCCGATGGGGCGGTTTTCGTCGGCGACGCCTGCGCGCGAGCGCAGAATGGCCTCGCTGACGCGCTCCACCGCCTCGTCCTGACCGATGACGCGCCTGTGCAGCACGTCGGGCAGGCGGAGCAGCTTTTCGCGCTCGCCCTCCATGAGCTTGCTGACCGGGATGCCCGTCCAGCGCGCCACGATGCGCGCGATTTCCTCCTCGGTCACGCGGTCGCGCAAAAGCGTATTGTCCTTGGCGGGCGATTCCTTTTCGGCCTCGGACAGTTCGTTTTTCAGGCGCGGCAGCTCGCCGTATCGGATCTCGGCGGCGCGGGACAGATTGTAATTCCGCTCGGCTTTCTCGGCCTCGGCGTTCAGTTTTTCGATGTCCTCGCGCAGCTTCTGCACTTTGCCGATGTCGTTTTTTTCGTTCTCCCACCGGCTTTTCATGGCGCTGAATTTCTCCCGCATATCGGACAACTCGCGGCGCAGGACGTTCAGCCGTTCGACCGAGAGCGCGTCCGTTTCCTTTTTAAGCGCCGCCTCCTCGATTTCGTGCTGCATGATGCGGCGGCGGATGTCGTCCAGTTCCGTCGGCATGGAATCCATTTCGGTGCGGATCATGGCGCACGCCTCGTCCACCAGATCGATCGCCTTGTCGGGCAGGAAGCGGTCGGTGATGTAGCGCCCCGACAGCGTGGCGGCGGCGATCAGCGCGGCGTCCTGAATCTTGACGCCGTGGAACACCTCGTAGCGCTCTTTCAGCCCGCGCAGGATCGATATGGTGTCCTCGACGGTCGGCTCGTTCACGGTAACGGGCTGGAACCGTCTCTCCAGCGCGGCGTCCTTTTCGACGTATTTTCTGTATTCGTCCAGCGTCGTCGCGCCGATGCAGTGCAGTTCGCCGCGCGCCAGCATGGGCTTGAGCAGGTTGCCCGCGTCCATGCTGCCTTCGGTCTTGCCCGCGCCGACGATCAGGTGAAGCTCGTCGATGAACAGGATGGTTTTGCCGTCGCTCTTTTTGATCTCGGCAAGGACGGCCTTCAGGCGCTCCTCAAACTCGCCGCGAAACTTCGCGCCGGCGATCAGCGCGCCCATATCGAGCGAGAATATGGCGCGATCCTTGAGACCGTCCGGCACGTCGCCGCGCACGATGCGCTGCGCCAGCCCTTCGGCGATGGCGGTTTTGCCCACGCCCGGCTCGCCGATCAGCACGGGATTGTTCTTGGTTTTGCGCGACAGGATGCGGATGACGTCGCGGATTTCGCCGTCGCGCCCGATCACGGGATCGAGCTTGCCCGCCCGCGCCACGGCGACCAGATCGGTTCCGAACTTTTTGAGCGCGTCGTAAGTGTCCTCCGGCGTGTCCGTCGTCACGCGCGCCGCGCCGCGCACCGAGGACAGCGCCTTGAGGAAGCTCTCTTTCGTGACGGAAAACGTCTTGAAAAGCTGCGACAATTCGCGGTCGGCGGCGGCGATCAAGGCGAGGAACAGATGCTCGACCGAAATGTACTCGTCCTTCATCTGCCCGGCGATCGTCGCCGCCTCGCGCAGCGCTTTGTCCATATCGGATGAAACATAGGTTTTGCCCTGCTCGCGGGCGATGCCGCGCACCTGCGGCAGCTTTTGCAAAAGCCCCTCGGCGGCGGCGGCGAACGTCCGCGCGTCGACGCCCATTTTGGTCAGCAGCTGCGGAATCAGCCCCTGCGGATCGGACAACAGCGCGCACAGCAGATGCGCCTGCTCGAGCTGCTGATGGCCCCGCTCGCCTGCCAGCGCCTGCGCGCCGTTGATCGCTTCCATGCTCTTTTGCGTATATTGATTGGCGGACATAACCATCACTCCGTTCGTCGTTGGTTTTGAGGAAGGAAAGATTGACTATCTTTGACCTTCAAGAGGATTATAGCACATTTCGGCGCGTTGTCAACACCCCGGCGCGGGTTTTCCAATTTTTTTCTTAAATGCGGAACGAAATCGCGGCGCGCATCGTCTTATTAGTGTAACAGTTGATTCTTTCCGCCCGAAAGGAGTTTTCCGTATGACGAAACGCGCGCTTTCCCTGACGCTTGCCGTCCTTCTGCTGCTCGCCGCGGCGATCCCGACCGCCTTCGCCGTGCCGTCGCTGACCTACGTCAAGGCGCGGCTTGACAAATCCTTCGATGTGTACGCCGGCCCGGGGAGCGGGTATCGCAGGCTCGGCACGGTGGGCGGCGGCGGCGTGGACCGCATCTACGGCGTCGTCGACAACGGCTGGATGCTGCTTGGTTATCAGGGCTCCTCGGGCGTCTACCGCATCGGTTATGTCGAGCCGAGCGCCGTCGGCCATCTCTACGATATCGAGGGAAGCATCAACACAAGTCTGACGTTCAGCGACGCGCATACCGTGACCATCGTGCGCGATATCGGCATGACCGACGATCCCATCATCAACAACAAATCCATCGCGCAGTTCGAGGAAGGCGACGCCGTGACGCTGCTCGCCACGCTCGGCTCGAATTGGGCGTACGTCGAGGGCAAATCGCTGCGCGGCTTCGTCCGCATCGGCGCCGTGAGCGAGTTCGTCACGCCCAAACCTTCGGTGACCGCCAAGCCCACCGCGCGGCCGACCGCGCGCCCCACCGATTCGCCCTATATTCCGCCCACCGGCGGGAACAGCCGTCTGGCGTCGCTTCGGCACAACTGCACTTCGTCCGGCAAACTGTCGCCCGGCGCTTTCAGCCCGTACCAGTACAGCTATCTTCTGACGATGGCGAGCACCGTGGATTTCGTCCGCTTCACGCCGACGGCGTACAATCAAAGCGCGACCATCACCGTCAACGGTCAGTACGTGGCGAGCGGCGCGCAGTCGCAGAAGATCTATATGAGCGATCAGCCGCAGATGGTCGCCATCCGCGTGACCTACGGCGGCGAGAGCAGCGAGTACACCGTGTTCCTCCAGCGCCGCCCCGATACCCGCCGCACGCGCGTGTCCATCGGCTTCATCAACAGCTTCTACCAGAGCGGCGGCGACTGGTACATCAACGCCGATCTGGCGACCGTCAAATACTACGGGGAGAACTACCAGAGCGGCAACCTGTCCACCTATACGAACACCTCTTCCTCCGAGCAGTACAAGTACGCGGTGGACCCGAACTGCATCTTTTATTACGGCACCATGACCTATCCCTACCGCGCGACCAACATCAATGATTTCATGTCGCATTACGCGCAGTACGGCTCCACTTTGTACCGCATCGTCTATATCGGCGACAAGATCGTCGCCGTCCTGCCCTACGCCTCCGACGCCGGCACGGGCGGAATGAAATAACGCATATCTTTTGCTTGCAATATCGCGCGGTTTCGGCTACTCTATAAAGGCTGGAACGCGCGCCGGGGGCTGCCGCGTGACGCGACAGCCCCCGTTTCATGTATGCGCGCGCTTACAGCGTGTTTCTCATCTGCTGATACTTTTGCTTCGCCTGCCTGATTTCCTGCGCGGTGGCGGGCTTCGTCTCATACCAGTTCAGCCCGCTCATGACCTGAAACAGCTTGAGCTGATCCTGACCGATCTGCATGTAGCTGTCGTTGATCACCTGGCGAAGCCCCTGATGGCTGACCTCGACGATGTCGGACGCCATGTTGGTCAGGTTCGCTTTCTCGTGATAGAGCAAATCGAAGGCAAGCTCCTGCTCGCTGAGCGGCTGCTGGGCGTTCTGCCCGTCCTGATTCATCTGATTCCAAGTTTGGCTCATCTTGATCACTCCTTACTGACAGCCGTTGAGGAAGGCGAACAGCGCGTCGTACTGCTGGCGGCTGTGCTGGGCGATGGCGGACGCGACGCCCTTGAGCTCGGGATGGACGAACTGGTTCTGGTACGCCGAGGCGACGCGGCAGCCGGTGGCGAGATGCGCCAATTGATCCTCGATGATGGACAAATCCTTGCTGGAGAGAGAACAGGTTTCAGGCATACGATCACTCCTTTTGATTGTCATTTGACGGTTTCGCGTCCTTGGGACAGCGATAGATTGCCCCGTTTGACGGAAAGTATGAGGGAAAGTCATGAAAAACTGGCAAGCGTACCGATGCCTGCTCGCGCTGACGCCGCGCGGCGTGCGCCCCGACAGCCCGCTTTTGCGCGCGCTTTGGAAGCATCGCGCCGTGGGCGGCACGGCGGCGGTGTTTGAAAACGGCGAGATCACCGAAATCGCCGCCTGCGGCGCGGCGCGGCGCGAGCCGTACAGACCGGCGGACGCGCATACGGCGTACCGCGCGGCGTCGGTCAGCAAGCTGGTGACGGCGCTGGGTGCGATGAAGCTGCGCGAGGAAGGCGTTCTCGATTTGGACGCCGACGTGTGCGGAATACTGGGCGGCGAGGCGGGCGCGCTGCTCGCGGCGCGCGGCGGGGCGACGCTGCGCGCGCTGATGACGCATACCGCCGGGCTGCGCGACGGCAGGGCGTATAACGAGGGCATCGCGCGCGGCGTAAAGCTGTCCGAGATCCTGCGCGGCGACAGCTTCGGCGAGCGCGGACAATGGGCGTATTCCAACCTCGGCGCGGGCATCGCCGGCGCGGTGATGGCGCGCGCGGCGGACGCGCCCTTTGATCTGCTGATGCATCGGACGGTGTTCGCGCCGCTCGGCGTCGCCGCCTCGTACTTCCCCGCCCGCATGGGCAGAAGCCTCGCCGACGCCTACCGCGTGCTGCCGCCGCGCGCAAGGTCGAACTTTGACGCCGCCGCGCGCGCGAAAAAGGCGCCGCGCGACGCCGTTGATCCCGAATACGACTACATGCTGGCGCACGGCAACCTTTGCGTCACCGCGCCCGATCTGTGCAAAATCGGCATGGCGCTGTGCGAAAGCGGCTTTCTGTCGCAGGCGTCGCTTGACGAAATGCGCGCGCCCGCCGCGTCGTTCGGCGCGCGCGCTCACAATCTCAGGCAGGGGATCGGCACGTTTATTTTAGACGATCCCGCGCTGTTCCCGCGCACGCTGTACGGGCATCAGGGGCTGGCCTACGGCGCGGTGCACGGGCTGTTCTTCGATCCCGTGTCGCGGCGCGGGTACGCCATGCTGACAAGCGGCGTCGGCGAGGCGCGGCGCGGCGTGCTGGCCGACGTCAACGCCGATATGATCCGTCTTGTGTTCGGAGGCATACGATGAGCGATCGCGTAACCGAGGTATTCAGGCGCGGCGGCGTGGCGAAGATCACGCTCCTGTCGGGCGATACGCTGCGCGTGCCCTCGCCGGTTTTTCTGGAAAGACGGCTGCGCGAGGGGGATTTCGTCGATCCCGACGCGTACCGCGACTTCGCGCGCCGGCGCGAGGGCGAATTCGCGCTGCTCGCCGCCGCCAAATATATGGAAACGCGCGAGCGCAGCGCGGGCGAAATCGCCGCGCATCTCAAAAGCAAGGCGTATGACGACGCCGTGATCGAGGATGTTTTGACCGTCCTCAAGCGGCGCAATCTCGTGTCCGACGCGCGTTTTTCCGAAATGTGGACCGACGCGCGCATCCGAAAGTACGGGCGTTCGCGCGTCGCCGCCGAGCTTGCCCGCAAGGGCGTGGCGCGCGAAACGGTCGCGGCGGCGCTGGAGGGGATCGATCCCGATATCGAATTTGAGCAGGCGGTCAAACAGGCGGACAAGCTCATGCGCCGGCTGGACGACCCGCGCAAGGCGATGCAGGCGCTCGCGCGGCGTGGTTACGCCTACGACCTTGCCCGCCGCGCCGTCGCCCTCGCGCGGGAACGCGGTTCGGCCGACGGTTCGGGCGGCGCGGACGACGACGAGTAATATCCTTATATCCGCGCGGCGCGCGGCGCATGCGGCGGCGCGACGAATGGCATGCTCGCGGATGCCATCGCGTATGTCAGGACAAGCGCCCGTCCCCGCGCGCCGCGCTGTCGAAATAAGCAAATATTTATCGAAACGCACAGATTTTACGAAATCATGCAAGATCGTTTCGCGGAATTGACAGAAATGCCCTGCCCGGGTATAATAAGGATGGCGATCAAGCGCGGGCGGCGGGACAACGCGATCGGCGCGCGAGCGAATCGGAGGTGCAATATGGGCAAGTATTTCGGGACGGACGGCTTTCGCGGCGAGGCGAACAAGGAGCTCAACGTCATGCACGCCTATAAGGTGGGGCGTTACGTCGGATACTACTACGGGCGCGGGCGCAAGGCGCGCGTCGTGATCGGCAAGGACACGCGGAAATCCTCCTATATGTTCGAGGACGCGCTGTGCGCCGGGCTGGCGGCGTCGGGCGCGGACGCCTATCTGCTGCACGTCACCACGACGCCGAGCGTCGCGTACTGCACGCGCACCGAGGGCTTCGACTGCGGCATCATGATCTCCGCCAGCCACAACCCCTACTACGACAACGGGATCAAATTGCTCAACGGCAACGGCGAAAAAATGGCGGACAGCATGCTCGATCTCGTCGAGCAATATATCGACGGCGAATTGCCCGAGATCCCTTACGTCACGCGCGACGCCATCGGTCAGGTGATCGATCACGCCGCCGGGCGCAACCGCTACATCGGCTATCTGATCTCGCTCGCTATGAATTCCTATAAGGGCGTGCGCGTCGGGCTCGACTGCGCCAACGGCAGCACGTGGATGATCGCGCGCAGCGTGTTTGAGGCGCTGGGCGCCGAGGCGCACGTCATCTCCGACCGACCGAACGGCGAGAACATCAACGACGCCTGCGGCTCGACGCACATCGAGGCGCTTCAGCGTCTGGTGGTCGAGAAGGGGCTTGACGTCGGGTTCGCCTTTGACGGCGACGCCGACCGCTGCCTCGCCGTGGACGAAAAGGGCGGCCTGATCGACGGCGACGCCATCCTGTACATATACGGCAAATACATGAAATCGCGCGATCATCTGCGCACCAACACCGTGGTGGGCACGGTGATGAGCAATTTCGGGCTGCAAAAATCGCTCGCTCGCGAGGGCATTGATTTCATCGCCACCAAGGTTGGCGACCGCTTCGTGTACGAGGCGATGCGCGACGGCGGGCACCTGCTGGGCGGCGAGCAGTCGGGGCACATCATCTTTTCCAAGTACGCCACCACCGGCGACGGCATGCTGACGGCGATCAAGGTGATGCAGGCGATGCTGTCGCAGAAGCAGCCCCTGTCCAAGCTCGCCGAGAGCATGACGCGCTATCCGCAGGTGCTCAAAAACGTGCGCGTGACCGACAAGGACGAGGCGCTGTCCGACGCGGGCGTCGCCGCCGCCGTCGAGGACGCGCGGGCGCGCCTTGGCGAAACCGGGCGCGTGCTTGTGCGCAAAAGCGGCACCGAGCCGCTCCTGCGCGTCATGGCGGAGGCGGAGGACAAGGCGCTGTGCGAGGAATGCGTCGGCGCGATCGTGCGCGAACTGAATATGCGCGGCTACGCGGTCAAGTGATAAACGGATAAGGAGCTGACAAACGTGCTCAAAACCTGCGATCTGTTCGATCTGTCGCGCTCGGTCGCTTCCCCGATTCTCGAGAAAACGGTCTACCCGTGGGAGGCGCTGGACGGCATCAAGGCGTTCATCCTCGAGTACGGCAAATCGCTGTCCGCCGAGGAATTCGACAGCCCGCGCGAGGGCGTGTGGATCGCGCGCGACGCGACCGTCGCGCCGACCGCGTTCATCGGCGCGCCCTGCATCGTCGATCACGGCGCCGAGATCCGCCACGGCGCGTACATTCGCGGCAGCGCGGTGATCGGCAAGTACGCGGTCGTGGGCAATTCGTGCGAGATCAAGAACGCCGTCCTGTTCGACGGCGTGCAGGTGCCGCATTTCAACTATGTCGGCGATTCGGTGCTCGGCTGGAAAGCGCACATGGGCGCGGGCGCGGTGACCTCCAACGTCAAAAGCGACAGGACGCCCGTGACCGTGCGCTGCGGCGAGGAAATGATTGAAACGGGGCGCAAAAAGCTGGGCGCGATGCTCGGCGACCGCGCCGAGATCGGCTGCAACAGCGTGCTCAACCCGGGGACGGTCGTCGGCCGCGATTCGCGCGTTTACCCGTTGTCCTCGGTGCGCGGCACCGTGCCCGAGCGCGCCGTTTATAAACGCGCGGGGGAGGTCGTGCCGCAGACGTGAACCCTCCGCGCGAACAAGCATTGCTTTTTTTGGCCGATTGTGGAATAATAGGGCGAGGGGGGTGACTTTTCATGCTGCGCATCGGGCAGTTTACCGACACGTTTTTGCCCATTACGGACGGCGTGGGGCGCGTGGCGCTCTCGTATGCCGAAACGCTCAGCCGCATGGGGCATCAGGTCACCGTCGTTTCGCCGATGTACGACACCGGCTTTCGCGGCGGATATCCCTTCGAGCTGGTCGATTTTCAGGCGATGAAAGTGCCGACCATGAACCAGTACAAAACCGGCGAGGCCCCGATGGACGCGCACTACCGCGCGCGGATGCGGATGATCCAGCTGGATATCCTCCACGCGCACGCGCCCTTTACCGCCGGCTCCGAGGCGCTGCGTTTGAGCGTGCTGCGTAAAATCCCGCTGGTGGGCACCTTTCACTCGCGGTACTACGATGATTTTTTCAAGGCGACCAAGAGCGAGAAAATGGCCAAGCTCGGCGTCAAATTCGTCGTTGACTTTTACGAGCGCTGCGACGAGGTCTGGGCGGTCGGCCATCAGACGGCGGACATCCTGTATTCCTACGGCTATCGCGGCGATATCGAGGTCATGCCCAACGGCGTGACGCTGCGCGAGGCGAAGGCGGACGCCGTGAGCGAGATCGAACGCCGCTACGGACTGGGCGATCTGCCGATGCTTTTGTTCGTGGGGCAAATGAACTTTAAAAAGAACATCCGCCGCCTGCTCGAGGCCTGCGCCGCGCTGCGCAGGGCGGGCGTCGAGTTTCGCCTGCTGTTGGCGGGGCAGGGCCCCGACGAAAAGGATATCGCGCGCCTGATCGGCGATTTGAACCTCAAAGGCTGCGCCTATATGACGGGGCATGTTACCGACAGCGCGCTGCTGGACGCGCTGTACGCGCGCGCGACGCTGTTCCTGTTCCCCTCGCTTTATGATATGGCGCCCATGGTGGTGCGCGAGGCGGCGGTCATGGGCACGCCGTCGGTCATGGTGCGCGGTAGCGCCTCCGCCGAGATCGTGCGCGACGGCGAAAACGGGCTGCTCTGCGACGACGATTCGGACGCGCTCAGCCATGTGATCGAAAGCGCGCTGCGCGACCGCGAACGCCTCGACCGCATCGGGCAATGCGCGAAGGAGACCATTCCCGTGCCGTGGGAGCGCGTGATGGAAAAGTCGGTCGAGCGTTACGAGCGCCTGATCCTGATGGGCTGGAAAAACCAACTGAAGAAAAAAACGCTTCGCGTGATATAGCGCGGTTATGACCGCCGCGCCCGATCACGCGGACGGGGCGGTCGCGGGAGAACGCGGCCGCCCCTTTTTCGGACGACGGACGCGCGGGAACTTCTCATATCAGGCGCTTGTGGAAATATTTGCTTTCTTTTCGGGAAACGTCTGTACAAAGCGTTATGCTTGTGATATAATACTATATATAGGCTGATGTTTGCCCGGCGCTCCGTTATTTTGTGTTTGAATGTATATGAACGAGGATATCGCATGACCATCAGAACGTTTTTATCCAACTACAGAAGGCTTTGCATGGCGGTTTTCGACTTTGGCTGCAGCATGGCGCTTTGCATGCTGATGACCGGCGTTTTCGATCCGGGCAGCCGCTCGCTCTCCTTCATGCAGACCTTTGCGCGCGCGGCGCTGATCGCGGCGCTCGTGTTCTTTGTTCGCGCCGTCTTCAGCCTGTATTCGCAGGTCTGGCGCTACGCCACGACGCGCGAGTACCTGTATCTGGTGCTGGCGGATTTCGTTTCCGCCGGGCTGTACTACGCGCTTGACCGCGTTTTTCTGCCCACGCATATCTCTTTCATGGGCTGCGCGGCGGTGTTCTCCATGATCGCCCTCGCCGCGCTGTCGGCGCGCTTTCTGTACAAAACGCTTCGCGACCGCTATCGGATGCATCAGTCGGACGGGGAAACGACGGCGGCCGGCAACCGGATTCGGATCGCCATCATCGGCGCGGGCACGGTGGGCACGCTGCTGGCGCGCGAATTGCAGCGCAACACCGAGGCGCATTACAAGCCCTATTGCTTCATCGACAGCGACCCGATGAAAATCGGCTGCATGATCGACGGCATTCGCGTGTACGCCGAGAAGGACGCCGTTGAAACGCTGAAAACCATGCCCGTTCAGGAAATCGTGATCGCGCTGCCCAAGCTGACCGCCGAGCGCAAGCTCGAAATGTACAACCGCTACATCAAAACGGGCTGTAAGGTGAAGCTGTACGATCTTCCGCTCGAATCGCGCCTTTCCGAAACGGGCGTGCGCAAGCTGCGCGATTTCGGGATCGAAGAACTGTTGTTCCGCGAGTCGATTTCCTTTGACAATTCGAAATACGGGGAGATATATCGCGATAAGGTGATCCTCGTCACGGGCGGCGGCGGCTCGATCGGGAGCGAGATCTGCCGTCAGGTGATGCTGTTCAAACCCAAGCGTCTGGTCGTGTTCGATATCTACGAGAACAACGCCTACGATATCCAGCAGGAGCTTCTCAGGCTGTACGGGCGCGACGCCGCGCTGTCCGTCGAGATCGGCTCCGTCCGCGACCGGGACAGGCTGGAGAGCGTGTTCCGCGCCTACCGCCCGCAGGTCGTTCTCCACGCCGCCGCGCATAAGCATGTGCCGCTCATGGAGCATAGCTGCGGCGAGGCGATCAAAAACAACGTGCTGGGCACATATAACGCCGTCGAGCTGGCGGAAGCGTACCGGGTCGAGCGGTTCCTTCTGATCTCCACCGACAAGGCCGTGAACCCCACCAACATCATGGGCGCGAGCAAGCGCCTCTGCGAAATGATCGTGCAAAGCCGCCACGACAGCAAAACGCAGTTCGTCGCCGTGCGGTTCGGCAACGTGCTCGGCTCCAACGGCAGCGTCATTCCGCTCTTCCGCCGCCAGATCGAGGCCGGCGGGCCCGTGACCATTACGGACAAGCGCATTATCCGTTACTTCATGACCATTCCCGAGGCGACGCAGCTGGTGCTCATGACCTGCGCGCTGGCGCGATCGGGCGACATCTGCGTGCTCGACATGGGGCAGCCGGTGAGGATGCTCGATCTGGCCGAGAACATGATTCGCCTGTCCGGACTGACGCCGTACAACGATATCGATATCGTCGAAATCGGACTTCGCCCGGGAGAAAAGCTCTACGAGGAGCTGCTCATCCGAACGGAGGAGCTGGACGTGACCTCCAACGAAAAGATCTTTATCGAGCGCGATAAACCGCTTGACAGATCGGCGATCGAGCGCAAGCTCGACATTCTGCGCGCCAGCTTATCGGCGCCCGGAGCCGACGCCGTTTTCGCGGCGTTCCGCGAGGTGGTGCCGACCTTCAAATCCCCCGATGAAATCAACGGCGGCGTCGACGGGGACGCCGCGGCACGGCTCCTTCCCGACGACGCCAGACAAACCGTGGCGATATAGGCGCGGGAACGCCGTGAAACGTGAAATCGCCGGTTTCCCGCCAAATATTCTTGCATTTGATGTCGGCATATGGTAAAATCTGAAATGACATGATGCAGGCGTCCGCAGAGAACAGGCAGGTGGGACGATGAGAATGGACAAACGGGCGATTCTCGTTCGTGCGTTGATGATCGCGCTGGGCGCGATCGCTATCATCTGCGCCGCGTATTATGTCGGCATTCAGTTCGAGAGCACCGATGAGGAGCCGCGCGGCGATCTGAACGTTCGGTTCGCCGCCGATATCCGCAACCGCACGGTCGACGGCGTCCGGTATGACTACAACGAACGGCTGTTCACCGTCCTGTTCATCGGCGTTGACTGGGATGAACAAAAACAGCGCGAGATGATCGACATGTACTACCCGAACCGCGAGCCCACGCAGGAGGAGATCCGGGCGGTTCGCGGGCTGTGGAACGGCGGTCAGGCGGATTTCCTGATGCTGGCGGTTATCAATCCCGACGAGAAAACGGTGACACGTATTCCCATCGACCGCGATACCATGACGGAGATCAACACGACGACGCTCTTTGGCGCCGACGCCGGTACGATGGTCGCGCAGATCAGCCTGTCGCACGGGTATGGCGACGGCGGGGAAATCAGCTGTGAAAACACGGTCAAGGCGGTCGAAATGCTGCTGGGCGGCGTATCCGTCGACGCTTACGCGGCGATGGACATGGGCTCGATCCCCCTGCTCAATGACGCGCTGGGCGGTGTGACGGTGACGATCCGGGAGGACCTGACGGCGATCGACCCCGCGTTTTACGAGGGCGCGGTCGTCACCTTGCTCGGTAAACAGGCGGAAGCGTTCACCCGCGCGCGGATGTCGGTCGGACAGGGCACCAATGCCGAGCGTATGGCGCGCCAGAGCGATTACGTGAGCGCGGCCATCGATCGGATTCGCGGCGTGGTGACGGGCGATAAGGAGTTTGCCGGACGGCTGTTCGACACGCTCGGTGAATCGCTGGTCACCAACATGGGGCGCGCGCGCGCCGTCAACGAAACGGTCAGGGCTTCCGCGTATACCGTGACGCCTATGCGGAGCATACCGGGGGAACATCGCCCCGAGAACGGGTTCATGGCGTTCTATCCCGACCGTGACGCCGTCGATTCGCTCGTTCTGGATTTGTTCTACGATGTGTGGAAGTAAACCGCTTTCGATGGCCGGCAGGCCTTTCGAAGATAAATGACGCAAAAATGCCGATCAGGCAAGAAGGAGTGTACCATCATGAAAAAGACCATCGCGTTGTTCCTTGCCCTGTCGCTGGCGCTCGCCTGCGCCGTCGCTCTCGGCGAGAGCGAAATCCCCGCGTTCATGAGCAAAACCGTTTACGACCGCATTTTCATCGAGGCTGACGGCATCGTCGTCGTGCCCAAGGAGAATCCCGAGGCCGTCGTGATCGCGCAGCAGCTCGCGGCTCTCCCCGAGGATAAAAAGATGGACGTGTTCCCCGAAGAAGTGAAGAACGTCGTGACCGAGGCCATTGTCATGATTCCCGAGATTGAGAATCTTACGCAGATCGAACCCGTGGATACGTATCGCCTGGAGATTGCCGATCCCCAGCCCGGCGCCAAGATCAAGATTGACGCCGCGTACGGCAATGACGTCGCCGTGATCGGGTATATCGTCGAGTTCCTGCCCAAAGAGCTCGCGCTGCAGCCCGTGTTCGTGATCAGGGGCTTCGAGATCGAGATTCCCGACGGCGTCACCGAGATCGTCGTTTACGCGATCGCCAAAAAGTAAGCGCACGCCGGCTGCGCGTTCGCCGTCGGCTGGGTCTGCCCGTCCGACGGCGACGCTGCGGCGAGGTTTGTCTTTACCGCGCTTGATTCGCGCGTGATTGCGCGTCCCTTCCGCGCCCCGTTCCGGGCGTATAGGGACGCGCGGAACGCGCCGGTTGCCCGCGGCGAATGATCGGCGGATACGGAGGATGAGGATGGAAGCTGCCCATAGAAAACGCGCGTCGGATCCGCCGCTTGTTTTGGTGGAGAATACGGAGGATGCGCAAAACGGTCAGGAGAAAGAAATCGATCTGATCGAGCTGCTGTATTTCCTCTTGGGGAAGTTCAAGTATATTCTTCTGGCGGCGGTCTTCGGCGCCGTGCTGGCGTTTTTGTACACGCTGTTCCTCGTGACGCCGCAGTACGAGGCGAAGTCCGAGCTGTACGTGACCAATTCCGCCGATTCGGTGCTCAACCTTTCCGACCTCCAGATCGGCTCGTATCTGGCGAGCGATTATATCGAAGTGTTTGACACTTGGGAGGTCAAGCAAAAGGTCATCGACAACCTGTCGCTTGGCAGCGAGTACACCTACAAGGCGCTGGGCGGCATGGTCCACGTGGTCAATCCGTCCAATACGCGCATTCTGCGCATTACCGTGACATCGCCCGATCCCGACATGGCGATGAAGATCGCCGACGAGTACGCGGCGGTGGTGCGCGACTACGTGTCTGAAATCATGTCCACCGAAAAGCCGAACATCCTGTCCAGCGCGCTCAAGCCCGTTTCGCCGGTCAGCCCGAGCAAGACGCGCAACACGCTGATCGGGTTTTTGCTCGGCGCCGTGCTGCTCGGCGCGGTTTTCGTCGTGCAGTTCGTGATGGACGACAAAATCAAATCGACCGACGATATTCTGCGCTACGCCGGGCTGCCCACGCTCGCCGTTATTCCGCTCGCCGGGCAGGGCAATAAATCGCATTACGGGAAATACGCCGCCTATCAGAAATCCGAAGGGAGCGGGAAAGCATGAAAGCCTTGACCTTCGGCGCGTTTCCCGAGCTCGATTACGCCTGCAACGAAGCGATGAACACGCTTTGTACCAACCTGATCTTTTCCGGCAGCAGCTTTAAGAAGATTATGGTGACAAGCTGCATGCCCAATGAAGGGAAATCCTTCCTTGCGATGAACATGCTGCGCACGCTTGCCGGCATGGGCAAGCGCGTCGTGCTGGTGGATGTCGACCTTCGCAAATCCATCTTGCGCAGCCGGTATCAGATCCGCGACGACGGTACGGGGCTGGGAATGACCAATTATCTGGCCGGGCGCTGCAGCGTCGAGGACGTGTTCTACGCCACCAACATCCCCAACGCCTATATGGTTCCCTCGGGACGCGACGTAATCAACTCGCTTCCCCTGCTGTCGACGCCGACGCTCGGGCTGCTTCTTGACGCGATGACCGAGACGTTCGATTACGTGCTTGTCGACGTGCCGCCCATCGGGCTGGTCATCGATCCGGCCATGATCGCCAAGGTTTGCGACGGCGCCGTTCTTGTGGTATCGGACAACACCGTTTCCCGCCGCGAGCTGACCGACGCGAAAAACCAACTGATGAAAGCCGATTGCCCGATTCTGGGCTGCGTGCTCAACAAGGTCGCCTTCGGCTCGCGCGGGTCGAAAAAGTACTACTACAAGTCCTATTATCAATCCTATGAGCGCCATGATTACGATATCGGCGCCGTGCCCAAGAAGCCGGACAGGAAACGGGCGCGGAAGGGCTGATCATGGGTTTCATCGATATTCATCAGCATGTCAATTACGGTCTGGACGACGGCGCGACTGATTTTCCCGCCGCCGCCCGAATGATCGAGCGGGCGTATGCCAACGGGATCACGGCGATTATCGCCACAACGCACGCGCTTTCGGGCCGCGCGCGTTTTGATTTGGATACGTATGACCGCCATTTGCAAACGCTCGCCGACTATTGCCGCGAACACCGTTTGCCCGTCGCGCTGTATCCCGGGTGCGAAATCCTGTATGCCGATTCGACCGTGGACGATTTGATCCGCGGGCGTATTCCCACGCTCGCCGGTTCGCGGTTCGTGCTGGTCGAATTCGACCCCGATATCGTGTACGACGCGCTGGCCAACGCTGCGCGCGTGCTGGCCAACGCGGGGTTCACGCCCGTCGTCGCGCATGTCGAGAGATACATCAATCTGATGCGCTCGCTCGAGCGCGTCCGCGAATTGCGCGCCCTCTACGGCGCGCGCGTTCAAATGAACGCCGATACCATCGTGCGGCCGCCCGGCTTTTTCACGCGGCGGACGATCGACGCCATGCTCCGAGAGGGACTGGTGGATTACATCGCCAGCGACGCGCATAACCTGACCGGGCGCGGCGCGCACATGAAGGACGCCTATGATATCCTGAAAAAACAATACGGTCATGAACGCGCTTTCAAGTGGTTCGGCGGCGCGCAGACAGAAATCCTCGAGGATGGGGAAAGCCGTTGATTCTCTCCGCGTATCGGAGAAATCAACGGCTTTTTTGCGCGCGGGGGTTTGACGATGTCGTCAAGCAGGCTGGGGTTTTACGGCGCGGACGAACGCGGCGGCGCCGGATAATGGGAAAGCGCTTTATTCCGACGCGCCGGTTTGATCGAGGCGCGCGTTGCGCACGTACAAAAGCAGATCCAGCGTGACAAAGCACATGTTGCACACGTACACCGCGATCACCCACGAGGGGTTAAAGAAGATTTTACCAACCAAACCGCCGATATAGCCCGTCTCGATCAAGAGCAGGAAAAGCAGGCTTTTCCCCTTTGCCGTGCGCGCCTTGTACGAGCGGTACGCCGATACCGGCCATGATATGCCGAAACAGATCAGCATGAACGCTTCGAAAATCGTCGCCGTATCCATGGTATGTCACACTCCTTCGTTCGTATCTGCGTTTTGTCGGGCAGTCGGCGTGATGCCGTTCCCGCCGTGGATGCGCGCGTTTCCCGACGAAGCTTTGCGATGCGCGCGCTTTCCGCCTGCGCCTTCCGATTCTAGAACCGTTTAGGGCGCGCGTCGCCTGTCGATCGGCTCGCGCCAGCGATGGAAGCCCGTGGGATCGACGGACAGGATCTTATCGCGGACGAGCGTCCAGCCGCGCGCCGAGGCGTCGTCATCGATGATCGGGCTGAACCCGCAGTCCAGATAGACGCGGATGGCGACCCAGCTGGGCGGCTGCGTGGTCAGAAAGGCGTTCTCGTGCCCAAGTCCGCGCAGGACGTGCAGCGTTTCGGCGACGAGCGGCTTGCACAGACGCCTTCCCTGATGGCTTTGGTGGATGGACACCCAGTGCACGCGCCCCATGCCGTCGTCCGTCCATGCTGTCGAGGTGCCGATCGGTTCGCCGCTTTCGTCCAGCAGGAACAGCATTCGCTTTTCGAGCGACGGTTTATCCTGCCCGTAGTATGCTTCAAAAACCGGATAAGCGTTCTCCTCGCGGCTGAACTCGCCCGCCGACGTTTCAATCCGCGCCCAATGCGCCTCGTCGCCGGGGCGAAAAAAGCGAAACGAATAGCCCGGCGGCAGTCCGCGCGGCGGCAAATCATCAAGATCCCGGCGTTCCATGCGCAGCGATATGTCTTCCATGGCGCGGTCGAACATGATTCCCTCCCGATGCAGTACTTCGACAGCATTCATTCGACGGCGACGGCGCGATTGCCTGTTCCGCGCCTGTTTTTCTTTCGCGTTGTTTTCCGATGCCGACAAAAAAACTGTCGGATGTGTCATATGTGCAACATAAATGCGTAAAATAATTTAAGAAAATATTAAGAAAGGTAGTGCAATTATTGCGAAAATATGTTATACTGAATGCCGGGCAGCATCTGTCCGTGTCGGGAGGGATGGTATGATCACCGGATCGGAAGCCGGAAGGGGCTTTATCGGTCGGCTTGCCGCGCGCGCGCCGAGGCTTCATTCGCTCAAGCGCGCCGTATACAACTGGGCGACGCTCGAGGCGCAGGATTATGTGCTGGATTTATCCTGCGGCGGCGGTGAATTGCTGACCCATCTTCTCTCCCGCGCCGATCTCCATGCCTGCGGGCTTTGTCAGCAACCCGAACAGGCGCGACGCGTGCGCGCGCTGATGGAGGACGCCGAGATCATCTACGCGCGGATGGACGATATTCCGTGGCATGACGAATCCTTTGACGCCGTGCTGCTTGCCGCGCAGCCCGAAAGCCGGCAATGGGCTGCGATTCTTTCCGAGACGCACCGCGTGCTCAAGGGCGGCGGTCAGTTTGTGCTTTCGCGCCCGCTTACGGCGTCGCTGCACAGGCGCGGCAATCACGACGCGATGACGCGCAGGGAATTGATTCGCGGCCTTCAGGCGACCGGCTTTACCGATATCACGTGGCATATTTCGGGCGTCAACGCCGTCATCATTGCCTGGAAGCATAACGGAAAAACAATGTAACGGTACGCGCATCACATATCTTGTCAGCACCCCCCGTCGAAGCGTTTCGGCGGGGGTGTTTTCGCGGACGCGCGCGATCCTTTTTCCCGCGCCCGCGAGGGGACGCCGACGAAAGCGGTCACGACGCGCGGCCGACGATTACGTCAGCATTTCCCGCGCCCGCGAGGGGACGCCGACGAAAGCGGTCACGACGCGCGGCCGGCGCTTACGGCAGCATTTCCCGCGCCCGCGCGAGGACGCCGGCGTTTTCGCGCGCGAGGAAGATATCCCCATCCAAGGCCAGCCCGACCGTTTTGCCAAGCAGCACAAAGCGCGTGACGCAGCCCTTGGCGACCGACAGCTTAAGTTGTTCCTGATCGGAGAATTGCGCGGGAATGAGGATGCCCGCCTGCTTTTCCCGCTCAATCAGCGTCGCGAACCCCTCGAGATCGTCCTCGTCGGCGGTCAGCGCGCAGAGCGTCGGGGAGTCGGTGAGCGGCAGCGTCATGATGATTTCGCCGTCCTCGACCTCGCCGTTTTCGCGGAAACCGAAGGAGGAATACAAATCGCGGGCAATTTCGTTGCCTTCCACATAATCGAGCTTGACGACGTCGAACAAATCGGCGTCGCGGATCATTTGCAGCGCCGCCGCCATCGCCTGTCTGCCGTAGCCCCTATGCTGTTTGTCGTAAGCGATCATAAAGCGCCATACGCCGCAGCAGCGCTCCTCCGTGTCCCAGTCGAGCATCACAAAGCCCACGGGCTCGTCGCCGTCCAATATGGCGAAGGGGCGCGCGTGATCGTAATACAGCCATGCCTGCGCCAGCGACACGATATTGGGCGCGACGAAGCGGTTCTGCGCCTCGGGCAGCTTCATATCCAGCAGCTTTCCAAACGTGCGCTCGCAGACCTTTTCCAGACGAATCATCATATATCTCCTTTGTATGTTCGATGGTGAAGCCTTTCCGATTATAGCGCAGAATCCGCCGCGTGGCAAGGAAACGGCAGAAAATACTGGAAACAAAAACGGGAGGCATGTCTGTCTCCCGTTTCATGGCGAGCCGCGCGGCGCGGGCGGCGTTACAGCCCCGTATGCTCGCGGATGTACCTGCGCGCCTTGACGGCGTACTCGAAGGGGTTTGCCTTGGCGGGGTCCTGCTCGGCCTCGACGACGACCCAGCCTTCGTAGCCCGCTTGCTCGAGCACATCGAAAATAGGCGCGAAATCGACGTCGCCGTCGCCGGGCACGGTGAACACGCCGTTGCGCACGGCGGTCAGAAAGCTCCAGCCCTCGCGCCGCGCCCGGTCGCGGACGGGCAGGCGCACGTCCTTCAAATGCACGTGGCGGACGCGGGAGACGTATTTTTTGAGGACGGGCAGGGGATCGATGCCCGCGAAGGTCAAATGCCCGCTGTCAAACAGCAGATAGACCAGATCGGGATCGATTTCCGCCATGAAGCGGTCGATCTCCTCGGTGGTCTGCACGCCGGTGCCCATGTGGTGGTGACAGGTCAGCGTCATGCCCTTTTCCTTGGCGAGCGCGCCCATTTCGTTATAGCCCTTGGCGACGAGCCGCCATTGCGCGTCGGTGTAGACGGGCTTTTGATCGCCGAAAATGTTCAAATCCCTGCCCTGAATGGAATTGCCCTGCTCGGACGCGCCGATGACGCGCGCGCCCAGCGCGTGCAGGCGGTCGCGGTGAGCGATGAAGTTTTTGATCGTCACGTCGTAAGGCTCGCTCGTGAACAGGCTTGAAAACCACGCGTTGCAGATGGTCAGGCCGCGCGCGTCGAGCTTGCGCTTGAGGATGGAAACATCCTGCGGGTATTTGTTGCCGATCTCCGAGCCTTTGAAGCCCGCCAGCGCCATTTCGCTGACGCATTGCTCGAAGGTGTTTTCCTTGCCGAGATCGGGCAGATCGTCGTTGGTCCAGCCGATGGGCGCGATGCCGAGTTTGACCTTGCTTTTGTCGAGCATGAAGGAGCCCTCCCGTCAGAATTTTCTGGTATCGTCGATATGCTTGATTTGATCGTTGTATGCCGCCCGGACGCGCGGCTGGGTCGACACTTCGGCGACGCCGACGCGCCACCAGCTTTCAAACCCCGGCGTCATGCTGCCGGGCAGCACCTTGATATCGTACAGGACGGGTTTGTCCTGCGTGAGCGCGTCGCGCAGCGCGAGGAGCAGTTCGTCCTCCGTGCGGACGGCGTACGCTTTGAGTCCGTAGCCCTCGGCGCACTTGGCGAAATCAAACGGCATGACGCCGCCGTTAAGTTCGCCCGTCGTCTCATTGCGGAAGTTGAACACCGTGCCGAAGGTGTCGCCGCCCTGATTGTTCTGGAGATTCTCGATGCAGCCCCAGCCCGAATTGTCGAACAGGCAGAAATGCACGCGCAGATGCTCCTGCAGGCAGGTGACCATCTCGCTGTGCGCCATGAGGAAGGTGCCGTCGCCGAAGAAGGAATACACCTCGCTGCCCGGGCAGGCAAGCTTGACGCCCAGCGCGCCGTTGATTTCATAGCCCATGTTGGAGAAGCCGTACTCCATATGATAGGTATCGCGGTCGCCCGGACGGAACAGGCGCTGCATATCGCCCGGCAGGCTGCCCGCGCTGCCCACGGCGATGTCCTTCTTTTGCATGAAGGCGTTGATGATGCCAAGCGCGCGGGTCTGCGTCAGCCCGCGTTCGCTTTTCGCGGCATAATACGAATCGGCGATCGCCTCCCAGCGCATTTTGGCGTCGGCGATTTCCCCGCGATAGGCGGGTTTGTAGCCTTGAAGCGCCGTGGTCAGCGCGGTCAGCCCCTCGCGCGCGTCGCACACGATCGGCTCGCCGTCCATTTTCACGGCGTCAAAGGGGCAGATGTTAAGGGAAACCACCTTGGCGTCCTCTTTGAACAGCCATTTGGAGCAGGTGGTGAAATCGGTCAGGCGCGTGCCGACGGCGAGGAGCGCGTCGGCGTCCCGCGCGATTTCGTTCGCCGCCTGACCGCCCGTTACGCCCACGCCGCCCAGATTGAGCGGATGCGCCCATGATATCGTGCCCTTGCCCGCCTGCGTTTCGCAAAAGGGGATGCCCGTCTGTTCGCAGAACGCCTGCAATTCGTCGCCCGCCCGCGAGTAGCGGACGCCGCCGCCCAGAATGACGAGCGGGCGCTCGGCGCGTGTGAGGATATCGGCGGCGCGCTGAATCTGCGACGCCGTCGGCGGCCGGCGGTCGATATGCCACACGCGTTTCCGCAGGAAGGATTCGGGGTAATCATATGCCTCGCCCTCGACGTCCTGCGGCATGGCGAGGCAGACCGCGCCGGTATCGGCGGGATCGGTCAGCGCGCGCATACCGTGGATGGCGGCGGTCATGAGCTGTTCGGGGCGCTCGACGCGGTCGAAATACCGGCACACGCCGCGAAAGGCGTCGGTCACCGTTTGCCCGAAGGATTGGAAAAACTCCGCCTGCTGCAGCACCGGGTCGGGCTGGCGGCAGGCGAAGGTGTCGCCGGGCAGCAAGAGGAGCGGGATGCGGTTCGCCGTCGCGCAGCCGGCGGCGGTGACCATATTCATCGCGCCCGGGCCGATGGAAGACACGCACGGGATGATTTCGAGCCGGTTCTTTTGCTTGGCGAACGCCATGGCGGCGAGCGCCATGTTCTGCTCGTTCTTGCCCTGCAAAAAGCGGATGCCGTGCCCGCCCTGCGCCAGCGCCTGCCCGACGCCCACCACGCAGCCGTGCCCGAACACGCCGAATAGATTGTTGACGAATTTCGTTTCGGCGCCGTCTATCTCGATGTATTGGTTATCGAGGAATCGGACGAGCGCCTGCGCCATGGTCAGCCGGACGGTTTTCATGCGTCGTCCCCCCAATACCGCGCGTTCGCGCCCTGCACCCACAGGTACTCGGGCAGGAAGGTGGGCGTAATGTACGGCTGATCGGGCAAGTGCCGGATCGCCCAGAGATACCACAGCGCGTAACCCGGCGGCGTGCAGTGCGGATGCGTCAGCCCCGGCGCGATGAACACGGTATCGTTGGCATGTACCTTGAGCACGTCTTCGCCGACCTCGGCGTAGCCGAAACCGCCCTCGGGATTGGTTTTGTAGTAGTAAATCTCGGGCTGCGGGTGATGATGCGGCGGATAACTCGACCATTTGCCCGGGAAGCCGATGACCTCGCCGAGCACGAGATTCGCGTACGGCGCGCTCCGATAATCGAAGACGGTGCGCACGATGCGCGTGCTCGTTTCATGCATCAGCCCCTTGCCCCGGTATTCGTCCGGCGTGTCCTTCGGGAGGTACAGCTTCGCGCCGAACAGACGGTCGTTGTCGGTGCGCAGGAGATTGATTTCAACGTCGTCCGTCAGCGCCGTTACCGTGACGGAAACCGAGCGGTCAACGTGCAGCGCCGTGGGCGGCGCGTCGAAACAATTCTCGCGGGTTTCCTCGTGCCTGCCGCCCGTCCAGTCGAATCTGACGCCGCCGTATACGAGCAGGAACGCCTTTTCGAGCTTGGAATCGTCTAAATAGCTGTCGCCCTTTTTCATGCGCAGCACGCCGAAATCCATCAGCATATCGCCGTGCTCGCCGTCCATGCGCGACAGCCATGTCATGCCGAATGGATGCGCGCCGCGCGCGCGTGTGATCAGGCTCATGTCACGCCTCCAGAATTTCGGAAATCCTGACCGGGCGATGCTCGTCAAGCGATTTCTTGGCGGCCTTTGCCATCACGACGCTCATGAGCCCGGCGTGAATGCCCACCGGCACGTCGGTATCGTTCACGACGGCGGCGATGAACTGCTTCATTTCTTCAATAAAGGACGCCATGTAGCGCTCGAGGAAGAAGAACTGCGGCTTGTCGCTCATCACGCCCGCCGCCGTCGACACGCGCACCGTGCTGTCGCCGTCGTTCTCGCCCGCCGCCATGCCGAGGCTGCCGAATACCTCGACGCGCTGGTCGTAGCCGTACGCTGCGCGGCGGCTGTTGTCGATGACGCCGAGCGCGCCGTTTTCAAAGGTCAGCGTGACGATGGCGGTATCGACGTCGCCCGCCGCGCCGATGCGCTTGTCGACCAGACTCGTGCCCATGGCGTACACTTCGGTCACGTCGCAGCCGGCGAGGTACATCGCCATGTCGAAATCGTGAATCATCATATCGATGTACAGCCCGCCCGAGGAGGCGGCGTACTCGGGGGAGGGCGGCTCGGGATCGCGCGAGGTGATCTTGATGATCTCGACCGCGCCCAGCGTCCCGTCCTGCGCGAGTTGCCTGACGCGGCCGTGATTGTGGTCAAAGCGGCGGTTGAAGCCGATTTGCAGCTTCATGCCCGTTTCCTGTGCGACGCGCGCCGTTTCCCTGATCTTCTCAATCGTCAGGTCGACGGGCTTTTCGCAGAACACGTGCTTGCCCGCGCGCATGGCGGCGATGGCGATCTCGGCGTGCGTGGGCGTCGGCGAGCAGACGAGCACGGCGTCGATGGTCGGATCGTCCACGACGTCCCGGTAATCGGTCGAATACTTGGGGATGCCAAAGCGCGCGGCGAGCTTTTTCGCCGCTTCCCCGTTCACGTCGGTGACGGCGGCGATCTCCGCCTCGGGGATGTGGTAGGTGACGGACTGCGCGTGCACGTTGCCGATGCGCCCCGCGCCGACGATGCCCAGACGTAGTTTTTTCATGGGGATATCTCCTTTTGTTGATGATGTGCCGGATAAGCCGTGAAACCGCCTGATACGCCGCGTATGTTGCGGGCGGTATCGGTCTTGGGTTCGCGAGGACTGCATGATCCCTGTATCGTCCCGCACGCGGCGCGGAATGCGGCCGCGCAGGTTTGCCTGCCGGATGCCCGTATGTCGCTTTACAGCGATCCGTCCCACGTATTCACCGTGGATTTTGTCTTTTCCTCCTCGTCGAACCAGCGCGTGGTGACGCACTTGGATTCGGTGTAGAAGCGGAAGGCGTCCTTGCCGTGGCAGTGGAGATCGCCGAAGAAGGACTGCTTGTGTCCGCAGAAGGGGAAAACGCCCATCGGCACGGGAATGCCGACGTTGACGCCCACCATGCCGCCGTCGGTGCGCTTGGCGAATTCGCGCGCGTAGTGCCCGTTCTGCGTGAAGATGACCGAGCCGTTGGCGAAGGGGTTGCGGTTCATGAGCGCAAGGCCTTCCTCGAAATCGCGGACGCGCTTGACGCACAGCACGGGGCCGAAAACCTCGCGCGTGCCGATCGTCATGTCCTCCGTCACATGATCGAAGATGGTGTGCCCGATGTAGTAGCCGTTTTCATACCCCGGCACCTTGACGCCGCGCCCGTCGAGCACCAGCTTTGCGCCTTCGTCCACGCCCTTTTGAATCCAGTTTTCGACGAATTCCATGTGTCCCTTGCTGCCGACGGGACCTAAATTCGTGGCTTTGTCGTAGGCGGGGCCGATTTTCTGTTGTCTGCACAGGCGGACCAGCTCTTCCACCAGTTGATCGGCGATTTCTTCCTCGGCGACCACGGCGGGCAGCGCCATGCAGCGCTCGCCCGCGCAGCCGAAGGCGCTGTTCATGATGCCCGCCGCCGTGCGCGTGAGGGGCGCGTCGCGCAGCACCAGCGCGTGGTTCTTCGCCTCGCACAGCGCCTGCACGCGCTTGCCGTGCGCGGCGGCGGTGGCGTAGACGTGCAGCCCCACCTCGGTCGAGCCGACGAAGGTGACGCCGCGCACGTCGGGATGCGTCAAAAACAGTTCCGCCTCATGCCGCGAGCAGGGGACGATGTTGAACACGCCGTCCGGCACGCCGGCTTCTTTGTAAAGCTCGGCGAATTTGAGCGAGGTCATGGGCGTCGTCGAGGCGGGCTTGAGCACGAACGTGTTGCCGCACACGATGGCGAGCGGCGCCATCCAGCCCACCGGGATCATGGCGGGGAAGTTCCACGGCGCGATGCCGGCGAACACGCCGAGGGGCTCGCGGTACAGCGTGGTATCGTAGCCGCTCGAGGTGTCCATCAGGCTTTCGCCCATGAGCAGGCTGGGCGCGGACGCCGCCAGCTCGGTCATTTCAAGCGCCTTGCCCACGTCGCCCGCCGCTTCCGCCCACGCCTTGCCGTTCTCGGTGGCGCACAGCAGCGTCAGCTCGTCCATGTCGCGCTCGATGAGCGAGCGCAATTTGAGCATGATGCCCGCGCGCTTTCGCACCGGCGTGTTTTTCCACGCCGGGAAAGCGGCCTTGGCGCAGGCGATGGCGTCCTCGACCTCGCTTTTCGTGCACTGCGGCACGCGCGCGACGGGGCTGCCCGTCGAGGGATCGTAAATCGTGGTGTACTTTTCGGACGCGCTTTGGACAAACTGCCCGCCGATGAAGGGTTTCATGGTGTTGATGTCGTTCATGCGAACCTCCTTACAGGGTCGATACCATATCGCCGTATTTGGATTTTTCTTCCAAGATGAATTGTTTGAGCGCCGCTTCGCTCGGCATATCGCGGCTGCAGGCATGGCTGGCGACGAGCATCGCCGCCGACGCGCTGCCCATTTCGAGCGCCTCGGGGAGCGGTTTTCCGCCCATCAGCCCGTGCAGGAAGGCGCTGGCGTAACCGTCGCCGCCGCCGAAACCCTTGAGCGCCGCGACGGGGAAGGGCTTGACGAGATAGCTTGCGCCCTTCGTATAGGCGGACGACCCCTGCTTGCCGTGCTTGATGACGACGATTTCGGCGCGCCTGCCGAGCCAGTAATCGGCGCTCGCGGCGTCTGTTCCGTCAAGCGAGAGCAGGCGTTCCATGCGATCAAACTCCTCGCGGCTGCCCATGACGATGTCGCTCTTCTCGGCGACCAGCGAGGTATAGACGGCGATCTCGTCGTCGTTTTGCCATGTGTAGGCGCGGTAATCGGCGTCGAAGACGACGCGGACGCCGTTCTTGATCGCATAGGTCAGCGCCTTGAGCGCCGCCTCGCGCGTGGGCGAGCAGCAAAGCGACGTGCCCGATATGAGCAGCGCGGCGGCGGAGGCGATATAGCTTTCGTCCACGTCGTCCGGATGCAGCATGAGATCGGCGACGCCCTCGCGGTACATGAGGATGGAGGATTTCTCCGGCGAGAGGATTTCGGTGAAGGTCAGCCCGAGCTTTTCGCCGTTCCGGCAGCGCGTGACGTGCGAGCAGTCGATGCCCTCGTTCTCAAAAAATCCCGTCACGAAATCGCCGAACTGGTCGTCCGACACCTTGCCAAGAAAGCCGACCCTGTCGCCCAATCGCGCCATGCCCACGGCGATGTTGGCGGGCGAGCCGCCCAGATATTTATTGAAATGCTCCGATTGGCTGAGCGGCCGGTTGTAATCGGTGGGGTTGAAATCGATGGCGACGCGCCCCACGGGGATGATATGCAGGGTTTTTTGAAGATCAAATCGCATGTTTACGCCCTCCCTTCGCCGCCGAACAGCCGGATGCGCGCGGCGGCGACGTCGCGCACGGCGTCCCTTGACGACGCGATCTGACTGAACAGATCGTCCGATTGCCGCGCGCCCGCCGCCGCCATGAAGATTTCGGTGGCAATGTTGATTTTGACCATGCCCAGCGCGATGAGCCTTTGAAACTGTTCCTCCCGAAGCCCCGAGCCGCCGTGCAGCACGAGCGCCGCGCGGAGTCTGCCGCGCAGCTCTTCCAATATATCGTAACGCAGGATTGGCGCTTCGGCGTACAGCCCGTGCGCGTTGCCGATGCCCACGGCGAGCGCGTCCACGCCCGTTTCGTCCATGCGCAGGCAGTCCTCGATCGTCGCCGCCACGCCGGGCGATTCGCCGCCCGTTTCTTCGCGCCCGACGCGCCCGACCTCAGCCTCGACCGACGCGCCCGTTTGCGCCGCCAGACGGATGACCGATTCGGTCAGGCGGATGTTTTCATCGATGGGCAGCGCCGAGCCGTCGATCATCACCGATGTAAAGCCCAGTTCAAGCGCCTGACGGACGCAGCGCGGCGTTTGCCCGTGATCCAGATGCACGGCGACGGGCGTCGCCGCTTCGCGCGCGGCGGCGAGCATCATGGGCGCGATCAGGGGCAGGGGAGAATAGGGCAGTCGCTGCTCGGCGATCTGCAGAATGACCGGCGCGCGCGTTTCCTCGGCGGCTTCGATCACGCCCATGATGCACTCCATGTTGGCGACGCTGAACGCGCCGACGGCATACCGTCCCTCGCGCGCCTTGTTCAGCAGCTCCCGCATCGTGTAAAGCGCCATATCGTTTTTCTCCCTCTCGCCGTTTTGTCCGCGCGGTCATGAATGATGACGTGTCCGCGCGGCGCGAAATGCGACAGCCTGCCTGTTCTCTGTCCGTCCGCCTGCCGCCGCAGCCCTGACGCCCGTTCTATCTTCACCGTCCGCGCCGGATTATGATGCGGAAGCCGACGTAACGCGTGATCAAACATTTGCCGCTGCCCGCGCTGTCCGCGTCGCCCATGCTGTCCGCACCGCCTGCCGTCCGCGCTACCGGCTGCCGTTCGCGCCGCACGCGCTGTCGGCGCTGGCTGTATTGCCCGTGCCGTTAGCCGTCGTCCGCGTCGCCTGTGCCGTCCGCGCCGCCCGCACCGCCTGCCGTCCGCGTCGCCTGTGCCGTCCGCGTCGCCCGCGCTACCGGCTGCCGTCCGTATTGCCCGTACCGTTAGCCGTCGTCCGCGTTACCGGCTGCCGTTCGCGCCGCCTGTATCGTCCGTGTCGCCCGCGTGCTTTCCGAACGCCTTTCATGACCTGCTCATCCTATCATATTCACCGCAAAAATGCAAGCATTTTGCTTGAAACTGCGCAAAACATAATCAAAAGATGCGCAACAGATGGCAATCTGACAGCCGGACGGCGGCCGGTCTTTTTGATGTTTTTTGTCGCTTTTCGTTGTACTTTTGGTGTTTATTGCTTGATTGACGCGGTGTTCGCACGTATAATGAGCGCGTCCGATTTCGGACGTTTACGGATAAAGGAGAAAGCGACATGCCCAATTTTTCCGTTCGGGACGAGGTTTTTCTGGAAGCGGCGAAGCGATTCGGCACGCCTGTGCATCTTTACGACGAGCGCGGCATCCGCCGGACGGCGCGCGCGCTCAACAGCGCGTTCTCATGGGCGCGCGATTTCAAGGAGTATTTCGCGGTCAAGGCGCTGCCCAACCCGCGCATACTGGACATCCTCAAGCAGGAGGGATGCGGCGTCGACTGTTCGTCCGAGTGCGAGCTGATTCTCGCGCAGCGCGGCGGGTTTGCCGGCGGCGATATCATGTTCAGCGCCAACGCCATGCCGCCCGAGGAGTTCGCGCACGCGCGCGCGCTCGGCGGCACGATTAATCTGGACGACATCAGCGATATCGACACGCTCGCGCGATTCGGCGGCGTGCCCGAAACGGTCTGCGTCCGTTATAATCCCGGCAATCATGACCGCTCGGGCAACGACATCATGGGACAGCCCGAGGAAAGCAAGTACGGCTGGACGCGCGCGCAGTTGTCCGAAGGCCTGCCGAGGCTCAAGGCGCTCGGCGCGAAGGGGTTCGGGCTGCACGCCTTTCTGGTCAGCAACGCCACCGACGCCGGCTATTACCCGCGCCTTGCCGGGATGCTGCTCACGCTGGGCAGGGAACTGGCGGCGGAGACGGGGATGACGTTCGCCTTCGTGAATTTGTCGGGCGGCATCGGCATCCCGTATCATCCGGAGGAATCGCCGGTGGATATTCAGGCGGTCGGCGAAGGCGTCCGGCGCGAATACGAGCGCGTGCTCGGCGATCCCGCGAAGGTGCGCGTCGCCGTCAAGACGGAATTGGGGCGCTATATGACCGGCCCGCACGGCTGGCTGCTCACCGCCGCCGTGCACGAAAAGAACATCTATCGTCGTTATCTCGGCGTCGACGCCACGGCGTCCGATCTGATGCGCCCGGCGATGTACGGCGCGTATCACCATATCCATATCGCCGGCAAACGCGGCGACGCAGCCGACACCGTGTATGACGTGACGGGATCGCTGTGTGAAAACAACGATAAATTCGCCGTCGCGCGAGCGCTGCCCAAGGTTGACAAGGGCGATCTCGTCGTCATTCACGATACCGGCGCGCACGGGCTGGCGATGGGCTATCAGTACAACGGCAGGCTGCGCTGCGCCGAAGTATTGTACCGCGAGGACGGGACGTACCGGTTGATCCGCCGCGCCGAAACGCCGGAGGATTACTTCGCCACGCTGGTGTGATGGCTTGAATCCGCCGGGTTATCAACACAATTCGACGCATCTGGTAAAAAAGTTTCCAAATCGGATAAAAAACGCTTGACATGCCGCGCGGCGTGTGGTAAGATAAAGCCGAGCCAAGGAACAAGGACGATCGGACCCCAAGGATGAACGGGCGGGCATACAGCCACGGTTTGTTTCATTTCTATCCCGTCCGCCGGTCGCCGTCAACATGATCAGGCTCGGAAAGGGGCGATTCAATGACCAACAGGAGTCCCGACATTCATTCCCGCGCTTGCTTCGCCCATCTCAACGGGTAACGCCGATCGCATCGCGTCCAGACAGCGCGCGCGGCGCGCAACGGATCAATCAAGCCCTTTCGGGCAATGATCGGCTCTGGCGAGGCAAGCGCATCCCCGGGGAGTCTCTACAAGTGAATATCGCATACCGACGGCAGCAAACGCGCCGCTCGCGCGGCGTCGTGCCGGACAGGAAATCAATCGGGTATCCACGGAGCATCAACCATCTCAAGAATCCACGAAACATGGTATCGGACACGGGCATTCGTCCCAATCGGTCTCCATTCTCGCGGGCGGCATGAGACAGGGTATGCGGAACACAAAGGATATCGGTATGCGAAGGTTCTCCCGCTTTTCAGGCGGTGCGGCAGGCGGAAAGCCGCGCTACCCACGCGTGTGGAACGCCCGGCTGTCAGAAACAGCCGCGAAAGGCACGGTCGGTTCAAAGGATTCGGGAGTCCCGGTCACCATTCTCATGGTCATCGTCGTCTCATGCGCCTGGCAACCGAACTTATGGGAAACATCAGGTCAGTCAAGGTAACAATCCGGTGGGGGACGGCGTAAGCCGTCCCCTTTGCTTGGCGGGAAACGCCTCTTGCGCTGCCGACCAAGGGACGGCGCGCCTTCCCTTGGCCTGCCCGAACGATCAATGCGCGGCTTTTCATCCCTCCCGACGGCATAAAGCATGCCGCCGTCATGCATGCGACATCATGACGGCGGCGTATTGAGCTAATCGGTATGAATATACATGAGAAAGCGCGGCGCGCAGGATATGCGGCGCGTCCGGCTGTCGCGACGATTCGTTGACCGGCGGGGGAGCGGCGATCAGCGCCGTTCCGCGACAGGCAGATAAACCGCGCTTTCGCCCGTTTGCGGGTGGATGAAATCGTTCGCCGCGCCGGCGAGCGCCAGCCCGTTATCCCGCAGATAGGCGATGCCGGTGGCAAAGGCTTCGCCGCTTTCGCCCGCGACGACGACGTATTCGTGCGCGGGAACGATCCATTTGACCCAACCCTCGGGCGGCTGCGCGTCCGGATCGCATTCGACGCCCGCGAGATACAGGCCTTCGGAAAAGCCGTTCTCCCAAGGCATCAGGGCGCGTGTAAAATCGCTCATCGCGCCCCAGATGCCGACGAGGCGGCCGCTTTCGTCTTTCTTCGCGAGCGGCGCGACATCGCCAAAGCGCGCGTTCGCGTCGTCCCACAGCCGCTTGATAAAGCCGTCGCCGTCCCGCGTCGAGCCTTCCCGGCCGATCACGGCGAAGGCGGGCTTGAACTGCCTTTCAACGCGCATGGTTCAGTATCCTCCGCCCGGCTCGTCCGCCCCGGCGGGCGCGGCGAACAGCGCGCCCTCGCGCTCGCGTTCGATGGCTTCCTCCATGATCTTTTCGGTCGCCGATACGCCGCAGCGCGCCGCGCCCGCCGCGCGGCAGGCGAGCACGGTATCCAGCGTGCGGATGCCGCCCGACGCTTTGACGAGCACCGAGGGCTTCACGGCGGCGCGCATGAGCGCGACGTCGCGGACGGTTGCGCCGGCGCTGCCGTAGCCCGTCGATGTCTTGACGAAATCGGCGCCCGCCGCCTCGGCGAGCCTGCATACGAGCGTTTTTTGTTCGTCGGAGAGATAGCACGTCTCGATGATGACCTTGAGAATGGCGTCGCGCGTGTGCGCGGCGTAGGCGATCTTGGCGATTTCGTCCTGCACGTATTTGCTCTCGCCCGCCAGCAGCATCCCGATGTTGATGACCATATCGAGCTCCTTGCAGCCGTCGTCGAGCGCGCGCTCCGATTCGAACACCTTGACCGAGGTATGATGCGCGCCGTGCGGGAAGCCGATCACCGTGCAGGGCTTCACGTCGCTGCCGCGCAGCGCCTTGACCACGAGCGGCATATCGTAGGGGCGGGCGCAGACGGTTGCCGTGCCGTACCGAAGGGCGATTTCGCAGCCGCGCCGCACGTCGTCGGGCGTGAGAACAGGCTGGAGGGTCGAGTGATCAAGCATTTTCGCAACGGTGCGGAGTGAAATTTTGTCAGGCATAAGCGTGCCTCCTTGATTGCATTTTTCCTGTATCCAATATACCATATCGCGCCGCACAAGTCAATCGCGCTTGCCTGCGCCGCGAAGCCGGCGTATAATGTATGAAGAACAGGAGGCGGGAACATGCGCGTTTACGGGGGATTTGAGGAATTGATCGGGAACACGCCGCTTGTGCGGCTCGAGCGTTTCGCGGCGGTCAGGGGGCTGGCGACCGCGCCGCTTGTTAAGCTGGAACGGCAGAATCCGGCGGGCAGCGCCAAGGATCGCGCGGCGAAAAGAATGCTGGACGACGCCGAGAAGGCCGGGCGGCTGACGCCGGGCGCCGTGATCATCGAACCGACGAGCGGCAACACCGGCGTGGCGCTGGCGGCGCTCGCCTCGACGCGCGGGTATCGGATCATTCTGACCATGCCCGAAACCATGAGCGCCGAGCGCGTCGCGCTGCTCAAGGCGTACGGCGCCGAGGTCGTTTTAACGCCCGGGCGCGGCGGCATGGCGGGTGCGATCGCGCGGGCGCGCGAATTGGCGGATCAATATGAGAACAGCTATATTCCTTCGCAGTTTGACAATCCCTCGAACGCCGATGCGCATTTCGATACGACGGGGCCGGAAATCTGGCGCGATACCGACGGCGCGGTCGCGGCGTTCGTCGCCGGCGTCGGCACGGGCGGCACGATCACGGGCACGGGGGAATACCTCAAAAAAATGAACCCCGGCGTGCGCGTCGTCGCCGTCGAGCCGGACACGTCGAACGTGCTCTCGGGCGGCAAGGCGGGCGCGCACGGCTTGCAGGGCATCGGCGCGGGATTCGTGCCCGCCGTGCTGAACGCCGCGATTCTGGACGAGGTGATCGCCGTGTCCAAAGAGGACGCCTATCGCGCCGCCCGGGAGCTGGCGCGCGCCGAAGGCTTTCTGTGCGGCATCACCTCGGGCGCGGCGCTGCATGCCGCCTCGGTATTGCTGTCCCGCGACGAATTCCGTGGGAAGGCCGTCGTCGCGCTGCTGCCCGACACGGGCGAGCGCTATTTGTCCACCGGGCTGTTCGATTAGAATAAACACTCGTCATGAAGGGCGGCGCGCGCCGCCTTTTTTGCGCGCATTTTTTCGCGCCGCGCCTGTCGAACGCCGTCGAACGAATCTTCTTTTCGCGGGCGCGCGGGCATGATAAAATGACGAGGAATGCAAGGATTCCGGGTCGGCGTGCGCGCCTGATCGCTCATGCCGGCAAGCATGGGATTTGAAGCGCGAAATCCGATGAAACGAAGGCGTGTAATATGCGTGAATGTCGGGCGATGGTCACTTCGGGCGCGCGGTACGAGCGCCTGCTGTTGACCGACGCCGCGTTTTCGCTGATCCTCAACCATCGCGGTCTGGCGGACGCGGCTGTGATTGAGCCCGACCTGCTCGTGGCGACGGCGCGGGAGGCGCGCGCGCTCGCCGCGCGGCGTTTGATCGCGCCGCCGCGCGTGCTGGCGGTGACGGGCGAAGGCGAAGCAGGCGGTTTTTGCGACGAATCAGTCGGGCAGGACTGCACGGACGAGGAATTCTTGCGCGCGGCGCGGCGGGCGGCGGCCGCCGTGATGCCGGCGCTTGCGCGTCCGATGGAGGCGGCGCGGCGCGGCGCGGTCGGCCGTCTGCTCGACCGGCTGGGGATGCCGCCCTCGCTTTCGGGGCGCGCGTATCTTTTGCTCGCGGGGGATATGCTCACGGCGTCGCCGATGCTCCGCGAGCGCCTGACGGACGGGGTGTATCCCGCCGTCGCCGCGCGCTTTCATGTGTCGCGGTACGCCGTCGAGCGCGCCATGCGCACGGCGATCGAGCATGTCTGGCTGCGCGGCAGCATGGACGAAATCGCCGTGCTGTTTGGCATGACGGTCGATCCCGACCGTGGCAAGCCGA
The DNA here is from genome assembly GCA_964459985.1 of uncultured Oscillospiraceae bacterium. Taxonomy (GTDB): domain Bacteria; phylum Bacillota; class Clostridia; order Christensenellales; family Aristaeellaceae; genus CAYWOS01. Next base: position 109,276 of record CAYWOS010000002.1, read on the forward strand.
CCAACGGTGAGTTTCTCTCGCTTTTGGCCGAGCACGCGCGGAATCAGTTGTCTCTCGCGTACAGCAAATATCGCGCGGAGCCGTCGCCCGTCGTCAGCGCGATGATCTCCGCAACGGCGTCGCGCTCGGCACGCATGCCGAGATAGCATTCCCTGCCGTCCGTCGCGCGCGTCCTGATAAAGCGCCACGCGATATCCGCGATCGGCGCGCAGGGCGTCAGATAATCGAAATAAGGCTTCCATTTCGCGGCGTCGCCCCATCGGAGGGCGGGCAGCGCGCCGAGCGCGGGCGCGTCGGCGGGCGCGCGGAGCTTTCGCGCGCGCGGGAAGCGCCTGTCAAGGAGCAGCCGATACCGGCGACGCGCGCGCGGCGGCTGCGTTTCTTTACGCGGAAAGCGCCTGTCAAGGAGCAGCCGATACCGTCGACGCGCGCGCGGCGGCTTTTTTTCTTTTCGCGGGAAGCGCCTGTTAAGGAGCAGCCGATACCGTTTGCCGCGCTTTGGCTGTTTCCTGCGCGCGACATAGAGCGACAGCGCCACGGCGTCCGTCCCTTCGCTCCACAGCGCCGGACAGCCGCCGACCAGCAGGCAGACACCGCCCGCGCGCGCCGGATAAGGCATATCAAGCGCGCCGCGATCGTCCGCGACGCCCTCGCACAGGCATTCCGCCGTGTCCGCCGCGTACAGCCGGCAGCGTCCGCGCGGGGTCAGGCCCGCCGCGCGCAGCCGCGCCGCGCCGTTGTCCGTCCCGATATAGCCGCGCGCCGATTCGCCCAAGAGCATTTGATACGCGCCTCTCATCCGATCGCCCCCTCGCGCAAGGCTATGCGCCGCGACCGCCGATTCATGCTTGCGAATCGAGCGGTTTTCCTGTATAATCAGAGAACGTGGGGGGATACGCATGAGAGTTTTGATCGTGAACGACGACGGCGTCGCGGCGCGCGGCATCAGGGCGCTCGCCGACGCCGCCGTGAACGCCGGCCACGACGTGACCGTCGTCGCGCCGAGCGCGCAGTGCAGCGCGTACGGCCAGCATCTGACCATTTCGACGCCCTTGTTCGTCGCGCCCGTTGCGTGGCGCGGCGCCAGCGCATTTGCCGTCGACGGCACGCCGGCGGACTGCGCGCGCGTCGCCGAAAGCCTCGTCAAGCATCCCTTCGACGTGTGTCTGTCGGGCATCAACAACGGCGAAAACGCCGGGCCGGGCATCTATTACAGCGGCACCGTCGCGGCGGCGCGTGAGGCGGCGATGCTCTATATTCCCGCCATTGCGGTCTCCGCCTGCGTCGGCGCGGGCGAGGACACGCTTTTGTTCGCGGCTAAAACGGCGCTTTCCGTCGCCGAACGAATCAAGGATATGCCCATGCCGCGCGCGTCGGTCGTCAACATCAACGCCCCGGCGCTGCCGCCCGGCGTAATCAAGCCCATGCGCCTGTGCCCCGCCAGTTCCGCCTACTTCATCGACAGCTACGAGCGGCGCGAGAGCCCGTATGGGCGCGTGTACTACTGGATCAAGCCGACGGGGGACGAAGCGCTCTCGCTCGAGCCCTCGCCCGAGGGCAGCGATATTGCGCTGCTCAAGGCAGGGCACATGACCTGCACGCTTATCGGCGGGCTGAATGATGACAATACGCTCCTGAACGGCTTCGCGCCCGATCTGTTCGCCTGACGGCGCGCTATTGGCGATATTTTCAACGACCGGAGGACAGCGATATGCAAAACACCGAAGATATGATCGCGCGGCTGAATTTGAGCGGTAAGCGCCTGAGCAAAGGGCACAGGCGGATCGCCGAGTACATCGTGCAGCATTACGATAAAGCGGTCTTCATGACCGCCGCGCGCCTTGGCGACGTCGTGGGCGTGAGCGAGAGCACGGTGGTGCGCTTTGCCGTGGCGCTGGGCTACGAGGGCTATCCCGAGCTTCAGCGCGCCCTGCAGGAGCTTGTGCGCCATCGCCTGACCTCGGTGCAGCGCTTTGAGATGACATCCGAGATCCCCGAAGGCAGCGTCCTCTCGACCGTGCTCAAAACCGACATGACCAACATCCGCAACACCGTCGAGCAATTGGACGACCACGCTTTTTCCGAGGTGGTGCGCCGCATCGAGAACGCCAAATCCATCTATATCTTGGGCATGCGTTCGGCGGCGCCGCTCGCGCAGTTTTTCGGCTATTATCTGCATTACATTTTCAGCGACGTGCGCATCGTCGCCTCCGCCGCGACCGACGTGTTCGAGAGCATATCGCGCATCGGCGCCGAGGACGTCCTGATCGGCATCAGTTTCCCGCGCTATTCGACGCGCACGCTGGAGGCGATGCGGTACGCGCACGACGCCGGCGCGCAGGTGGTGGGCATCACCGACGGCGAGATGAGCCCGCTTCACGACGTGGCGGATATCTGCCTGTCGGCGCGCACCGATATGGCGTCCTTCGTCGATTCGCTCGCCGCGCCGCTTTCGCTGGTCAACGCGCTCGTGGTGGCGCTGGCGCTCAAAAAGCGCGATCAGTTGAGCGCGCATTTCGCAAAGCTGGAAGGAATCTGGGACGCGTACAGTGTGTATATCAACAGGGAAACCCCGTAATATCGCGGTGATCGGCGGCGGAGCGGCGGGCTTGACCGCCGCGCTGTTCGCGTCCCGCGCCGGCGCGCGCGTGACGCTGTTTGAGCGCAACGAAAAGCTCGGCAAAAAGATCTACATCACGGGCAAGGGGCGCTGCAACGCCACCAATCTGTGCGAGCCCGACGAATTCCTGCGCGAGGTGCCGCGCAACCCGCGCTTTTTGTACGCCGCGCTTGATTTCCTGAAGCCGCAGGGCATGATCGATCTTCTGGAGTCGCTCGGCTGCCCGATGAAAATCGAGCGCGGACGGCGCGCCTTCCCCGTCAGCGACCGCGCGAGCGACGTGACGCGCGCGCTTGAAAAGGGGCTGCGCGAGGCGGGTGCGCAAATCAGGCTCGATACCCGCGTCGCTTCCGTCCTTGCGAAAGAAGGCGCGGCGCGCGGCGTCGCGCTCGAAAATGGCGTCGAGATCCCCTTTGACGCCGTGATTCTGGCGTGCGGCGGCATCAGCTATCCCTCCACCGGCTCGACGGGCGACGGGCTGCGCATGGCGGCGGAAACGGGGCACGCGCTCGAGCAAACGCATCCCTCGCTCGTGCCCTACGAGGTGTCGGACGCGTGGCGCGGCGCGATGCAGGGATTATCGCTCAAAAATGTTTGCCTTTCGGCGTCCTTCTGTGGTAAAATGATATATTGCGAAACCGGCGAAATGCTGTTCACGCATTTCGGCGTTTCGGGCCCGCTCGTGCTGGAGATGAGCAGCCACATCGCCGGGCTGCCGATCGGGGAGATTTCAGTCGCCGTCGATCTCAAGATCGCCCTTGATCAAAAGCAGCTTGACGAAAGGCTGATGCGCGAAATGGACGCGGCGCGGCGCGGGCGGCTATCCCGCGTGTACGCCTCGCTGCTGCCGGCGAGCATGGCGGCGGCGTTCCCCGCCGTGTGCGGCGTGAGCGGCGATACGCCGTGCAGCCAGGTAACGGCGGCGCAGCGCGGGATGATCGCGCGGACGCTCAAGGCGTTCCCCGTTCATCTGTCGGCTCCGCGCTCCTACGCGGAAGCGGTCGTCACGCGCGGCGGCGTGTCGGTGCGGGATATCTCTCCTTCCTCCATGCAGTCCAAGCGCGTTCGCGCCCTCTATTTCGCCGGCGAGATGATCGACGTCGACGCGCACACGGGCGGCTACAATCTCCAGATCGCTTTTTCGACCGGCGCGCTGGCCGGTGACGCCGCCGCGCGGCAGCCCGATGAAACGTCAGGAATCACTAAATCATAAGGATTTTGTTTATGCAGTACATCGTCCTCGATCTCGAATGGAACCAGCCTTTGTCCTACTCAAGCCCCGCCTACAAAAGCGTGGGCGGGAAGCTGCTCTTTGAAATGATCCAGATCGGCGCGGTGCGCGTCGATGAAACCATGCGCATCACCGATTCCTTCACGCAGCTCATCCGTCCCGTGCATTATCAGAAACTCCACCCGCGCATTCGCCGTATTACGCACATCGAGCAGGAGGATTTGGATGCCGCGCCCGAGTTTTCGGAGGCAGTGGCGGCGTTCGCCGCGTGGTGCGGGGAGGATTACGCGCTGCTCACGTGGGGCTGCGACGATGTTTCGGTATTACGCCAGAACATGGATTTCTTTCGGTGCGAAACGCCGCTCGCCGGGATCTACGACGTGCAAAAGCTCTTTGGCGAGGTGCTGGGCAACGGCAAGGACCGGAGCGGCCTGAAAGCGGCAATGGAGCATTTCGGCATCGAAAGCGACGAAAACATGCCCTTTCATAACGCCGTGAACGACGCATATTATACGGCGGAGGTCTTTCTGCGGCTGCCCGAGCCGCAAAAAGTGCTCGAATGCAAGCTGACGCCGCGCAAGCTCGTCCACATCGAGCGCCCGCGCGAGCGGCAGGCGATCATGCGCGTGCGCTCGACGCGCGATACTTTTTCAAGTCCGATGGCGATGAAGCCGCCCTGCCCGTCCTGCGGCAGGAAAATCGACGTCGCCGAAGGCTACGCGCCCCAGCCCGACGGGCGCTACATGGCGCTCGCCGACTGCCCGCAGCACGGGCTGGTGTTCGTGAAATTACAGTTCGGCAAAAGCGAGGACGGCAAGCGGATCGTCACGCGCACAACGGCGCTTTCCGACGAGCAAAGCCGCGCTTACGTCGCCACCAAGCATTTGCAGTGGCGCAACAAAATCGCCGCGCTCGCGGCGAAAGACGACGGGACGGGAGGCGACTGATGCGTATCACGCTTTTAGGCAGGGAAAAGACGTATGATGCGCCCGTCACCGTCCTTCAGATCGTGCGCGAGCTTGCGCCCGATATGGCGGAACGGACGCTGGGCTGCTTTTGCGGCGGGCTGGCGCTCGAACTCAATCAATTGGTTGATCGGGACGCCGCGCTGCATCCCATCACGTTTCAAAACGAGGAGGGCAGGCGCATCTACGAGCGCTCGCTGCGCTTCGTCATGCTGCTCGCCATTCGCCGGCGTTATCCCGGCTATCGCGTGCGCATTGAGTTTTCCTTGGGATTCGGCGTGTTCCTGCGCCTGATCGACGCCGACGCGAACGAGGAGATCCGCGCGGCGGTCGAGGAGGAAATGCGTAAGATCGTGCGGGAAAACCTGCCCTTCACGCGCGAAACGTGGACGCGCGAAAAGGCGATCCGCTATTTCGGCGAGGAGGGCGAGACGGACAAGATGCGCCTGCTCGCCTACCGCCCTTATGATTATTTCAACGTGTATCTCTGCGGCGGCATGGCGGAGTATTTCTACGGCGCAATGCTGCCCTCGACGGGCTATGTCCCGCATTTTCAAATGATCCTCAACGGCAACGGGCTGGTGATGCAGATGCCCGCGCCCGACAATCCGGAAAAGCCCGCGCCCTATATCGCGCGCCCCAAGCATTTTAGGGCGTTTGATCAATCCAACGAGTGGTGCGGTATACTGCACTGCACGACCGCCGCCGATCTCAACGACCTCATCACCTGCGGCGAACTGCCCGAGTTCATCCGCGTCAACGAGGCGCTGCACAACAAATCGCTCGCCGAGATTGCCGGGGAGATCCGCGAGCGCCGCTCGCGCATTGTGTTTGTCGCCGGGCCGTCCTCGAGCGGCAAAACGACGTTCACCAACCGCTTAAAAATCCATCTGCGCGTGCTCGGGCTGTCGCCCGTCATGGTTTCGCTGGATGATTTTTATCTCGACCGCAAGGATATTCCGCTCGAAGCGGACGGATTGCCCGACCTCGAGGCGCTCACCGCGCTCGACGTGCCGCTTCTCAACGCGTGCCTTGAAAAGCTCGTCGCGGGCGAGACCGTGATGATGCCGAAGTACGATTTCCACACCAGCCGCCGCGCCGGGTTCGAGCCGCTTCGCGTTTTCCCCGATCAGCCGCTTTTGATCGAGGGCATTCACGGGCTGAATCCCGCGCTGTCCGCCGGCATGAAGGATGTTTTCCACGTTTATATCTCGGAATTGACCTGCCTGAACTTAGACAACCACAACCGCATCCGCACGACTGACGCGCGGCTTTTGCGCCGTATTGTGCGCGATTACCAGTTCCGCAACACCCCCGCCGAGGACACGCTCGCTATGTGGAACAACGTGCGCCGGGGCGAGGAAAAATGGATCTTCCCGTATCAGGAAAACGCCGACGTCGTGTTCAACTCGGCGCTGCATTACGAGCTGCCCGTGCTCAAGGGCTTCGCCTACGATCTGCTCAAGCGCATTCCGGACGACAACCCCAATCATCTGTCCTCGCGGCGGCTGCTCAAAATCCTGCATTATATGCTGCCCGCCACCGAGGAAGCGCTGCGCGAGATCCCGCCGCTTTCCATCCTGCGCGAGTTTATCGGCGGCTGCACGCTGTATCAGTAATCCGATCGGTCATCGAAGGAACCGGCGCAGCCAGCGTTCCTTCTTTTTTGTGTACGGCTGATACCGGATGGGCAGATCGGGCCTGTACGCCTTGCGCACGACCGAGCGGACGTGCGTGAAGGCGTCGAAGCTCGCCTTGCCGTGATAGCTTCCCATGCCCGACGCGCCCACGCCGCCGAACGCCATGTGCGATGTGGCGAGATGAATCACGGTATCGTTGACGCAGCCGCCGCCGAACGCGCACGTATCGAGCACCTTTCTTTCGACGGCGCGGTCCCGGGTGAACAGATACAGCGCCAGCGGCTTTTCGCGCGAGCGGACGAAATCGGTCGCCTCGTCGAGCGTTTTCCATGTCAGGACGGGCAGGATGGGCGCGAAAATCTCCTCCTGCATGACGGGCGAATCGGGCGATACGTCGACGAGCACCGTTGGTTCGATAAACAGCCTTGCATCGTCGCAGCCGCCGCCGATCACGGCGGTTTGCCCGTCGAGCAGCGCCTTTTTTTCGAGATAGTGTTTTTCCGATATGATATGTCCCATGCCGGACAGATCGCCGTCCGGGAAAAACTCGTTAAGCGCGCGGCGGAATTCCTCGATGAAACGGTCGCGCGCGCCTTCCTCGATCAGCACGTAGTCGGGGCCGACACACGTTTGCCCGGCGTTCAGGATTTTGCCGAACGCCACGCGGCGCGCCGCGACGCGCAGATCGGCGGAGGCGTCGACGATCACCGGGCTTTTGCCGCCCAGCTCGAGCGTGACGGGCGTCAGGCGCTTCGCCGCCGCCGTCATGACGACCTTGCCGACGGCGACCGAGCCGGTGAAAAAGATGCAGTCGAACGGCTCGTCCAGCAGCGCGCTGTTCTCGGCGCGTCCGCCCTCGACGACGGCGATGTATTCGGGCGGGAAGGTATCGGCGATCATGCCCGCGATCAGATGGCTGACGTTCGCCGCATAGATCGACGGCTTGACGACGGCGCAGCAGCCGCCCGAGATCGCGCCGATCAACGGTTCAAAGCACAATTGTACGGGGTAATTCCACGGCGACATGATGAGCGCCGCGCCGTAGGGTTCGGGCGAGAGGAAACTGCGCGCGGGGAACTGCGCCGGCGGCGTACGCACGTATTTCTCCTTCATCCAGCCGCGCAGATGCCTTTGATGATACCGGATTTCGTCCAGCACCAGCCCCGTTTCGCACATGTACGTTTCAAAGGGCTGCTTGCCCAGATCCATGCGCACGGCGTCGGCGATGCGGCTTTCGTTTTCCCGGATCGCGTGTTCGAGCCTGCGCAGCATGTCGAGCCGGAACGCCGCGCTTCTCGTCGCGCCCGTCTTGAAATAGGCGCGCTGCACCGAAACGATATCGGGAATGCCCATAGGCGCTCCTTTCCGCCGCGTTACCGGCGCCGCGCCCGGAGCCACTCGTACAGCGCCGGGTCGCGGTAGGCGTGATCGTAGCAGTCGTGTCCCACGGCGGGGTACAAGGTCAGGCTGAAATCGCCCTTGGGATTGATCTCAAGCAGTCTGCGCAGCGCCGTCAGCGCGTGATCGGGATCGACGGTGGCGTCGCTCAACCCGTGATAGATCGATACCGGCAGACCGGCGATCCGGGACAAATCATAGTGTAGCTGATCGGGTTGATTCCATACGCCGGCGCGCCCGCAGCAAACGGCGACCGCCGCGAAGGCGTCCGGCATATAGCACGCCAGCTTGTACGCGCCGCGCCCACCCATGCTCAAGCCCGTCAGATACAGTCTGTTTCCGTCGACGGCGTAGCGCGTTTTCATCTGATCGATGAAATTGCGCAGCCGGATCATCTGCGCGTCCGTCTCGCGCTCGGCCTCGTCCTCGACCCAGTGCGCCCCTTTTTCGAGCTGCGGCGCGATGACGATCATGTCGAGCGAATGACCCTCGAGGATGTACTGGAACGGCCCATAGGCGCCGATCACCGTCGGGTCGTCCCCGCGCTCGCCGATGCCGTGCAGGAAAAGTATGGTCGGGTATGCCCGGGTTTCGTCGTAATGCTCGGGCAGCCAGAGGAGGTACGAATACTCCGCCTCGCCCGCGACGACGTGAAAAACGCCCGCGTCGTCCCGAACCGGCGTTTTTGCCGTCAGGCTTGTGCCGAACGTCGTTTCACAGGTGAACTTGCCGCCCTGAAAGCGCCACGCGGCGCTTTTGAGCGGCGTGCCGTAGGCGATTTTCGAACGGATGGCGATGTCCTTGAGCGCGTCCTTGCGCGGGATTTCTTTTTTGAAGGAAAGAAGGGTTTCCATGACATCCTCCCCGCCGCCGTCCAGCGCGAGCGCGGGAGCGCCCGCCGCGCACGCCAGCGCCGCCGTCAGCAAAAACAGGATCAGCGCGCGCATAACGGCCGTCCGTGAAGCGATCCCGCCGCGCCGCGCGTTACGGGATATCAATGTTCATCAGCGGCGCCGCCTGCTGCGCGCCGTATACGTCGCGGTCGCCCACCGTGCCCGAGGCGACGGGGCGAAGATAGGTGATTTTGATGCCGAGCGCGGCGTCAAAGCACGCGAAATCGGTAATGTCCGAGCGCTTCAGATGGTAAAGACCGGCGATGGTCTCGGGCGTGATTTTGCCCGACGCCTTGACGCGCTCGTAATCCGCCCGATTGTCAAAGAGAATATCGAGTGTCACGGCGAAGGGCCCCGAATTTTTCGAGCGCAGCACGTGCGCCATGTCGTAAAGCCGCATGTTTATCCCACCTCCATGATCTCGACGGGGAAATACCGGCAGGGATCGGGCGAGCGCATGAGATGATACACCGAAAACATATAAACCGCGCCGAAGGGTACGTCGCTTGGCGCGAAGGGGAACGCCAGATTGCCGGCTGTCGATTTGCGGCCGGGATAGCCGAAATGCAGGTAACACGAGCGCACGGTGGCGCACACGGCGTTGGCGATCTCCTGCGTCGGGGCGATGACCTCGAACATCAGCCCGACCTCGTGCGGCGTCGATGAATCGGGCTCGAGCGCGCCCATCACGCCGTCGCGGCCGTAATGATAGAAATTGATCGCCAGCGAATCCTGATCAAGATCGTCGTAATACGCGCGCACCTGCTTTTCCACCTCGCGCTCGACCGCGTCCATCTGCGAGATGAGCAGGGGATCGCGCACGCCCGCGATGACGAAGGTGCGGTACGCGCGCAGCCGCGCGCCCTCGAGCTTGATGCAGCAGGGGACGTTTTCGAGTCGGCTGCCCGTCACGCGCACGCGCCCGCGCGGAAGCTGCTCAAAGGCGCAGCGCTCGAGATGCAGCACGATGCCGGGGCCTTTGAGCGTGTAGGGATGATCCTTTTCGTAAAAGGTGTGCGCCGCGACCGAAACGGGCGTGCAGGCGCGCGCCGGGTCCGCCGCCCAGACCTCGAAGCCGGTATCGTCAAGCAGCCCGAGCATGCAGTCCTTGGTCGTCCCCGGCTCGGCGCACAGCGCGCCGCACTCGAGGATTTTGCCCAGATGAAAGGACAGCGCGGCGTCGTGCCCGCGTCGGATGCCGACGGCGGCGAAGGGCGCGGGATCGTACGCGCGGCCGCACAGGATGATGTCGGCGCCGGTATCGAGCGCCTGAAGGATCGGCTCGACGCCCATCTGCGCGACGACGCCGTTGGTGGCGGCGAGCGTTTCTTCGGTAATCGCGGGCACGTTCGGCGACATCGGCTCGATGCCGCCGCTTTGAAGCTCGCGGAGGATATCGTCCTTGGGGATGTCCGCCCACACGACGGCGACGCGGCAGCGCCAGTTCGTCTCGCGCGCGATTTCCCCGATGATGTCAAGCGTCCACAGCGTGTGCTTGCGCGCGCCCGAGCCGCCCGCCGAGCCGATGATCAGCGGCACGGAAAGCGTCCGCGCGCCCTCCATGAGCAGCGTCAGATCCTTTTTGCAGGCCATTCGGCTGACGATCGCCGTGCCTGCGCCGAGCTTGTGCGGCCCGGCGTCGGTGCTGCCGGCGTCGACCACGATGGCGTCGGGGCGCTCGGCGATCGCCGCGCGGAAGGAGCTTTCGGGGAATCCATAGCCCAGAATCCCGCAGGGGGACAGAATGACGGTGCGCATGTTTACGCTCCTTTGACGCGGATGCTTTCGATCAGCGCCGTGCTTTGATCGCGCACCGACACGCCGACGGCGCCGCGAAGGTAGGGATGATCATCGTCCGTGCAGGCGAGCGTCGTGCCCGCGCAGTGCGCCTCGATGCGGTTGCCGCGCACCGACACGCCGATGGTGATCTTTTCACCCGGCCGGACAGCGCATGGCGTCTTGGCCAGCGTGACATAGCCGTTGTCGTTCTTTTGAATGACGAACTCGCCGCCCGCAAAGCCCGCCGCGTAGGAGCGGATCGCGCCCTGCACGCGGAAAAGCGCCAGATGGTTTTCGCCGCTCTCGGGCGTCAGGGTGAAGGCGGCGTCGTAATCGCGCCACTCGTGCGAGCCGGTGTACCATTCGCCCACGTCCTCGCAGGCGATGCGCATTTCGCCTCCGATCATTTCGCCGACGCCCTTCATGCGCGACACCTGCGTGATGTCGCGGTGCCGTTCGCTCCAGATCTCCATGACCTCGTTCCTGAAATCGACCGAGTAATCGGGCTGGCCCTCGAAGCGAAGATCGTCGGCGTAGACGACCAGCTGATAGCCTTTCTTGACATTTTCATCGGGCGTCCAGAGGCAGAAGCCCGCCTCGTCGATCAACCCGCCCGGGAGCGGGGGAATCGTGACGCTGACTTCCTTCCATTCGCCGCGCGTGAGCCGCGTTTTTTCACCATAAAAGGTCTTGTCGGCGCGGCTGTCGCGCGCGTAGGCGCAGCCCCACGTGTCGTTGCCGTAGGGCGCGACGCACAGCGCGCCTCTGACGGTCTGCCCCGGATACAGCACGGGCGAGAAGGCGGGGTCGTAGCGCGAATCGCTGAAATCGTCCTTCCAGTAATAGGTCTTTTTATACAGGTACACGTGCTTGTCGGGCTGCAGGCGGGTGCAGATGAACTTGAGCGAGCGCTTGCCGGTGAACGCCGATTCGTCGGTGTTGATGAGATGCGCGGTATTGGCGTTCTCGCCGTCCGAGCGGACGTACAGCGCGTGCGTGCTCTTGGGGTATTCAAAGTGGCAGTCGTGCAGATTGCCCGAGAGTACTTTGTCCCACGGCGCAGGCGGCGTTTCGCCGGCGAGCGCGTAGGCAAGGCGCGCGATATAGCTCGCGCCGTAGGGGATATCGGTGATGTTCATGTCGCCCATGACGCCCGAGCGGATGCACAGGTCGTGCACGGGCTTGATCCATTTGTGCGTGTCGATGGCGTCAAGCCCGCAAAGCACGCCCATGATGGTCGCCACGTTGCCCACGTTGCAGTCGGTGTCCCAGCCGCACATGTTGCAGATGTTGAGCGTGTTTTCAAAATCGCCCCTGCCCCAGAGCATCGAAAGGATCATGACGGCGGCGTTGGGAATGATGTGGCAGGCGCCGGGATAGCGGTCGTAGCCGAAATTGTCATGGACGTAGCGGAAGCCCTCGCGCCAGTCGGCGGCGGGGTTGTCGTCGTAAAACTTCATGACGGCGCGCGCCGCGCGCGTATACTCGCAGTCCGCGGGGATATAGGCCAGCGCTTTTTCGATGACGGCGCGGATATCGCGCTCGACAAAGGCAAGGCTGATCGCCGTCGCCACGAAGACGCCGCCGTACACGCCGTTGCCGCCGTGCGTGACCGACGCCGCTTTCTCGGCGAGGCTCGCCGCGAGCGACGGATTGCCGGGCGCGACCAGTCCCCATGTGTCGATGAAAATCTGTCCGCCGATCTGCTCGGCGACCGCCGCGCCGTTCTGCGCGATCGAGCCGCTCTGCGGCGCTTTGATGCCGTTGCGCAGGTTGAGGTACGCCGTGTGCTCGGTCGATATACCGTAGCCGCCCCACCAGAAAAAGCCGTGCTCGTAGGGCGCGTAATTGAGCAGCGCCTCGCCGACGTCCTGCGCCGTCATGGCGTCGCCGCGCTTGTCCTCCAGCGCGCGGATAAAATAGAGCGGGCCGTTCGAGTCGTCGTCGGCGGCAAAGTTTTTGTACTCCGCCGGGTAGTTGGTCAGCTCGCCAAACAGGTCGCGGATGCGCTCGTAATCCCATCCCTCGACCGCCGCGCCCAGCCGGATGCCGATAATCTTCGCCAGCCATCCGGCGTACACGCGCTCCATGTAATCCTGCGGAATTTTCATCTTTCTCACCTCATATTTCCATCGACATGCCGTCGTAGGCCAACAAAAAACCGTGCTCTTTGACAATGTCCGCGTACTCGTCGTGCGGCGGCGCGTAATGCGGGCACAGGTGCGTCAGCATGAAGGTCGTGTCCGCCGCGATACAGCCGTTTTTGAGCAGATAATCGCGCATCACGATGTCCTTTTGCAGCGACATGTGCCCGTTCCCCGTCGGCAGATCGCCCGCGAAGGCGTCGCGCGCGCCCAGCCCGAACGTGCTTTCCAGCACGACGCAGTCGTAGCGATAGCGCGTCAGCACGTCGAGCTGATCCTTGTCATAGCCGCCCGTGTCCGTGGCGTACAGGAGCGTTTTCCCGTCGCGCCGCAGGATGTAGTTGAAACAAAAGCCTTTTTCTCTGCCGTGATTGGCGCGCACGGCGACGAAGAAGCCGTCGTCCAGAGCGTTTTCAACGCCCTCTTCGACGAGTGAAAACGCCATGTCGTAGCGCGCTGCGGCCAGCTTTTCGGGCGTGAACATCCCGTCGTAGACGCGTTTGACGAAGGCGTTGCCGTACACCGTGAGGGACGGCAGCGCCGTGAACCGCGCCGACCACTGCGCGCTTTCGGGATCGAACGGCGGGACGCCGTCCGCCGGCGCGCACCGGCATTTGAGCCCGACGGGCTCGAAATGATCCTCGTGCGCGTGGGTGACGAGCAGGCGGCGGACGTTCGCCAGCGACAGCCCGTTCAGCGCCGCCGCGTAGCGGGCGGAGGCGTTCAGATCGATCAATATGTCGTCGTCAATCATCGCGGCGCTGTTGCCGCGCACGTTGCGCCCGCCCGCTTTCAGCGCCCGCGCGCAGTTGGGGCACGCGCAGAAGGCGTTGGGATACATTTCCGCCGCCGCCGTGCCCAGAAAAGTGATGTTCATCGGTTAACCTCTCATCATATGAAGCGTGTTCCGCACGCGTCCCCGAAGGGTTCAGGGATTGGCTTCAATCAGCTCGGCGAGCCTGTCCGCTTTCTCGAACAGATCGACGCCCTTGGTAAATTGCAGGCACGTGCCCGAGGGATAGCGCGTGTGCTCGAGCCAGTAGGCGGGGATGGCGGACGCGCCGTAGCGCGCGCCCAGAATGCAGCCGACCACCGCGCCGATGGTATCGGCGTCGCGCCCGAAGTTCGAGGCGAGCAGCACGCCGCCCTTGAAGGCGTCATGCTTGAGCCGGAGACAGCCGAACGCTTCGGCGATCGCCTCGGGCGTGGCGGCGCGGTAGGAGCAGAACAATTGATCGTGAAGCGGCATCCACGCGTCGGCGATATCGCCCTTCGCTTCGTCCACCACCCGGTACGCCGTCTTCATCCGCGCGTACAACCACGAATCTTGGGGCGCGGCCGCCAGCACGCGCTCGAAGATTTCTTCAAACGGCGTGTCGACCATCGCCAGCGCCACGGCCAGCGCGACCATCTGCGCGCCCCACACGCCGTCCCGGCAATGGCTGATCTCGGCGTCGACGCGGCATAATTCGAGCGCTTTCCCGGGCGCGCCCGCGCAGTAGATGCCGATGGGCCCGCAGCGCATCGCCGCGCCGTCGCTGAAGGTGTGCGTGCCGAACCTGCCGGACTCGGGCGCGTGCATTCCGGCGCGCAGGTTGGCGGCGGCGTCCATCTCGCTCACACCCCCGCGCCGGAGCTCGTCCTGCACGACGACGTGCTTTTTCCACATCGCCTCGACATCGTCGGCGGTGAAATCGCCGCCGCTTGTGAGAATGGTTTCGGTGACGAGCAGCGCGAACTCGGTATCGTCGGTGCTCCACGCCTCGCCGTGATGGAAATCGGTGGTGATGCCGTAATCGCGCTGGTAATCGGGTTTGCGCGCGGCGTCGCCGAAGGAATCGCCGATGGCGAGCCCGCACAGCGCCCCGCGCGTTTTGTCGCGCAGAAGCAGGGGGTTTTGCCGGAGCGCTTCACGTGAAATCATAAATGTACCTCCGCCGTTTGTCAATGATCAGATAGGATATATTGTTCGAGAAAAACGGCGACGCCGTCCATCTCGTTGCTTTCGGTGATGAAATCGGCCGCCCGCCGCGTTCTCTCGTCGCCGTTTGCCATGGCGACGCCGCAGCCGCAGGCGCGGAAGAAAGCGATATCGCAGTCCTCGTCGCCGAACCCGACCGCCTGCCCGGGGGTCAGCCCGAGCGCGCGCATGAGCCGCGCCATGCCCGCGCCCTTGCCCGTGCCGCGCGGCCCGAAATTGCACCAGCGCGAGCCGACGATCTGCGTGAGCGCGCAGCCGCATCGCGCCGATATCGCGCGCGCCTCGTCTTCGGGCAGATCCCACGCGCTCAAGTACGCCACGCGCGAGGCGAAGGGCGCGTTTCGGTCAAGCGGCAGATCGCCGCTGACGGGGTCTTCGTCGTAGTGCGCGTCGTTTTCCAGCCCATAGCGGATTCTGCGCGCGCCCAAGGCCGCCTCGCGCACGGCGTTTGCGACGCGCGGCGACATGTACTTATCCAGAAGCGTTTCGCCGCGAACGATGATGTTCGCGCCATAATTGAGCAGCGCCGCGTCGGGCCGGAGCAGCTCGGCGTAACGCCGCGCGTGCCCTCGGCAGCGTCCCGTGGCGAAGGCGAACAGGATGCCCCGCCGCCGGCATGCCGCGATCGCCCTTTGCGTGCGTTCCGTAACCTCTTTTTGCCGCGTGATCAGCGTGCCGTCCAGATCGACGGCGATCAGGCGGATGGATTCGGGTGCAAATGCCTTCATTCGTCCTCTTTCACGTCGGGCGGACGGCGAACCGCCCGCCCGACGCATGGGATGATTGCTTACTTGATGACCGTCGCGGCGTAGGCTGCCACCTGCGCGCCGCCGTAATTGTTCCATGTATCCACGAACGTCTGCCAGTCGGCGTCCGTCTTTTCGCCCAGAATGTACTGCGTGGCGAATTCCTTCCACAGCGATTCGCAGGCCGTCCAGTTGGTCGCCAGATCGGCGGGGATGACGAAATCGTTGTCGGCCGCGCCGTAGGTCTTCATGAACTCGGCGGACTGGAAGGAGGGCGCCGGCCAGTAATCGACGCCGCCCTTGGTGAAGGCGCGCACGTCGATATCGCCGAACACGTCGGAATCGAAGAAGCGGTAGATATCGATCTCGGAGGAGTTGAGCTTGAGGCTGTACGTGCCGTCGGCGTTGACGTCGTAATCAATGCCTTCCAGTCCGAACAGGTCGAGCTTGCGGCCTTCGTCGCTCAGCAGGTAATCCAGCACGGCGAACGCCTTCTCGGGCGCTTTGCAGGTGGAGGAGATCACCCAGCCGCGATCGAAGCGGTTGCCGGTGATGTTGTACTGCTGCACGCCGTCCGCAGATTTCATCGGGGGCATGATGGTCAGCGTCGCCGCGTCGCCGTAATTCTTGACGGTGTTCGTCTCGTAATACACGGTGTACGCGCCGCCCTTCATGGCGATGCCCGCGACGATGCCGGTGTAGAGCGAGTTTTCCATGCTCTCCCAGTTGTCGGTCGCGAAGTTGGCGCTCAAAATGCCCGCCTTGTACATGTCCGCCCACCACTTGAGCTCATTGAGGAAGTTCTCGGTGACGCGGTTGTACAGGTAGGAGCCGTCCTCCTGCTTCATCCACGTGGCGTTGATGCCAAAGCCGCTGTCGATGCCGGTGTTGAACAGGTAATCGATGCCCTGCGTGGTGATGACGCCCTGATAACCCTGCGCCTTGATTTCCTCAAACAGCTTGGTGTAGGCGGCGGTATCGGGATTCTTGAGGAATTCCTCGTAGCTCGGGCACGCCTTGAGCACGTCGGTGCGGAACTGCATGCACTTGTTGACCGTCGAGGGCCAGAGCAGGTACGGGCAGGAGGCGAACTGCGCGGCGAGGATGGGATCGCCTTCGATGTACTTTTTGGCGTAGGTCGAGTTCTTGACCAGATCGGTCATATCGACCAGCAGATCGAGCGAGCCGAGATAGGCGGGATCGATCGCCGTGCCCTGCACGTAGATGAGATCGATCACTTCTTCTTCGTCCCAGGTGAGCAGCATGTTGTTGACGAAGTCGGGGTAGCCCGAGGAGGGCTGATTCTTGATCTCAAGCTGCACGTCCAGACCGGCGTTCAGCAGCTTTTCGTTGACCTTGGCGAACCAATCGGCATAGCCCTCGATGTCGCTGGTGCGCACCAGCACGGTCAGCGTCGTGATATCCTCCGCCGCGGCGATGCCCGTCAGGGAAAGCGCCATGACGCAGACGAGGAAGATGGACAGGAACCTTTTCATGGGATCAACCTCCTGCAAATTATTGTCTCCGCCCGATGATCACCGCTTGCCTGCGAACGCCCGGGCGGCGGCGGAGACGCCTGCCCTTGCGCGCGCGCGGTTGGGAATAAGGGGATTGCCGGAAGCGCCGGCGCGCGTTTACTCCTTGACGCCGCCCGTCAGAACGCCGCTGGTGAAGTATTTGAGGATGGTCGGGTACAGGCACAGAAGGGGAATGATGCTCACGACGATGGTGGCGTTCTGCAGCGCCGTGAGGTTCAGGTCGCGGAACATGGCGTACAGATCCTCGCTGCCCAGCTCGCTCGTGCTGCCGCCCACCACGAATTCGCGCAGATAGCATTGCAGCACGCGCATGCTCTGCTCGTTCAGGAAGATGCCGCTCGCGAAATACTCGTTCCATTTGGGCACGACGTAGAACAGCGCGATGGTGATGATGGGCACCTTGTTGAGCGGGATGAAGATGCGGAAGAGCAGCGTCCAGTCGTTCGCGCCGTCCACGCGCGCCGCTTCCAGAATAGCCTGCGGCGTATCCTCGAAGAAGCGCATGAGCAGGATCATGTTGTACACGCTGACGCAGCCGTATATGATCATGCTCAAATAGTTGTTGTCCAGCTTGTAGTTCTTCATCACCATATACCATTGCAGGATGGGCGCGGACAGAATCATCATCACGATGAAGAACGCCATGAACAGCTTTTTGCCCGGCAGCCCGGGGCGCGACAGCGCGTAGGCGCTCGAGCAGGTGAGGATCACGCTGAGCGCCGTGCCCGCGATGGTGACGATCAGCGAGTTTTTGATCGCCACCCAGATGGCGCTGGTGTTGAAAATGCACAGGTAGTGGACGAGCGAAAACTCGTTGGGCCAGATCTGGTAGCCGTTCATGTGGCTGACCTCGAGCGGCGCGCAGAAGGATTTGGCGACCAGATTGAGCATGGGAATCATAATGATCAGCGACAGGGCGACCATGAACGCGCAGATGAGGAACAGTCCGAGGCGCGGACGGCGGATGCGGTTGCGGCGTTTGACGGTAATCGTTTGATTCATGTTGTCCTCCTTACCACGCGCTCTTGCCCGTCAGCCTGCCCGAGCCCCACCGCGCCAGCACGATGAGGATCAGCCCGATCACGCTCTTGAACAGCCCCGCCGCCGTGGCGAAGGAATAGCTGCCGTTGAGCAGACCGACGCGGTAGACGTAGGTGTCCAGCACCTCGATGGTGTTCTGCACGGCGGCGTTCTGGAAGACCAATATCTGATCGACGCCGGCGTCTAAAATCGAGCCGCAGTTGAGGATCAGGATGGTCGCCATCGTGGGCACCAGCGAGGGCAGGATGATGAAGCGGACGATTTGCAGCCGCGATGCGCCGTCCACCGTGGCGGCGTCGAACAGCGCCGGCTCGATGGCGAGAATGGCGGCGAGATAGATGATGGAATCCCAGCCGATGTTGCGCCACAGCGACGAGCCGCCGATGACGCCCACGATGGTGTCGCTGCGCAAAAGCAGGTTCCTGTACGGAACGCCGAACAGGTCAAAGAGGTTGTTGAGCAGCCCGCCGTACTGCAGCGCGCTCGCCCAGATGCCGTAGATGACGACCCACGAAAGGAAGTGCGGCAGGTAGGAGACGACCTGCACGCTCTTGCGGAACGCGCCCTTGCGCACTTCGTTCTGCATGATGGCGAACATGACGGGGAAGATCCAGTTGAGGATCATGCGCAAAAGGCTGATTTTGACGGTGTTGAGTATGATCGTGCCGAAGGTCGGCGAGGAAAAGACCTGACTAAAGTACTTGAACCCGGCGTACACGTCCTCGCCGCGCGGGCGGTAATCAAAGAACGCCAATTTCATGCCCACGACGGCGCGGCACTTGAACAGCACGAAGTACAGCACCGTGGGCAGCAGCATCAGGTAGATCACGCGGAAATCCCAGATGCGCTTGATGAGCGCGTGCCTTTTTCGCGCGCGGAGGGGCAGGACGGCGCGGTCTGTCATGTTCTCATCTCCCCGTATCGAGCGGTGGGTCTTTGCGCGTGGTGCCGCGCAGCACGAGCGTCGCCGGCGTCTTCACGCGGCTGATGGGCGGCGGGCTGCCCTCGATGACGGAGATCAGCATCCGCGCCGCTTCGGTGGCGATTTCGTAATGCGGCTTGGCGACGGTGGACAGTTCGGGCTCGTAGATTTCGCTCAAGTCGATGTTGTCAAACCCGATAACCTCGATATCCTCGGGCACGCGCAGCGACGCCTTGTGCAGCGCCTTGACCGCGCCGATGGCGACCAGATCGCTGCCGCTCACCACGGCGGTGAAGCGCGCGCCCTCCGACAGGAGGCCGTTCACCATGTCGAAGCCGTACTCGATGGAAAACTCGCCCTGATGGACGAGCGCCGGCGAAAAGGGAACGGCGGCGTCCTGCAATGCGTGGCGGTAGCCCGTCAGCCTGTGCATCGGGCCGGAGGATTCGGGCGCGCCGTCGAGATACAGGATGTCCTTGTGGCCGTGTCCGATCAGGT
Organism: uncultured Oscillospiraceae bacterium; assembly: GCA_964459985.1. Taxonomy (GTDB): domain Bacteria; phylum Bacillota; class Clostridia; order Christensenellales; family Aristaeellaceae; genus CAYWOS01. The sequence continues at coordinate 128,672 of CAYWOS010000002.1, forward strand.
AAGTGGTCGACTGGTACATGCCGCTTTCGTTGTCGCCGGTAATGCAGCCGTCGGCGTAATCGCTGTCAAAGGTGCGCCCGATCATGACCAACGGCATGCCGTAGGCGCGGTAATCGCGTAAAAAGCCCTCGTTGCTGACGCCCGAGCACAGGATCACGCCGTCCACGCGGTTGTCGACCATGGAGATCAATTGTTTTTTCTCGCGCTCGGGGTCGAAATCGGAGTTAAAGAGCATCATCGAATAGCCGCGCGCGCTGATGTAATCGTCGATGCCGCGCAGCATTTTGGGGAAGAACAAATTGGACACGTCGGGGATGATGACGCCGATGATGTTCGAGTGCGACAGCGCGATGCCCCGCGCCAGTTGGCTCGGGCGGTAGTTCATCTCGTACATGATCGCCTTGACGTGCTCGCGCGTTTTGCCGCTCACGCCGAGCGGCTTATCGTTGATGACGCGCGAAACGGTGGTCGTCGAAACGCCCGCGCGCCGCGCGATGTCCGATATGCTGCATTTCACCGTGGCGCGCCCCCTCGCATGATGTGCATTTTGGTCAGGTTAACCGCTTTCGTTTTCTATCTTACACATTGCGCGCCGTTTTGTCAAGCCGCATTTTCGCATTTCTCTGCGGTTTTCAGAAAATCAGGTCAAATAATCGCCGAATCGCAGGTCGCTGGTGCGGATTCCGGGCACGCCGTACCGCCGCGCGCGCCGAAAAAAGGCGCGTCCGCGCGCCCGTCCCCTACCGGATATCGGTAAAAACAGGTAAATTGAGAAAGCGTTTCCTCTTTCCGCGCGTCGCGCCCGTCAGCCGCCTTCGCCGCGCAGGACGGCGACCCGCGGCGCGGCGGATGAGGGACAAGTCCGCGCCCGCCTTCGCCGTGTCCGCGCCCGGCTTCGCCGCTTGTTGACGCGCGCGGGGCGGACGTGGTATAATGCTTACGTTTCCGCAGGGAAGAATCCGTATCGTCCGTCTGCGCGGCGCGACATGCGCGATCGCGGGATTTCGGACGGCGAAACGCGCTTCCGTGCCCGGGACGGCGAAACGCGCGCTTCCCGTGCCCGGGACGGCTGATCAATGGAGGGACGACGATGGGCATTCGCAAAATGGCTTTCGGGGCGGCAAAGGACGGGCGCGAGGCGTCGCTGTATATCATCACCGCTCAAAACGGATCGTCCGTGTGCGTGACCGATTACGGCGCGCATCTGGTATCGGTCAAGGTGCCGGGCAGCGACGGCGATATCAAGGACGTCGTGCTCGGGTTCGATACGGTGGCGGGCTATCAGCAGTACGGCGGCTATCTGGGCGCGATCGTCGGGCGCTACGGCAACCGCATATCCAAGGGGCGCTTCACGCTCAACGGCGCGGAGTACCGCCTGTTCTGCAACAACGGCGAAAACTCGCTGCACGGCGGCGAAAAGGGCTTCGATCAGAAATGGTGGGACGCCGAGATCGTATCGGACGGCGCGGTCAGGT
>CAYWOS010000003.1:0-117309 GCA_964459985.1 uncultured Oscillospiraceae bacterium
TGGGGTTGTAGGCGGCCCAGAAGGTGAATTCCTTCTTCTCGTCCGTCACGCGCGTGATGTCCGCAAGCGCGCTTACGCTTGACAGGAGCAGCGCAATGACCAGCAGCATGCCCAGCAGTCGTTTCATGGGATACCCTCCTTTTATCTTCACCCCGATAATCGGGGTAGATTCGATAGGATGCGGCCTGTCGTCAGCACAGCGTCCGCGCGAGCGTGCACAGCTCCTCCTCGCCCACATAGCGCGTCACGCAGCCCACCTGACGCACGCACAGCCCGCCCATCACGTTGCCGAAGCGCGCGCATTCGTCAAAGGGTTTGCCGTGATACAGCCCGTAGATGAATCCCGCGCAGAACGCGTCGCCCGCGCCCGTGCTGTCCACCGTATGCGTGTCCGCCAGCGGCGGTATGACGCGCGCGCCGTTTTCGTCCAGCAGACAGCAGCCCTCGCTGTCCAGTTTGACCACGGCTTTATCGAGGTAGCGGCGCAGCACGCGCGCGGCGTCCGCCGCCGTGCTTTGCCCGGTGATGGCCAACGCTTCCTTGCGGTTGGGCAGGTAGTAATCCGCCAGTTCCAGCAGCGGCGCGTATGTGTCAAGGCACAGCCCGTCGCTCCAGCCGGTATCCAGCACAAGCGTCGCGCCTTCAGCCTTGAGCCGCTCGTAGACCGGCTTCAGCGCGCTTGACGCGCCCATGCGCACCACGCGGGCGCCGCGCATCACGCGATAAGCCTGCTCGCGGATATCGTCCCGCGCGCAGTGCGCGGCGGTGCTGGACAAAAACGTGCGGTCGCGCTCCGTGACGGCCACGGCGGTCACCGTCACCGGCACGCCCTCGCCCCGGTACAGGTTTTCATAGCAGACGTTGGACGCGTCCAGCGTGCGGCGGGCGAAATCCGAAAACAGATCGTCGCCGAGGTATGTGCCCAGCCTGACGGGCACGTTCAACCGCGAAAGCGACAGCATAATGGCCGGCACGCCGCCGCCGAAAGCGACCTGAAACTCCCTGGCGTAAACCTCCTCGCCCTCGCCGGGCAGGCGCGGAACGCCGGTGAACAGCAAATCGCAGTTGATAATCCCCACCGCGCCCACAAAGCTCATGCGTGCCGCCACTCCCCGTCAAACGGCGCGTTGAGCGCCGCGTATTGCTTGCCGAGCGTTTCGGCAATGGCGTAAGAATTGACCAGAGGGTTAAGATAGAGCGCGTCGACGAGCGCGTTTACATCGTGCGTGCGCAGCGCCAGCGACGCGGCGCGCTCATACGCCTTCACGCGCAGGATCAGCGCGCGCGGCACATCGCCCGCGTCCGTCACGCGGCGCGGCGAGACCGATCCGTCCGCGCCGATATCGCAGGTGATCTCCACCACGTCGTCGTCGGATAAAAAGTCCATCGCGCCCTGATTGGGCACGCAGAAGATCATCGAGGTGGGCGTGTGCGTTTCCGCCGCGCGGATGTACTTGAGCGCCACGCCCGCGTAGCCGCCCGCCGTTTTGCCGTACATATCGAAGGTGTACGGCCGGACGGGACGCTTTTCGCCCGTCTCGTTGGCCATGTACTGCGAGGTGCGCTGACCGTGCCATTGACAGAATACCTGCAGCGCGCGGTCGAAATCATTCTTCACGTCGATCTGCGACAGCGCCTCGAGCATCCCCTTGTTCACGCGCGCGATCAGCTGCCCGCGCGTTTCGTTCGCGGTCATGATGTTGCGCAGCGCGCGGTCGGGATAGTAATAGTAGTAGAGGTATTCGTTGAAGATGCGCTTTTGCCGCAGCGCCAGCGAACGGTCGAAAAAGCGCATGTCGGTCTTTTCGTACAAAAGATCGTTCGCGAGCAGCTCGGGCAGCACCTCGCGCCCCTCCACCGTCACGGAGGAGAAGTACGACAAATGGTTCAGTCCGTAGCACAGCCCGTCGGCGCCGCCCTCGCCCACGCCGTAGAAGCGCTCGACGCTGCGAAGCATGCCCGAGGGCGTGTCGCATACGCCGAAAGTGAAATCATACCCCATATCGCGCAGCGTCTGCGACACCAGCCCCGCGGGGTTGGTGAAGTTGAACACCTTGCAGCCGGGCATCGCGCGGCGCTTGATCATCTCGCAGTAGTCCTTGAGCGCCGACACCGATCGCATGGCGAACGACAGCCCCGCGGCGCCGGTGGTTTCCTGCCCGATGACGCCCTGCGCGAGCGCAAGCCGCTCGTCCTGTACGCGCAGGTCTTCCTCACCCGCGCGGATGGTGGTGATGACGTACTTGGCGTCCCTGACGGCTTCCTCGCCGTCGCCCGTGAGCGTCACGCGCACGCCGGGCGCGAGGCGCGCGATGACCTGTCCGGCCATTTCGCCGTATATCGCCAGCTTCTTCGCGTCGTTGTCCATCAGCGCGACATGCGTAATATTCAGTTCCGCCGCCTGCTGCGCCAGCGCCTTTGCCAGAAACATGGAGCGAACGCCGCCGCCCCCGATGACCGCGATTTTCATTTCGCGTCGCCTCCCGATGTGATGTCGCGGCACGTGCCGCGCACCATGAGCTTGTGCGGCAGCACCACGGAATGGGTCGTGATATTTTTCTGCGTCGCCAGCTTCAGCACGCAGGTGGCCATATCGCACAGAGGCTGATGAATGGTCGTCAATTGCGGGCGCACGCGCGAGGCAATGGGCAAATCGTCAATCCCCAGCACGCTGATATCCTGCGGTACGCGCAGCCCTTCGTCCATCAGCGCCGTCATCGCGCCCAGCGCCATCTCGTCGCTGAAGGCGAACACCGCCGTGTACTGCCCCCGCTCCCTCTGTGCCAGCGCGCGTCCCAGCTCGTAGCCCTTCTCGTAGGTCAGCGCGCCGTAGCGCACATGCCCGTCGATGGAAAGCCCGCGCTCGCTCATCGCCTTGCGGCTGCCCGTGAGCCGCTGAAAGCTGGTGCTCAAACCGTCGGTCTGGTTGGAGAAAAAACAGATATTCCTATGCCCGAGGCTCAACAGGTATTGAGTGCCGTCGTATGCCGCCGCCATATCGTCGATGTGCACCATGCACGCGTTTTCGATATTGGTTTTCTCCGCCAGTACGGTCGTCTGCACGTTCGGGTGCGCGTTCAGCCATTTGGCGGCGCGCGCGTCCATCGTCGTTTCCAGCGAGATGACCGCGGTGGGCATCGTCCTCTCCAGCAAATCCGCCAAACCCGCGTCCGCGTCGCCGTTTTCAGGCAGGATCACAAGCTCCAGCCCCATTTTCGGCGCCTGCTCGATCAGTTCGCGCAGCGCGCGTTCATAAAAAGCATAATGCAGGTGCGGCAGCAGCACCGCCACGGGCGCGCGCTTGGCCTGCCTTGACGCGGGGCGCTCGCCGCCCGACGCGCTGCTCACCGCGTCCAGCCGCTCGCGGCTCTCGGCGTTCACGGAGGCGGGGTTCTTCAGGTAACGGGAAACCGTCGCCGCCGATACGCCCGCCCGCGCCGCCATTTCACGCACCGTCATCCATCCATACCTCCGTCCGGAAAAGTGAAACAAATACCATTGTTTCAGCGCAGTTCGCCGTTTGTTTGTTTCAGTATAGAATATTTGTCCGAAAAAGTCAACAGAAATTCCATGAAAAACAGAAATTTCTTTTTTGGACTGAAACAACTAAAACGCCCGCGCGGGAGATTGTATGCCTGATCGCGTTTGCGTCGCCGCTGACCGCGCAGGCGTTCACGGCCGGTTCACGCGGAACGGAAGCCGTAACCACGGTGCACGTTATTCCCCAAAACCGATATTCTGCCGGAGCCGCTTTGTTAACAGCTCCAGATTACGGATCGTCCTTTCATCCAAAAAGTGCTCGATTTTTTCCACCTGTTCCAATTCGGAGTCGGTATGGTTGACGGTGCACAGAAATTCCTGCAGAACTCCATGCCGATGCAGCAGGTAGCTCCCCGTGCAGCGCCCTTTCGGGGTCAGGGAGATGACCCCGTATTTTTCAGCATGCACATACCCTCCCCGCGCCAGCTGCTGAACCATTTTCGTTGCGGAGGACGCTTTGACATGCAGGTTTTTGGCCAGCTCATTGACGTGGATATCCGCATCGTTCCGAGCGAGGCGGACGATCATCTCGAGGTAATCCTCCATGGCGTTCGTGAGCAAATTGCGATCCTGCATGAGATAACCCTTCATTGTATAGAACCCTGTTCCGTCCTTCATGCCGTCGCCTCCCGGTTTTTATGGGCAGGCACCGATCAGTCCCGCTCGAATAAGATGATGTCGGGGAGTTTCCTCATCCTAAAAATATCCGGGAGGCGCAGAAAGTATGAACGATCCCTTGAGTCTCAACGACATCGCGCCCGGCGAACGCGCCGTGATCAGCCGTTTACAGTCCACCGGCAGCATGCGTCGAAGGCTGCTGGATATCGGGCTTGTTGAAAATACAGGCGTAGAATGCCTTGGGCGAAGCCCCGGCGGCGATCCGTCCGCCTATTTCATTCGGGGGGCGGTCATTGCAATCCGATCAGAGGATTGCGCGAATATCCTGATTCACGCGGAGTCATAAACGGAGGTGCGCATAATGGGACTTGCAGAAAACGCGGTTGAAATCAAAACGGTTGATTCCGGTCTGGAAATCAAAAAGTATACCCCGGATGATCGGGTCGTCGCGCTGGCCGGGAACCCCAACGTCGGCAAAAGCACCGTGTTCAACGGACTGACCGGCCTGAACCAGCATACGGGCAACTGGCCCGGCAAAACCGTGACAAACGCGCAGGGGCATTGCGCGACGAAAGAGCAATCCTATGTCATGGTGGACATTCCCGGAACCTACTCGCTGATGGCGCATTCCGCAGAGGAAGAGGTGGCGCGGAACTTCATTTGTTTCGGCGATCCCGACGCGGTCGTCGTGGTGTGCGACGCCACCTGTCTTGAACGAAACCTGAATCTTGTATTGCAGACCATGGAAATCGCGTCCCGTGTGATCGTCTGCGTTAACTTGATGGATGAAGCCAAGCGGAAGAACATCCAACTCGATCTTCCGCTTCTTTCCAAACGTCTGGGCGTGCCCGTGGTGGGAACCGAGGCACGCAAGAAAAAGAGTCTTGATGGATTGATGCGTACGTTGGACTCCGTCGTGTGCAGCGCAAAGCCGGAGGCTTCTTATACGGTGCGGTACGCCGATATTCTGGAAGAGGCCATCGGCATTCTGGAACCGATTGTGAAGCAAAAATGCGGGCGGCGGCTGAACAGCCGATGGCTCTCGCTCAAGCTCTTGGATCAGGATGAGTCCTTAATTCAGGAAATCAACGCCTATCTGGGGGAAGGTTTTTTACAGGACGAGGAACTACAAGCCCTGCTGACCAAGGCAAAGGATGTTTTACGGAACGGCGGCGTGCGGGACGGCGATCAGATCAAGGATTTGATCGTTTCCGCGCTGGTGCATGGTGCCGAGGAGCTTTGTCGCGGAGTGATAACGTATCACGACCGCCAGTATGCCGCATTGGATCGCAGGCTTGATAAGGCTTTGACTAGCAAGTTGACCGGCTATCCCGTGATGCTGGCGTTGCTGGCTTTGGTGTTCTGGCTGACGATCACGGGCGCGAACTATCCATCGCAGCTGTTGGCAGACGGACTGTTTTGGGTACAGGATCGACTGACGGATTTCTTTCTCTACATTCAGGCGCCGGATTGGCTGCACGGCATCCTTGTTCTGGGCGTGTACCGCGTGCTGGCGTGGGTGGTATCCGTCATGCTTCCTCCCATGGCGATCTTCTTCCCCCTGTTTACGCTGCTGGAGGATGCCGGTTATCTGCCGCGCGTCGCTTACAATCTGGATAAGCCTTTCAAGAAATGCTGCGCCTGCGGCAAACAGGCCTTGTGCATGTGCATGGGTTTTGGCTGCAATGCCGCCGGCGTCATCGGCTGCAGAATCATCGACTCGCCGCGCGAACGCCTGCTGGCCATTCTGACAAACAACTTTGTTCCGTGCAACGGCCGGTTCCCTACCCTGATCGCGATCTTGACCATGTTCTTTGTCGGCGTCAGCGGAAGCGCTTTTTCGTCCGTGCTGTCCGCGCTGCTCTTGACCGCGGTCATCGTGTCGGGCGTCGCGATGACCTTTGCCGTGACAAAGGTGCTGTCCAAAACGCTGCTGAAGGGAATGCCGTCCTCCTTCACGCTGGAGCTTCCGCCATACCGCAGGCCGCAGATCGGCAAGGTGATCGTTCGCTCCATATTTGACCGGACGCTGTTCGTGCTGGGGCGAGCGATGGCGGTAGCGGCTCCCGCGGGGCTCGTCATCTGGCTGATGGCGAACATAACGGTTGGTCATGCCAGCATATTGAACCACTGCGCCGCATTTTTAGACCCGTTCGCGAATCTCATGGGCTTGGACGGCGTCATCCTGATCGCGTTCATCCTCGGGTTCCCCGCCAATGAAATTGTTATCCCCATTGTCATCATGGCGTACATGGCTCAAGGAAGCATTCTGGAGCTGGACAGCATCTCGCAGATGCGGGAGCTGTTTGTTCAGAACGGCTGGACATGGATCACCGCGGTCAGCACAATCCTATTCTCGCTGAACCACTGGCCGTGCTCCACGACGCTTCTGACGATCAAGAAGGAAACGGGAAGCTGGAAATGGACCGGAATCGCCGCGCTGATCCCGACGGCCGTGGGCGTGACCGCCTGCATTGTCTTTACGACGATTGCTCGGCTCATGGCATAACGCGTAAAAACGAACGCGCTGCCGGGCGGAACCGGCGGCGCGTTTTACGTTGCGGGCGGAATGTCAGGAGCGAGCGCATGCCGTAGCTTCTTCTGCTTTACTCGTGCTGACAGGCGCGTCCGTCAATCCCCTGTAAACCATGATCATCACAGGAACGGTCACCGCCAGCGCGACAATATCCGCTGCGGGAGCCGCCCAGAACACGCCCGTGACGCCGAGTCTCCCGGGCAGCCAAAGCGTAACGATCACAAGGAGCAGATCACGCAAAAGCGACAAAGGCGCAGCCAGTTTCGCGTTGCCGATGGATTGCAGGAAAATGGCGCACACCTTTTGCAGACAGGTAAACAGAATCAGGCTTAAATAAACGCGCAGGCAAGAAGTGGCGAACCGGGTGTACAGCGCGTTGTCCGCCGAACCGAACAGGCGGATAAACACACCGGGAATGACTTCAAACAGCAGCGTCGCGGCCAGACAAACGATTCCGGTATACTTGATGATCAGGCGGAACAGTTCGCGCACGCGATTCATCTGATGGGAGCCGTAGTTGTAGCCGACAATCGGCTGAGCGCCCGCCGCGATGCCGATGGCGATGTTCAGCACAATCTGGAACAGTTTCATGATGACGACAAACGCGGACAGCGGAATATCCGCGCCGTACTCCGACATCATTCCAAACTTCACAAGCAGCACGTTGTTGACGATCGTAATGACGACAATCGATAGTTGGGTGAGAAAACTGGAAGTGCCAAGCGCCATGATGCGCTTGAGAACGCTCCATATCGGCTTGAAAGAGCGAGGGGACAGTCTGAAATTGACACTTTTCCGTAATTACAGAGCGCACATGGCAAAGCTCACGAACTGACCGAAAATCGTGGCGTAAGCCGCGCCTTTCATCCCCATGTTCAGCGCGAAAATGGCAATGGGGTCGCCGATAATGTTCAATGCCGCGCCGACAAGCATGGCGATCAAAGCAAAACGCGGGTTACCGTCCGCGCGGATGATGGCGGCAAGGCAGTTTTGCGCCAGCGCGAACGGCAGCATGGCAAAGATGATAAAGCCATACTCGCGCGCCATCAGCAGCGTTTCGCCGGTCGCGCCGAGTAAGGTCAGCAGCGTATCGCCGAAAACATAGCCTATGACGGCCACCGCTACGCCGGACAGGAAGGAAAACAGCACGGCGTTTCCTACGCTCGCCGAGATTTTATCGGTTTTTTGTTCTCCCAAGGATACGCTCAGGTACGCCGCCGCGCCGTCTCCAAAGAACAGGGACAGGCCCCAACCGACGACGGTGATGGGGAAAATGATCCCGGTCGCGGCATTGCCCAGATAACCGATCCCGTTGCCTACAAAAATCTGGTCAACAATGTTGTACAGGCAAGATACAATGAGGGAAATGATGCAGGGAATCGAGAACTTTTTCAGCAGCTTTCCGACGTTCTCCGTACCCAAATAGCGGCTCTCGTCTTGGTTCAAGGGAAACACCTCTTTCATTCCTGTTTAGACAGCAAAGCCGCGCAGAACTCGTTAGAATTCTACGCGGCTCGCTGGCTAACTGAAGTATTTTACCACATACAGAATTGTTTTTTCTAATGAAAGTTTTGTGAAGGCGGTTTTTTCTACATGACGCGCAATGTGTGGGGTGTTGTTTTTTGGTATAACGGCGCAGTGACGGATCGAAAGGCATGTCCAGTTTGCTTCAGGCAATTCATGCATCGGAAGAGCGGGAAGCGGCGCGTGAAAGACTCGCGCTGTCGCACATAAGCTGCGCGAAATGCGGTTAAGGAGTACCGCGAAAAGGCAAAGGACGGCATAGAAAGAATCCGTCATACCGCGCTTCCTCGTCCGGGCGCCGGCTGAAGATCCGCGCAAACGCGGGACGTTTCGGGATCGGCTGACAGCGATCATCGCCGTGGCGGATAAACTTTTTTCCGGGAGCACTTGAAATGCCGCCGCGCATGTGCTATACTTGCGCAGACCGGGATACTGGTATACTGGAATGCGATGCCGCAGACGTTTGCGAGTTGCCCGGGCGTCTCTCCCGCAACGTTGGTGTGTTCTGCGCGGAAGGACACGTCATGCCATCAGTATCTCAAAACAGAAAGGATGGACGATCATGAAACGACTGCTTGCTCTTCTTCTCTCCCTGCTCATGGTCATGAGCGCGGTTTCCGCGTGCGCGGAGGGCCGCAAACTGGTTTTTGCCGTTGAGGAAAGCGGTACCAGCGCACTCAACAAGCCCTTTTTCGAGGACAAGATCACGGAAGCCTTCCCAAATGACACGATTGAGTTCACCTATTTCGCGGACGCCAAGGAAATGCAGGTACAGGTCGCCGGCGGCGCGGGCCCGGACGTGATCTTTTTGAGCGGCCCCACCTCCGCGATGGCATACGCCAAGAGCGATCGTCTGGTCAGCCTGAACGCGTACTCGGAAAAGTACGGATGGGCGGACATCTTCTATGAATGGGCGTACAACGCCTGCCTGTTCAAGGGCGAATTGTACAGCCTGCCCAACAGTTTTGAAGGCATGGGCATCTATTATAACATGGACGTGCTGACGGAGCTGGACGCCGCGATCCCGACCACGATGGACGAATTGGTCGCGCTGTGCGAAAAGTGCCAAGCGAACGGGATCATTCCCTTCTCCTACGGCACGTCCAATTACATCGGCGTCCATGGATGGACATATTCGATGCTCTACAACTGCTACGCGGGCCCTGACGCCGTGAAGGCGGGGCTGGAAGCGACCGCCGATTGGAACGCGTCGCCGCTCAAGGACGCCGTGCAGTTGATGGTTGATTGGTGGCAGAAGGGGTACTTCTGCGACTGCAAATCCCAAGCCGTTTCCTCCGACGACATGATCCCGATGTTCGCGGAAGGCGAGACCGCCATGATGCTCGACGGCACATGGGCGACCGGCGATCTGATGAATCTGTATCCCGATCTCAACTGGACGATGGATGAAATGGTCGATATGGGCAAAGGCCGCATCGTGCCGCTCGCTATCGGCGGCTGCTACGCAATCAACGCGAGCTGCGCCGATCCCGATTTCGCCGCGGAAGTGCTCAACTTCATCTTTACGGACGGAATCGACAACAACATCGCCGCCGTGCGCGAGGCGGGCATTCAGCCCTATCCCGTCAAAGCGGTGACCGGGGACGCCTTTGAGGGCAGCGAAGCGCACTTTGTCAAAACCTACGACGTGCTGCTGACCGCGCAGGCGGAGAACCGCATCGGCTACTGCGGCTGGTGCTTCTTCCCCTCCACCGTGCACAGCTATCTCAAGAGCAACATGGACGCGCTGTACCTAAAAACGATGGATATCGAAACCTTCTGCGGCGATCTGAATCGCCTCTGCGCCGAGGAAGCGGCGAACGGCACCGCCCCGATCCTGCCGTAAACGGCGTCAAAAGGAGATCCGCCCGCGCGCGGGTCTCCTCTTGGCGAGCCGCCGCGCCGTCTTTCCGCCGCAGGGAGATCCATCCGCGCGTGGATCTCCCTTTCCTACAGCCTGACCGATGCCCCGAATCTACCGCGCGACGAAGGAGGGGGCCGCATGCCTCTTGTGAAGAAACGATTCAGGATCGCCCCGTATTTATTCGTGGGGACGGCGTTCCTACTGCATTTATGGCTGGTTTCCGTCCCTTCGCTGTACAGCTTCGTGATGGCGCTGTGCGATTGGAACGGTTTGGGCAACCCGAAATTTATCGGTCTTAAGAACTTCGCGGAGATTTTTACCACGGATAAGGTGGCCGGACGCGCGATCTGGAACTGCGTGCGCTGGGCCTTCTACCAAATCGTTTTGAGCAACCTCGTCGGCTTTCTGGTCGCCGTATGGGTAAGCAAGCTGAAAAAATGTCAAATGCCCTTCCGCACGCTGTATTTCCTGCCGTATGTGCTTGCCCCCGCCGTCATCGGCAAGATATGGACGGCGTACTTCAATCCGTTCTACGGGATCAACGCCGCGTTCAAATCGCTCGGCTGGATCGGCTTGTCCAACACGCTCTGGCTGGGCGATCTCAATATTACGTTTTATGTCTGCATGTTCGTTTCCATATGGGCGCACTGGGGCTTCCAGATGGTCATGTACATGGGCGCGCTGCAAGCGATTGATCCGGCGCTGTACGAATCGGCGCGCGTGGACGGCGCGACGCCTTTTCAGGAGCTTATCCACATCAGCGTCCCCTGCTGCTACCGCACGATTGTTTTCATGCTGATGATGTCCATTATCGGCTCCTTCCGCGAGTATGACCTCGTGAACGCCTTATCGCAGGGCGGCCCCGCTTACGCGAGCGAGCTGCTGGCGATGTGGATCCAGACCAACGCGTTTGAAAACTATCGCGCGGGCTACGCCAGCGCGCTGGCGATCATTCAGTTTGCGATCTGCTTCGCGTTCTACTTTATTCAGCGAATGGCTACGAAAGCGGGAGGACTGGAAGTATGAAGCGCGATCACAGAGGCGTCGGCGCCGCCGTCAAATGGTTGATTCTGATCGTTTTGCTGGTCCTGATCGTGCTCCCGCTGGGGCAGGTGTTCCTCAACTCGTTCCGCACCACGCGCGAGCTCAAGCGCCGGCCGTTCGGCTTTCCCGCGCAATGGCATTTTGAGAACTGGCTGGAGACATGGCAGGCGGGCGATTACGGACAGGCATTTGTCAACAGCGTCGTCGTGAGCGGCGTCAGCATCGGCGGAGAGATGCTCATCGTCGGACTGGCGGCGTTCGCCATCGCGAAAATGAAATTCAAGGGCAGGAGCTTTCTGGACGGATACTTCTTCGCCAGCATGAGCATCTCCAGTTTCCTGTATATCGTGACGGATTATTTCATGCTCAATAAGCTTGGGCTGATCAATACGCACGTCGGCCTGATCCTGACGCATCTGGCGCGCAACATCCCCTTCAACCTGCTGATTCTGCGCACGTTCATCTCCGATATCCCCGGTGAAATCGAGGAGAGCGCGAAGCTGGACGGCTGCACGGACCTGCAGGTGTTCTTCCGCATCATCGTGCCGATCACCAAGACCATTTTCTTCACGGTCGCCATACTGGTGTTCGTCGCCACATGGAACGAGTATGTGTGGAGCAACACGTTCATCACCTCGCCCGCGCTCAAGACCGTGAACACGCGCTATGTGCGGTTCGTGGGGGACAACACGTCCGATCTTGCGAAAATATACACGGCCAGCGCGATCACGATCCTCCCCATCATTATCGTTTATCTGGTTTTCAGCCGCCAGTTCATTGACGGCATGACGAGCGGCAGCGTAAAAGGATAAAGAAAAAGAGGAAAAGAACATGCCCACGAGATACGACAAGCGCCTTGGCTCCCTGTACGGGATCGCTCTGGGCGACGCCATGGGGATGCCCAGCGAAGGAATGCACCCCGAGGACATCGCGCGCACGTTCGGCAGGATCGACCGGCTGCTTCATTCGCCGTCCTCCCTGCCAAAGCATTTTCTTGAGTCGGGCAGGATCGCCCGTGACATGCAGCCGGGCGAAGTGACCGACGACACCGAAACCAGCGTCATCGTGACGAACATGCTGATCGCCAATCACGGGCAGGTCGATCCGCGGGATTTTGTCAATCGTCTGCAGGCGTGGATCGACCGTGATTCGGAAAAAGCGATGTCCGTCTGCGGTCCGAGCACGAAGCGCGCGCTGGCCGCCATCAGCGAGGGCATGGCGCTGGAAAAGGCGGGGCGTTCCGGCGAGTCCAACGGCAGCATCATGAAGATCGTCCCCGTCGGGCTGGTCAACGATTACCGCGATCTGCCGTCATTGGTCGAGCAGGTCTATCGGCTTTGTCTGCCCACGCACAATACATCGCTCGCCGTATCGGGCGCCGCCGCCGTCGCGGCGGTGGCATCCTACGCCGTATACTGCGAGGATTTTCATTGGGAGGAAGCGTGGCGTCTCGCCGTGGACGCCGCCGAGCTTGCGCAAAAAAAAGCGCCCTGGTGCTGGGGGCGCGCGATGGGCTGCGCGCTGCTCCACGCGAAGGACGTCATGGATCGCCTGACGGCGGCGCGCGCGGACGAATCCACGGTGCTCCGCGCCCTGTTCGAGGACATCGGGACGGGGCTTGCCTGCGCGGAAACAGGATGCGCCGCGATCGCCATCGCGTATTACGCGAACGGCGATCCCTATTACGCCGCCGTTCTGGGCGCGAACGTCGGGGCGGACACCGATACGGTGGCGAGCATCGCCGCGGGGCTGTGCGGCGCGGTGCGCGGCGCGCAGTCGATCCCTCAAGCGGAGCGCGACACGCTGGCGCGCGTGAACGGCATCGATTTCACCGCGCTGGCGCGCGGGCTGGACGCGGTCGCGCAATAGCGCGGCCGATCATCGGGCGTCGTCAGGCGCCCTTTTGCCGGGCATTGTATGGATTGCCCGGCTTTTTTATCGCCTGCGCGCGCGCCTGCCCGCGGATTCCGCTTCCTTGAGATCGCGCGCGTCCATTTCAAAACGCAGGTGAGCGGCGGTCAGCGCGGACGCGGCGTCCGTCGCGCCCTCGGCGATCATTTCCATCAGCCGGCGATGGTCGTCGAGAATCCTTTCCCGATCCGCTTCATCAAAGCATTTGGTAGCGTACTGCGTCGCCATCAGATATTTCATGTTGTGATAATTGCGGTTGATGACGATGTTCCTGTTCGCCTGAATGACGGTGGCGTGGAATTGGTTGTTCAAATCGTGAAAACGGGCGTCGTTGCCCGATTGCATCTGCGCGTGGATGCCTTTCAGCTTGCCCAGCAGATCGGCGCGCTTTGCGGAATCCAGCGAGCAGCACCGTATGGCGTAGTCCTCCAGCGCGCACAGCATATCGATATAATCCAAAAACTCGCTCTGCGTCATCTCGTGCAGAATAAAGCCGCGGCTGGGGAGAATATCAATGCACCCGTCCTGCGCCATGCGGTTGAGCGCGCTGCGGAACGGCGTTCTTGAGATGTTGAGCATTTGCGATATTTTGGTTTCCGAATACACCGTGCCCAATTTGAGCTCGCCGGTGTCAATCATTTTCTTGAGTTCCAGATACGCCTTCTCCTGGAGAGGCATGATGGCAGGATCATAAGTGAAGCTCGAAATGGTGATTTCCTCCCCTTGTCGTCGCGTTCAAGCGAAGCGCCGGCGGTTATTGGAAAGTCCCGACGATCTCATCGGCGAGCTGCGCGCAGTCGAGATGGTTGACGTCGCTGATCGTGCGGATGATCGGCTCGGGGATGTTATGCCCTCTCGCGCGCGCCGCCGACAGCGCGCCCGACAGCGCCGCGATGCTGTCCGTATCGCCGCCGAGCCCGACGCTCATCCGGATGGCGCGGTACACATCCGTGCCCGCGAACAACGAGATGGCAATCGCGGAGGTGTAGGTCTCAATCGCCGTCAGGGTCGATCCGTAAACATAATACAGGTCGTCCAGAAAGCGTTCCTCGTCCGCATCATGACCGATATCGGCGCAGATCCTGCCCAGCCGCCTCGCGCAGGAGGGGCCGCACGCCTGCGGCATTTCCCTTTCCTTGTTTTCCGCCTCGCGTATGGCCGCCGCCAGTATCGCCTCCGCACTTTTGCCCAGCAGCGCCTCGCGCAGCGCATAGGCATAGGAAAAGGCGGGGATCAGCGCCATCGCGGTATTATGCGTGGGGATGCAGGCGCATTTCACCGCGTCCTCCAGCGCGTCGGGGGACTTGAGATTCGTGCAGAGCACCACGGACGGCATACGCATCACCGCGCCGCAGGACGTGCCCTTTTCACCGGCGATATACACGCTTTCCCCCTCGCGGATGGCGGCAAGCGCCTTTCCCGAGCTGGGGCCGATAAAGCGTTCGCCGTTGGTCTCGTACAGCCATTTTTCCAGCCCGCGCACCGAATTTTCGATGGTGATGGAGCGATCGGCGAGATAGGCCTTGATCAAATACAGGTTTTGTCCCATATCATCCGTGATCGTGCCCGCGATCTCGTCCCTGCGCTTGGAATCGGGCTGGATGGGCAGAAAGCCGTCGATAACGGGATAGAGGCGTTTGATGTCCTCGCGCGTCCGCCCCTCCGTCGCCATGCCCATGGCGTCTCCTGCGGCGACGGCTTCCAGCACGGCGCGAAAAGCCTGTTTCAGGTTGCTTCTCATAGCCCCTCCTCGGTCTCTGCCGCGAAACCGCCGCGCGGCTCGCTCATGCTATTTTACCATGCGGCGCGCGTATTCGCAAGGCAATCTTTTCTTGAGAGGGCAAAAACGGCGAGCCGGTCGCCGCCGTTCTCGCGCCGCGCCGCCGCGCCGCATGATATGAATCTGGTATAAAATGTGCCTGATGCGACAATGAAGAATTGACAACGTTTCCCGAATGATGTAGAATAGCGCTACACAGTCGGCGTCGCGGGTTTGCCGACGATCACACGGACATATGTCCAAAGGAGGTTGCCTCAGGTGAAAAAACTGTTGTCCCTCATCCTGGCCGCCCTGTTCGTTCTCGGCCTCTCTCCGCTTGCCGTAGCGGACGATGTCATCGAGCTGAACATGTACTTCCCCGTATCGGTCGGCGGCGGCCCTGATCAATTGATCAGCGCGCTGTGCGACGAATTCCATACCGAGAATCCGAACATCAAGATCAACCCCGTGTACGCCGGTTCCTACGCGGATACCACCACCAAGGTCATGGCGGATATTCAGGCGCACAACACCCCCGCGATCGCGCTGATGTTCTCCATCGACCTGTATCAGCTGTATTCTCTGGGCGTTCTGCAGGACTACAACCAGTTCTGCAAAACCGAAGAGGATTTGGCGTGGCTCAACGGCTTCTATGACGGCTTCATGGAGAATTCGCGCCTGCCCGACGGCAACGGCGGATACCTGACCTACGGCATTCCGTGGCAGCGCTCCACGATCATCCTGTATTACAACAAGGACGCCTACCGCGAAGTCGGGCTTGATCCCGAAACCCCGCCCAAGACGTGGGAAGAATTGGAAGAATACGCGCAAAAACTGGTCAAGAAGGACGCCGCCGGCAACGTCGTGCGGTACGGCATCGAAGTGCCGTCCGACAAGGCCGGCTACGCGTACTGGATGCTGCAGACCTTTACTTTGACCCAGAACGGCAAGAACCTGATGAGCGACGACGGCACGGAAGTGTACTTCGATTCGCCCGAGGCCATCACCGGCCTGACCTTCTGGAAGCATTTGAGCGATGTGGGCGTGATGCCCAACGCGCCCAAGTGGGCCAACACCCGCGGCGACTTTGTCAACGGCAACACCGCGATGATGTATCACACCACCGGCCAATTGACGAGCGTTAAGAAGGACGCCACCTTCGATTTCGGCACGACGTATCTGCCCGCGAAGACCTCCTTTGGCTCGCCGACGGGCGGCGGCAACTTCTACCTGTTCAAGGACACCAACATCACTGAGGAGCAGACGCAGGCCGCGTTTACCTTCATCAAATGGATGACCAACGATCCCGAGCGCGTCGCGCAGTGGTCCATTGACACCGGTTATGTGGCCACGCGTCCCGAAGCCTATCAGACCCAGCGGATGATTGATTACGCCGCCGGCTTCCCCAGCGCGCTGACCGCCCGCGACCAGCTTGAGTACGCGTACGCCGAGTTCTCCGTGTACGATCAGAAGACCGTGCAGGACATTCTGGATACCGCCATCGAAGAAGTGATGGGCAATCTGAAGGATGTCGAGACGGCTTTGAAAGAAGCGCAGACCAAGGCGGACGCCATTCTCGCCGATTATCGGTAACTAATTGAAGACGCATGGGCTTCCCCGCCCGCAAGAGCGGGGAAGCCCATGACAGAACTGGGGATGATAGGTTATGACAAGCCTTTCCGCAAAGCCTGCCAACATCAGCCTCGTGCGCGAAAGACGGCGTATGTGGCGCACGACGCGCTTGGCGTGGCTGCTGCTGCTGCCAAGCTTCGTTTTTCTGGCGATGTTCACGTTCTACCCCATCGGCTACAGCGTCTGGATGTCGCTGTACAAGAACAACAACGCGACGTTCCGCACAGGCCCCGTATTCATCGGCATCAAGAATTACATCACGCTGTTCACCTCCGATACGATCTTCCGCGAATCCTTCCGCAACAACATTATCGTAGCGCTTGTCACCGTACCGACCTCGATCGGTCTGGCGATCGGCATGGCCATTTTCGCCAACAAAGTCAAATTGTTCAAGGGCGCCGTGCGCGTGGCGTTCTTCTATCCGACGCTTCTCCCGATGGTTGCCGTCGCAAACATCTGGCTGTTCATATACACGCCCATGTACGGTATGCTGGGCTATATCAATTCGACATGGCACTTTTTAACCGATCCGACGGCCGTGCTCTGGGCGCTGATTGCCATGATGGTCTGGAAACAGGCGGGGTATGTGATGATTTTCTATATCTCCGGCCTGCAGAACATCAACCCGGAGCTTTATGAGGCGGCGCATATCGACGGCGCGAACGCCGGGCAGATCTTCCGCAAGATCACCTGGCCGATGCTGATGCCCACCACGCTGTACGTCACCATCATCACCATGACCAACGCGTTCAAGATGGTCGACCATCTGTACATCATGACGAAGGGCGGTCCGGGCAATTCGTCCAACATGCTTTTGTTCTACGTCTATCAGAAGGCGTTCGACCAGAGCAATTACGGCATGGCGTCCGCGATTACCGTCGTGGTGATCGCGCTGCTGCTCCTCATCACCTGCGTGCAGTTCTTCACACAGGACAAGCGCATCTACTACGCGTAACGGAGGAGAAGCAACATGACGACCGCCGAAAGACATCTTGATAAAAAGGCGCAGTGGAAAATGACGCCCGGCAAGTTCGCGACGTACCTGTTCATGTATCTGTTCGCGATCATCTGCCTGATCCCGCTGATCTGGCTGATCCGCACCGCGCTGATCCCCAAGGCGCACGAGCTTGATTTGTTCGCCGTGGGCTGGCTGCCCACGCTCTCCAACATCACCCGTATCTGGGGAATGGCCAAGTGGGGGAATTATTACGTAAACACCATCGTCGTGGTGGCCGGCGTGCTGGGCGCGCAGTTCGTCACCATCACCATGGCGGGCTACGCGTTCGCGCGCCTTAATTTCCACCTGAAAAACACGCTGTTCGTCCTGTTCCTCACGCAGATCATGATCGCGGCGGACGTGCTGATCCTGCCCAACTACATGACCATTTCGCGTCTGGGGCTGACCAACACGCTGATCGGCGCGATGCTGCCCTTCTTCGCCTCGGCGATGGGCACGTTCCTGATGCGTCAGACGATCAAAACGATCCCCTACGAATTGGAGGAAGCCGCGAAGATCGACGGCTGCAGCCTGTTCCGAACGATCATACAGATCTATCTCCCCCTGCTGGTGCCCTGCTTCATCGCGCACGGACTGATCGCGGCTTCTTATCAATGGAACAATTTCCTTTGGCCGCTGATCGTCATCAACTCGCCCCCCAAGCGCTTATTGACCGTCGGCCTGGCGATCTTCGCGCAGGCCAGCGAAATCGGCGCGCTCTGGTCGGATACCTGCGCCGCCACGCTGCTGGCGGTCGCGCCGCTGCTCATCCTGTTCTTTATCTTCCAAAAACGCTTCATCGAGTCCTTCGCGTACAGCGGGATCAAGTAACGCGGCGCCCGACGGAAAACCGTTTCCGCCGCGCGCGGGCATCCCGGGCGAAAACAGAGAATCTGCCTGCCTCCGGCTTCGGAATCACTCCGCGGCCGGAGGCGCTTTATTTCACTCAAAAGCGGACGACCGCGCGGGCGTCCGCTTGATATTGCCGTGGTATCGGCCGTATGCGTCCATGTCGTCAACGTGACAGGCAAAGACAACAAACACACCGGCCGGATGCAGACCGAAACTGTTCCGGCTCTTCTGCGGTTCCTTTTTATACGTCGAGTGCTTCTGACCAAAACCCCCGTGACTATTTCGCCCTCGCGGCTGCCGAGCGCGTCATCATGCGCGCTGTCGGCAAAAACCGTGATCGGAATGCCCGATGCAATGGCCGACGAACGACGCGGAATTGACAAACGGGAGTTATCGTCTTTATTTGCTGTCCGCAAAGGAATAGGCCTGCCGTAACCATGTAATCAGTTCATCGTCTATCTCAGAAACGCTCCCGATCACGATATGCGTTGTCCATCTGTCGGGATAGGGTTCCGTTTTTCCAGCCACTCTTTCAGAAACCAGCGGGTAGGGCAGCCCCAACGTTACAACAATATACGGATCGGGCAACTCTGCCTTTTTCCTGACTCGCCGGGATGAAATGCAGGCATACATATGGCGATTGTAAAAAGAAATCTGGCTCTTTTGCACACGTATCTTTGTTTTCGGGAACACTGCCAATAAACGAGCTTCAAACGCCTGATATAATGGCAAGGCTGTTGGCTGCTTATCGAAAAAGATGAGCGAATCCTGCAACGTTGTATCCATAACGCCTCCGTCAAATCCCGCATTTGCGTTCATCCCATGATTACAGTCCGCACTCCTGCGGCGCTCAACGCTTGTCGAGCTGCTCATGCTATGGGAAGATACGCGTAGCATGAATAAGGAGGCGTGCCGTACTCCTCGTGACAGTTATAGCCGATCCATAAAAAAACGTCAGGATGAACAGCATAACCGTTCGCTTCGGCGGCTTTGCGCATCTCACCGCAGGAGAAATAATCCCAAGCGTCGATGCTTTCGCTGCCGAACAAAGCAAGCGACGTTTCTTTGCCGCGCCGCAA
The DNA here is from genome assembly GCA_964459985.1 of uncultured Oscillospiraceae bacterium. Lineage (GTDB taxonomy): Bacteria > Bacillota > Clostridia > Christensenellales > Aristaeellaceae > CAYWOS01. Next base: position 19,357 of record CAYWOS010000003.1, read on the forward strand.
TCTCAGCCATAATCCGGCAGGCTGCTTCAATACCTCGTATCGGGCGTCCTGGTTATCCGAATAGGTCTCCTGCCCGAACATCAGCCCGCGCGGCTGATCAACGGAATCGTAATTCGCCCAGATTGCGGCGCTCCAGGCAGGATTGATCAGCTCGCGTTTCTCAACGTTTAGGAGATTCCGAAAACGATTGAGCGTCGTTTCACCGTCCGCTTCGTCATCACGATTCGCCGCATAATCCAAACAGCCGACCCAGAAAACGTCGGGACGTTCAACAATGTCGTAACGAATGCCGTTATGCACAATTGATTTGACGATTTGATCGAGCGGGTGAATCCATTCCATACGGATATCTCCTTCACAGATGATGATTGATCAAGCCCTGCCGCGCCCCGACGAACGGGAACTGTGCAGTGGACGTAAAGGCAATTCATGCGGCGGCATTGTTCTTCGCGACCTGCCGCGCAGGAAAAACGGCTTCATTATTCTATACACGCGGTGATCATTTTGTCAATCACGGCAGCGCATGTTCTCCCGGACAGTCCTTCGTCTTTCGTTTAGAGCAAGCCATCCGAACACGGCAGAGCCTTGCCCCGAATATGGGTGGGAGGCGCACTCCTTCTGTTCAACGTATATCGAACAGACCGAAAAAATCATTCGCCGGCAGAATACGGGAGCGCGGACGAGCGATACTCGGAGTGCCGGCGCTAACCGTTGATGTCGGCATATGAATCTGCATAGTGCCGCGCCGAAATATGCAAGATCATGTCGGCGAACGGTATTTATTTTGTTTTTTGGGGATATTCTGCAAGAATTTCGTTTGAGATATACAATTCGGCTTGCAAACGCGCGTACGTTATGGTATAATCTGCCTTACTATCCGTACGTGGTTCGTATTCTGCGCCGGGCGGATACTATCAAAAAATGGGAGGGCTTTCATCATGCGGAAATTTCTGGGCGTACTGCTGGCGTTGACAATGTTGTTGACCATGGTATGCGGCGCGCTGGCGGAAGGCGAAAAAATCGCCATCCTGACCGGCACGGTTTCGCAGGGCGAGGAAGAATACCGCGCCGCGCAAATCGCCATCGCCAAGTACGGCGCCGACAAGGTGCTGACCGACACCTATCCCGACAGCTTCATGGCGGAGCAGGAGACGACCATCTCCAAGCTGCTCGCTTTCGCCTCTGATCCTGACGTCAAGGCCATCATTATGTGCCAGGCTGTTCCGGGTGCGAAAGCCGGGTTTGACAAGATTCGCGAAATGGGCCGCGACGACATCCTGCTCATCGCGGGCGTGCCGCAGGAAGACCCGTCTGTCATTACCGCCGCTTCCGATCTCGTGCTTTACGCCGACGAAGCCGCGCAGGGCGACACCATCATGGAAACCATCGACAACTGGGGCTGCGAAGTCCTCATCCACTACAGCTTCCCGCGCCACATGGCGATGGAATTGATCGCCGCGCGCCACAACGTGCTGCAGGCGAACGCCGATGCGCTGGGCATCGAGCTGGTTGACCGTACCGCGCCCGACCCGACGAACGAAGCGGGCGGCGGCATCCCGGCGGCGCAGCAGTTCATTCTGGAAGATGTGCCGAAGGTCATGGAAGAATACGCGGGCAAGAAGATCGCCTTCTTCTCCACCAACTGCGCCATGCAGGAGCCCCTGCAGACCGCCGTTCTCGCCGCCGGCGCGGACGCTTTCTATCCGCAGCCCTGCTGCGCCAGCCCCTACCACGCCTTCCCGGCGTCGATGGGTCTTGGCCTGACGCAGGCGGAAGCCATGGATAAGTTCGACGAAGTGACCATGATGCAGACCATCGCCGCCAAGCTCGCCGAGACCGATTCGGTCGGCCGCTTCTCGACTTGGCCGATGGCGGTCAACATGGGCATCATCGCGGTCGGCTGCGAGTACGCCTGGGGCTACATCAACGGCGAAATCACGGAGCGCAACGACCAGGCCGCGCTGCTGTCGATTTTCGACAAGGAGCTGGGCGGCGCGACCATCGCGCAGTATACCGACGCCAACGGCACGGTGTTCAACAACTACTACACCATCCTGCTCGAGCCTGTCGACTTCAACGATTATCTCGCCAAGTAACCGGCGCTCGGGCCACAAAGCGGATGCCGGCCCGCCTCTTAAGAGGGGCGGGCCGCTTTTCGGTCATCAGGTACGTTTAGATAAAGGGGGTCTATGACGATGGGCGCGGAGTATGTGCTTGAAATGCTGGGCATTTCCAAGCGATATGGCGAAAACCCAGTGTTGAGCGACGTTTCCATCCGCATCAAACCGGGCGAAATCCACGCGCTGCTTGGCGAGAACGGGGCCGGCAAGTCAACGCTTATGAACGTTCTGTTCGGCATGCCCGTCATTCAGGAAACGGGCGGCTTCGAGGGCGACGTGCTCCTCGACGGCGAAAGCGTGAAAATCACCTCGCCGCATGACGCCATGACAAAAGGCATCGGCATGGTGCATCAGGAGTTCATGCTCATACCGGGCTTCACCATCGCCGAGAACATCAAGCTCAACCGCGAAATCACGCGCGCGAACTTTGTCAGCAGGCTCCTCGGGAAAAACATGGAATCGCTCAACCGTTCCGCCATGAACCGCGACGCGCGCAAGGCGCTGGATAACGTGGGCATGGGCATCGAGGAATACACGCTCGTCAAGGGCTTGCCGGTTGGATACATGCAGTTTGTGGAAATCGCCCGCGAAATCGACAAGCAGGGCGTGCGCCTGCTGGTATTCGACGAGCCGACCGCCGTGCTCACCGAGAGCGAAGCGGAACAGCTCATCAAGGTCATGAAGGACATCGCCGCGCAGGGCATCGCGATCATATTCATCACGCACCGTCTGGACGAAGTCATGGCGGCAAGCGACGGCGTGACGATTCTGCGCGACGGCAAGCTCGTCAAAACGATCGAAACCAAGGACACCAGCGTGCTCGAACTGGCCGAAATGATGATCGGGCGCAAAGGCGAGGGCATGGCGAGCCTGCGCGAGAAGCATGAACGCCGCGGCGGCAACGTCGCGCTGTCGCTCAAGCATCTGGCGGTTGACATGCCGGGCGAGATGGTCAAGGACATCTCGCTGGATGTGTACGAGGGAGAGATTTTCGGCGTCGGCGGGCTGGCGGGGCAAGGCAAGATCGGCATTCCCAACGGCGTGATGGGGCTTTATCCCGCGTCCGGCGAGGTCGCGCTGTTCGGAGAAAAGCTGCCGCTGAACGACGCGCGCTCCGCGCTCAAGCACGGGCTGGCAATGGTCAGCGAGGACAGGCGCGGCGTGGGGCTGCTGCTGGATCAGTCCATCGAGGACAACATTGTCTTCAACGCCATGCAGGTCAAGGGTGAATACCTGACGAAAGTCCTCGGCATGTCGTTCAAGAACGCCAAAAAGGTGCGTAAACAGGCAAAGGATATGATTCAGGCGCTCGACATCCGGTGCACGTCGCCCGCGCAGTGGACGGGCACGCTGTCCGGCGGCAACCAGCAAAAGGTGTGCATCGCGCGCGCGCTGACGCTCAACCCGCGCTTCCTGTTCGTGTCCGAGCCGACGCGCGGCATTGACATCGGCGCAAAAAAGCTCGTGCTCGAAACGCTCGTGCGCCTGAACAAGGAATTGGGCATGACCATTGTTATGGTATCCTCCGAGCTGCTGGAGCTGCGCTCCATCTGCGACAGGATCGCCATCATTTCGGAGGGCGAGTTAGTCGACGTGTTCGAGAGCGACGCCTCCGACGCCGCCATCGGCCTTGCCATGAGCGGTCTGAAACACGGTGAGATAAAGGCGGGTGACAGCAATGCATAAATGGAACGCTCAGAGAATTGCCGCCGTCGCGCTCATCGGCGCGTTCGTCGTGCTCACGGTGCTGGGCGCGTACGGCTATGCGCAGCGCGGCGCGGAAAGCACGACCAGGCTGCTGGACGACATGCGCCTGCGCGCGCTGCTGGTCAACACCGGCGAGGGCGCGACCGAGGCGATGATCGACGTCGCCAAGAAAGAGGCGCAGGCGAAGGCGAAGGCGGACGGGCTTTCGATGGCGGAGCGCCGCGAGATCGTCGCCAAGGTTGAAGCCGAGGTGCGCGCGAACGCGCAGAACCTGTCCGTCGATTACGCGACGGTCGACGAAGCGCCCATCCTCGCGGCGGCGGCGGCGCTTCAGGAGGCGCAGGAAGCGCGCCAGATGATGCGCGACGGCGAGCTGGACGCGTACAAGGCGGAGCTCATCGCGCTGGGCGTCATGGAGGAGAGCGTGCCGGACGACACGGCGCTGCCGGACGCCGAGAGCGACGCGGCGCTCGAAACGGCGCCCGTGACGCAAAAAATCGATTTGTCGGGCTTTGTCGAATCGGAGGCGCTGCAAGCGCTGGGCGCCGTCGTCGACGAGCGCTATGCCGCGCTGGGCGCGGAACTGACGAAGGTCTACCCCATGCTGGACCAGAAATCGCTCGTCACGCTCAAGGACACGCTGCTCTCGATCAACTACGCGGCGGGCGACACGTTCGAGAGCCGGTATGACCGCCTCGTAGCGTATAACGATGGCAACCTCGGATTTTCCGTGCGAGTGATGCGCTCGGCGCGCGATTTGATATTGTTGGGCGCGGGGCTGCTGATGTTCGCGCTGGTCGTGTTGTTTTATCAGCCCATCGTCAAAAAGCTGGGCATGCCGCGATTGATCATTACCATGTTCCTATTGGTATTATGCCTTGGGTCTGTCGCGCTCAACCTCAACTTCAAAACGCTGTTGAGCGACACCATCGTGCGCGTGGGCATGAACGCCGTGCTTGTGCTCGCCATGCTGCCGGGCATCCAGTGCGGCATCGCGCTCAATTTAGGTCTGCCGCTCGGCATCATCGGCGGGCTGCTGGGCAACTTGATTTGCATCGAATTGGGTTTAACGGGCTGGGTTGGGTTCGTTTTCGCGGTCGTCGTCGCCATCGTGATGGCAAGCGTTCTGGGTTACCTGTACTCGCTACTGCTCAACCGGCTCAAGGGCAATGAAATGGCGGTCACGACCTATGTCGGCTTCTCCATTGTGTCGGTCATGTGTATCGCGTGGCTGATTCTGCCGTTTTACAGCCCGGTCATGCGTTGGCCGCTCGGCACAGGATTGCGCGTCACCATCAACATGAAGGCCTCGTTCCGCTACCTGCTCAACGATTTTCTGGAGTTCAGCGTCTTTGGCGTGACGATTCCCACAGGCCTATTGCTATTCACGGCGCTGATGTGCCTGTTGGTGTGGCTGTTCTGCCGTTCGCGCACCGGGATCGCCATGCAGGCGGTCGGCAATAACCCGCGCTTTGCGGAGGCGACCGGCGTGAGCGTCGATAAAATGCGCATTGTCGGAACGACGCTGTCCACCGTGCTCGCCGCCATCGGCATCATCGTGTACAGCCAGAGTTACGGCTTCATGCAGCTGTATAACGCGCCGCGCCAGATGGCGTTTGTCGCGGCGGCGGCGATTCTCATCGGCGGCGCGTCAACCAGCCGCGCCAAAATCTCCAATGTGATCATGGGCACGATCCTGTTTCAGGGCGTCGTCACCATCAGCATGCCGGTGTTCAATCAGCTCCTGCCGCAGAGCACCATCTCGGAAACCATGCGCATCCTGATATCCAACGGCATCATCCTATACGCGCTTACCAAGTCGGGAGGGAAGTCGTAATGCGTACATTCATAAAAGAGCATGACCCGCGGGAAGCGCTGCGCAACAACGCCGTTACGGTGATGTTCGTGCTGCTGTGCGCGGTGTGCATGGCGTTTTCCGGGCAGTCCGTTTCCTACCTGATGTTCGAGCTGTTCAGCCGCATCGCGCGCAACGCCTTTATCGTGCTGGCGCTGATCATCCCCATCATCGCGGGCATGGGCATCAATTTCGCGATCACCATCGGCGCGATGGCGGCGCAGATCGCCATCCTCTGGGTGCTCGAATGGGGCATTCCGGGTATCGGCGGGTTCACGGTCGCGGCGCTGATGACCATTCCCATCGCGGCGGTGTTCGGCTATCTGGTCGGCGCGCTGCTCAACAAAATGAAAGGGCAGGAAATGATCGGCTCGATGATATTGAGCTATTTCGCCAACGGCCTGTATCAGTTGCTGTTCCTGTTCATCTTCGGCAACATCATCCCTTTGTCCAACAAGAACCTCGTCATCAAGGGCTCGGTCGGCGTCGCCAACACCATGGACTTGAGCCGCGAGAACGGTTTCAAGCACGCGCTGGAAAACCTCGGGAAAATTACGCCCTCGCTCGCCATCTGCATCCTCGCGGCGGGCATACTGCTCTACGCCGTCTATCTGCTCATCAAAAAGCGCAACACCCCGCGCCAGTTCGCGGTCAAAGCGGCGTGCTCCGTTTTGCTGGCGGTGGTCACGTTCCTGCCCTTCTTCCGCGACTGGTTTCAGATGGTGTCCATCCCGGTGGCGACGTATGTGCTCATCGCGCTGCTGTGCCTGTTCAACGTGGCCATCATGAAAACGCGGTTGGGCCAGCAGTTCCGCGCGGTCGGGCAAAGCCTGACGGTGGCGAACGCGTCGGGCATCGACTGTAACCGCGTGCGCATCATCGCCATCGTGATTTCCACCGTGCTCGCGGGGCTTGGACAGCTCATTTTCGTGCAAAACATGGGCAGTCTGCAAACCTACGGCGCGCACGAACAGGTCGGGCTGTACGCGGGCGCGGCGATTCTGGTCGGCGGCGCGAGCATCGTCCGCGCGACGAACGGACAGGCGATTCTGGGGTGCATCCTGTTCCACACGCTGTTCATTGTCGCGCCGGCAGCCGGCAAGAATGTCTTTGGTGACGCCGCGATCGGCGAGTATTTCCGCGTGTTCATCAGCTACGGCGTCATCGCGCTGGCCCTCGTCATGCACGCGTGGAAGAACCACAAGAGCAAAAACGAACTGCGGTAGATAACGAAAACGCTTCTTCGGAAATGTCCGTATCATCCGCCTCGGTTTCGTCTGTCATCATCCGCCGCGCAGGGGTTATCATCTTGCTGCTCACGGCACCCTCGAAATGCGCCATGAAAGCGGCTTCCCGGAAGCATGTGACACGATCTGCATCATTTGTCAATCGAACGAGAGTCGTCATGAAAATGACGGCTCTTGCTTTATGAGCGGGCAAAGCTGTGCCCTCCTCTGCTAAATCAGTATTCCTTCATCAGATACACGAGTTTCAGATACCCGCAAGCTCTGCTGCGCTTATTTGCGGTTCATCCTGATCCGCCGATTCTTTCAGCGCCGGTGGCTTTCAAAACATCCGAATGCGCCGGGCCTTCTCATTGACGGGTATTGTTCCCGCGCTCCTTACCAATCCTCTTGCGTTTCTTCGTCCTCCTCATCATACTCCTCTTCTTCATCATCACTGTCCGCGTCCCAGTCATCCTCCATATCGTTGGCATCGGGTTCGTCGTCAAGCAACCCGTTCCCCAATGCGTTCTCGAAGTCCAATTCGAATTCGTCCATATTCCCGTTTCCATCCATATCGAACAGGCCGCCAAAGACGCCGTTTTCCATGTCGCTCCCCTCCGTCTCTTCCTTCGCGCCAATCTCCTCGTTCGAGAATTCCCTCGATTCGAGCTCCCGATTGCCCCTGCTGAATCAGGCTGTCCATCCGCTCCTGCAAGCGCCGTCCCTTGGACAGAAGCGCCGAAGGCAGCGTCCCGTCCGTCGCCATGCGGCTGTGCTTTTCTTGTGGGACTGCCGCCGGCGCGTCCGCCTGCTCCCGGTCATGGCCGTTGGGTTGTCATACGGCTCCGGCGTCAGTTTGTCTTTGTATGATTCGTCACCCTTCGGCGATGCGGATCGTATCGGGTTTATATAGATAATGCGACCGTTCCATATGCATATTATACGACATATTCCTGATTTTGTAAAGTATCGTCGTTGTTTGCAGTATGGAGCAATATTGAGTATTCGGAGAGCGCCATAATGAAGGCTCGCCTTTCGCTGCCGAAAGACGAGCCGCTTTTTATGGAATTTTCCTCGGGCAAAGCGCATCGTATACAAAAGCCGCGCCGCCATCGGCAATCATACGGTCGATTTCCGATCAAACGGCGAAGCGCACGAACGCGCCGATCGGTTACAGAACGCGGATATCCTTCGTAAACGCGCCGATTTGCAGACCGAGTTCCTCGGGCGTGGAGGCGATTTTGCCGCCGACGGCGCAATGCGCGTAGGTCACGCCCTCGACGGTATTCTTTTCGCCGTAGCCCGCCACGCGGCTGCCCACGCCGTCGGGCATGGCAATACTCTCAAAGCGCACGTCGCGGATGTTGCCCGCCTCGACGTCCTTGCTCCAGAAATCCTTGGTAATCAGCACGTGCGTGCCCAGATACGCCTCGTGCTCGATGCGGATATCCCGAAACACGACATTCCGGACCATTGCCTTGTCGCAGATGTACACCACCAGCGCGCCGAGTTCCAGCGTCCAATCGGCGTAGGAGCGGATCACGTCGCAGTCCTCAAAGCGCACGTCGGATACATCGTTGACCGATTCGGCGGCAATGCCGAAACAGCGCACCTTGTCGTTCCATACCACGCACTTCCTGCACAGGATATCCTTGCCGCCGCACACGGGCGGCTTGAGCATCGCCTTGACCACCACGGCGTCGTCGCCCGTGCGGACGAAGCAGTCGTGCACATACGCCTTTTTCGTGCTGACGATATCGATGCCGTCGCTGTTCTCGCGATAGCCGAAAATGCGCACGTTGTCCGCCTCCACGCCCTCGCAGCCGACAAAATGCAGCGTCCACGCGGGCGCGTTCACCATCGTCACATCGCGCACCAGCACGTCCCGGCATTGCAGGAACACAAGCGGCGAACGCTCGTGCCAGTCAAGGCAGGAGAAATCCAGAATGCCGTACCCCTCGACCGTCACCTGCGCGCAGTCCCGCGCCATGAGGCAGGTGCGGTAGTTTTTCTGCCCCGCCCAGTCGCGCTCGTCGAGCGGCGTTTCCTCCGGCGGATGCTTTCGCGCCGTGACGACCGCGCCGGGCGCGAGATAGATCGTATCGCCGCTTGAAAAATCAAACGTGTCGATCTCGTGCAGACCGGGCGCGAAATACAGCCCTTTGACATCCTGCGGACGCCTGACCTCGCGGATCGGGCACACGGACACCGTCAGCGGCTGCGCGATGTCGCCGTCCGCCAAGAGCGTATAGTGCCCCGTCCGACCAATCTCAAAGCGCGCTTCGCCCTCGCGCGCGACGCCCTCGACGCCCGCGCTTTTCGGCAGGATCTCAACGCCGTGCAGATCGCCGCTTCGCACGGCGCGAAAAGCAATCGGCTCGTCGCCTTCATAACACACCTGCGCGAAGGAATGCGGACCGCCGCGCGTGACGGGCGCGGCATACACGGGCACCTCAATCCCGTCGGCGAACAGACGCCAATCGCTGCTGACGCGCACGCCTTCCTTTGCCGCCTCGTGCGGCTTCCCGCCCTGCGCGCGGTGCGCGTCATGATCCAGCGCCCGTCCAAGGCCTTGCGGCGCGGGCGCGATTTCGATTTTTTTCATTCTTTATTCTTTCCCTATCGCAATTTTAAGCGTCGTATCGGTCGGCGCGTCGGTCAGCCCATAGGTGACGCGCCAGATTGTTCCCTCGTTCGCGTTCAGAATCAGCTCTCCGCCAAGCGGCAGCGCGCCGCGCGAACAGTCCGAGAATCGCGGCGGCAGAAGGCTTTCATTCACCGCGCCGCTTGTGTAGAGCCGCGCTTCCAAGCATTCGCCCGCGCCGTCCAACCGTTCGATCGCCAGAAAGCACGGCGCGTCGGCGCGCCCGGGCGCGAGCACCTCGGGGCGCAGACGGACGGCGCTTGGCAGATTGGTCATGACGGCGCTGCCCATGCTCAAACCGTTTTGAAGATTGCCCGTGCCCGCGTAGGCGGTGAACGTGCCCAGATCAAACTCGGAAAACCCGGTGGACAAGCGATCAGCGAAGTAGTATTCCTTTTTCAGCACCGTCGCCACGCCGCCGTTGATCGCCCTGCCATCGACGAGCGCCGTTACGGGCGCGGGCGCGGGCGAGCCGTCCGCATCGGTAATCTTCACATAGATGGCGCCGCCGCTCGCGATCGCGCCGTACAGCGACAGATCGTCCGTGCGGACGTTTTCCGCCGTGTAGACGACGTCCGCTTCGTCGTCGCCGCCGTTCGCGCCGTAATTGCTATGCTCGCCGTCGATGGCGTACACGGCGAGATCGCAGCGCGCGAAGGGCAGATTGTTCAGGCGAAGCGAGAAGGATTTTTCCTTATACGAGCGATTGTACAGCATGACGCCGCCGCGCGCGTCGTCCGCCGACGCGAAGCCGCGAATACCGCCGCCCTCGATGGAGAGCGCCACGCGCTCCACGGGCATATCGTTATACATCGACAGCAGGTGGTACGCCGCGTAACGCTTGCCCGTGCGGCTTTCGATCATCTGGATGCCCTGCTCGCCGGACACGCGGAAGCACGCCCAATTGACCGAGGTGATCTGCGGGGTTTCCACAAAGTAGGCGATGGCGTCCAGCATGGGGCTGACGCATTTTGCGGTGGCGGTCACATCGCTCGACATCGAGATATGGAACTCATTCAGGTGCAGCCCGGTCGTATTGAACGCGTCGCCCTGCGCCGACAGCGCGGCATTCGCCTGTCGCGTATACACGGGATAATTCGCGGGCACGTAGCAATGATACGAAATGAAATCGAGCGGCAGATCGTTTTCGCGCGAGAAATCGAGGAATTGCTTGACCTTTCCGTTCTCGTACGCCGCCGTGAACGTGGCGAGCGACAGCCCGCCGACGGTCGCGTGGGGATTGCCCGCGCGGATGCCGCGCGCGGCGTGCCGATAGATTTCGAGGTATTCCTCCCACGTGCCGCCGTAGAACGCCATGTCGTTGACGCTGTGATCGAACCAGTCCGGCTCGTTCCAGACCTCGTTCGCGGCGAGCGGCCAGCCCAGCGCGGCGTAATGCGCCGATATGTTCTCGCACACCTGCGCCCATTTGTTCATGTCGGACGGCGGGAATTTCCAGTAATTGCCCGAGGCGGCGGTCCTGTCGTACAGGGCATTGGGCGTGGCGAAATACACGATGTACGGCAGCGCGCCGTTCTTATAAAACTGCTTGAACATGGCGTCCGCCGCCATATAGGAATACGAGATCCTGTCCGCGCTGCCCAGCCCGATCGCGCCGCCGATGCCGCCGTTGCCCATGAACAGATCGACGCGCTGGCTTTCGCTGCGCAGCGTCCGCAAAAGCGGCGCGTCGCGCACAAACTCGCGCGCGTAATCGCCCACAAAGGAATGCGAGGGCGAAAACGTGTTCTGCCGTTTGAAAAGCGGCACGCCCGTATGCACGGCGAAGTCCGCCGTCAGCGCCGTATCCGCGCCCCGCGCCGTTTGGGAGGCGCGCGTGGCGAGCGCCGACGCGGGATCGCAGGCGAGCCATGCCGCAAGGAAACAGAGGAGAAGAGAGCGGAATCTGTTCTTCACGGGAATTCCCTTTCGCGCGCCGAATGCGCAGAAAAGCGCGCGCCGACCCGCGCCGCGCGGGATTTACGCCCCGCGCGGCGGAGTTCGGCCAACGCATCGATTACTTGGTGTAGTTCAGTTCAAGCGCCGCCGCCGTTTCGCGGAACAGGCGCAGATTGGACGCGAAGATGTGACGCGCGATGGCGTCGTTGTTGCTGCGGAAGCTGGCGGTGTTGCGAACGAACAGAAGCACCTTCTCCGCGCCGCCCAGATCATCGGCGATCGAATAGGTCTGTCCGAAAACGAACGCCGTCTCGTCGCCCTCCACGCGTTCCTTGGTCGCGGAAGCGTACTCGGGAATGAAATCAATGTGCTGCGCGTGGTCGATGGTCTCATCGCCCCTGACCTTGGGCTGGTAGTAGCGATAGTTGGCGGTCACCTTGTCGCCGTCCACGGTCACGGAAACATCGCCGATCACATACACGTTGCCGCCCACCAGAGGATAGGTCACCGTGCCGCGCGCCGTCAGATCGATCGGCAGGAAGGTATACCATTTGTCCGTGACGGGATCTTCCATGTCGCGGAAGGACGGACCGAGCACGCAGACGGTATTGTTGTTGTAATACACCGTCGGATCGGGCACGAAATCGATGATATCGCCATTGCCGTCGATCACGTCCATGTCGTACAGCGCCGAGGAGAATAGTTTCACATCGTCCAGCGCTCCGAGAAAGCCCTCCACGGCAACGCTGCCGTCCCCGCCGTTGAACCAGTCGAATTGCGCCCACGAACCGCCCACGCTGAAGGAGAAATCGCTCGTGGTGTTCTCGCTGCCGTTCAGCGTGACGTTGGCTTTCTCCGTCCCGTCGATAAAGGTTTTCATGACGCTGTTTTCTTTATCGAATACCATCACGTAATGGTGCCAGTCGTTCATATCCGCGCCGTTGCCCGCGAGGATGTCGCCGTACCCGTCGTCCCAGATAGTACCCGCCACGCCCCAGTTCTTAAGCGCGTCGTACGCGGGGTCGTTGTTGCGAATAATGACGCTGGTAAACCCGTTCGGGCTGCCGTTGATGCCGTTGTCCACGGGGCGCATATTCCCTCTGCCCCCGGCGTTTTCATCCGTTTTGGCGTAGTACGACAGCGTCATCGAGCCGTCGATCTTGTCCGCGAAATCCTCCCACCCGTTGGCGGAAGTAGTCAGCGCGGACGAACCGCCGAACTGAACCGCTTTGTCATTCACGCCGTCATCCACGATGCTCACGCCGTTCGGATTGATCGTCCTGTCCAGATCATTGCCGTTGGCGGAGGAGTCCTTGCCGGGATTCGCGGCGTCGTCAAAGGCGTACCACGCTTCCAGGCTCTCGTGCTGCGCGTTGCCGGGCACGGACTGATAGCTCCCGGTTTTGCGCAGAACAGAAAAGTTCGCCGTGGGATCGGTGGAAATCGGCAGCGTCACGCCGTCGGTGATCGCTTCCATATCGTACACCGCGCCAGCGAACACCTTCACCTCGTCCACCATGCCGCAGAAGCCTTCCGCCGTCGCATCGCGGTTGCCGCCGTTGAACCAATCCCACTGCGCCCAGCTGCCGCCCACGCAGAAGGTGAACGCGCTCACGACGACCTCGTTTTCATCGGCGTAGGTTTCGCTCATCCTCACGCCGTCCACGAACGCGACGACCAATTCGTTCGCCGGATCGTACACCATGACGTAATGATGCCAGCCGTCCGGGCGTTCGGTCACGCTCGTCGCGCTGCCCCACCAATCGCTGCCGCCCGCCTTGCTGATGCCCGTCAGCGAAACGGCGCCGTCGTTTGCCACATTCTTGTTCACCAGCGTGGTGAAGCCTTCGTCGCTGCCGTTGATGCCGTGATCCACCACGCGGGCGTTGCCCGTGCGGGCGTTTTCGAGATCAACCTTCGCGTAGAAGGAGATCGTGAAGGGATTGCTGCCGTAGAGATCCATGAAATCGTTGTTCGCGTCGTCCTTGGCGATAAGACCCGACGAGCCGCCGAAGCACACGCCGCCGTCTTTCACGCCTTCGCACGGCTGAATACCGTCCGGGTTGACGGCCTTGACCAGATCGTTGCCGTTGCCCGAGGCGTCCGCGCCTAGGTTTTCGGCGTCGTCGAATGTGTAGTGCGCGAGCAGAACCGGCTCGTCGGCGAGCGCCGCCGTACAGCACAGCGCGAGCATCGTGCAGAGCAACAGGATGAATCGCATGGTTTTCATTTGATCCCACTCCTTCTTGAAATTGTCGATACTGTTATTATATCTGCCGTCATGCAACAAGAATAGCAGTATTACCGCGACTTATTAACACGATTTCGCGCGGGCATTCGATCGTAAGCCGATGACAAGTGCCCGGACGCGCGCGGGATGCGCGCACAGCACGCACGCGCCCGGGCGTTGATTGAGTATTGATTACTTGCCGCCGAGCGCCGCGATGACATCCATGTCGTACACCGCGCCCGCGATGACCTTTACTTCGTCCACCGTGCCGCAGAAGCCTTCGCAGGTGACGTCACGGTTGCCGCCCATGAACCAATCCCACTGCGCCCAGTTGCCGCCCACGCAGAAGGTGAACGCGCCCGCGACGACTTCGTTTTCCTCGGCGTAGGTTTCGCTCAGCTTCACGCCGTCCACGAACGCGACGACCAGCTCGTTCGCCGGATCGTACACCATGACGTACTGATGCCAGCCGTCCGCGTTTTCGGTCACGCTCGTCGCGCTGCCCCACCAATCGCTGCCGCCCACCTTGCTGATGCCGGTCAGCGAAACGGCGCCGTCGTCCGCCTTGTTCATGTTCACCAGCATCGTGAAGCCTTCGTCGCTGCCGTTGATGCCTTCGTCCACCACGCGGGAGTTGCCCACGCGCGCGTTCTCGAGATCAACCTTGGCGCAGAAGGAGATCGTGAAAGGATTGCTGCCGTAGAGATCCATGAAGTCGTTGTTCGCGTCGTCCTTGGCGATGAGACCCGAGGAGCCGCCGAAGTACACGCCGCCGTCCTTCACGCCCTCGACCGCCTTGACGCCGTCCGGGTTGACGGCCTTGACCAGATCGTTGCCGTTGCCCGAGGCGTCCGCGCCTAAGTTTTCGGCGTCGTCGAAGGTGTAGTACGCGAGCAACGCGGGCTCGCCCTCGGCAAACGCCGCGCATCCCGCCAGCATCGTCAGGCAGAGAACCAGAGCAACCAGTGCTTTTTTCATTGTTGACACTCCTTGGATTTATTTAACCTCCGTATGGCGGATGGTTATTCGGATTTGGAAAGCAGCGCGCCCATGCCGCGATAGTCGCCGTTGACGGTCAGTTTCGCCTGCCCGTCCTCCAATGAAACGCCGCATCCTTTCGGCGCGTAGACGGCGTCGACGGCATAGCCTTTCAGCCCGAGATCGACCGCCCATTCGCCGCCGTTTTGCTCGAACGCGTGCGCCGTCACGAGCGCGCGGGAACCGCTTTTGCGGCAGACCGCCTGCCAGCCGCGCGCGTGGTCGTAGGCGGTAATCTCCCGGCGGAACACGCGCGTTTTGCCTTCTTTGATGATCGGCGCGGCCTTGCGGTAGAACGCCACGCCCTCGCGCACGGCGCGCATTTGCTCCTCGTCGAGCTGCGCGACCTGTCCCGACAGGCACAGCCGCCCGAGCAGCGCCGCCGACATCGACCAGATGATTCTCTCGATGCTGTCCTCCGCGCGGATGCCGGCCCAGATCTGGCTCTGGCGCGGCAGGATCAGGCGGTGCAGATCGGCCGCGATGAGCGGAATTTCGGGGCACTCGTGCGCGTCGGAGAAGGACGCCATGGCGCAGCGCCCCATCATGCTCATTTCCAGCCGGTGCCCGCCCGAGGAGCAGTTCTCAATCACCAGACGCGGCAGTTCCTCCTGCATGGCGTCAAAGAAACGGTACGTGCCCAGCACTCCGTTGCGCTGCGCCTCGCCGTGCGATTCAAAACCGTCGAATCCCAGCCCGTAGGTGTTGTTGTAATCGATTTTCACGTAGCCAAAGCCGTTATCGCGCAGGAAATCGATCACCTTTTCCCGGAGATACGCCTGCGCGTCGTTCCGCGTGAGATTCAAAAAGGCGCGGTTGGTCTCGACGACCGGCTTGCCGCCCTCTTTGACGAACATTTCGGGATGATCGCGCAATACGCGGCTGGAATCGGAGGCGACCTCGGCTTCGAACCAGATGCCGGGGATCATGCCCTCCGCTTTGATTTCATCCGCGATTTCCTTCATGCCGTTCGGGAACGCGCTTTTGCGTACCTCCCAGTCGCCGGTGGACACCGTCCAGTCGGCGTCGCTGCCGTACCAGCCCGCGTCGATCACGAAATAGCGAAGACCCAGCCCGCGCAGCGCCTTGAGCTCGCCGCGAACGCTCGCAAGGGTCGGCTTGCCCCATGTGTCAAGGTATTCGTTGTACATCGGTTCGAGCGTATCTTCCGCCTCGCCGCGCACGCGCAATTGCGCTTCGTGCGCGTCCAGCAGCGCGTCGCACGCGTCCTCCGCGCCGCCTTGCACGGCGGTCAGGCACGCGCCGGGCAGGGGCAGCGTTTCGCCGGGCATGAGCGTTTTGCGGAAATGCCCGTCCTCATAGCCCGCCAGCCCGCCGCACAGCGCCGCGTCGTCCTTCCGGCGGAACAGCTCCATGCTCCACGAGCCGGCCCACGCCACCTCCGCGCCCCATGACACGCGATGTCTGACGTCTTCGAGCACCATCACGGGGAAAAATCCGCGCACCGGCATCGTGCCGTACTGACCGATCTTCACCGTCTTGGGCGCCCACTTGCTCCAGGACGTTTCCATATTGAGCGATTCCAGCGTATCGCATTGATGCCGCCCCTCGCTGCTCCAGAACGAGGAAAAGCGATGCAGGCGCATGCTGTCGGGCGCGACGCCCGGCTCAAACGGCGTCATGCCGCCGATGCAGAAGCTCGCGGCATGGTCGATGGTCACGGGCGCGTCGCCGTCGTTCGCAAGCTCGGCGGCGCACAGGAGCGCGCGCCCCTTGGGCGTGAGGCGCTGCGTATAACGCAGCCCGTGCGCGCCTTTGAGCACGATGCGCAGCGCATCGCCCTCCATCTTCGCGCTTTCAAGGCGCATGGACGCGGCGGTGTTCGAATCCAGCATGGTCAGCCCCTTGGCATACGGCGCCTGATGCCCGTCGCCGCGCGCGTGCACCTGCGCCAGACACATCGCGCCGTTGGTTTTCTCCGCGCACACCTGCGCTTGCGTGCCGCGCGGAATCAGGACAAGGGAGGGCGTCGCCGCGTTTTCGCACAGCAGCGCGTCGATCTCACCCAAGGGGAATCGTTCGTTCATCATAGTAAACACATCCAGCTTTCGCGTAAAATCGCATTATCGGAAGGTGATTCCGCGCACGTATTCGTTGATGGTGATATGCGGGCTCATCAGGCTTGTCAGCGGCTTACCGCCGATCACGAATTGCTCGAAGGCGACGTTTTGAATCAGTTTGTCGCGGCCGTACCCTTCGAGAAGAATCTGGTTGGCGATTTTGCTCTTGTTGTCGCTCGCGCAGACGACGTTTTTGAACGTCACGCCGTTGATGCCGCCGGGAAAGCTCTGGTTGCCCTGAATGCTGCCGAACCAGAAGCTGTCGCAAAAGCGCATACAGACGAGCCGCTGGCAGTTATTGACGCGGATGTCCTCCCAGACGATATTGCGGATATGCGTCCCGTGCAGCGTCACGATGGACATCACCGCGCGCTCGTTGAGTTTTTCGTGGTTGTCGCGGTCGTCGTAGGAATACAATACGTCGATGTCGCGGAAGGAAATATCGTCGTAGTACGCCGCCATGCTTTCCTCGCCCACGACCATGGCGTTGTTGCAGTCGTTCCACAATTGACAGCCCGACACGTGAATACCTTCGTTGGCGGGCGCTTTGGACGGCTCGGAGACCGACGCCAGCCCCTTGATGGTGATGCAGTCATCGCACGAGCGCAGGAAGCAGTCCCTGACCGTCACGCGCTGGCTGTTGGTGATGTCAAGCGCGTCCACGCTGGCGTACTGCGTGCTGACGACGTGGTAGCCCTCGATCAGCACGTCGCTTGAAAAGTACACGTGCGTCGTCCAGTTTTGCGTGCGGTGCGCATGCGCGATCACGCTGCCGATATAGACGTCCGAAGCGTGGTTGAGCGTGATGACGATGTTGCCGTACTGCGGGTTGACGGCGTTCTTTTTGTCCATCATGATGACGCCCGTGCCGAGAATCTTAACGTTCTTGGCGTTTTCCACCACCACCGGCGCGTTGATCACCGCGCCCGCCGCCACATACAGCGTCATGCCCGAGCGAAGCGTCAATTGCCCGTCGCTCAGGTCATGATAACCCGGACCGTAATACAGCGTGGTGAAGGCGGATTTGATCGCCTCTTCCTCCGGATCGACGGGGTTGGTGAACAGATGCAGCGTGATATCCTCGTAATCGTCGTTGAACACGAAGGTGTAATCGTCGCCGGGATTGTCCGCCGTCAGCGTGATGACGCTTCCCTCCACGGTATAGCGCAGATCCTTGCGCTCGGGCAGAATCGTCACCTTGCGGAATTTGAACCCCACGTCGATCTTGACTTCGACGTTCATGCCGGGGGTAAAGTTGAAATACGCGAAGTTTACCTCGTTGAACTCGCCGTTGTAGTCGGAATATACGCCCACCTCGCGCCCGTCGGCGGTCACGGAAAAATACACGTCCTCGCACGGCGTGCCCTCGGGAACGGGGTACGCCTCCAGCGTTTCCGCGCCCGCGAACGCGCAGGGCAGAAGCAGCAGCGCGAGGCAAACAAACAGTTTCATACGATTACTCATTCGGGACTCTCCATGTGCGTTTTCTGGATGTACTCGCGCGGCGTCATGCCGTAATACTCCCGAAAGCGCTTCGTAAAGTACGCGTGGCTGCAAAACCCGCACTTGGCGACCACCTCGCTGACCGAGCACGGACGGCTGCCCAGCAGTTCCTTCGCCTTCGCCAGCCGGAAGCGAAGCAGGTAATCGGAGGGCGACATGTTGTAATACCTCTGAAAGAGCTTGAACAGATAGCTCCGCGTCAGGTTAAGCTGCCGGCTCATATCGCTGATCATATACCGCGAGGCGTAGTGCTCGCGGATGAGCGAGATCGCCATATTGACGTATTCGAGCGTCGCGCCCACGGGACGGCTGCTGCCGCCGACGGTCTGAATCAATTCGGCCAAGAGCTGATACAGCCGCCCGATCGCCATATACTCGCCGTACTCGGTGTTCATGCAGGCGCAGTCGTAGATGGTTTTGATGAAGGCGCACATGGCGCCCGGATCGGGCACCTTGAACACGTGCGTCGCGGCGAGGTTCGTGCAGTTGATCGCCATGACGCCGCGCGTGCCGGTGAAGCCGATCCAGTGGTACTCCCACGGGTCCTGCGCGTCCGCCGTGTAGTGCACGTCCTGATCGGGCGCGACGTAGAACGCCTCGCCCGGGTTGATGTGATAGGTTTGCCCGTCCACTTCCAGCGTGCCCCTGCCCGATACCACCACATGGATGACATGGAATCCCTTCCTGCCCGCCCAGTAATGGTTGGCGTCGCACTTCTCATACCCGCACTCGGTCAGCGCGAGATCGACGCCGTTCTCGCTGAATGTCCAGTAGTTGCGGAAGGTGTCGTTATTGAGGAAGCCCGGACCGTTTCTTCTGGCGATGACGCTGATCATGGCGCTCCTTTCACGGCGGGATGGCGCGCGCGGCGGCTTTTGCGGATCACCGCCGCGCGCGGGGATGTAGGCGGGATCACTCCGCCTGCGGCGCTGTCTGCTCGATCGTGGTCTTCCACAGTTCGTCAAAGGAGGCCTGACAGGACGCCTTCATGGTTTCCACATAACTGCGCGGGCTGATGCCCTGCTTGATGCCCCAGTCGTTCCACAGCACGTTGTCGCGGAAGAACGTGGACACCTCGCCCAGAATGGACACCGTGCGGCCGTTGATCATTTCAATGGTTTCGAGCGATTCGTCGTCGAACACGTAGTTTTCCCATTGCGACGCCACATCGTTGGGCGTGCGCCAGTCGTAATCGGCGAACCATTCGGTCACGATGGCGGCGATCGCTTCCTTGTCCTCGACCATCGGCTGCATGAACATGCCCGACGGGCAGGACTGCGCGTTGACGTAATCCTCGGCGGACGGACCCTTGGGGATCATCAGGATGCCGATTTCGTCGTCCTCCAGATCCTCGAAATAATCGTACATGTTCCAGGACGCGACGGAATAGAACGCCGTCTTGCCCATGCGCCACATGCCTTCCCAGCTTCCCCACGCCTGCGAGCCCATGTAGCACACCTGATCGGTCCAGTACAGATCATAGCAGAACTGGATCGCCTCGATCACGCGCGGATCGTCCAGATTATAGGCGTAGTGATAGTTCTCGTCCACGCTGACCGGGCTTGCGCCGTTGGCGTACACGAACGCCTCGGGGCAGGTCGGGCAGGTGCCGTAGGAACCGAAGCCGTACACGTCCACCGCGCCGTCGTTGTCGGTGTCCTTGGTGCATTTGATGGCGAGCTCGCGCAGTTTGTCCCACGTCCATTCGCCGTTCGCCTGCAGTTCATACAGCATTTGGTCGGTGATGCCGTTCTCGGCGCAGATGCGCTTGTTGAACAGGATCACGTGCCCCAGCGCGTCGTCCCACGTGGTGATGCCGTAATGCTTGCCGTTCATCATCCATTCGTCGTTGATGCCGGGATTCCAGCAGGAATCGCTGAAATCGAAGTAATCGTCAAGCGGCACGACGAGATTGCTGTTGACCCAGAGCGGCACCATCGTGCCATAGCCCGCCCAGAACATATCGGCGATCTTTTCGCCGCTCGTCGCCTGTACGTTGATGACCGACATATACGAATGCCAGTCGCCCGTGAACACGAATTGCAGGTTGCAGTTGTACTTTTCGTTGATATGCTCGAGCAGTTCCATTTCCTCGGCGTAGGTGTCGCTGTTCTCGTTGGGGTTCATGTCGAACCAGTACGCGATGGTCACGTCCCGACCGCCCAGATCATACGCCGGCTCGTCCGCCAGCGCGGTCAGCGCGCTCAGCGTCAGCTCGAGCGCGAGAAGCGCGCAGAATACTTTTTTCATACTCGCCTCCGCGTCACGGCTGCGCGGGCAGATCGCCCGTGCGCGTGATATTGCAGTACCACCACGGATCATCCCAGCCGCCGTTCGCCTTCGTATCGGACACCAGCCATACCTCGTCGCCCGCCTTCAGATCCACTTCGTTGTACGCAAGCTCGGTCTGCGGAATGCGGTTTCCCTCGCCCGGATAGGAATCCATGCAGAACATCATTTCGCCCTTGATGTAGCACAGCATGTACACGCCGTCCACGGCGGGGATGTAGCTGCCGTCGGTTTCCTGATAGTATCCCTCGAGCGGACCGCCCAGCGACGTGCCGCCCGAATAGGAAACCTGTATGTCATAAAGCCCGTCCGTCGGGCACACCCACTTGATCGCGGCGCTGAAGCCGGTGTCGCCCGCGAGAAAACCGTCCTTGCGGATGGAGAACCAATCGCCGGCGTAGGTGACCTGCGCGTCCGGCTGTGCGGGATCAAGAGAGGGAATAGTGACCGTTTCGGCGGGCTTCCACATGCCCGTCTCGGTCTGCGCGCAGGGCGCGAACGTGGACAAATCCATGTTTTCGCCCGCGTTGGTCATGGTGGAGTACATCATGTACCAGTTCTGCTGTCCCATGGTTTTGAGCTTGGCGCGATTCTTGTTGGACGCGCCGCCGTAGATGGCGATGACTTCCTCCGCTTCCTGCGCGAGCGCGGGCAGCGTCAGCGCCGCGAGCATGACGAGCGCCAGTAAAAGAGCGAGTGTCCTTTTCATGTGTTCTGCCTCCTTCATTTGCCGCATCGGTATTGTTGGATTAATACATGTATATTATAGCGAAATAGCGACCCGATTATCAACATTCATGTGATGACGATCCTATAACGCATGTTTCCCGGAGAGGACTGTTTACATGCCCGTCAGACCCGTGCGCTCGACGCCCTGCACGAAGAAGCGCTGCGACACGAGGAACAGGATAACGAGCGGCGCGATGATGAGCAGCGCGCCCGCGTTGGTCAGCATGGACAACTGCACGGTGTCCACCACCGACGCGCCGCCCGCCGCGCGCGAAATCTGGAAGGAAAGGTTGTTGAGCAGCGTCGAAAACAGGGGCATGCTGGGCATATAGGTCGAAGCCATGTACAGATCGTTCCAGCACCACACAAACGACAAAACCGATACCGTGACCAGTACGGGCGTCGCGTTGGGCAGCATCACCTGCCAGAAAATGCGTCCCACGCCCGCGCCGTCCATGTGCGCGGCCTCCTCCAGTTCGCCCGGCAGCCGCGCGAGGAACTGGCGCAGAATATAGATAAACAGCCCGTTTTTCGCCGCCTGACAGCCAAGACTCATCAGTACAAGCGGCCACGGCGTGCCGATCAGAGAGGTCGGATTACCGCCGAACAGCCCGAGCAGCCCGAAGAAATCAAAGTAGCGGTACTGCATATACGTCGTGACCATATACGTCTGCTGCGGCACGCAAAGCGTCAGAATCACCAGAAAGAAAAGCGGTTTGGAGCCCGTGAACTGAAAGCGCGCGAAGCCGTAGCCCGCCAGCGTGCAGGAACACACCTGCGTCAGCGTGGCGAGCGCGCTGATGAAAAACGTCGTGCCAAGGTATTTCCCGTAATCGATCAGCCCCAGCACCTTGGCAAACGATTCGGTGGAGAACGATTTCGGCACCCACTTGACCGTCATGTCGTACATGTCGGCCTTGCTCATGAACGCCACCGAGAGCTTGACGAAAATGGGATACAAAATGACGTACCCGATCCCGACGATAATGCCCAGTCTGAACAGCTTGTACAGCCAGCCGCCCGCGCGGCTGAAGGTCACGGCGCGGCGGCGCTTTTTGTTACGCATATTTCTTCACCACCCTGTTCATGAAAAGCATGACGACGCCGAGAATCAGCAGAATCAGCACCGTATAAATCCAGCTCATGGCGGAGGACAGCCCGTAATTGAAGCTGTTGAACGCGGTGTCCTCGATCATGGAGAGCGTTTTGTTGGTGGCGGAAGTAAAGGAATCGATGATGGTGAAGAACATGCAGGTCATGATCATCGGGCAGGTCATGGGGAACGTGATGCGCCAGTAGCTTTCCCATGGCGACGCGCCCTCGATGAACGCGACTTCGTACATCGTCACGGGAATGGACTGGAGCGCGGCGAGAAAGACCAGAATCTGCACGCCCGAGAGGATGATGATGTCGTAGATTCTGTCCGCCGCCGTGGACAGGAACGTCGAAACGGGCTGCGGCAGAATGCCCGAAGTGGTCAGGAGATTGGCGAGGTTCAGCGATTCGATGCCCGTGAGCGACTGGCTGGCCTTGAAGCTGCCGGACGATCCCATCATCGATTGCAGCGCGTCGCCGGCGTCGAAATTCATGAGCGCGGGCGCGGCGAGCACAAGCGGCAGGAAAAACAGCGTGCGCACCAGCCAGCGTCCCTTGAATTTCTGGTTGAGCAGGCTGGCGGCGAAGAAGGAAAACACGGTGATGAGCGGCAGGTTGAGCAGCATGGTCAGCAGCGAATCCATCGCCTTTTCGCGGAACACCGTGTTGACCAGCAGCGCCGTTTTGAAGTTCTCCAACCCGCTCCACGCGGTGGTAAAGCCGGAGGACGTGACCTGCACGGTCGAAAACGCGAACTTGATCGAGCGCAGCGCCGGGATGCCGAACTGGAAGATCAGCCCAAGACAGAGCGGCAGCACGAACAGCCAGCCGTACCGCGCCTTTTTCCGCGTCAGCGACATATACCTGCGTTTTTTCATGGCGTATCCCCTCCCGTCGCCGCGAACCCGCGCGCGGGCACGGTCGTTCCGTCGATCACGACGTCCTCCGTCCGATAATTGACGTACACGCGCGCGCCGTTTGCGTAGGTCGTCCGATACACGTTTTCCGCGATCCGCTCATGCCCCGTCATGCCCTGCCCGATCACGCGCGACAGGACGGCGGAAGCGTCCGCGTAGTCGCGTTTCAGCGCGTCCAGCCAGTCGGTGTAGTGACCTTTGTTCACGTAGCTGTAATCGGTCTCCTTGAGCAGCGCCGTCGTACGGTCTGTCAGGGTGTATTGCAGCCCCGCGCCGAACTCCACGGCGTTGAGGAGCGCCGTCCGGTAATCGTCCGCGTAGTTGAGCGCGGGCGCGGCGTAGCCGATGCAGCCGCGAATGACCGCCTGATAGAACGGCACGCTCTCGTCGGTCACGCGGAAGGCGCTGTCGGCGCAGGGCAGATCATAAATGAAATCGGCGTATGGAAGCGCGTAAGCGTTCGGGTTTTCAAAGGCGACGGACAGGCTTTGCCCGAGCGCGTTCAGCGCGGTTTCCTGCGCGGCGCGCATGGCGACGCGGTGCATGGGCGATTTGATGTAGAAATCGGAATACAGCGCATTACCCACGTCCGCCACCGCCACGGCGGATAAATCGAGCTTCCGCGCGTCCCCGACCAGCGCGCCGACCGACCGATCCACGCGCGCGGCGTTGAACTGGTAGATCACGCGGTTGTTGTAGCGGCGGTAGCGGCTGAGATAATCATAATCGTAGCGCACGGCGATATCGCGGCTGAGGGCGCGCGCGCAGTCGGAGGACGCGGAGAACCCGCCGGGTGCAAACGCCGTGGCGAGATAAACCTGCGGCAGGAAGGCATACCCGTTCTCTCGGAGCGCCGCCGCCGCCGCGTACAGGGCTTCCCTGCCGCCCAAAGCGCCCTCGGCGTACAAGCCGTTCATCGCTTTTTGTTCAAGACCATTTTGCAGCCAGCCTTCCGCGCGGATCAGCACGCTGCCGGCGTCCACGCCCGTCGCCCGCGCGATGGGGAGCAGGCGGTCGTACGCCGTCAGGCATTCGACGCTCTTGACCGTCACGCCCGCCACCACGCGCGTGCCGGGCGCGGCGCAGATCATGTCCAGCACGAGCGGGTACGCGCTTTCCCCGCGCGCCGTCAATACGCCCTCGTCCATGAGCTTTTGACGGCAGCAAGCCGCCATGCCCATATAGTCGGCGGATGCTTCCGGCAAAAGCGCGTATTCCAGCGTCACATCGCCGCGATACGGCGCGGCCTCGAAGTAAATCTGCTGCGTGTCCAACAGCGTCATCCTGTCCACCGCCGTGGCGTTGCAGGAGACATACGCGGTGTTGTAGGAGTTCTGCATGCCCGCCACGCGCGCGTTGAGCGCGCACAATTCCGCGCCGCTCGTCATGCGGCACAGGAAGGCGGCGGCGCCGTTCTTCACGCCGAACACGGGCAGCGACGCCTTGCCCGTCACCACATAATTGCTCATCGCGCCGCTCACGGTGTCGTCGCCGTACACGCGCATGGAAAACGCCGTTTCGGTCGTCTTGCCGTTATTATAATAAACCAGCGTGCCGCAGCCGTCGGGCAGGAACATATAGCCGTTTTCCGAAACGCCGCCCGCGCCGAAGTATTCCAGAATGCGGATTTCATAGGGCGGAATTTTTTCGTCATACGACAGGCTGTTTTCGGGTAGGGTCACGCGCAGCCCGTCGGCGATCAATTCGTAGCGGAGCGCCACGTCGAAGTGCGCGCGCGAGGTTTCCTCGGTCGTCACTTCGTTCTGCTCATTGTCGAAGTCCAGATCGTCCCACGTGTAGCCACATAAGTCCAGATACCCGCGAATCTTTTTGAGGATGCGCGCCGAATCCTTGGTCAGGTAGTAGGTGTCCTCGTTGACGACGTTGGGGTACTTCGCCTTGAGTTTGTCGATGTACGACTGTTCCTGTCCCGTGACCGACGCGAGGCGGTAATTCTTGAGCAAATCTTCCCTGTCGTCCTCGGACAGCGTTTCGGTGAATTTGTCCATGCGGCTTTTGCTGATCTGCTGCGGCACGTCGGCGAGCGTGACGGTGGTTTTGCCCAGATGATAGCGCACGAATAGCTGATCGTCCTTGATCTCGTAGCGCATGCCGTCGTAGGCGATGGAATCGTTATAGCTGTCCATCTGCCCATACGCGCCCTTGGCGTTGTAGTACGTCACGGTCACCTGCGCGCCCAGCCGCTTGCGCGTCGTGCCCTCGACCATGGTTTCCTTGTCGCGGTCCTGCGGATTGGAGTACCAGATATGCCCGGTTTTCGCGTCCATGAGCGCGATCTCGGCCGTTTTTTTGTTAAAATACAGCGCGGCGGCGTCGCTTTGCAGCGCCAGCTCGAAGCCGTCCGTCAATACGGCGTCATAACCGTCCGCGTCGATTGCGTCGCGGGACGGCAGTTCGCCGTCCGAGCGCCCGACGAAAGCGAGCGAGCGCACGTCGCCGGCGGGCTGCAGGTCCAACTGCGCCGCGTCCACGTGAAACGCGGAGGTAATGAACGCCGAAGAAAGCGCCAGCAAAAGCGCGACGCCCAGCGCGACGGTCAACAGCCGTTTATGATAGGATTTCACAGCGCGATCCCCTCCTTTCGCCGTTTACACGCGGAACACGATTTCCTGATAGATTTGCGCGCCGAAGCCCGCCACCTCGAACAGAAGATTGAAGAACAGATACGTGAGGAACACCATCACCGCCATCGCCAGCAGCGTCACCAGCGCCGCCGCCGCCGTGCGTCCCATGGTGAAGCCGTGCGCCTGCATATTGCCCGCCAGCAGCAGGTACGCCGTATAGATCCACAGCCCGTACTGAATCACGTTATACACGCTGCTTTCTTCGAGCGTGAGCACGTTGGACAGCACGAGCAGCAGCACCTGTCCCAGTATCATCGGCGCCAAGCTGTAACACACCGCGCGGTAGATGTCCGCCATGCGCCCCTCGCCCTCCATGAGCGTGGTGATGCACCAGTTGGCGACCACGAACAAAGCGATGGGGAACAGCACGGCGCCCAGCGTCACAAGCGGGCTTTGCTCGCCGCCGCTATATAGGAAGCCGGACAGCGTGGCGCCCAGCAGCGCCGTGATCAGATACAGCGCGAGCAGCACGGTCGCGGCCGACACCGTGCCGCGCTTCTCGGCCTTCAGTTCATAAAACCCCTTGTACGGATGCAGCGCGCAGTAGAACGCGAAATCAACGCTTTCCAGCAGCCTGTCGAGCGATTGGAGCACCCTGCCCGACGGCTCGGCGGGCGCTTTCCGCACGCGCGCGCCGTGCTTTTTCCGGTAGATTTTCTTCACGATCGGCAGGCATACGATCAGCAACAGCGCGCACGCGATCACGGCGAAGATTTCGGTAAAATGCGCGTCGAACACTTCCCGGCGGTACTGCTCCAGCGCGCGGCTGTAATAGCTGCGGTTCGCCGCCAGACGGAAAGAGAGCATGGCGTCGTGGTATTCGCCCTGCCGCATCTGCGATTTGCCGATGCCCAGATACGCCAGTTCGCTGTTGGTGTTATAACGGAACGCTTCCATGAAGCTGTCGCGGCTTTCCTCGTAACGGCTGTCATTATAGAAAAGGATGCCGTCCATCAGACACCGGCCGTAGGCGGTCGGCTCGTACACCGTGATCTGCCCCCGGGAGGAATCCGCCACATACAGCGTTTCGCCCACGCTGTCGATGGCGGAAGGCACCGTCACGTTGCCGTCCTGACTGCCCAGCCCGCCGAAAGCGAACAGCATTTCGCCGTCGCCGTCGTACAGGTAAATCTTGCCGCGTCTCTGATCGACGCACGCGAACAGCCCGCCGCGCATGCAGCAGATGTCGCCCAGCACCGACGCGCCCACCGCGCGCCCGGCGTACAGATTGCCCAGATCGCCCACGAGCCGTTGCCCGGAGTTATTGATGAGCACGTCGTTTCCGCCGGGGTTTAGGCGCTGTACCGAGTTCGCCATGGTGCTCTGCTCGGCCTGCGAGGTGGCGTAAATGAACCCGTCCCCGTCCAGATCGACGTTAATGTACGTCACGGGCAGGAAGGAAGACATGCTTTTGAGCTGCTCGCGCGTGGAAATCAGCCGCCAGAACAAATCCCACAGCGACGGACGGACGGGAATGGTGCCCGAATACCCCTGAAACTGCCCCTGCGCGTCCAGCGTGACCAGCCCCTCGTAAACGCCCTCGCACACGATGCTGATCTCGCCCTGCCGCGTCACCACAACCTTCTGCGGCTTGAAATCGACGCCGGAAGCGAACTGCGGCGAGTCGGGACGACCGAACACCGCCAGCGTTTCGCCCTCGCGGCTCATTTTAACCACGCGGCGGTTGCCGGTATCGGCGATATACACGTTTCCGTCCGCCACGTACACGCCGCGCGGGGAGGAAAACGGCGCGCCGCCCGCCCCGGTAAACACTTCGGCGGTTGAAAAATTCAGATCGGCGCGTACCACGCGGTGGTTGTCGGTATCGCACAGCCAGACATCGCCGCGCGATTCGTCGATGTACAGATCGGACAGCGTTTTGAAGCCCGCGATGCCCATGTCCTCGGCGCGCACCACGCGCACGGGCACATACGCCGCCGCCGATTTGATTTCGCCGTTGTCGCGGTAGGAATAGTTATAGGTTTCATACGCGCCGCTTTGCTCCCTGACCGCCAGCGCGGGCGATACGGAAAGCGCCAATG
Organism: uncultured Oscillospiraceae bacterium; assembly: GCA_964459985.1. Classification (GTDB taxonomy): domain Bacteria; phylum Bacillota; class Clostridia; order Christensenellales; family Aristaeellaceae; genus CAYWOS01. The sequence goes on from CAYWOS010000003.1 coordinate 47,377, forward strand.
CCAGAAGGACGAGGAGCGCGGCGCGCGCGGCATGCTTGAACATGGGCAGCCCTCCTTTCGCTAATCTTTCATGCCGGAGGAATTCATGGTCTCAATGATGCGGCTCTGCGAACACACGAAGGTGACGACGGGCACGGACAGCATAATCAGCGACACCGCCGCCGAAACGCCCGTGCGCGCGATGCCGCCGGACAGGATCTGATTGAGCGCCTGCGGCATGGTTTTCAGTTCCTCGGAATACACGTAGGGCGAAATGGTGTTCCACAGCGACTGAATCATCAGGATAATCAGCGTCAGCCACGCGGGCTTGACCATCGGCATCGCCACCGAATACCACACGCGCCACTCGCTCGCGCCGTCGATGCGCGCCGCCTCGATCACCGAGTCGGGCAGCGTTTCCATAAACTGTTTGATGAGGTACAGCCCCAGCGAGTACTGCATGGCGGGCAGGAGCGTCGCCGCGAAGGTGTTGAGCAGCCCCATGCGCGAAATGATGATGTAGCTGGGGATCTGCGTGACGGCGGGCGAGAACATGAGCGAGAGCACAATGGCGCTGAAAATCAGATTGCGCCCGGGAAACCTGTGCCGCGCCAGAGGATACGCCGCCAGCGACGCCAAAATCAAATGCCCGGCCGTGCCCAAAGCCGTGAGCGTGACGGTATTGAACAGATAGCGCGAAAACGGCACCCACGACTGGCTCATCAGCTTGTTCATCGAGCGGAAATTATCCAGCGTCGGGTTGTTGACGAGCAGTTTGGGCGGATAAATGAACAGTTCGTCGAGCGGCTTGAAGGCGTTGCTGACCACGAACACCATCGGCAGCAGCATGAACGCGCCCAGCAAAAGCAGGAACGCCACGGAGACGATGTTGCCGCCCCGGCTGCGGTTAATTCGGGCGGAGGTACGCTTGTGCACGGCGCGTTTCATATCAGCTGCCCACCTTTCGCAGCATTTTCTGGACCAGCTTGTTGCTGCCCACCATGAGCACGAACAGGATGACCGCCACGGCGGAGGCGTAGCCCATCTCAAAGCGCGTGTAGCCGTAATCGGTGATGTGGTTGACGATGGTATGCGCGGCGTAGTCCACGCTGGGCAGACCCGCCAATCGCGCGCTCACGTCGCCCGCGCCGAACGCCGCCGTGATCTGCATCACCGCGCCGAACATAAGCTGCGGGCGCATCGAGGGCAGCGTGATATACCACAGTTCCTGCCACCGGTTGGTCACGCCGTCCACGCTGCCCGCCTCGTACAGCGAGCGATCCACGTTTTGCAGACCGGCGATGAAGGACAGAAAGCTCGTGCCCAGGCTCAGCCACAGCGACACGATGATGACCACCGTCAGGATATACCGCGTGTCCTCGAGCCACAGGATCGGATCGTTGAGGATGCCCAGCGTGGTCAGGATGCTGTTGATGTAGCCGTAGCTGTCGGAGGAGAACATGATCTGCCAGATCATGAACACCGCACCCGACACCGAGGGAATATAGAAGATCGTGGTCAGAACGGCGCGGGGGGCGGGCTTGAAATCGGTAATCATCCACGCCAGCAGGAAACACGCCATATAGCTGATCGGTCCCGTGATGACGGCGATAATCATGGTATTGCGCAGCGCGGTCAGGAACACCTCGTCGTGCAGAAACAGCGTGCGGTAATTCTCCAGAAAGACAAAGCGCGGCGGCTGGAACAGGTTGAAGCCCGTGAAGCTCAAAAAGATAGAGTACAGGACGGGCACGACGGTGAAGATGATGAACAGCGTCATGTACGGCAGGAGCATCAGATAGGACGTTTTGCTGCGCCTGATCTCGCTCCACAGCGCGCGCGGCGTTTTACGGCGCATCACTCGCTCACCTCCAGTCCGAATTCCCTGCGTTTGGCGGTAATCTCCCCGTCAATGTTTTTGACGTAATCAAGCAGCGTTTCGCCCGGGTTTTCGGCGTAATTGAGCACGCGGCGGAACGCGTTGTTCAGATGCCGCGCGGTGAAATACCCGCCCGGCACCTCGGGAATGCCTTTCACGTTGACCCATTCCGCGTTCAGCGTGTTCAGTTCGGTCGCCGACCACGGCATGTTGTCAAACGCCTCGATATTCGCGGAGGGATAGCGCGCCGAGACGCCGAGCTGATTTTCGATGTCCTTGCCGTAGCGCGTCTGCGTATCGGCGTCCGTCCACCATTTCATGAACGTCCACGCCGCGTCCTTGTCCTCAGCCTGCGCGAGCATCATGCAGCAGATGCCCGTGCCCGACACGCTGTGATCGACGCCGTTTTCATCCTCCGTGCCCGGCACGCGCGCAAACGCCCACATGCCGCGAATCTCGGGCGCGGCGACCTGCAAAAGATTGTAGAATGTGAAATCTTCAATCACAACGGGCATTTCGCCGCTCCGAAAGCGCGTGAGCGGATCGTACTTGACGGGCAATTCATAATCGGCGTACAGCGACACCCACATGGAAAACGCTTCCTTCGCCTGCGTGGAGGACAGTCCGCTCTTCGTGTTGCCGTCCGTATACATTTCGCCGCCGCGCTGAAACAGGAGCATCGCCATGCTCGACAGCGCCGTGTACGAGCCTGCCGCGCTGTTGGGCGGCTGGATGCCGACGGTCATGTTTTTGCGCTGCAGCCGTCCCACGACGTGGAACATTTCATCCCATGTCTCGGGCGCGCTCAAGCCAAGCTCCCCGAGCACGTCGGTGCGGTAGAACATCACGGGGAAGGTCTGCGTTTCGGGCAGCGCGTACACGCCCTCTCCGAGGCGGTAGGGCGTCAGCGCGCTGTCGCGGAAGCGCGAAGCGACGGCGGGATAATCGGCAAACGCAGTCAGATCGTACGCCGCGCCGCGCACGGCGTAATTGACCGGCTCGGAATTGACCAATTGCAGGACGACGTCCGGCCCCGCGCCGGACGCGGTGGCGTTCATGAGCTGCCCCTGCACCAGCTTGAGGTTCACGGTGATGTCGCTCTCGGGCGTGAAGGAGTTGTCGATCAACTGCTTGATGATGTTCGCCTGATCACGCCCGGCGGACACCCATACCTCGACCGTGCGCTTGTCGTTCCCGGTCTCCAGCGCGCCGATGACCGAGTAATCCACCACGAAGGAGGAATAGAACAATTGCAGTTCGTGCGAAAGCCGATCGAGCAGACCGGCCTCCGCTGCTTCCAGCGCCTGATTCTCCCCGCCCAGCAGATAAATCTTGTCGATTTCGAGCGGCATCTGCTTCATCTGCACCAGCCACGAGCCGAGGCTGCCCACGTTGTCCTTGAACGCTTTCAGCCGCCGCTGCACCGTTTCGGGCTTCTCGACGAAATCGAGAAGCTGGCGCGACAGCGTTTGCAAGATGCCGTTCATGCTGCCGCGACGACCGGTTTTTTCGAGAAGCATTTCGTCGCAGCACACAAGCGCGTCCGCCTGCCGTGAAAACGTCTCAAACACCTGCGGAATATTGACGTCCAACTGATAATCGCGGTAGATGTCGGGCGACGTGCCCGTCATCATCACGATCTGCCGGTACGCGGCGTTGAGCTGATACACCGCCTCGTCCGCCAGCGACACGATCTCGCTGAGCTGCCCGATCGTCGCCTCCATGCGCAGCGTGTGCGTGCCCTTTTCGAGGTACACGCGATAGGGCAAAACGGCGTTTTGCCAGTCCATATCGTATTCAAAGCGCACGTCGGCGAATTCGGCGAAGGGAATCTCCCCGTCGATGTATATCCGCCGCGTGGTGAAGCTGCCGGAAAGCACGTCCTGCCGCGCGCGCAGCGCCAGCGTATACAGCCCGTCCTCGGGCACGGTGAAATCCCATTCGATCCACTGCCCCTGCGTGCCCCACGGCGCGCCGCCCACGGTATTCAGGCGCGTATTGAGCGTGCTGTAGGGCGTGGTCAGGGGCGAAGAGCGGTCGGTGCGCGCGTAGAGGACGGTATCCGAGCGCCGCGCGGTTTGCTCCGCCTCGATCACAATGCCCGCGCAGGGCGCGTCCGCGAAGCCTGCGCGCTCGTATTCCGCCAGCGCCTGCGCGTAGGCGGGCGGGGACGGCACGTTTTCGAGCCACGCGCCGCAAAGCGCCAGCACCTCGCGCGCGGCGGTGAAGGTCAGCGTATGCTCGCCCCGCGCAACATAAAACAAGTACGGCTCGCCGTACGTGCCCGTGTGATCCTCGATCAGGGCGTCGCGCCACGCCGGTTCCTCGTGCTGCCCGGGAATGATGTCGTTGCCCGCGGCGTCGCGCAGCGAGCCGGGCGCGGCGTCGTCCGCAAAAACGCGCGGCAGCGTCGCGTATTTCGCTTCGCTGAAAGGCGTTCGCCCGTCCAACGCCACGGCGAACTCGATATTCAGCCCGCGCGCCGGAACGGGATAATACCGAACGCCCAATTGATACAGCCCTTCCCGCTCGCAGGTGAAGGCAAACGCGATCTCCTCGGTTTCGCCGGCGACCAGCGCGTTTTCCCCGCCGACGACCTCCGCGTTCCCCCCGGACGGTGAAGCGACGATATGCGCGAGCGGCTTTTCGGCGTCCGCGAAAACCGAAAGATACTCGGCGTAGGTCAGGCGCGAGGCATCCTCCGCGCGGCAGACGCAAAGAAAGGGCAGCATCAGCACAAGACACATCAGCATTCCGACCCTTGCGCGCATCATTCCGCCCTCCGTTTCATCCTTTGTTGACACAAAAAGCGCCTTCTCATGTATAAATCGGTCGCTTTTCACCGCTTTTCATCCGCATTATGCAACAAATCACGGCTTCGTTCAAGCAAGCGTTGGGGAGATTATTATAACGCATGTTTCCTGATTGCGCCACATTTTTCCGTCAGGTAAAGATTTCCACGCCCTCCCGAACGAACGCGGGGATAACCGAAAGCGGCGCGTCCGCAAGAACCGTTTGCCCGCCCGCGAAGATCTCGCCCGTCCACAGGCTGCGCCAGCGCGCGCCTTTGGGCAGATAAACCGCTTTCTCGCGCGCGCCCGGCTCGGTCACGGGCGCGACCAGCACGTCGCCGCCGAACAGATAGGCGTCCTCGATTTCCCAGCATTGTTCGTCCTCCGGGAACCCGTAGAACAACGGCCGCATCACCGGCGCGCCGGTTTCGTGCGTTTCGTCCATGATCCGCCTGACATACGGGCGCAGGCGCTCGCGCAGCAGGATAAAATCGCGCAGAATCGGCTCGATCTCCTCGCCGTAGCTCCAGATTTCGTTATCCGCACCCGTAAAGAGATACGGGCTGCCGTCAGCGCGAACAAGCGGCGTGGTCGGTCTGCGGTCGCCGTGCAGGCGCATGACCGGGCAGAAAACGCCCCACGCGAACCAGCGCGTCATGAGCTCGCGGTAGCCCGCGTCCGTCGGATCGCCGCCGATGAACCCGCCGATATCGGTCGTCCACCACGGAATGCCCGCCATGCCCATGTTCAGCCCCGCCTTGATCTGGCGGCGGAAGGATTCCCACGTCGCGGCGATGTCGCCCGACCACACGAGCGCGCCGTAGCGTTGGCTGCCCGCCCACGCGCAGCGCACGAGGCTGACCGTCTCGTTTTCGCCGCTTTCGCGTTGTCCCTCGTAAAAGCCGCGCACATACTGCTGCGGGTACAGGTTGCCCACCTGCACGGCGCTGCCCAGATAATAGCGGTAGTGCCCCGGATCGTCCGTGCCGTATTCCGGCTCGGCCTCGTCCAGCCAGAACAGGCGGATGCCGAGATCGGCGTAGTTCTTTTTGCACTTGTCCCACACATAGGCGCGGGCGCGCGGGTTGGTGGCGTCGTAGAACATGCTGTACCCGCCGAAACACATGCCGATCTGCTCGCCCGCCTCGGCGCGCACGAGCAGCCCTTTCTGACGCATTTCCCGATAGTTTTCGCTCTCCAGATCGATCTGCGGCCATACCGACACCATCAGTTCGACGCCCATGTCCTTGAGCTCCCTGACCATCGCGGCGGGATCGGGGAAGAATTCCCGGTCAAAGCGGAAATCCCCCATTTTGGGCCAATGGAAGAAATCGCACACGATAACCGAGAGCGGGACGCCCTTGTCGCGGTAAGTCCGCGCCACGGTCAAAAGCTGCTCCTGATTCCAATAGCGGAGCTTGCACTGCCAGAATCCGAGCGCGTATTCGGGCATAACGGGCGGGAAGCCGGTGGCGGCGGCGTACTGCGCGCTGATATCGGAAAAGCTGTCGCCCGCCGTGATCCAATAATCCATCTGGCGGGTAGACTGCGCCTTCCAGACCGTTTGATTGGTGCCGAAAAACACCTCGCCCAGCGCGGGATTGTGCCACAGAAAGCCGTACCCACGGCTGCTGACGACAAAGGGCACGCTGGCCTGCGAGTTGAGCTGTTTCAGCTCGAACACGCCGCCCTTGAGATTCATCTGATCGCTCTGGTACTGCCCGAGCCCGTACAGCCTTTCGCCGTCCGCCGCGTCAAACGATACGCGCAGGGAGAAATCCCCGCCCGGCTGCGGGCTGAAGGCGCGCGCCTGCAAATGCAGCGCGCCGCCGTCCGAGATTTCGCGCAGCAATACGCGCCCGTCGGCGTGGAAAAAGGTCACGCGGCAATGCCGCTTCCCCGGCGTCATGGTGATTTCCGCGCGGATAAGCCCGTTTTGAATTGACGCTTCATTCTCCCCGATTACGATGTCGGGCGTCGCAGGCGTCTGCTCAAGCAGCGCCCAGTCGGGATATTCGACCTCCTGCTGCAGGCGCGATACCACGCGCAGGCTGTTTTTCCCCCACGGCAGCACGCAAAGCTGCTCGCCGTTGTTGCGATACGTCAGGGTTTGCCCGTTTTGTTCAAAATACCGCATGATGCCTCCGCGTTTCGCTTCTTATTTGGTCAGCGACAGCTTGATCGCGGTGTCTTCGCCCGCGTCAATCAGTCCCCACGTGAGATATAACTGCCCGTTTTCAAGCCCCTCGGGCACGGGCAAAACGAACGAATCGCCAAGAACGGCGTCGCCGTCCGCGCTCCCCTCGCCGAACAGATAACGCGCGATTGTTTCGCCGCTCTCCGTCCGGTATTCGGCGCGCAGATACGCGCCGTAGCCCGCCTCGGGCGCGCCGTACATCGTTTTTTTGACGATAAACCGATCGGGCAGGTTTTCAATGACCGCGCCGCCCGCCGCCGTGCCCCGGTCGGCGTCGCCCATGCCCGCCCACGCGGTGAACGTGCCCAGATCGAACTCGGAAAACATCGTGGTATTCCGATCCTCGAAACGGTATTCCTTGCGCGCCACCGTCGCCGTGCCCGCGTTCATGGGCGTGTCGCCCTCCATGCTCCACACAGGCGCCTGATCTTCGTCCGCGCCGGTCAGCCGGATATCCAGATACAGAATGCCCCTGCGCGCGATGCGCCCAAGCCAGACCAGATCCTTCGTCGATACGCCGCGCAGTTCGTCCACCACCGCGATCTCGTCGCTCTCGCAGCCGTCCAGAACGCTTGAATGCCCCTCGTCCACCGCGTACACCGTGATGTCGGCGCGGTCAAAGGGCAGGTTGTCCAGCGCCAAGGTCACGGGCGAATCCTTGACGGCGCGGGTGTAGAGCAAAACGCCCGCGCGGTTTCCGTCGCACGCCGCCATGCCGTTCAGCGCGCCGTCCGGCGTGAACGCCACGCGGTCGATGGGCAGCGTATTGTACAATTGCAGCGCGTGATGCGACGCGAAGCGCGCGCCCTTTTTGTTGTCCACCATGTTGAGCCCCTCGCCGTTGTCACGCCACGTCGCCCAGTTGACCGAGGTGACGGCCGGCATTTCGACCAGATTGGCGATAGCGTGCAGCATCAGCGACGCGGTATCGGCGCGGCTCGCCTCGTAAGTCGTCACGCCCGCCGTGTCCACGACGTGGAACTCGTTCAAATGCAGCGCCACGTTCTTAAACGCGTCGCCGTAGGAGGACAAAAGACGGTTAACGACGCGCGTGTCGTTCAGGTATCGCGACGTGCCGTAATTATGATAAGAAATGAAATCGAGCGGCAGACGCTTCTCCTTCACGGCGTCCAGAAAACCGTCGATCTTGCCGCTTCGCTCGAACGTGCCCAGAAACGCCAGCGACAGCCCGCCCACGGTAGCGGTCGGATCGGCCTCGCGGATGCCCAGCACGGCGTTCTCGTACAGATCGATGTACTCCCGCCACGTGCCCGAAAAGAAGATTTTTTGGCCGCTCGCGTCCGCAAGATCGGGCTCGTTCCAGACTTCATGCGCGGCGAGCGGCCAGCCCTTCTCCCGGTAATGCGCGGCGATGTCGCGGCAAAGCCGACGCCACGCGTCCATGTCCTTGGGCGCGGAGCGGAAGGTGCCGTTCTCGGGCTGCAGGGATTTGGGCATATAGCCGTAGGAGAAATACGGCGCCGTACCGTTCTTGTACAGCACCTTCATGAGCGCGTCCAGACTCAAAAACTGATGCGTCATGCGCTCGGCGTCGCCCATCGCAAAAAACTGCCCCAGCCCGCCGTTGCCCATGGACAGATCGACGCGCATATTCTCGCTGCGCAGCGCGCTTAAGTACTCCGCCGCCTTGACAAAGGGCGCGCTGTTGCCCGTCATGCCGAAGGAATACGACACCGAGAACGTATTCTGGCGCTTGAAATACGGCACGCCCGTGTGCGCGGAAAAATCAGCCCGCACGCGTTTCCCCTCCTCCGCGAGAGCGGGGACTGCGCCGCACAGCAGCAGCCCCGCCATCGCAACCGCCAACAGGCGCTTACGGATTGCCATAGATTTCCGAGATATCGGCGATCGCGCCGTCATACACGCGCACGTCGTCAATGCCGCCGATAAAGCCGTACATCACGTTATCGTCCCAGAACACGTAGCTGCCGCCGATGGTCGTGCCCAGTACGCAGGGGATCTGCGGCATGTCATACTCATCCGTGCCGCGAAGCTCGCCGTCCACCCACGCCGTCATGGTCATGGTCTCGGCGTCGTAGGCGCAGACGTACCAATGGTATTCCTTGAGACCTTCCATCAGCTTGCACGCCTCGCTCAGACGCCCCCAGTGATCCGCCTTGCCGTCGCCGATGATCGGCTGATAGATGATGTGCTTGACGCCCTCGTGCGCGTACGCCGCCACCAGCAGGCACACGCCCTTTTGCTCGCCGTTATAGCCGGTGGAGAACACGCGGGTGTTCTCGCCCGCGAAGCCCTCGTGCTTGGCGTAGAAGCTCACGGTGAAGGATTCGAGCGCGTCGGTATAATCGTCGCCCGTGTCCTTGTTCATTACCAGCGCCGCGTCGCCGTCCAGCGCCAGCGCGCCCGCGCCGACCGCCGCGTCGGCGCTCACTTTGACTTTGCCCTTGCCGGCGGGCTGCATGTCGTAACCGTTGCCCGTCACATCCTTGCCGGGGTTTTCGGCGTCCTCGAAATCGTAGTGCGCGAGCAGCGCGGCCTCGGCGGCGGCGGAGAAGCACAAGGTCAGGGAAAGAAGCAGCGCGGTCAGCAGACAGAAAACCTTTTTCATGGGGATTCCTCCTTATGGGATTTATTCTTCGCTCGTTGCCCCGGTGAACATGACCATCAGTTCGTCGAACGCCGCCTGCGACGGCGCTTTGTTCGTCTCGGCGAACACGCGCCCGGCGATGTTTTCGTTCACGCCGAAATCGTTCCACAGGATATTGTCGCGGAACCACGTCGCCGGCTCGCCCAGCGCCAGCACGCAGCGCCCGTCGATCAACCGCACCGTTTCGAGCGATTCGTCGTCGAACACGGTGTTTTCAAAATACATATACGGCTCCTTGAGTTCCTTCCAGTCGTAGGGATACAGCCAGTCGCGCAGGATGGCGGCGACGGCGGCCTTGTCCTCCACGCATTCCTGAATGAACCAGCCGTCGTGAACGTTCTGGGCGTTGACGTAATCCTCCGCGCGCGGTCCCATGGGAATGAGCAACATCCCGAACTCGTCTTCCTCGAGGTTGACCGCGTAGTTGGCGACCTCCCATGAGTACACCTGATAAAACGCGATCTTGCCGCGATTCCACAATTTCTCCCACGTGCCCCAGTCGTAATCGCCCTTGTAGCACACGCCCGTGTCGTTCGCCAGCATCCGGCACCACTCGATGGCTTCCACGGCGGCGGGATCGTCCAGATTGTAATGATAGGCGAGGTTCTCGTCCATCGTCACGCAGGAGGAGCCGTTGGCAAATATGAAGGATTCGGCGATCACGGGCGCGCAGCCGTACGCGCCGAAGCCCCACACGTCGGTCTGCCCGTCGCCGTCGGTGTCGTGGGTACACTGCTGCGCGAGCGCCAGCAGCTTATCCCATGTCCATTCGCGGTTTTCCTGCAACTCGTAGAGCATTTGATCGGTGATGCCGTACTCGGCGCAGATGCGCTTATTGAACAGAATGCACGTGCCCAGCCCGTTGAGGGCGGTGGACGCGGCGTAATTCTCGCCGCCGAAGCGCCACGGGTTCATCGCTTCCCTGTTCCACATGTCCTCGCTGAAATCGATGTACGCATCCAAGGGCGCGAGCAGCCCCGCGTACGTCCATGCGGGAATCACGTAATCGATGGTGTGGCAGAACGCGTCGGCGATCTTTTCGCCGCTCATCGCCATGGTTTTGATGGCGGCGTCCCACGCGTGCCAGTCGTTGGTGGTGATGAATTCCAGCTTGCAGTTGTACTTCTTTTCGATCGTCTCCACCAGCGCCGCTTCGTCGGGATAGGTGGGTGAATTGGGATTGGGCGTCAGATCGAAGTACGCGCCCAGCGTGACCGTGCGCCCGTTAAGATCAAACGTCTCCTCCGCCGAAGCCGCCGAAAGCAGCGCGACCGACAGCGCCGCCGCCAGAAAGATTGCCGTCCATCGTCTCATGATTTCCGCTCCCTCCCGTTCACAGGTCACAAAACGCTTGCAAATTCGTTCGGTTTCCTGTATAGTCACATTATATAATACATATTCGGCAATGGATAGCAGTTTTACAGCACAATTCTAACACAATTTCCACGGGAGGCGGCGTATGCAGGAAGAGGTATGGGAGTCGGCGCACGGCAGTCCGGCGTTCCCGGTGGCGATGTACCCCATTTGCTATCCCGACGGGTCGGATTTCCTGTACTACAGTCATCTGCACAACGAGCTTGAGTATTTCTTCCTGAAATCGGGGCACGTAAAGGTGTACGTGAACGGAATCCCCTACGATCTGTCGCCGGGCGACGCGCTGCTTATCACGCCCGCCGCGCTGCACTACGCCAAGCGCGCGAAGCCGGGCGACTGCGACACGCTGTCGCTTTTGTGCCACGCCGATTTCCTGTTCGGCAGGCGCGAGGAGGACGCGGTCAACGCGAAATGCCTGTCCGCCTTGACGGGCGCGCAGCGCCCCGCCGCGCTGTATTTGAGCGGCGCGGCCGTCAAGGAGGATGTCGCGGGGCTGTTTTCGCAGGTGCGGTCGCCGGCGGAGCAGGGCGCGCCGGGGTATGAAATGCTGGTGAAGGCGCGGCTGCTCGAACTGACCTATCAGTTCCTGTTCGCGCCGGGCGGGTATACGGCGCACGCCGAATCGTCGCCCGATCTGGACGTTATCCGCCAGAGCCTTTTGTACTTTCAGACGAATTATCAGCATGACGTCACGCTGGGCGAGCTGTCCGCCTTCGTGCATATGAGCCCCGGGCAGTTCGGGCGGCTCTTTCGCCGCATGATGGCGCAGCCGCCGATGACCTATCTGGTGCAGTACCGCGTCCAGCGCGCCACGCGGCTCCTGTCGGAAACCAATCTGCGCGTGTCGGAGATCGCGCTGCAAACGGGTTTCCGCAATTTTTCCTACTTTAACAAATGCTTTTTGCAGTACAAAGGCGTCACGCCCACGCGTTTCCGCCGTCTCAGGCGCGCGCAGGAAGAGATTCGTCCGCCTGCCGCACGGCCAGTTCCCGCGCGCGGTACGCCCGGGGCGTCAAGCCCGTTTCGCGATGAAATAACGTGATAAAGTAATCGGCGTCCTCGTACCCGCACCGCGCGGCGATCTCGCTCACGGGCATATCGGTCTCCCGCGCGAGCAGCCCGCACGCGCACCTTACGCGCAGGGCGCGCACCTGCTCGGCGACGCCGACGCCGTAATTCTGGCGAAAAATTTCGTACAGTTTTGTTCGCCCCACCTTGAACCGCGCGCACAGCGATTCCGCCGTGACGGGACGCGTGAAGTTTTCCTGCAAATAAGCGTCGATCTGCGCGGGCAGGCGCGTCTGGCGCAGCACCGCCATGCGTTCCCGGCAAAGATACGCCGCCACGGCGCACAGAATATGCGAGGCCGCCTCGATATACCCCTCGCGAACGACGGGCAGCGCCGCCGCCGCGCGCGCGAGCGCTTTCTCGTCCACCTGATAATCGCGGCAGCGCCGCGCGATCCGCGCGACGCCCGCGTCGCGGTCGGGATAGCAAAACACATGCCCGAACAGAAGATACCCGATGACGACGTTCTCGTGGAAAAGCGGCGCGATGCTCTCGGTCAGCCCCGCGTGGCACACATAAGTATACAGACCGTGCGTTTTCGCGGCGGTCAGGCAGCCCTGCCTGTCGCTGCGGCGGCACGCAGCGCACGCCGATTCGTCGGTGCGGATCAGCGCGCAAAAGGACGGCAGTTCGCGCGGATACGCCGCCAGTTCGCGGAAATTTTCGTCCATCACCGACGCGCGAATGCCCGATATCAAATAGAAATCCCGCAATAGTTCCTGCAGCTTGGTCACGTCAAAGGCGGAAATCACACGGATCGCTCCCCTTCCCCCCGCTCCGCCGACAGTCTATCATATTCGGCGGACAAAATCAAAGTTTTTCGCACGATTCTCCGTTCCTTTCGCGCGGCGGGATTGGTATAATGAATCGACATAAGGAGGGGACGTATATGTTGATCGATTTGAAAACCATCCTGAATATCGCGGAAGAACGCGGCGTCGCCGTCGGCTCGTTCAATACGCCGAATTTAGAAAGCCTGCTGGCCGCGCTGGACGCGGCGGAAGCGCTCGGGGAGCCGATCATCATCCAGCACGCGCAGTGCCACGAGGATTGGCTGGCGCTGGACATCATCGGTCCGATCATGGTCGATCGCGCGAAGAAGGCGAACGTGCCCGTATGCGTGCATCTGGATCACGGCGAAACGGTCGAATACCTCGAAAAAGCGCTCCGGATCGGCTTCACCTCGGTCATGTTCGACGGCTCGACGCTTCCCTACGATGAAAACGTCCTCCTGACCGCGCAGGTGGCGCGCATGGCGAACGATTTCCATGCCGACACCGAGGGCGAATTGGGCTCGATGGGATTGCGCGAATCGGGCGAAGGCGAAACGGCGGATGACGACGCGACAAAAATCTACACCGATCCCGACGCGGCGGCGGCGTTCGTCCGAGAAACGGGCGTACGCGCGCTGGCGTGCTCGTTCGGCACGACGCACGGCATCTACCTCAAAAAGCCCAAGCTGGATTTTAGCATCGTGCGCGCCGTGCGCGAAAAGACGGGCGGCGTGCCCGTCGTGATGCACGGCGGCTCGGGCGTGAGCGCGGACGATTTCCATGCCGCCATCCGCGCGGGCGTGCGTAAAATCAACTATTTTACCTACATGGACAAGGCGGGCGGACAGGCGGCGGAAGTGTATCTTGATTCGCTTCCCGACGCCGCGCCGCGCTTCTTCTCCTCGACGCTCAAGCAGGCGCAGCGCGCCATGCGGGACGATTTAATGCGCGCCATCGGCGTATTCACCATGAAGGAGGACGAAAAACATGCGTAAAACCACGTTCGCGCTCGCCTTTTGCAACCGGGGCTTCATGCCGGGCGAATTGATTTACGACGCACGCGAGGAAATGATTCAGGCTGTGACCGACGCGGGCTATGATTACATCGCCATGGACGCCGCGCTCACCCGCTACGGCGGCATCGAAACCCGCGACGAGGGGCGGTTATATGCTGATTTCCTCAAGCGGCACGCGGGCGAATACGACGGTGTGATCTTTTCCATGCCCATCTTTGCCGACGAAAACGGCGCGGTCGCGGCGCTGCGCGACGCCGGCGTGCCCATTCTTTTGCAGGCGTATCCCGACGAAATCGGCAAGATGGATTTCGCCCACCGCCGCGACGCGTACTGCGGGAAATTCTCCGTCAGCGACGTATTTACCCAGTGCGGCATTCCCTTCACCGTGTATAAACCCCACGCGGCGCATCCCCTGTCCGCCGCGTTCCGGCAAAATCTCGACGATTTCGCCGCCGTGTGCCGCGTGGTCAACGGCATGAAACGCTTTACGCTGGGCTGCATCGGCGCGCGCACCACGGCGTTCAAGACCACGCGCTTTGACGAAATCGCATTGGAAAAGCACGGGATCACGGTAGAAGCGTTTGATCTGTCCGAGCTTGTCTTCAAGGTGGAACATCTGGCGGACGACGACGCCGCCGTGACCGCCCGCGTCGGCGAATTGGAAGCGTACACCGATTTCACCCGCGTGCCGCGGCGCAACAAGCTGACGCTCGCCAAAATCTCCGTCGTGATCGACGAATACATCCGGGATTATCATTTAGACGCCTTCACGCTGCGCTGCTGGAACGAGATGGAAACGATCCTGCGCGTGTGCCCGTGCGTGCTGCTCAGCTATTTCAACGATCGCGGCATCGCCGCCTCCTGCGAGATCGACCTGTGCAGCGCGCTCACCATGCGCGCCATGCTGCTGGCGAGCGGGCAGCCGACCGCCGTGCTCGACTGGAACAACAATTACGGCGAGGAAGCCGACAAAGTGATCCTGTTCCACTGCGGACCGGTCGCGCAGTCGCTCATGACGGGCCGGGGCACGGTGACAGAGCATAAAATGTTCGCCAAGAACGATCCCGGCTCGGGCTGGGGCAGCAACGAAGGCCGCATCCGTCCCTTCCCCTGCACCATTGCCAACAGCCAGACCAAGGACGGCGAAATCATCGTCTACGCCGAGAACGCCGCCTTCACCGACGATCCCATCGAGGAAAGCTATTTCGGCTGCGCGGGCGTATGCGAGGTTCCCGCGCTCGAGGACAAACTGCTCCGCCTCGCGCGCGGCGGCTTCAAGCATCACACAAGCGTGGGCGTCGGCCACATGAAAGAAATTCTGAAAGAAGCCTTCACCACCTACCTCGGGTATCGTTTCGTCGATATCGACCGATAACGGGAGGCGTCGTCATGGATATCGCGGGGCTTGACATCGGCACGACCCAATGCAAATGCGCCGTATTCGACGAAAACGGGCGCGAGAAGACGCGCGTCAGCCGCGATTACGCCGCGCGCGAGGGACTGGGCGCGCATGAAACGGACGCGCGCGATCTGGCGGACGCGGTGTTTTCGCTGCTGCGCGAGGCGGCGTCGCGGTGTCCCGACATCGGCGGCATCGGCGTGACCAGCTTCGGCGAGGCGTTCGTCGCCGCCGACGGGCAGGGCGCGCCGCTCTGCCCCGTCATGCGCTATACCGATCCGCGCGGCGCGGAAGAATGCAAAGAATTGTCGCGCGCGCTCGGCGAAAGAACGATCGCGGGCATCACGGGGCTGCGTCCGCATCCCATGTACAGCCTGCCGAAAATGATGTGGCTCAAGCGGCGCAGACCCGATGTTTTCGCGCGCGCGGCGCATCTCTTTCTCATTCAGGACTACATCGTCTATTTGCTGACGGGGCAAATGCAGATCGATTACTCGCTCGCGTCGCGCACGATGGCGTTTGACATCCGTAAATTATCATGGAGCCGGACGATGTTTGACGCGGCGGGCATCGACGCGCATCTCATGTCCCGTCCCGTGCCCCCGGGCGCCGACGCGGGCGCTGTGCTGCCCGAAACCGCGCGGCGAACGGGCCTGTCCCCCCGCGCGCGCGTCGTGTCGGTCGGGCACGATCAACTGGCCGCCGTCGTGGGCGCGGGCGCGTTTGACGGCACGGTCGCGGCGGACGGCGCGGGCACGACGGAATGCCTGACGCCGGTATTCGACCGCCTGCCGCCGACGGACGCGATGTTCGACGGGAACTTCGCCGTCGTGCCGCACGCGATCGCGGGCAAGTACATCACTTACGCCTTCGTTCCCTCGGGCGGCGCGCTGCTTTCCTGGTGCGCCGACACGCTGGCGAAAAAGGAAAAAGAAGAGGCAAAGCGGGAAGGCGTGTCCGTGCACGCCTATCTGGAACAGCAATACGCCGCGCGGTCGGACGCGCCCTCCGGGCTTCTGGTGCTGCCGCACTTTTGCGGCGCGGGCACGCCGACCATGGACAGCGCGTCGCGCGGCGTGATCGTCGGGCTGACGACCGAGACCACGGTGGAAACCGTTTATCGCGGCTGCATGGAAGGCATCGTGTACGAGCTGCTTCAAAACCTCGAAGCGCTCGGCAAAAACGCCGATATCCGCGTCATTCACGCCACCGGCGGCGGCGCGCGCTCGAACGTGTGGATGCAGATGAAGGCGGATATTCTGAACCTGCCCGTCGTCGCGCTGCAAACCGAGGACGCGGGCACGGTGGGCTGCGCCATGCTCACGGGCACGGCGATCAGCGTGTTCCGGGATCTGCGTCAGGCGGCGGACAGCATGATCGCGCGCGCGAAAACCTATCTGCCGCGTCAGGACAGGCACGAAGCCTACATGCGCGACTATCGGCGGTACCGCGCGCTGTACGGCGCGGTCAGACCGCTTCTGCGCGGGGAGGAAAACGAATGATGAATCCATATATCGGGCATTCGTCGCAGCTCGGCGGCGTCGAGGAACACCGCCTGATCGGCGGGCGCGGCGACGGAATGCGCCTGTACGAAATGAGCAACGGGCGCGGCGTGCAGTTGACCGTCTGCCCCGACCGCAACAACGACATCGCCCGTCTGCGCTTTCGCGGCGTGCAGATGAATTACACCTCGCCCTGCGGCTATGTCGCGCCCGCCTATTACGGCACGGGCGGCGACTGGCTCAAGTGTTTCACGGCGGGATTCCTGACCACCTGCGGGCTGGAAAACGTCGGCGTACCCTGCGAGGATCAGGGCGAAGCGCTGCCTTTGCACGGCTCGATCGCCTGCCGCGCGTGCGAGCGCAGCAGCTATGAGGAAACGGACGGCGCGCTGTTCGTGCGCGGCGTGACAAGCGACGAGGTGCTCTTCGGGCGCAAACTGACCCTCGCGCGCGAAATCGCGCTGTCCAAGGCCGAGGACAGCTTCACCGTAACCGACGTGATCGCCAACACGGGCGACACGGTTCAGCCCTTTGAAATCCTGTATCACATGAACATGGGGCATCCCCTGCTCGACGAAGACAGCGTGCTCTCCATCCCGAGCGCGCGCGTCACGCCGCGCGACGCGCACGCGGGCGAGGATATCGGGCACTGGATGCGCATGGAAAAGCCGCAGGCGGGCTACCGCGAGCGGTGCTATTATCATTGGTTTGATCAAAACGAGGGCTATGCCGAAATCTATCAGCCAAAACTCGGCGTCGGGCTGCGCATCGTCTACGACGCGAAATCGCTTGACAGCTTCGTCGAATGGAAGATGATGGGCGTGCGCGATTACGTGCTCGGGCTGGAATGCGGCAACTGCACCCCCGACGGACGCGACGCGATGCGCGATCAGGGAAAGCTCAAGTTCCTATCGCCCGGCGAACGCGTCCGCTATCAGGTTCGCGTCGCGCTGTTTTGCCGGTAAACGCCGGTCGATTCGCATGTCTGCGCGCCGCCGGGCTTTTGCCGAGCGCCCGGCTCGTTTGCTCCGTCCCTCGGTACGCGATAGGTTTCCCATGTCGTCTCCGAGTGTTTTCGTTTCCTGCGGCGAATATGACAATCTCCCGCCAATTTCGTCTGATCGGGCTATGCCGCGCCCCGACAAGCGGGGAGTCGCATTCCCGAAGCATGCGCTGACGCCCTTGATCCTTAGGCTGCTTACGGAAGAAACTTTCCGGATGAGAGGTAAAGCCTATACCATTCCTCATGCGTGAGATTGATGGAATCCGCCGCAGCCATTGCCGTTAAATGCGCAGGATTCATCGTACCCGTGATCACCTGCATTTGGGCCGGATGCCGCAATATCCACGCAACGGCAATGGCCGACTTGGCCGCTCCATACTTTTCCGCCAATTCCCCCAGAACCTTATTCAGCTCCGGGAACCCCGGATGATCAAGGAACATGCCTTTGAACATGCCGACCTGAAGCGGCGACCATGCCTGAATCGTAATATCATTCAACCGACAATAGTCCAATGCCTGACCATCGCGCATCAGGGACATCTCTGTCGTCTTGTTATTCATATACAGCGCCTGATCCATCAGCTGGGACTGCTCGAGGGATAACTGCAGCTGGTTGATTTTAAGCGGCTGCTTGACGTATTTTTTCAAAAGTTCAATTTGCATCGGCATGGTATTGCTCACGCCGAAATGACGTACCTTTCCCCTGCGCTCAAGCGTTTCGAAAGCCTCCGCCACTTCCTCCGGGTCGAACAGCAAATCGGGCCTGTGCAGAAGGAGAACATCCAGATAATCCGTTTTCAGCCTCTTGAGAATGCCGTCCACGCTCTCAAGGATATACTCCTTGCTCCAGTCAAAAGTCTGCCTTTCAAAGCGAAGTCCGCATTTTGACTGAATCATGATATCCTCGCGCTTTATTCCCGTTAACGCAAGGGCTTCACCAAACCGCGTTTCAGCTTCTCCGCCGCCGTAACAGGTCGCATGGTCAAAGAAATTGATTCCCAGATCCACTGCGGTTTGAATCATGCCGGCGGCAGCTTCCGCCGAAAGCGCCGGCATGCGCATGCATCCCATAACGAGCCGCGACGCGTCTTTGGGGCCATAGGCGATCGAAATCTTGTTCATTGTCTTTCCTTCCTTTCTCAAAGCATCAATCGGAAAATTGCCTCGACATCCTTCTGATCCAGCGCGACAAAGCCGCCTACTTTTTTGGATTCGTCGCCTTTCCCATGGCAGCAGGTGTACGCCAGCTTCCCGATATCTTCTTCCTTCGCTCCCAGCTCCTGAAAATTCTTCGGCATGCCGATGGATATCAGGAAGCTTCGCAGCGCTTCGATTCCCTCCTTGGCCGTTCTCTCCGGATGAGCGAAATCCATCTGACAGCCCCATACCCTCACGGCAATCTGGGCGAATCTCATGACATCATGCGACATATTGTAGGTGAATACCGCAGGCATGGTCACCGCAAGACCCGCGCCATGGGCGCAGTCGTACATGGCGGACAGCTCATGTTCGATTGCATGGCTTGCCCAGTCCTGAGAGCGGCCGACGCCTGCGATATTGTTATGCGCAACCATTCCGGCCCACATAATGTTCGCTCTTGCCTCATAATCATCGAGGTTCTCCATGACCTTCGGAGCCTCGCACTTCATCGCAAGAATCAGCGACTCAATCAGGCGATCCGTTACTTCCACATCCCTGGAATTGGTCAGATACCGTTCATACAAATGCGCTATGATATCCGTAATGCCGCATGCCGTCTGATATGCCGGAAGCGTCCGGGTCAGCTCGGGATTCAGGATCGAAAACCGCGGCCTGACCGCGTCTCCGGACGCGCCCCTTTTGATCATTCCGTCTTCGTTTGTGATGACCGTGTCCGGCGAACCTTCCGAGCCGGCTGCCGCGATTGTCAGAACGGTTCCGACAGGAAGCGCCTTTTCGATTCTCCTGCCCTGATAGAAATCCCAGAAATCTCCGTCATATACCACGCCTGCCGCAATTGCCTTGGAGGAATCAATGGCGCTGCCGCCGCCGACCGCGAGGATAAAGTCAACCTTTTCCTCTTTGCACAACCTGATGCCTTCATAGACAAGACCGCTTCGCGGATTCGGCGTCACACCGCCAAGCTCCACGAAACCGATGCCGGCTTTCCGCAGGGATTCCTTCACACGGTCAAGCAAGCCGGAACGAACGGCTGATCCGCCGCCGTAATGAATCAAGACACGGCTGCCGCCAAACCTCCCGACCAATTCGCCGCAATCACGCTCGCGGCCTTTCCCGAAGGCAAAATACGTGGGCGAGTAGAAGTTAAAGTTTTCCATGGTAACCCTCCTGCCTTTTTTATGGGGATATCAAACCCATCGGATAAGCGACATATCCATGATTATGCAGACACAGACATCGTTTTTAGGTAAATCCATTGACGGAATCCGCGCGCAGACGCCCCGCATCATTTCCTTTTGATCGGATGCCGAATAACGGTGCGCCATTTTTCCGGGGCCGTTTTTCTTGCGTCCGACAGATAGATTTCATGATGAAGCCGTTCGGAATTGATGTCGTTTTCATAACCGTTCGCCTTAAGAAAGGCGTCCATCGCCGCGACCGTCGCCGGCTCATCGTCAAACGGGCCCGTGTGCATGATCTGAACGCACAGACCTTCCCGCACGGTCAGGTATTCAGCCGCAGCGCAGTCGATTTTCTTTTTCCCGGACGCCGTCTCGACCGCCCATTTGAAATCCTTCTCCGTCACAAAATCGGGAAGCCGGATGACCGAAATCCAATGGAAAGTCGATTTATCCGAATAGTCAACGCCGTCCACATCATCCTGCCACCAGAAACCCTCGAGCGGCGGAACCACATAGTCAAAGAATCCATCAATACTGTAATCACCCTTGTAACTCATCTTCAGCGTATAGGCAACCGCATACAGCACGCCGACGGCCTGCTGATACGCTCCGCCTTCCTCATTGGGGTTTCCCTGACCGCGAACCGCGATGTAGCTTGCCTCGGGCACTTCCACAATCTGCGGTTGGTTGGAAGGCATATAGTACTCCTTGTACGCTTTCCGAAAATCAAAAGCCATCCCGATCCCTCCTGCGGCAGTGGTTCTGTCGATCCCGAATGATGAAATCATCCCGGAACATTTGTGCGGATGGTCTGCGCTTCATGGCCTGTCGCCGCTCGCGCAGGGAGAACGCAGTTCGCATTTTGTCGCTTTGACAGACGCCACGCCGGTTTTTCCTCCATACTTATACTTTTCGCCGGTTCAGTCGATCAACAGCATGCATGTCCCGTATTGATACAAAAGCGGCTTCTCATCCGCAGGAATGGGCATCGACGCCGGAACGCCCCGGATCGTGTGATTGAGAACGCCCTCAAGCGTGCCTGTGTTGCCCCGGGAACAGAGGGAACTGTTAACCATCATACACACGCGGTCAACGCTTTATCAATCACGACAACACGCATTTCCCTGAAAAGCGCCTCGGTTACTCGCTTAAAGCGTGCCTTTGTTTGTCTTTCTCTGTCCGACGCGTCAGCCCTCGCATGGCAGAGGCTGCTTGACGTGATAATGATCCACATTGGCTTGCAGGACGATCTGCGGCGCGATTTTCACATCGCCGTCGATCGGACTTTGCTGCAGGCAGGCGTACAGATGGCTGACCGCCTTTCTCCCCTGCAGAAATGGATTCTGGAATATTGTGGCGCTGACGACGCCCGTTTTAAGCGGCGGAATCATCTGATGGAACAGATCGGTCGTGACGACCTTCAACGCCTTATCGCGGTTGAGCGTCATCAGATCGGGACAGGCGATGACCGAGCTGGCGGACGTGATATACAGCCCCTGATACGAGGGGGAACTTGAAAAAATCTCGTTGAGCCTTTGCGTCACGAGGCGCGGCTGATCCCAGTGCGCGAAAATATCGGCGGTGCGAAAGATGCCCTTGTCCGCTTCGCTCATGAATCCGGCAAGGTTCTCTTTGTGGATATGGATCGAGCTGTCGCCCGTCAGGATGGCGATGCGCTGATTCCGGCAGCTCATGGAAAGGATTTCGGCGGCGATCCTGCCGGCGCAGTAGCCGTCGGCGCGCACGAACGCGACGCGGTTTTCATAGGGCAAATCGTTGACGAGGCAGACCATCGGCACGCCCGACTCGGCGAGCGCTGTAAGCGAGGCGTCGCATTTGTCATGGGAGCCGGACAGGAAAAGAATAACGCCGCCGTATTGCCTGTCCGAAAAATCGCGCAGATGATCGGCGATCAATTCGGGGCAATCGTCGGCGTTGAGGGGTGGAAGCACGCGGACGTCCGAATAATAGTTGTACTCCGTGAGGTTGGCGGCTTCGTATTCGATGCCGGCGCGGATCTCATCCAGAAACGGCGCGACGGGGCAGCACAGCAGCACGCCGATCGTCACGGGATCGCGCCGAATGCCCTGCGCCGATTTATTGATGGTGAAACGCAGTTCCGCCGCTTTATCGAGGATCTTTTGCTTGGTGACGGGACTGATGCGCCCGGTATTATGCAGCGCGCGATACACGGTGCCGACCGAGATATTCAGGGAATCGGCGATATCGTAGATGGTCGTTTTCTTGGATGCCATTCGTTTTGCTTCCTTCATCCGACAAATTCGCAACCATTATAATGGAAACGCGCGGCAATTGCAAGCCGTGCCGACGCCGCCGCGCATACCGCCGGTTTCGGATGCGAAATGAAGGGGCTCCGTCCCTTCGTTGGATTTCGGGAAGAATGACGGCGTTGATTGATGATAGGAGGGCGATCGCCGAAGCGATTCCCCCGCCGACAAAGGGCGCGCGGGCGTTGTCAAAACAGGTGAAAATTTTTCCGCCGCTATTGACAACACCCCGGCGGCGCGTTATACTCCATGTAGATGCGTAATCGATAACGCACACATGTTATCGATCACGCAACGGAACGGAGGGCGTTTTTATGTCGGATTCCGCGCTTCGGATCGAAGTGATCGAAACGTGTAAATGGTTGAAGGCGCAGGGGCTGGTGTTTGCCACGTGGGGCAACATCAGCGTGCGGACGCCAGAGGGGAACGTGCTGATCACGCCCTCCAAGGTGGATTATGACGAAATGCGGCCCGATGATCTGCCCCTGCTCGCGCCGGACGGTTCCGTTCTGTCGGGGCGCAGGCTTTCGACGAGCGAAAGGGAGATTCATCTGGGCATCATGCGCAAACGCCCGGACGTCGGCGCGATCATTCACACGCACTCGCCCTACGCGATGGCAGCCTGCGCGCGGGAGGGCGGCATTCCGCCGTTTTCGGAGGAAATCTGCCAGTTGATCGGCGGCGCGATCCCGCTTTCCTCGCGCTTTGTCCCCTCCTCCCGCCACGAGGAGCTCGGCAAGGTCGTGACCGATTCGGTGACGGACGCCAACGCCGTGCTCATTCGCAATCACGGCCCGGTCTGCTTCGGGCGCGATCTCAGGGAAGCGCGCGTATGCTGTCAGGTGGTCGAGAAATCGGCGCGCATCTATCTGCATCTCCTGTCATCGGGCGGCTGCACCGTCGTTCCCGACGAATTTGTCCGGGACGGACACGATTACTTTATGAACGCCTACGGGAAAACGTAAGGCGCGGAAACGGAGGAATGCGAAATGCGCGTGGTCACACTCGGGGAAATGATGATCCGGCTGATGCCCAAGGGCAACCTGCGGTTTGAACAGGCGACCGAATTCGAGGCGCATTACGGCGGCGACGAGTCCATTGTGGCGGTGTCGCTCGCCCGCTTCGGGCTGCAAAGCCGCTATGTCACCAAGCTGCCGAACAATCCGCTTGGTCAGATCGCGCTCAATAAGCTGCGCGAGCAGGGGGTCGAAACCGACTGCATCGTTCGCGGCGGCGAACGGCTGGGGCTGAACTTCTATGAAAACGGCGCGTCCGTCCGCCCCTCCAAGGTGGTCTATGACCGGGCGCATTCGGCGATATCGCAGGCCAAGCCCGAGGAATTCGACTTCGACGCGATTTTTCAGGACGCCGATTGGTTCCATGTCGCCGGCATCACGCCCGCGATCAGCGATACGGCGGCGGCGCTGGTGCTTGAAGCCATGAAAGCCGCCAAGCAAAAGGGCGTGACGGTCAGCGTCGATCTCAATTACCGAAGCAAACTGTGGTCGCCCGAGAAAGCGCAAAGCGTGATGATCCCGCTTATGGCGTACACGGACGTGTGCATCGGCAACGAAGAGGACGCCGAGAAATGTCTGGGCTACAAGCCCGGCAATACCGACGTCGCCGGCGGCGCGCTTGATTTAGAGGGCTACAAAGCCATTTTCACCGGCATGAAGGAGCGTTTCGGCTTTCGCTGGATCGCCTCCACGCTGCGCGAGAGCCATTCCGCCTCCGACAACGGCTGGTCGGCGCTCCTGTACAACGGCAATCGCTTCTATCACACGCGCGCGTACCAGATTCATCTGATCGACAGAGGCGGCGGCGGCGCTTCCTTCGCGGCGGGGTTGATTTATAGCCTGCTCAACGGTTTCGACATTGAAAAAGCGGGCGAGTTCGCCGTCGCCGCGTCGGCGCTCAAGCAAACCATCACGGGCGATTTCAATCTGGCGACGCTCGATGAAGTGACGCAATTAATGAACGGCGACGCCTCCGGGCGCGTCCAGCGATGAAGGGAGACGCTATGATTATCGATCACATTGACAATAGGGCATTCTACGCGGGGCTCGGCGCGGATTTCATAAACGCGCTGGATTTCTTTTCCACGGTCGGCGATACGCCGTTTGACAAGGCGGATATACGTCTGCCGGACGCCGACGTGCTCGTCAAAGCGCGCCCGATGACGACCAAACCGATCTCCGCGTGCGCGTTTGAAGCGCATCACGAATACGCCGACATCCACTTCGTCGCGTACGGCGAGGAGCGCATCGGTTACGCGAACATGAAAACAATGCGTGAAATCGCTTACGACGCCGACAAGGACGCGGCGGCGGTCGAGGGCGGGGGCGACACGGCGCTTTTGACGCGCGGGTACTTTATGATTACCTTCCCTCAGGACGCGCACATGCCGTGCATCGCGCCGGGCGCGCCCGCGCCGCTTGGTAAAATGATCGCCAAAATCAGGATGAAAAACAAGTGAACGGAGATGCGAACGATGAGAAAGCCCGGTCAAAGCCTGAAAGAGTACGTCATTGAGCAGACCAAAACCACGGGCATCCTGCCCTGTATCAAGCTCCACAAAAAGGACGACTACATCGCCTACGCGCAGGCCATGTACGACGGCGGCGCGCGCGTCGTCGAGGTCACCATGACCACGCCGGGCGTGCTGGAAGCCGTCGAAGCGATCTCGGCGCATTTCGGCGACGAGCTGCTCGTGGCGGCGGGAACGGTGCTCGATCCCGTGTCCGCCCGCGAGGTCATCCTGCACGGCGGCAGCGTGATCGTCAATCCCTGCGTGATCGACGATGTAATCGACGTGGCGAGTCGCTACAACGTGCCCGTTTTCTCCGGCGCGTTCACGGCGACCGAGGTGTTCACAGCCATGCGCAGGGGCGCGGCGATGGTCAAAATCTTCCCCGGCGCGCTGGGCGGTCCCAAGTACATGACCAACCTCAAAATGGTGTTCCCCGAGGTCAATCTGATCCCCTCGGGCGGCGTCACGCCAGACAACGCCGCCGAGTTCATTCGCTGCGGCGCGTGCGCCGTATCGGGCGCAAGGACGTTCATGGATTTTGAGAAAATCGAGCGCGAAGGGCTGATCTCCGTGACCCGTCAGGTGCGGAAGTTCATCGATATCATCGCCGAGGCGAAGAAAAACGTGCCGATCATCCCGTAAAACAGTCAAGAGAAAGGGAACAAACGCGTGATGAAAGCGTTGATGGCAATCGGACCGGGCAGGGGCGCGATCACCGATCTCGCCGTGCCGTCGGTTTCAGACGATCAGGTGCTCGTTAAGGTCGCGTACTGCGGCATATGCGGGACCGATTATGATTTATTCTCGGGCAGAAGCGGGTTCATCGCGGACGGACAGGCGACGTACCCCATCCGTTTGGGGCACGAATGGTCGGGTCGGGTCGCCGCCGTGGGCGAAAACGTCAAAAAATTCCGCGTGGGCGACCGCGTGGTGGGCGACAACTACATCAGCTGCGGGCTTTGCGAAGCGTGCGGGCGGAAGGATTACAACCACTGCACGGGTCGGCGTCACGTCGGCACGATCAATCCCTGCTGGCCGGGCGCGTTCGCCGAATACTACGTCGCCCCCGAGCGGCACGTCTACCCCGTCGCCGATCACGTGCCCCTGATCGAGGCGGCGCTGTGCGAGCCGTTATCCATCGCGTACGGCGGCGTCAGGAAAATGCAAATCCGTAAGGGCACGGTGACGGCGGTGATCGGCACGGGATCGATCGCCATGAGCGCGGCGGCGCTCGCGGTCATGCGCGGCGGCGAGGTGTACGTGATCGGCAGAAACGCGCAAAAACTCGGCGTGGCGCAAAAGCTCGGCATTCGCGGCGTCGTGAACTCGCAAAGCGGCGATGTCCGCGAGCAATTGCTCTCGCTGACGGGCGGGAGAGAGGCGGAATGCGTGCTTGAGTGCTCGGGCGCGGACGAAATGGCGGCGCAGACCGTGCGCCTTGCCGCGCAGAAAGCCGTCGTCGCCATGATCGGCTTTTACGGCGCGGCGCCCGTGCCGTTCAACGTGAACGAGCTGGTCGCCAAGGAGATCACCATGATCGGCATCATGGGCGAATACGGTAATCTGGAAGCCGTATCCAAGATCATGGCGGACAACGATCTGCGCCTCAAAGAGATCGTCACGGGCGTCGTGCCGTTCGCCGACTGCGTGCCGGCGTTCACGCCCTCCGATCCCCGGCGGGTCATCAAAACGATGGTGGAAATCACCAAGGAGTAAACGATGAGAACAGCGATACTGGGCAGGCAGAATCCGCGTTCCTTTCGGGAAATCATGAAAAGGAACATCGAAAACGCCGGCTTTGAAGCGGACATCGTCGATATGGAAACGCGCACATTCCTCGATTTCGCCGATCGGCTCAAGGACTACGACGCGATCATCACCTGCGGAGAGAAAGCGCCCGCGCCCGCCATCCGCACGCTGGCGCAAGGCAGGGTAAAGCTCTTGTCGCGCTGGGGCGTCGGTACGGAAGAAATCGATCTGGCCGAGGCGACCGCGCGCGGCATCGCCGTGTGCAACGCGCCCAACTCGCTCTCCACCGCCGTGGCGGAATGCGCCGTGGGCATGATGATCTGCCTGCTCCGCGATCTGCCCGCGCGCGACGCCGCCGTCCGCGAGAACGATTGGTCGTGGTTCTTCGAGGGCATTCTGTCGCATCAGCTCGAGGGAAAGACGGTCGGGCTGGTCGGGTTCGGCAATATCGCCAAGGCGCTCGCCAAGATGCTCGCCGGCTTCGACTGCCGCGTGATCGCCTGCGACAAGTACGCCTGGGACGACGCCGCCGCGCGCAGATTCGGCGTTACGCGGACGACCCTCGAAGAGATCGTCGATACTTCGGATGTCGTGAGCCTTCACTACGCCTCGACGCCCGAAACGGAAAACATGGTCAATCGCGATTTCCTCCGGCGCATGAAGCGCGGCGCCATCCTCATCAACACGGCGCGCGGCGCGCTGGTGGACGAGGACGCGCTCGTATGGGCGCTTAAAAACGGCGAGATCAAAGCGGCGGGACTGGACGTATTCAAAAAGGAACCGCCCGACAGGGATTGCGAACTGCTCCGCCTGCCCAACGTCATGCTCCTGCCGCACTCGGGCGCGGGGTCGTACGAATGCCTTGAGAAATCCTCGGCGCTCGCCTCGCGCAACGTGATCGATTTTCTGCGCGGCGCGCCCGTTCCCTCCCTTTTGAACCCCGCCTACGGCGAGCATAGAAGGACGGTTTGAATGATTTTTCGCACGACGTATAAAGACCGTCCGGCAATCGGCGTAAGGGGAGCCAGATTGACCGCGCTGTTCCTGTCCGAGGACGGCGGAAAAATCGCGTCGCTGACCGACGGGACGCGGGAGTATCTGGCGCAGGCGCCGGGACATATGTACAACCGCCTCGCGCCGGACGGCGAGTACACGGCGAGCGAGTGCAGCGGATTTGACGATCTGTTTCCCACGATCGATCGCTGCGTGCAAAACGGCGTCGTTTACCCCGATCACGGCGAAGCATGCCGCCGTCCCATGCGCGCGGAGATCCTAAACGACCGCCTTTCCCTGTCGTTTGCATCCGGCATCCTGCCCGTCCGTTTCCGCAAAACGGCGTCCGTGCGGGCGGACGGCGCGATTGCCGTTCTGTATGACATTGTAAACGACGGCGGGGAGGACGCGCCCTTTCTGTGGGCGGCGCACTGTATGCTCGCCGCCGATCCGGACGCCGAGATCACGCATCCCTACCCGCCCGACGCGCCGATCAAAACGATGTTCGGGCGGCAGCTCTCCCGCGTCAAAACCGAGCCTTTTTCTCTCGAGGGCGAGAGCTACAAGTATTACTTCGCCGACGCCGCCGAAAAAGGGTACTGCGGGTATCGCTTCCGCGACGGCAAGACGCTCATGCTGCGCTATCCCCCGCAAATTATCCGATACCTCGGCGTGTGGATCAACAACGGCGCGTTCAAGGGCATGTACAACATCGCGCTCGAGCCGTGCACGGCGCCCCTGGACACCCCCGAAGCCGCGCGCCGCGCCGGATGCGAATGCCGCCTGAAAGCGCATGACCGCGTGCGCTTTGAACTATCGATCGATCTTGAGGAGGGAGAAGAATGACGCAAACGGCGGAGGCGATTGCGTCGCTGCGCGTGCGGGACGGCGAATTGGGCGTCGTCTTTATGGGACAGGCCGGGTTCATTCTCAAATCGCCCTCGGGGCAAATAATGGGCGTCGATCTGTACCTGTCTAACTGCTGCGAACGATATTTCGGCTTCAAGCGTCTGATGCCGTATCTGCTCGCGCCCGAGGAGCTCGCGCTTCATTTTCTGCTGGCTTCCCACGCGCATTACGATCATTTCGATCCCGACAGCGTGCCCGCGCTGCTGGCAAGCGGGAACACGCGGCTCCTGATCGCGCGGGACTGCGTCGCGGAATGCGAACGGCTCGGCATCCGGGAAAACCGTTATGCCGTGCTGACAGAGGGGCAGCGCGTCGAAGCGGGCGATTTCACCATTCTGCCCATCCCCTGCGATCACGGGCGGGACACGCCGGACGCGCTCGGATTCCTGATTGCCTGCGGCGGACGCCGCTTCTGTCTGGCGGGCGACACCTGCCTGCGAAGGGACTACGCCCACGCGATGGCGGACATGCGCATTGATTTCTGCGCCGCGCCCATCAACGGCGCGTTCGGCAACATGGACGCGCGCGACGCGGCGGAGTTTTTCGGCATCGTTCGCCCCCGCGTGTGCATGCCCTGCCACTACTGGAACTTCGCGCGGCATTTGGGCGATCCCAACGCCTTTATCGAGGCGATGGACGCGCTGCCCGACCGTCCCGATACGCTGCTTATGCGCCCGGGAGAGGCCTATATCATCGGAAACTGATGCGTTCCGTTCGTTTTTGAGACGGTTCGCACGGAAATATGACAAGGGAGGACACAATCCATGAGGAACAAGGGAACTCGGCTCGCCGTCGTCGCGGCGCTGGCGCTCTGCCTGCTCGCCGCGCTTGGTACGGCCTGCGCCGAAAAAGTCGCCTTCGAGGACTGGAGCAACGTCGGAACCAGCGAATGGCAGGAGGTCGGCGGCGTATACTCGCCCACATCGATGTCGCAGCACGCCTATCTCCGGCTGGACCAAGCGCTCGGCGACGACTACACCATCGATTTTGACTTCAAGAAGGAAGACGCCGGTTTCAACAACGTCTTCATCGGCTTTGGCATCCGGGAAGGCGACGCCAACCTGACGCAGAGCGGCTACGCGATCAACCTGATCGCCGGATTCGCGCGCGTGATGCGGTATGAAAACTACGGCGTACTGTTTGGCAATCATTACGACGGCGACATCAACATGAACGCCTTCCACGACTGGACGCATTTCCAAATTGCCTGTACCGAAGGCAAGAATTACACCATTACCTTTAATGACGGAACAGACAGGAAAATCGAGTTCACCGACGAAACCTTTCCCGGCGGGCATCTCGTGATCGCCGCCTACGGCAGCACGCCCTGCAGCTATAAAGACATCGTCGTGACCACGTCGGAACCGCGCCCGATCGTGGGATATCTTGACAACACGGTCTGCGTCGCGGGCGCGGCGTTCCGCGATCAGGAGAACCCGCTGACGGACAAATGGTACACCTGTCTCCCCCTTGATCTGTCCGCGGACGGGCAATACACCTTCCCCCTCGTGGGCGGCAACTGCTATATCGTCGGCGAAGTCACGGTGAACGTCGGCGGCGGTCTTGTGAAAACCACCTATAAGTATTACAACAAGAAAAGCGGCGGCTACGACACCGAGGATCTGTCGCAATACCTGAACTTCTTCGGCGATTACGCCGCCGTCACGGCGGCTGATCTCGAGAATCTCGGCGAAAGCCCCTTTTCGTTTGACAAAGTGTATTCGATCGCGGACGATCTGGACGGCGATACGGAAGTGCTGCTGTTCATCGTGAACCGCGCCAACTTCTGGGACGCCAACCGCAGCATCGGCCGCTACTACCGCGACGAATTCAAGGCGTCCCTCGACGCCGCGCAAAACAACCTGCTCGCCATGAGTCAGGACGGTCACGTGATCGATCTTCCCGTCGGCGTCGATCCCTCCGCGATCAAGGGTTCGGGGCAGTTCTCCTTCTCGGATTGGAGCAACGTGGGCACGAGCGAATGGGAGGAGTTCAACGGCACGTATTCCGCCAAGGAAATGTCGCAGCACGCCTACCTGCGGTTGGACGAACCGCTCGGCGACAACTACGCCATCGATTTTGACTTCAAGAAGGAAGACGCCGGCTTCAACAACGTGTTCATCGGCTTCGGCATCAAAGAGGGCGACGCCAATCTGACGGAAAGCGGCTATTCGCTCAACCTGATCGCCGGATTCGCCCGCGTCATGCGGTACGAAAACTACAACGTGCTGTTCGGCAATCACTACGACGGCGATATCAACATGAACGCCTTCCACGACTGGACGCACATCCAAATCTCCTGCGAGAACGGCAGGGACTACGCCATTACCTTCAATGACGGACAGGAGCGGGTCATCCGCTTCACCGACGACACCTTCCCGGGCGGCCGCTTTGTGATTTCGGCCTACGGCGGCACTCCCTGCTACTACAAAAACGTGCAGATCACGCAATAATCGCCCGCCGTCCGGGGAGGAACGCTTCCTCCCCGGCGGCGCAAAAGTACATGGATTGTGGGAGGAAACACATGAAAAAGGTTTTCGCGGCCGCGCTGTCTCTGCTGCTCCTGTGCGCGTGCGCCGCGCCCGTTTTCGCTTCGGCGGAGGACGCCGGCAATGCGGTCGCGGTGGGCAGCTATAACGGTCAGGCGCTCTATTTCACGGATTTCACCAACTGCGCTTTCGGCAGCTGGATCTGCGAGGACGGCGTGATGCGCGCTTCCGAGCTGTCCAATTTCACGCTGCTCCGGCTGGAAAAGAATCTGGGCAACACCTATACCGTCGAGTACGACGTCAAGCAGGAAGACACAAACAGCGGCTGGCAGACCATCATGACGGGCTTTGACGTGAGCGAGGGCGAAAACCTGACGCAGAGCGGCTACGTGCTTGATCTGCACAACGCAGGCGTCGGTCGCGTGATCGTGTACGGCAAGGCGAACGCGGGCGCCGACCAGCAGGGCAGCTACGCAAGCCCGTACTGCGGCTTTGATTTCTCGAAATCAACCGACTGGATTCATGTGAAAATCGAACGCGCCGGGAACGATTTCACTGTGTCGGTCAACGACGGAACGGAAAAGACCGCGCGCTTCACGGACGGCACGCAGACGGGCGGCTACCTGTGCCTTGGTGCCGTGGGCGATCGCGTGATTTCCTACAAAAATGTCACAGTGACCTCGACGGAGGAAATCATCAAAGCGCCCGTCGCCGCGCGCGTTCGGGCGGTCGAAGCCGAAACGATCGCGGGCGGCGGCAATACCTTTAACGGCGAGCCGATTGCCTTCAGCGAATGGCGCAGCGTGGGCTTCACCGACTGGGACGAGCAAAACGGCATTCTCTCCCCCGTCGATCTGAACGATTTCACCTTCATCAGCTACGATCGCGCGCTCGGCGATACCTATACCATCGAACTGGACGTCAGGCAGCGCGAGGTCTCGACGGGCTGGAACACCATCATGATCGGCTTTGACGTGAACGAGGGCGAGAACCTCACCACAAGCGGGCTGACGCTCGATCTCCACAACGCGGGCGTGTGGCGCGTGATCGACTGGAAAAACGCCAACAACAACGCCGTGGCGATGGGCAATTACGGCAATCCCTTCGGCGGCACGCTCCCCTACACCTGCACCACGCAGTGGATGCACGTCAAAATCGTGCGCGAGGGCGCGTACTACACCGTGTATGTGGACGACGGCAATCCGCAGATGTCGCGCTTTGAGACCGATCAGTTTAACGGCGGGCATCTGGTCATCAGCGCCGTGGGCAAGCGCGACGTGATGTTCAAGAACATTGCGATCAAGGATACCGTCGAGGTCGAGCTGGGCGAGCTCGCCTATCCCGAGGACATCGGCACGGCGACGTACCGCTTCGACGGCAACGCATACGGCGAATGGGTATTTGCCGATCCGACCGCGTGGACGGCGGACGGCGCGAATTTCACGCAGACGCTGACGCAGGGAGAACAGACGGCGTATCTGGACACCGATCCCATCCGCAATTTCAGGCTCGCCTTCGATTACGAGGTGATGTCGGAGGAAGGCGGCGCATTCGGCGTCGGATTCAGAAAAAAGCGGGGCGAAAACTCGTACAAAAAGCTCGGTCAAAGCCTGCTGTTCGACATGTCCGAAAAAGGCGACAAAATGACGCTCGCCGACTACACGGCAAGCGGCGGGGCGGGGATCGACGGCAAGGTGCATTTATTCGAGCCGGCGGGTCATGTCGTGGTCGAGGCGTCCGGCAATCAATTCCACGTCTGGCTGGACGACGAGCTCATCATCAACGCGCGCGACAATTCCTACGCTTTCGGCTATCTCGCTTTCTTCACGGAGAACTGCTCGGTCGAGTTTTCAGATATCGAGATCGTTTCCGATTACCTGACGACGGACGACTGCAAGCGCGTCCTTGCGGACGCCGCGATCGACGGCGGCGTCACGCCCGACACCGTCGCCGCGTACGCGGGACTGAGCGACTTCCAGAAAAGCCTGCTCCCGCGCGGCGTCCGGGAAAGCGTCGAGCGCTTCGCGGGCGAATGACCGCGCCGATCAAAAGAGAAACGGGGAATATGATGATGAAAACCACGTTGACGGCGCTGCTCGCGCTGGCGATCCTGCTGACGCCCCTGTGCGGCCGCGCAACGGAAAAGGAGACCGGGTTGTCGGGCGTTTCGCTCACGTTCACGGACGACGACAGGTTCGCCGTCTCCCGCGCGCTCGCGCGCGAACTGCTCGGCACGTTTGAAACGGAGCCGCCCTTTGATTTCCTGTACGGCGGCAAGCGCTTTTCCGATTCCGTCGGCGATTGGCGCAGGGAAATAACGCGCGGCGACGGCACGCTGTACGTCGAGTATACCAAAAACAAAACGACCGTCAGCGCGCGCTACGAAGTTTTCAACGATACCGGCGCGATCGAATGGTCGATCAGAATCAGGAACGACGGCACGGCCGACAGCCCCGTCATCAGCCGGTTCAACACGCTGGACATTTCCTTCCCCACCAAGGGCAACACCAAGCTCATGAGCGCCAAGGGCGGCAACGCGCTGGCAGACGATTTTATGCCCAGCACCGTGCGGCTCAAAAACGGCGACACGGAAACGCTCGCCTGCAACGGCGGGCGCTCCTCCTCGGGCGTTCTCCCCTACTTCAATCTCCACACCGCCAAGGACAAGGGCTACATCGTGGGCATCGGCTGGTCGGGGCAGTGGGAGGCGGCGTGCGACAAACAGGACGGGCAGGTGCGCGTCACGGCGGGCATGACCGATTCCAATTTCTATCTCATGCCCGGCGAGGACGTGATGCAGCCCTCCACGCTTCTGATTCCATGGGAGGGCGAACCGCAGGACGCGCAGAACGAGCTGAGGCGGCACATGCTGATGCACCACACCCCGAGACAGGCGGACGGCTCGCTCCCGCTCGGTCCCGTTTCCTTCGGCGCGTGGGGCGGCAGCGACGCGCAGACGCATTTGGACAACATCAAAGCCGTCACCAACAAAAAGATGGGCTACGACGTCTACTGGATCGACGCGGGCTGGTCGGGCAGCGAAAGCGAGATCAGCCTCAACACCTTCGACGACGTATGGTACCGCAACGCGGGCAACTGGCGCGTCGTGCCCTCGCTGTATCCTCAGGGCATGCGGCAGGTCGCCGACGCCGCGCGCAACGCGGGCATGGGAATGCTGCTCTGGTTTGAGCCAGAGCGGGCGTACGCGGGGACGGACATGGTTCGGCAGCACGCGAAATGGCTCCTGTCGAGCAATCAGAACGCGAACAATTTCATCTTCAACCTCGGCAATCCCGAGGCGCGGGCGTGGCTGACCGCTTACGTGTCCTCGCTCATTCAGGAATACGGCGTCAATGTGTACCGGCAGGATTTCAACATCGAGCCGCTCGCGTACTGGCGTCAGAAGGACGCGTCCACGCGCCGGGGCGTGACCGAAATGAAATACATCGAAGGGCTGTATCTCTATTGGGACGGGCTGTTGGCGGCCTGCCCGGGGCTGTTGATCGACAACTGCGCCTCGGGCGGCAGACGGCTTGATTTCATGGCGCTCTCGCGCTCGGTTTCGCTGTTCCGCAGCGATTACGCCTGCTACGCCGATACGTCCACGGGCGAGGGCAATCAGATGGAAGTCTACGGGCTGAACTATTGGCTGCCCATTACGGGCACAACCTCGATGGGCAAAACGGACGCCTACAACTTCCGCTCGACCTACGGCTTCGCCATGCAGACGCCCAACACCATCTCGCAGTACAGGGCGCAGAGAACGCTCATCGAGGAGTTCAGGCGCGCGCGCCTCTACTTCTACGGCGATTACTACCCGCTCGTCGCGTGCACCGGGGAAATCGACGATTGGTTCGCCTATCAGATGCACCGCACCGATCTTGACGAGGGCTTTGTCTGCGCCTTCCGCAGGCTTCGCGCCGAGGACGACCGCCAGACGCTTTTCCTGTCCGGACTGACGCCCGACGCCGCGTACAGGCTCACCCTGTCCGATCCCGAGGAGGAAAAGGAAGGCGGCGAAACCCTGACGATGACGGGGCGGGAGCTGATGGAAGACGGATTCACCGTCGTGATTGACAGAACGAAAAGCAGCGCGCTGTATTTCTACGAACCGATTAACCCGTAATCGGCGACCATCAAGGAGGAAATTATGAAGAAATCTTTCAAACGACTGATCGCGCTCGCGCTGTTCGCCGCGATGCTCCTCCCGCTCGCGGGGCCCGTCCGCGCGGCGCGGGCGGACGCCGAAGACCCCTATGCGGCGCTTGATTTGAGCAAGAAAATCATGATCGACGTAATGACGTTCGACACGGGCGAAGCCGACCCGAACAGCCAGAACGACCGGATCAAGAAATTCATCGAGGAAAAGTTCAACTGCACCTTCAACGTCAGCACCGTCACCTACGGCACGACGTATCTGGAAAAACTGCAGGTCGTCATCGCCGGCGGCGAGTATCCCGATCTGTTCAAATCCATGTGGGCGGACAACATCAAATTGTACTACGAGGACGAAATCATCGTTAACATGGACGAACTGGCGGACAGGAACCATTTTGACAACCTCAAAGCATACCTGAACGAAGCGCGCGCCTACCAGAACCTGACGGCGTTCGACGGTCAGTTCTACGCCGTGCCCATGAAGATCGGCGTCTACCAGCACGGGCTGTGGTACAGGAAAGATTGGCTCGATCGGCTGGGACTCAATGTGCCGACCACGCTGGACGAGTTCTACGCCGTCGCCAAGGCGTTCAAGGAAGCCGATTTGGACGGCATGAACGCCTACGGCTTCTCGGCCGATTCCTCCTGGTGGCTCAACCATTTCCACTGCATGTTCACCGGCTCGTGGGATTACAAGCTCATGGCGGACGGCACAGTGCAGCATTACCGCGCGCTGGACGAAATGAAGGACGCCTACGCGTTCTGGGCGAACATGTACAAGGAAGGCGTCCTCGATCAGTCCATCTGCACCGGCACCAACGCGCGCGAGCTGTTCGTTTCGGGGCGAACGGGCATGATGATGCGCGACTGCTACGCCAAGGATATCCAGTATGTTATGGATCAGCTCAAGGAAATCAACCCGTCCGCCGAGGTGGGCATCATGCTCCTGCCCGCCGGCCCGCTCGGCTCGCATCAGATCACCGGCACGCCGTATCTGGACTACACCACCATTTCCACGACGGCGAAGGACCCCGACCGCATCGCCGCGATTCTGGACTATATCCTGTCCGAGGACGGGCAGCGCCTGCTGCGCGACGGCATTGAAGGCGTGCATTACACGAAGAAAGCCGACGGCACGATCGTCAAGAACAAGCAGGAGTATGAAAAGGACAAGTTCGGCACGGGCGATTACGGCGCGCACTGGATGATGAGTCTGGTCTATTCCGACCCGTATTACGTGCCGGACGACTACGAGTACATGACATTCTTCACCGAGACCTCGACGCGGCTGGAAAGCCTGCTGGCAACCGATTACTTCGTTACCGCGTTCGCGCCGCTGGACGGCTACGCGTCCCGGGTGACCGAACGGTATTTGTCCAAGTTCAACGAGCTTTACAATCAATTCGACCAGCGCTTCATCATGGGCGAGCTCGAAGTGAACGACGAGAACTGGCAGCTCTGGAAAGACACCATCGAAAGCGCGGCGCATTACAGCGATCTCGTCGCCGACTGGACCAAGGCGTACAACGCCTATCTCGACGCGCAGCAATAAACGCTGATCGCGCCGGCGCGGCGGGCAAACAAACGCCGCGCCGGCATGACGGAGGATAACGTGACAATAACCTTGAAACGCAGCGAAAGGCGCTCGGTATCGGTGCGGAAGCGCTACGGCGCGTACTACGCGATGGTGGTTCCGCTCCTTGTCTATCTGATCGTGTTCTGCTATCTGCCGATGGCGGGCACGGTGATGGCGTTCCAGAACTTCCGCCCCGCGCGCGGATTTTTCCGCAGCGAGTGGGTCGGGCTGGAAAACTTCGTCATGGTGTTCGAGGACAGCATGTTTTACAGCCGGCTGAGAAACACCGTCGTCATCAGCGTGCTCAAGATCCTTTTCACCGCGCCCGCGCCCATCGTCCTCGCCCTCATGCTCAACGAACTGCGCAATCGGGCGTTCAAAAGGACGATTCAAACGATTATCTACATGCCGCGCTTCATTTCGTGGGTCGTGCTGGCATCGATTATCCGCGCGCTGCTCAACGTGCAGAACGGACCGCTCAACACGCTGATGATGAATCTGGGGCTGCAGGACGCGCCCGTTCTGTATATGGGCTCCAAAGCGCTGTTCCGTTCCATTCTGGTGATCTCGGAAGTCTGGAAAACCGTCGGCTGGAGCACGATCATCTATCTCTCGGCGCTGACCGCCATCAGCCCGAACTACTATGAAGCGGCCGAATTGGACGGCGCGGGCAGGTTCATGAAAATGTGGTATATCACGCTGCCCTTCATCAAGCCGACCTTCATGGTCCTAATCATCCTGTCGATGGGCGGCATCTTGAGCGCGGGCTTTGATCAGGTGTACGCGCTGGCGAACACGGCGGTGCTCGAGGTGGGCGACATCATCGACACATACGTCTACCGGCGCGGGCTTGCCGAGAACAATTTCAGCTACGCGGCGGCGGTCGGGCTGTTCAAGAGCGTCGTGAGCGTCCTGCTGGTCAGCGCCGCCAATTATCTGGCGCGCAAGACCGAGAACGAAACGCTGTTCTGACAGAGGGAGGCGCAATATGGTCAATATCAACGAATCGCCCCGCAGGAAAAGCAAAATCGGCGTCTTTACGGTGGTCAACGGATTCTTCCTGATCCTTGCCGCCGTCATCATGCTGTACCCCTTCTGGTATGTCGTCACCGGTTCGCTGATGCGGACGAGCGAGTCCATCGTCAACATCTTTCATCTTTACACGCGCACCCCTTCGCTGGACGCCTATCGGAGCGTCTTTGCTTCGTACAATATCGGAATGCACTTCGCCGCCAGCGCGTACTCCTCTTTCATCGGCATGATCGCCAGCCTGTTCTGTACGACGATCGCGGCGTACGCGCTTTCGCGC
The DNA here is from genome assembly GCA_964459985.1 of uncultured Oscillospiraceae bacterium. Lineage (GTDB taxonomy): Bacteria > Bacillota > Clostridia > Christensenellales > Aristaeellaceae > CAYWOS01. The sequence goes on from CAYWOS010000003.1 coordinate 85,331, forward strand.
GCCGAAATGCCGGGCCGGAAAGCGATCATGCGGCTGGTGCTGGGCGCGATGCTGTTCAACGGCGGTCTGATTCCGACGTACATGGTCGTCAGAACGCTGCGCATGATCAACACGTGGGAAGCGCTGTACGTCCCCGGATTGGTCAACCTGTTCTACATGATCATCATGCGCACGTATTTTCACGGAGTCTCGGAAGACCTGCTCGACGCCGCGCGCATCGACGGCGCGGGCGAATGGCGGATTCTCACGCGCATCGTGCTGCCCACTTCTCTCCCCATCCTCGCCACCATCGCGCTGTTCTATCTCGTGGATCGCTGGAACGATTTGATGAGCGGCATCATCTACATCAACGACGTGAACAAGCAGCCCCTGCAGGCGATGCTGTTCAGGATCATCAACGCCAATACCTCGACGGTCTCCTCGACGTCCTCGTCCAAGGTCAACACCGAGATTACAGGTCACGCGGCGACGGTGCTGACCATGCTGCCCATCCTCTGCGTGTATCCGTTTTTACAGCGCTATTTTGTCACCGGCATGATGGTCGGTTCTTTAAAAGACTGAACGGAGGGCGAAACGCATGACGGCATCCGCGCGAAAGACATCGGACGCGGGCGTCCGGATTTCATCCGGGCTGACGCTTTACGACGAGAAATTCATCGGCGGCAGGCTAGTGTCGCGGTATATCAGCGCCTGCGGGCAGATCACGCCGGAAATGCATCTGCCCGACGGCCTGTTTGAAAGCGACGAACCGACGTTTACGCTGACCGTGGCGGGCGAAGCGATCGACGGCAACTGGCGTCTCGCGCGCGTCGAGGCGGACGGAAACGCGGCGCGCGTCGTCATGACGCACGCGAAATACCCCGTCGAAGTCGCCGTATCGTCCGTCGCGGACGGAACGGGCTGGATCACGCGGACGCTGACGATCACAAACATCGGCGACGCCGCGCTGCCCCTTGACGAAGTCGCGCCATTCGGAGGCGTCGCTTTCCGTCATGTCTTTGACAACGGCATATTGTCCTACTCGCCCTCGGAATGCGGCGCGGACGAGGATTCGATCTACGAGATCGGCTATTCGGCGCATCGCGCGTGGGGGCAGGAAGGCGATTTCGTCATGCATCCGCTGCGCGGCGAAGGCGTCGCGTACGACAGCGGCTTTCACGGCAGGAGCGGCTGGTCGCGTCCCGCATATGTCCTTGGCGACCGTCTGAACGGTCACCTGCTCGCCGTCGAGTTCGCGTATAGCGGGAACTGGCGAATGCGCGTGCGCCCCGACAAAACGCCGAACGGCGTGCGCGTCAGGCACGCCGTCAGCCTGTGCGCGCCGCAGGGAGAGGCGGCGCGGGTGCTCGCGCCGTCCGAGCGCGTCACGACGCCGCCCGTGCATTTCACCTATACGGCGCTCGGCATGGAGCGCCTGATCCAAAGCCGTCACGCCTTTGTGCGCGGCAGCGTGATGCCGTCGGACGATCCCATCGGCGCGGCGCTGATCGAGGCCAACCATCGCGGATACCTCTGCGACCGGGAGAGCGAGGAAGGCATCAAACGCGATATGGACATTGCGGCGCGGGCGGGCGCCGAGCTGTACGTCATCGACGCGGGATGGTTCGGCAGGTCGCCCAACCGTTGGTTTGACAACGCGGGCGACTGGTATCCCGGCGCGTGGCTGCCAAACGGGCTTGATCCGCTGATCGAACGCGCGAAAAAGCTCGGCATGAAGTTCGGACTGTGGATGGAAATCGAGGCGGCGGGCAAAAACAGCGCGCTGCGCGAAGAGCACCCCGAGTTTCTGCTGACGCGGCGCGGCGAACCGGTCGCCGAAGGCCGCGCGCTGGATTTCGCCAATCCCGAGGTTGTCCTGTATATCGAAGAGCGGATTGCGGATGTGCTGACGCGATACCCGATTGATATGTTCCGCGTCGATCACAACCATCATCTGCTGAAGGGCGGCACGCGCGAGGCGGGCGGTTATACGGAAAACACGCTGTGGCGGTATTATGACAACCTGTATGCTCTCTATCGCCGCCTGCGCGCGCGCTTTCCCTCGGTTTCCTTCCAGAATTGCGCGGCGGGAGGCGGCAGGCTCGATCTGGGCGCGCTGTCCTGCTTCCACCACACCGAAATATCCGATTGGGCACGTCCGCCAAGGGACATCAAAATCTTCACCGGCATCCTCGCCCAATTGCCGCCCGAAAAACTCCTGCGCATCTGCGGCACCGAGGTCAGCGAACCCGTGCAGTCCTCCGACATGCTCGCCTCGCTGCACAGCGTCATGCAGGGCAGAATGATTCTTCGCGGGATCGCGCCCTCGCTCGAAGAGGTCAATCCCGAGCTAATGACGATCATACGGCGCGCGACCGATTTCTACAAAGCGGAGATTCGTCCCATCCTGCGCGGCGATTGCGCGGTGTTCCTGCACGCGCCGCTCAAGGGCGTTCTCGAGGCGTGGGATTGGGTCGCCAACGAGTACGCGCTGCCCGATCAAAGCGCCGCTTTCGCGGTCGTGCAGAAGCTCTCGACCGCTCGGGAGACGGATTTTGTCCTGCGTTTCTCGGGCATCGATCCGGGCAGCCGATACGCCGTGTATTTCGACAGGAAAAACGCGCGGTGCGAGCTGCCCGGCACGGCGCTTTGCCGGGACGGACTGACGCTGTCCATGCCGCGCTGTCTTGAAACGGAATTGATCCTCGTCAAAAAGATCGGCTGATCAAAAACGCGCAGCGCGATGTCCCGTCGGGAGGAATCATCCTGCCGCAGATATGCGTTCCCTAAAAAGAAGCCATGGCGAACGCATGGCTGCGGCGGATGCGCCGTACAGGGAGTCGTTTTATGTGCTTGTTTTATCGCTCCGACACCTTCGGCCAGTATGATGATCTTTCTGTCGGGCAAGATACAAAAGCGTTCCTCGGCGATTGACCTTGGAACGCTTTTTATGATGCAGCGCAGCTATCGTTGATAATCCGGGTGATCATTCAATACGTTCAAACCAAGGAAGATCGCTCAATGTGACCGCGACGCTTACATCGCGTCCGCCCCGATACGTCAGAGCGTTCCAGCCGCGCCATTGCCCATGCGAGATATTGCAGCTATACCCGAGCGCAGGGTGCGTTGTCGAAGGCTGCTTGTCCGTCGTGACCGCCATATCCATTGCCGAGGTGATCTGCTCGGTTTTTACCACCGGATCGAGGCGAACAGGGAAGGAAGCGGTCGCTGCGAACGCTTTGTCAAGCGCGCAGGTCCAAGCCCATTGATCCCTGCCCGTCGCGGTCAGCGTTGCGTTCGCGCTTCCGGGGATGAGTTCGCCGTCACCGGTCAGCGCCTGCGGCGCGGGCAAGGTAAAGATTGTCCGACCGTCCGCCGATACCGCCACTTCGCCGCTCGGAGCCTGGCTGAGCGCAAGCCCGGGTGCGGAAAGGATGAACGTGACAGGGCGAACTGACTCCGGCGTTTTGAAGACGAGCGTGTCTTTGAATTGGCTGGGCGTGATACGGCACTCGAAATCGATATCGGGGAACAGCGCGGGATACGAAACGACGTTCTCTATACGGTGTGCCGCCGTGTGGCGCGGATAAACCTCGCGCATGTCGTTCGCCGCCTGCGGGGCGACCGGCGCGGCATCCTGAATCGTCCAACCGATCGTTTTGCTCTCCTTGCTCAGCGTGACGCTGCCGCCCACAGCAAAGCGCGCGTGCAGCTCGGCGGCGGCGTTCTCCAGTACGCCGTCCTTCAGAACGAGCGAGTTGTCGATCTCCTCCCATTCGCCCTTATCGTTTCTGAAGTGCACGGGGTCGGGATACAGAACAGCCTGATATCGTCCGCCGCCGAGATTGTAGACTTTGCCTGCGCGTGTTCGTTTTTCGAGGACTTCCTGACCGGGCAGCACGTTCAGGGCTGCCGGTGTGAACATTTTCCGTGTGACCGGGGATTGCTTGCTCTCCAAGGAGGAATGCGTAGCGTTTGTCATGTTTCTCTTCCTTTCGTGATGTGTCTGAGTAATTGAGATTCGTCTTTCATCGACAGGATGTCAGAGTGCCTTGGGTTCGGCATCCTGAACAGGTGATGATAGCTTGTCTTGAATATCGTCGAGTTTTTGAAGAATATCAATGCTTAAGGTATCGATCATACGCTGGTACTTTTCTTCACGCGCCGCGTTCTCCTTGAGCATACGGAAGAATAGGTAAATATACAGCGCAGCCCAGATGCCCTGTTCCAAGGCGACTTCAAGAATCGATGACAGCGTCGTGTCCATTCATTTCACCTCCGTTTCTTGCGGGAATAACGAACTCGGATGCCGTCATCTCCACCATGATACGGTTTTGCTCGGCACGTTGCGTGAGCATGCCATTGAGCGCGACGACCGTTCCGATATGCAGGCGGTTCACTACCCATTCGGCGGTCTTCCCCCATGCGTTGACGGGATATGTTTCCCGTACAATCTCACCACTTGCCTTCCTGTGGTCTACACGTAAATGAAACGCCGCGTGGGGAATCTGTGCAGGTTGATTAGTCAATACGGGTTGTGTTGCGATGACACCGGATAAAAACACCTTATTCATCTTGTTTCTCCCTTCGTGTTGTTGATCTTAAAATAATACGTTCTTGCGTTTCTATGATTTTATGCTTGCTGCATTGGACTCACCTCCACTACGATATTCGTTCCGACCGGTCATCAATCACTTCCTGTTGTGAAGACAGGCGTTTTATCACTTGTCTTCCATGAATCACACTGCCGCGACGTTTGAGGAAGGATCTTCGTGGCTTTTCTGTATGTGCATGTCTGGATACGCCAGATCATATCTCGGTGAACCGTACCCTACGATTTGTGTGTCCAGAAGATCGTATTCGCGTTCCATGACGGCGCGTTTGCTGCCGGCGTTGCCTTCCCATGCCGTCACCCAATTGTCGTATGCCTTACCGATGATTCCGACATGACTGACGGCGACAGATTCGAATGAGGTTTTCCAACGGAGGTAGATGTAGTCGCCTGCTTGCGGTTGATACGTCTCCAAGACAGGTTGAGCCTGTCCCTTTATCCGAGTATACTTACGAAGGAACCGCTCCCGATGTGCTTCACTCACGAAATGAAAGCCTCCGCTTTCCTCACTCATAAGGAACCAGGAAATACCGATGCCGCAATTTGATGTATTGGGGATGAAACGAAGCGGCATACCGGCGCTTAACGTGAGCCAATCTGCAAACCGATGACACCATTTTCCGGTATAGCCATTAAAACACCGGGAGTCCTTTCGACCTATTTCCGGCTGCATGATGCAGGGCATCCGCTCAACAATCTTTTTTGAAACCGGAATGGACAGAGGCGTCATAAACTCTTTCATGACATACGCTGCCTTTCCGCGATAGGTACTTTGTACCCATTGATCATTGTAATCGCGTACCAATGCAATTCGATTCATTGGCCAGATGTAGTTCCAACGCGCAGCGTCTTGTTGGGGTTGCTGTCGTACATTAAGCTTGCACGTATTGACCTGCGCATACCGATATGGCGTAGATGTGCTATCATCCGGATGACTGATCATCTGTAACCTCCTTCTATTTCCGCGTTAGTGGACGGCCGTCTCACATATGGAAGCATAACTGGTGAAACTCGATTTTTGAAGGACAAGGTTTGGCGTGTTTTTCACGGTATTTGCCTATTGATGACGCCTATTTTGGCTGTTGATGTGGGAGAGATGAGATATTACCTATATTTTATGGGTAGACAAAGTCCGTCTGGTTGCTCGACGTTTTCTTGGTGCAGCCCAATGACGACAGGCACTGGCTGTGAACTGCCATTTTTTTCATAAGCATCTTGACAAAACAGTTGTCAGAGGTTATACTGTACGCAAGGTTTGCGAACGTTGTTGACACCCGGAATTATTCGTCCGCAACTCTGATCGCCGGCGCTTGTTGGTATATATGGGGTGGAAGCGTTCGACATACTCAATGGAAGGCATGAACAAACCGGCGATAACCTATGGGAAATTCGAAAATGCCGGATTACCGTAGCGCAATGTGTTCTTACGATAAGCGATGATAGCAGAAAGGACATGAGGATTGTGAAATCTTGGGCGGCTGGTAATATGCGTTTTGCTACGAACGAATGTACGTTTGGGCAGTTTGTTCGGCAAAGAAGAGAAGAACTGGGATATGGCGTTCGAGAACTTGCCGCGAAACTCAAAATGTCACCCGCATATTTGTCAGATATCGAGAAAGGGAATCGAAACGCGCCCCTTAGATTTATGAAACGGCTGGAAGAACTTTTACAGATCACAGAGGATGAGCGGCAAGGGTTCGAGGATCTTGCATGCGCTTCACGCGATAATCTGTATGCGGATATCAATCCCTACCTCACCGATGTACCGAATGCGCGGGTAGCCCTGCGTACAGCCAGAGACTGCAGGATACCAGCGCATGAATGGATCGAATTTGCACGGCAAATGAACGAGAAATACGCCGCGCCGGACTCAACGACGAATGGAGCAATCAGTAGAAAGGATTGACAGTTATGAAGGACAACAACGTGAAGTAGGGTAATACGGAACGAATGCCTGACGAAAGAATGAGCTCTGCTCGTTCTTTTCTACAAATCATGCGGTGCTCGGAAGAACGCGAGAAAGGGGGCTTCTATGCGTCTTCATTACCCGATTAAGCAAAATGGGATGTTTGTTCTCAGTGGTAATGATATCGATCGTATCGCCTCACAGGTACTAAATGAGTATGAACCGAACGTGCTCGAATCCCCAAGACCTCTTGATATTGAGCATCTGATGACCGAGTGTTTCTATTTAACGATAGAGGACACTTTCATCACCATTGACGGTAGCGTTCTGGGACTGGTGGCTTTTCATGATACAGAGGTCCCGTGTTTTAACACGGACTACAGAGCGCCAATATCCCATATTGATGCCGGGACCGTATTAATTGACGCGCGCCTTGCCGGCAGTGCGAATCATACCCGCCGCAGATTCACCATGGCGCATGAGTGCAGCCATTGGATATGTCATCGCACTTATCACGCGCCAGATCACGCGATCTACGAATTACGTGAGGATATACCCGTCCCCTATATTGCCTGTAGAACGGAGAGTATCGAGCAGTATAGGCAGATGAGCTGTGCACCGCGAGATGATAAGTTTTGGATGGAATGGCAAGCCGACCGTCTAGCCGCTTCTCTGTTAATGCCGAAGAACACCTTTATCCGCGCGGCTGAGGATGTCATGCGTGAACACCTGTTGTTCCGTCTCTATTTGATCGTCGGACGCGACCATGATCAATCATGCCGCGTGATCGATGATCTTGCACAGCTCTTTCAGGTATCGCGCCGCGCAACGCAGATTCGTCTGAAACAAGTCGGTATGTTGATAGATACTGAACGATCCTGTCGGCAATGGCAGTATTCTGGAATGACGTAAACCACAAATGACTCTTTTTTCTCCGCATGTTCGCAACATTTGCTAACACTCGACAAGAGAAGATGAAGGAGGGCTGAGCATGATCCCGATCAGGAATCTCGACCAAAAGCGCGTCTGCGATATGGCTGAGGACAGAAAAAGCCTCACGATCATCAAGAAGGACTGTATAACGCAGATCCGAATAGAGGCGACAGGTGTTCTGACTGTAGACAATATTCGAATACCCCAAACAAAGCGTCCCAATAAGTAAATACTCCCCGCCAGAACGCTCAGACGGCAGCGCGGTTATCTCGATATCGAGGGATTCGCCTGTCGCTTTGTGCAAATAAGCAGAGGGGAGGAAAGCGTATGAAAGGCTGCGGCGGACAATCGACATGCTTTCATACGCCTACTATAAGGGCTCCGCTTAACGCTCCCTCTCACGTGCAGGAGATCGATACAGCCGCAGCCCAACTGATGTCTGAAGCTGAAAGAATCAGTCGAATTCTGCGGGAATTACCTGCGACCTTCGGCGATACCCTGGTATACTATATAATGGCTTTGTCTACATCACGCGGCGCTTCGCCTGATGACATGAATATTCTACAGCGACGGTATCGGCAAGCGACCTGTATACAATAAAGTCGCCGCGAGGTTTCACCCTCGCGGCGCGATTTCTCATGACACGGACATTCGCTTAAGGATACCGTGCGATCAGCCATTGCGCGGCGTCAAAAAGATCCTTCGCAACATACTCGGGCGCGTACGCCGCCCATTTTTCGCGGTCTTCGCCCGACGCCTCGCCGCCGCGCCCCGTCAGGACGAGGATCAACCGACAGCCCATTTTGCCGCCCGCAAGCATGTCCGTCCACCGGTCGCCGATCAGATAGCATTCCCCAAGATCGAGGGCGTATTTGTCCCGCGCCTGTTCGATGAGTCCCGTTTCGGGCTTTCGGCACCGGCAGTGATCGGACGTATCGTGCGGGCAGATGAACCAGTCGTCCGCGCCGATCTCGCGGAACTCTCCGGCAAAATCATACCCACCGTCCAGCCCGCGCGCGATGCAGCTTTGATTGGTCACGATCAGCAGGCGAAACCCGGCGGAGCGCAGCAGCGCGAACGCCTCGCGCGTGCCCGCGTAGGGCTTGTACTCCTCGGGACGCTTCACATAGTAGCCACCGCCCATCGTCCCGTCGCGGTCGATCAGCAGGGTCGGTTTCATGAAATCGGTTTCACCCCGTTCATTTCCCGGCGTACCGCCTCAGTCGGGTCGTCAGACCGCGCAGGTTGTAGGCCGTCACATATTTGCCGATGCTGCGTTTGATCTTGTCGATCACATACCGTCTCGCGGGCACGCGTGCCGCTTCAAGGCGGTCGAGCAGCCCTTCGATCTCCGCCGCCACGGGCGGAAGCTCGAACGTGTAGTGCCCGCTCACGTCGGTGATCACGCCGGTCAGTTGATCGTCGGCAAGCACGCGCTCGACGGAGAAACTCGCCGTCTCCCCTACCATCCATTTACGCCAGCGCCCCGTCTCGACGGCACACTTGCGCAATACGGGCAGCAGATTGCCTTTTTGCGCGACCACGCCGATATCATACAGTTTTTCTTCGAGCTTGGCAAGCTCGATGTACGCGCGCGTCTCGTCCACGCCGAACTCGGGCGCGACGTTGGAGGAGGACACGCCCAGCGCCGGGTGCATCAGCAGGATGCCGTCGGGCAGATAATCGCCGTTATGCTCCTTAAGTTCCATGCCGTGCGCGTCGGCGATCGCGGAGAGCTTCTGAGCGTTTTCAAAGGAATAATGCCCGATATTTTCGGTCAGGCGGGTCAGCGTACCGGTCTGCCCGACGATGAAGTTCGGCGCGGGCAGATTTTTCTCTTTGAGCATGGCGCACAGGCGCTCAATGAACGTCTCGAACGCCTCCGCGCCCGTCAGCCCGCCGTTGGTTTCTTCCGTGCCTACTTCGTAACCGATGGGCGGCAGACCCTTTTCGCTGCGGTAGCGCTCTGTCTTTTCTATCAGCTCGACCGTGCGGGACAGCACGACGTCCATCGGCACGGTGCCCTCGCCGTAATCGGGATCTTTGGTGGGATCAATGTGCAAAAGATCGAACCCCGCGTCAATATCGGCGTAATAGCTGCGCAGCCCGCGTTCCATCGCTTCCTTTTCGGGCAGCCGCGCGCGGCGCTCCTCATCGCGCTGCCACGGTCCGCCGTGATCGCGGCAGACGTAGTACTGCCCGCGATAGCCGATGGTTTTCGCCATATCGGCGATGGCGGCGACGAAGCGCTTCTGATCCCAACCCGACACATACCCGCCGCCGAACTCGTCCATGTCTACCTGATTGCGGCTGGCGATGAACAGAATAGGGAAATCCCGCTCGTCGGACAACTCCAGCGTCGCCCTGAGCAGCATGGGACTCATGGGACCGATGCCCAGCAGCGTGGAAAAGCCGTCCTTCTTCCGCGTTTCGCGCAGCGCGCGCTGCATATCGAGAATGTTCATGATCTTTCCCTCCGTATCTTTATTCGTAATTCTCCATAGCCAGCAATCCCGCGCCGTACAGCCCGGCGTCCCCGCCCAGCGCCGCCGCGCGCAGCCAATCGGCGTCGTCAAACCCGTAGCTGTTTTCGTTTACCCGGCGGATCAGGGCGGGCGCGAACAGATCATACGCCGCCGTGACCGAGCCGCCCAGCACCACGCGATCAACGTCGATCAATTGCCGGAGCGCCGCGACGCCGACGCCCAGCGCGTCGCCCGCGCGCGCATAAATTTCCAGAAATCGCGCGTCGCCCGCGCGCGCGAGCGCCGCCGCCCCGCGCGCGTCCGTGCCGGGGATCATCTTCTCCGCTTCGCGCGCGATCGCCGTGCCCGAAGCGTAGGTTTCAAGACATCCCTTTCGCCCGCAGGCGCACGCGCGCCCGTTGCGCTCGATCATGAGATGTCCCAATTCGCCCGCCGATTCGTGCGCGCCCTGCCATACTTTACCGTTTAGTACCAGCCCGCAGCCCACGCCGGTCGATACAGTGATATACGCCGACGCCTTCGCGCCGCGTCCCGCGCCCAGGCAATATTCGCCGTACGCGGCGGCATCGGCGTCGTTTACGAGCAGCGCGGGCAGATTAAGACGCCTTGACACGATCGAAACGAGCGGTACGTTCTCCCAGCCGAGCATGGGCGCTTTGACGACGACGCCGCGCGAGGGCGAAAGCGGTCCCGGGCAGGCGATGCCGACGCCGAGCGTCACGCCGCCCGCGCGCGCCCGCGCTTCCGTGAGCGCCTCGCACAGCGTATCGATTACCTTCTCCGCGCCGCGCCCCGCGTCCGTGTGCGTCTGCGCGCGCCCGATCAGGCGTTCGCCGTCAAACGCAGCGACCGCGAGCTTCGTCCCGCCGATGTCCGCCGCCAGCCAATTCCTCATGCTGCCTCCGTTAACGATCCGATAAGCACGAAACACGGGCGCGGCGCCTGCGCGCCGCGCCCGACCGACATCTGATCCGATTACTTCTGGTTCGCGTCGTAGGTCGCCTTGTCCACGAACAACTGAACGGCTTCGCCCGCAGCGATCACGGTATGCAGACCGCCGACGGTCTTGACGAGCGGCTCGGCCTCCTTTTCTTCCCAATCAAGCCACGGGGACTTGGTCAGATCGAAATGCACGGTGCCTTCCTTGCCGGTCACATCGCCCTGCATGGTCACGGTCGCCATCGTGCCCTTAACGGTCACGATCAGAGTCATCTGCGTATCGGTGGTGGCGTCCCAGCCCTCGTCCACGCTGACGAAGCAGTCCTTGAGCCATTCCTGATATTCATCCGCGATCAGGAAGCCCTTCCACGCGCCGCCGACATCCTTAGCGCCGTAGAAGTCGGCGCGCTTGGCTTCGTTCCAGCGCACCTTGAACGAGTAGCTGTAGCCTTCGCCGTCGTCATAGAAGGCAATACCGCCCTCGCAGCGCGTGTCAACAGGCTTCATGACGACTTTGGCGCTGAAATCGCCGTTCAGCTGGATGGTTTGATCCAGCGCGATCTCGACATACACAATCTCGGGTTCGGGTTCGACATTCTCCGCGAACGCGCAGGCAGACAGGAGCAGCATCGCCGCCATCACCAGAACAAACAGACACTTCATCATCGGGCACATCCTTTCGTTTTCAGGTCACGCTCTCCGGCGACCTGTAATGCATGTACATTATAGCATTCGTTTTGACCAGAATATAGTACATAATGTCCGCATACGGTAGAATCGTCCGAAAATTTCAAACATTCGGTCGATGTCTTTCGCAAGGCGCGATCCGCGCGTCATTTCATACCCGAGTACGCCATCGTGTTCATCACGCGGCTCTGCATAAAGATGAACAGAACGAGGTTGGGCAGGAACATGATGAGCGAGGCCGCCGCCGCCACGCCCTGCCCGGCGACGGCGTTGGTATTGCTCGCCAGCGTGTTCATGAAGAACGCCAGCGTGCGCATACTCTCGCTGTTGATGTAGAGCGAGGAAGTTTCGGTGTTGTTCCACACCGTCTGAAAGGACAGGATGGCAATGGTGGCGATCGCCGGGCGGATCAGCGGGATCACGATCTTGAAGAAGATCGTCAGATGCCCCGCGCCATCTATCAGCGCCGCTTCGATAAGCGAATCGGGCAGTTGATCGGTGAATTGCTTGACCAGAAACACGCCCACCGGCATGGCCAGAAGCGGCAGGATATGAGCGAGATAGGTGTTCATCACGCCCGCCGCGTCCACGGCGAGGTATCGCGGAATCTGCACGGCGACAGGCACGAACATGAGCGCCAACGTGTTGATCTCGAACACGAGGCCTTTGCCCTTAAACTTGATCTTGCTCATGGCATAGCTCGCCATCGACCCGATCAGGATGGTCAACACCACCACGGCGAGCGTCACCACGAGGCTGTTGAACACGTACCGGCTCAAATCGATGCCCGAACCCTGCGTCGTCTGCACCAGGCGCTCGAAATTGTTCATGGTGGGATTGCGCACGAAGAAGCTCGGCGGATAGGCGAATAATTCGCTGAGCGGTTTGAAAGCATGGCTGATGATGAACACGATGGGCAGGCTCATGAACGCCGCCAACGGGATCAGAAATCCGTAGAGTGGAAGCTGACCGACGCTGAAATGCTTGGGATTGAACCGCGTAAAGGAGTGTTTCATGAGCCCGCGCCTCCTATTTCGTGCGTGCGAAGAGCCAGTTGAGAACGTTGTCGGCGTCGCGGCGCATGGAACCCGAAATACTGTGCGCCAGCCCCGCGCAGGGCTTAAACACCGTATCGCCGCCCGCCGACGCGACCGCTTCGATAAGCGCTTTGTCATCCGCGAAGGACACCACGTCGTCTGCCGTACCGTGGAACACATAGACGGGCGTTCGCGCGATTACGTCGGCTTTGTCGGGACAGCCGACGCCGGCGCACAGGATCGCCGCAGCGAAGTCATCGGGATACGCCGCCAGCAGGTAATACCCGGCGAACGCGCCGCGCGAGTAGCCGTACAGATACACGCGCGAGGCGTCGATGGGCATGGTTTCCTTGATCGCGGCGACCAGATCGAAAGCGGCGTTTAGGTACTTGCTCGGTTTCGCCTCTTGATAGGAATAGGAAGTGAACAGCGCGGACGGATGAGCGGCGCGATTGTCGTCGGCGGGAATCCGCACCCATGAAACGGGCGTTTGCGGCGCGACGATGACGCATTCCGTCCCGCGCGCCATGATTTCCCGCGCGAGAATGAACTCCGAACTGTCCGTCGGCTGCCGGTTGTCCATGCCCCGGCTGCCGTCGCCGTGCAGGAACAGGACGAGCGGATAGGAAGCCGCCAGGTCGTAGTGTTCGGGCAGATACATCATGAAGGGCAGCGACGCCGAATCGGTTTTGTACGTTCCTGCGCTCAGCGCGCCGGGTGCAAACGTCCCGAGCGGCGTATCAACGAACGGTCTGTTCGCGTCCGCCGCGCGCGTCTCTTCTTCCGGCCACGCGATGGTATCGCCGGCATAGGTCGCGCGATCGACGGCAAAGGATTGATACGCGCCGCCGCGCAGCGCCTTTTTGAGAATGCCGCCCCGAAGCGCTTCGGGCGACGATTCGGAATACCGCCCGTCAAGCCACGCACTCTTAGTCAGATCGAAATGCAGCGTCGCGCCATAGCCCGTGCGGTCGCCCGTCATGGTCACGGTCGCCAGATCGCCGCGCACCGACACCGTGAGCGTCATGCTCTCGTCGTCGGTCGCGTCCCACGCGTCGTCCACGCTGACAAAGCAATCCTTACGCGTTTCCTCGTATTCTTCGGCGATCAGGAAGCCCATGAATCGACCCGCAACATACTTGCTTCCGTAGAAATCGCATCGGCTCGAGGACGTCCAGCGCACAAAGAAGGCGTAGTACGTCATGTCCTCGCGGTAGCGCAAACGGATGCCGCCCTCCATGTTGGGCGCATCGGGATCCTTGGGCGTCAGGACGGCGCGCGCGCTGAAATCGCCGTCAACCGATACCACGCGGTCGCCGATCTCGACATACTCGATTTCTTCGGCCGCCGCGCCACGCATCGGCAGGCAGAGAAGGATCGCCAGCGCGAGCGCAAGCGGAAGAAAGATCATGGCTCTCATACGTCCTTCCTCAATCGTCGAGGATCAGATTGTCGTAGTATTCGTCCACCAGCGACTGCGCGACGTCGTTCAGTTCGTCCAGAATGGCGTACCCGTCCACCGAGCCGCTCATGATGCCGGTGATGATGTCGTTTTCCCACAGCCACGCGTCGAGCGCCAGATAGTTCGGCGCGACGTAATGCGCCTCGGCGACGTATTCGCGCACGCTGTCAAAGAGCTTGATCCGGTCGCTCGCGTGTTCGGCGAACGCGTCCCACACGCTTTGCGTGGTAATGGTGGGATGCCACGGGATGTATTCGGTACCGGTTTCGGTGAAGTAGGCGACGCGCTCCATGCACGCCTGTTCGCCCCACACCAGCCACTTGCTCAGTTCATACGCCTCGCGCGGATACTCGCAGGAGGGCGACACGGCGCAGTAATCGACGGCCGCCATCGCGTTGTTCGTATCGCCCAGAGGCTGCGGATACAGGACGAAATTCTGCCCCGTTTTGCGGCTATAGAACTTGAGGAAGGCGCTGCAGCCCCAACTGTAATCGGTGAACAGTCCGATCACGCCCGCGCCGGGAATCCACACGCTGGTGCTGCCGACGGCGGCGATCATGTCTTCCTGCGTGTCAAACCCTTCCCATACATGGTCGGCGCGCCAGTCCGCCTGCATGATCAGGCTCTCGACCCACGCGTCGGTAAAATGATAGCTCTCGCCGTCCCAGCCGTAGGAGGACAAACCGTCGGTCAGCGCCAGATACCAACGATACAGACCGTGTCCGCCCAGTCCGAAGTTGAAGTCCTCATAATGCGCGAGCTCCTCGCCGATCTCGCAGTAATCCTCCCACGTCCAGTCAGCATCCGGGAGATCGACGTTGTATTTCTCCAACATCGTGGTGTTGACCACGCAGACATACGGATAGGAATATGCGGGAATGGCGTAATCGCCGCCGCGCACCCTGGCGACGGCGCGGTAGCTCTGCATGACGTCCGCCGCCTCGGGATCGCCGTCCAGATACTCGGTGATATTGAGCGCCCAGCCGTTCGCCACGGCGTCGGGCACGCGCGAGAGAATGTACACGTCGGGCAGCGTACCGGCGGCCGCCATATTGAGCATATCGCTGTCGAAAGTGCCGCTGCTCATGGGCATGACTTCCACGGTGATGTTGGGGTACCGCGCGCAGAACGCGGCGATCGAGCGGTCGAGCACCGCCTGATGCGCTTCGTCGCCCGTGTTCCAGGTGCCGAACACCAATGTGATTTCTTCCGTCGTCATGGGCGGAATTTCGGCGAGCGCGGGCGCGGAAAGCGCCGTCAGCATGAGGATGAGGAGCAGTGCGGTCAGTTTCTTCATGGGGATTCCTCCTTAATTATTCGCCCGTGATTCCCGAGCGTTCGATCGATTCGGTAAAGCTGCGCTGCAATAGGAAATACAGGATCAGAAGCGGCAGAATGCAGATCATCGTGCCCGCCATCGTGACCGCTTCGCTCTGGATGAACTGATTGACGCGCAGGTCGCCCACCTCGAGCCCCGCCAAGCGCAGGTACGAGGTCTCGAAATCGTTCAGACGGATGAGCAGCGTCGTCAGCGCGCCGTCGATGCCGCGCGACAGATCGGACATGAACAGCGAATTGCGGTAGGTGTCGTTCCAGTACCAAACAAAGCTGAACAGGAAGGTCGTAACGATGGTAGGCAGCGAGAGCGGCACGCCGATCCCGAGGAACACGCGGATTTCGCCCGCGCTGTCCACGCGCGCCGCCTCGTCCAGCGAGCGCGGAAGCTGGCAAAAGAAGGCGCGGAAGATCAATACGAACACCGCGCTCATGATGCCCTGCCCGCCGAGCGCCGGCAGCACCAGCGTCCACACGCTGCCCACGAGCTTGTACTCCATAAAGAGCAGATACGTGGGCACCATAGTGGCGTAGAAAGGAATGATGAAGGTAAGCAGCACGCAGGCAAGGAGCAGCCGCCGTCCCGGGAAGCGGAAGCGCGCCATGCCGTAGCCCATCAGCATACAGGACGCCGTCTGGCAAAGCGCGGGCAGCAGCGTCGCCTCAAGCGTCGGGAGCAGCGTTTTCTGAAGCTCCATCACCTTGATCGCTTCGCGGTAGTTCTCCGTCGTCAGCACGGTCGGCAGCCATTGCACGGTAGGGTTGAGCATGTCGTCCATCGTCTCGAAGCTCATCACCAGCATGGTCAATACGGGGTACAGGAACACATAACCGATGGCGAACAAAAGGACATACATGCCGACCGTCCACAAAAGCCCCTTCTTTTCGCGGCTGCCGAGCAGGAAACGGCGCGCGCCGGGCAACGGGTTTTTCATGCGTTTCCCCTCCTTTGCGCGCGTTCGCGGTGCAGTTTTTCAACGCGCATCTGTTCGCGCGTCATTACGACCGCCGCTTTCTCCCCTTTACGCTCGCGGCAGACGAACGCGATCACGCCGAGCGCCAAAAGGATGGTCAGCGAATAGATGAGCGCCATCGCGCACGCCATACCGTAGCCGTAGGTGCCCGTCATGGCGGCCTTGATCGTCAGAATCAGCTCGTTCATTTCGCCGGTGGCGAGGAATACAAGCGTGTAGAATGCGTTAATCATGATGATGGGGCGAATGGCGGGCATGGTGATTTTCCAGAACGCGACGTACCCGTTCGCGCCGTCGATCAGCGCGGCGTCGTACTGGTTTTTGTCGATCTTTTGCAGCGCCGTCATAAACACCAGAAGCGGCACGCCGCTGTACCAGAGCAGCATGACCAGCTGATTGAAAAAGTAGATCAGCGGGGGCGACAGGGCGGCGGGCAGGGACGAAGACAAGAGATCGACGACGTTCACGCCCGCCACGGACGCGATCTGCGTCGAGCCGATGCTGACCAGTCGCTTGAGAACGGGACCGCTGATGAGCACGACGGGCAGGAAATACAACGTGCGGAAGAATCCCCTGCCGCGCTTGCCGTCCATGCTTTTGAGCAAAAGCGCGAGCGCCAGCGCGAACACCAGCACAAAGATCAAACTGAGCGCCGTGTTGCCCCAGAAATCACCGAGCTGGTTCACGAACGCCGCGTTCTTGAACAGCGCCTGCGCGTAGTTGTCAAATCCCTTGTACGCCATGCGCATCCCGGTGGCGGTAAACTTAATGTTGTACAGACTGAAGCGCGCCGAGCGGATCAAAGGGATCAAAAAGAAGGCGAGAAAGCCGGCGATCCAGGGCAGGCAGAAGAAAAGCCCCTTGAGCTCGCGGCGTCTTTCCAGCCCGAAGAACACGCGCCGCCGTTTCATCATGATTCACCTCCCGCGCACAGGAATCCGCGCGACGGCACGACGCCGTCCGGCGAAAGGACATCCGTCCGTCCCTCGTTCACGTACACGGCGATACCGTTGTCGTAAGTCAGGCGGACAAGCCCGTCCGCAAGGCGCTCGTGCGCGATCATGACGCCGCCGTCAATCTTCTGCCAGAGCGCCCCGAGCGTTTCATACAAGGACACGATCTCGGGCAGTAGATCCTCCCACTGCGATGTGAACACGTTTTCCGAGTTCGTCCGGCGCAGAACCGAGGAGGACGCCATCGTCAGCAGATAGGAGGGTTTCACGCCGTACTCAATCATTTTCAGCAGCGATTCGTCGGGATCGGCGGAGAAATTGAGCGTTTCCCCGTACACCGGTATTAAACCGTCCAGCGCCATCGTCAGAAAGGGCACGTCGTATGTCACCAGCGAGTAATCGCCCGCGCCGAGCGGAAGATCAAGAAAAGCGTCGGCGTACGCCCAGTATTCGGCGAACGGTTCGGACAGCATGAGCGCCTGATCCCGCGATAAAAGAGCGAACACATCGCCGTACTGCGCGAGAGTGTCGCGCCGCGTATAACTTTCATCGCCCGACACGGCGTAGCTGAACGCCGCCGAGGGCGCGCCCGTGACGGCAACGCCGAGCGCGCCCGCCGCGAGCTTCGCCGTCACGCGCGCCACGTCGAGCGCGTACAAAGGCGACAGGACGCTGTACGCGGCATACGCGCGCCGGTTGGTGTACAATTGAAGCGCCTGCCTGTTGATCTTGCGCGCCAGCGCGTCTCGCGCGTAGCCGCGCCCCTGCCATGCGTATAGCAGATCCTGCGCGATCGACAGCGTGCCGCCGCGCGACGAAACCGCCTCCGCCAGCGCGTACAGCGCCTGCGCGTCGCCCAGTCGCCCGTCGATCGCGCCGGTCATCAGCCCGTAGCCCGCCGTTTTTCCGCCCGGCTGCCAGCCCGTATACACGGCGTCCACCGCCGTCACGCCGCGTCCGGCAAAAGCGGACAGCACGGTTTCCATATCGGCGACCGTCGCGGCGACCACCGTGCCGTCGCTCACAACGCCGCGCTCGGTCTCGGCGGCGAGGAAATCAAGCCGCACGGAAAAGCGCTTTTGAACGGGCGTCAGCCCGCGCTCCTCAATCAGATACCGGCGGTAACGCGCCGCCATGCCGTTGTAATCGGCGGCGTCGCCCGTCAGAAGGCACACACGGACAGACAAATCGCGCGCCTGCATTTCTTTTTCATTGACCATCGCGCCGCGCGAGGAGCTGTTGAGCTTGAAATACCGGTCGCGCAGGATCATCCGCGCGCCGATAAAATGATACGGCGTCACGATGCCGGCGGCGTAGCACATGATCTGCGCGTTGTCCTGCCCGCCCTCGATCAGGCACAGCGCCGCCAGACGGTCTTCCGTCCGCGCCATGCCGTACAGGGGCGCGTAAATCTTCTGTTCGGCGCGCGGCGCGGGATAGTCGCGCCTGTCCGCCGTCTGCTCCTGTACGCCGGCGTTGTCGCCGTATATGCTCTTCATGTACGGCGCCGAGGCGTTCGCGCGTCCCTCCGCATATTCGACGACGGCGCCCGCCGCCTCGGGCAGGAGCATGTACCCTTCCTTTTCACCGCGCAGCGTCGCGCCGAACGCGGGCGCGATATACACGCCGCACAGCATCAGTTCGCCCGATTCCTCGATGCGCTCGGCGGGCACGGTCATCCTGACGCCGTCCTCCGTCAGCGAAACGACGAGGCGAAGGGCGATTTGCTGCTCGGTAAAGCGGACGTCCGCATAGAATCCCGTTGCTTCTTCACCGATCTCCCACGTGACGCCGCCCGACAGAAGCCCGGCGCGGGTCGGCGTGTTCGCCGTTTCCTCGGCATATTCGATGGAAATGCTCGAGGAGAGAAAATCGCGCCACTGGGCGTTGAGCGAAGAATCGGTTTCCTTGAGCGCGCTCAGAAAGGACGCCCCGTTTTCCTTGGATGCGATCTCGAACACCAGTTTGTCGCGGTCGAGCGTCATTAAAAAATCATCGTTTTCCCAACGCGAGAGCGCCTGCGCGCGAACGGGGAACAGAGGCGCGAGCAGCGCGGCAGCGACGAGCAGAATCAGCCATCTATCTTTGCGCATAATACCCCGCCTCCCTGATAAGCGATGAAAAGAACTCGAACAACTGCGTGACCAGAATAGCGACGACGGTCAGCGTCAGCGCGATCACCAGCATGGAAAACAGCGTCAAAAGCAGCACGCGCACCGTTTCGCCGTATGTGTAATTCTGCATTTCGCGCACCATGACCGTCACCATTACAAGACTGCCGAACGCCGTCAAAACAACGCCGAAGGTCATCAGAAAACGCTCGTTGTATGTCAGAAGATAGCTCATCACAATCAGAACCGGCGCGATCAGAAAGACGGGCGACAGCGCCACCGGCAGTCCGCAGTACATATCGCGCGGACGCGCCTCGCTCTGCCGCGTCGAGCACACGAGACTGAGCGCCGTCAAAAACAGCGCGAGCAGCCCGAAAAACAGCGCGGCGTCCCCCGCCAGATTGAATTCGCCGTCCTTGACCTGCTTAAACAGGAAGCCCGTCGCGTAACGCCCCAGCACGTACAACAGGAAAAGCAGCGCGTACAGCGCCGTCGCCGCGCCGACGGACAGCGCGTTCTCGCACTTGACGGCATAGAACGCCGCCGCCGGATTGCGCGGCGCGCGGCCGATCAATCGCGCAATCGACGCGGCGCGCGTGTTTGCCATCTTTACGCCCGCCCGGACGAGCGCCGGGACGCGCAGACGCCTGACCAGCGCATGAAGCGCGAAGAGCGCGACGGCGCCCAGCACGATCCACAAAAAGTATGTCTGCAAAAAGACGGCGCGCACTTCCCAGAAGGCGTCGCTGTACCCCTCGCGGTCGCCGCCCAGGCGAAACGCGGTCATGGCTTCCCCGTAATCTTCGAGCTTGTCATACGCCTTGCCCAGCCCGACATAGGGCAGGTCAAACTGGCTGTTGCTGCGCATAACGCGCTTCCACGGCTCCAGGCTTTCGGCGTAGCGCCCGTCCTGCCACAGCGTCAGCGCGGCGTGCATTTCATCGGCGTACCGCGTGGCGGTCAGGCGCTGCACGAGGTTCTTGCCGGCGTCGAGCACATATAGTTCGCCCGTGCCGTCAACGGCGATGGAGGTCAGGTTCTTGAACAGACCGTCGCGGCCGCCCGATTTATCCTCGCCGCCGAAAAAGAACAACAGCCTGCCTTCGTCGGTGTACTCATATACATAACCCAGCGAGTTGAGCGCGAAGAACGTGCCCTGTCCGCCCACCGCGACATCGACGATGTTGTCGTCGAGCCGGCTCAGCGCGGGCAGCAGGTTTTTCCCGAGCATATTGAACTTTTTGATCGATTCGCCCGTCGCGCCGGGCGTCGCGGTATACAGAAGCCCGTCTTTATCCATCGTCAGGTTGCCGGGCGTATTGGGAATGTTCATGCACACGGATTTGAGCATGTCCGCCGTGTAAAAAAGGCGCTTGAACACTTGCGACAGCCCGAGCGACGCGTTGTTCGCGCCGAAGTACCCCAAAAACGCGCCGTCGGGCGACAGCATGGCGACGCCGCCGGCGTTGCCGCTTGAAATCACATACAGGATGCCCGAAGCGTCCGCCTGCACCTTGAGCGGCTCAAAGCGCACTTTTTCTCCGTATCGCGGCTCGGACGGCTTCTCATAGCGCGTGATTTCCTCGCCCGTCTCGCGATCAAAAACGATTACCGCTTTGCGCGAAGCGTCGGCGACGTACACACGCCCGAGCCTCACGCACACGCCCGAGGGTTTTTTGAGCGTACCCTCGCCGTACGCACGCAGGAACTCGCCCTCGCCCGTGCAGGCGACCACGCGCTTGTTGCCGGTATCGGCGATATACAGGATATCGTTTTCATCGATAAACAGATCCTGCGGATTATCAAGCCGCTTTCCGTCCAGCGTATCGAACGCGCCGCCCGGAATATACCCGTCGAGCGTAGCAAGCAGTTCGCCGTCGTTATCCTCCGTCAGGGTGGAATACGGCGCGCTCGCCAACGCGCATATCGGCAGGCAGACAAGAACGATCAGCAGCAAAAACAGCCGACGCATACGCTTTCCTCCCCTTCTGTCAGTCTTCACGGAACATCCGGCGCGACATGCGCGAGATCGAATACACGACGAGCAGCAGCACCACCGACGCGGCGGAGGCGTACCCCATTTCATAACGGATAAAGCCGTAATCCTCGATGAGGTTGACGATCACCTGCCCGGCGTACTGCGGCGTCGGGTTCGCGCCCGAGAGCGCCACGCCGATCGCGCCCATCTGGAAGGTGTTGACCACCGCCATCACCGCGCCGAAGAGCATCTGCGGCTTCATCAGCGGCACGGTGATGTAGAACGCCTCCTGCGCGCGGGTGCGCACGCCGTCGATCGCCGCCGCCTCGTACATCGTTTCGTCAATGTTCATCATGCCGGCGAGCATGGCGAGAAAGCCGACGCCCATGCTTGACCACAGCGCCACAAGGATCATGATCGGCATCAGGAAGGATTTGTCCTGCAAAAAGCTGATCGGTTCCGAGATGACGTTGAGCCCGATGAGAAGCGCGTTGAGATAACCGCGCTGGTCGCCGCTGAAAATGATGCGCCACACCACCGACATGGCGACGCCGCCCGTCATCGAAGGGCTGTAAATGAGCAGCGCCAGAACCGTGCGCGGCGCTTTCTGGAGCTGGCTTAAGCACCACGCGAGCAGGAAGCTGAGTCCGTACCCGACCGGACCGACAATCAAGGCGAAGGTCACGGTATTGGGCAGCACATACTGCATAAAGATCGCGTCGCGCGTGAGCAGATCAATATAATTGACCAGCCCGACGAAGCCCGGCGCGCGCACGGCGTCGTAATTCGTGAACGACAGGAGAATCGCCATCACGACGGGCACGAAGATGAATGCCGTGAACAGCACGCCATAGGGCATCAGAAACCATACGGCGGGGTTCACGCGCCTGATCGCGCGCAGTTTCATTGCAACCACCCCCTGACCGTATCGACGTCGATGACGGTGAAATCGTCCTCGGACAGCCCGTACGCCGCCATTTTGCGCGCCACCTCGCGGTCGATGCGCCGAATCGCCTCGTCCATCGCCGTGCGCACTTTTTCGCCGTCCAGCGCGATGGCGTTGATCGCGTTGCTCAATTCGCGCTCGACCATGTACGCGCCCATCATGCGCGAGGGCTCGTACGTCCACTCGAGCTGCTCCGCGATCACGCGCTTATCCTCCGTCGGCCATGAGGACGCGAGGAAAGCGTTCAGATTGGCGCTGTTCCACAGGTATTCGTTGCCCATCGTCGCCTGCAGGCGGTGACCGAACTCGGCCTGCGCGGCGTCCGACATATACCAGTCGAGGAACCACCACGCTTCCTGCTGATGATCGCCGGAAGAAAAGATCACGCTGCTCTCGCCCGAATTGCACGTCCAGCGCCGTGTCTCGCCGTTTTCGTCCGTTTCGCCCGGGTACGGCGCGATCGCCCATTGCCCG
Source organism: uncultured Oscillospiraceae bacterium (assembly GCA_964459985.1). Taxonomy (GTDB): domain Bacteria; phylum Bacillota; class Clostridia; order Christensenellales; family Aristaeellaceae; genus CAYWOS01. The sequence continues at coordinate 108,143 of CAYWOS010000003.1, forward strand.
GCAATCTCGGGCGCGGCGTTGAGCAAAAGAAGATACGTGCTCATATTGCTCGTGCCAAGCGGCAGCGTCCCGTCGCGGAAGGACTGGAAGAAGCTCGCGACCTCGTACTCCATGCCGTACACCGTAAAATCGTTCGTCAGCGCGCGGATGCCCTCGAGCGCCGGTTCCTCGCCCAGCGTCGTTTTCGCGCTGCCCGAGAGGTACATCGTGCCGCCCGACTGGACAACGGCGGGCAGCGTGACCGAAAAGCCTTTATAACTGCCCGTATTGGCGGCGTAATGATTGAAATTCATGCCGTAGCGGTGCAGCACGGGCAGCAGCGCGCGGACTTCCTGCATAGAATCGGGCACGTCGAGTTCCAGCGTTTGCAGGATGTCCTTTCGATAGAACAGCACGGTAAAATTGAAGGTTTCGGGCAGCGCGTAGCATCCGTCGGCATACGCGCCCGGAATAAGCAGACCGGGCGTAAACCGCGCGCCGACTTCCTTGAACGTGTCAAACTGACGCATATCCGCCAGCACGCCGCGCACGGCCAATTCAAACACCGAGCCGGACGCGATGCCCACCGCCGCGTCGGGCGCCGAACCGGAGGCGTTGGCGAGGATCAGTTTGTTGGCGTCGGGCATGATGGACAGTTCCACCTTGATCCCCGTTTGCGGCGTGAACTCCGAATCGATCATCTGCTGAAGGATTTCAAGCAGTTGACGCGGACGGTTGAGCCACACGCGCAATACGTCGTCCCCGGTCGAAGCGGCGGCGTCGTAGGACTGCGCGCCGAAGGAGGAGAAAAAGCGCCGGACGCCGGAAATCGCGGACTCGAAGAATCCCATGCCCAGCGGCAGGAGCGATTCATCCTGGAACAGCGTCACGCTGTCCAGCCCGAGCGGGGACAGGCGCATCTGATCGGCGACGTCGATGACGTAGAACCGCGCCGAGGACGCGCCCTGCGCGAACAGGGAGAGATTCTTGGGCAGATCGTCCGGCTTTTCCGCCAGCACGTCGATCAGCCCCATCGCCACCTTGAGCGGAGACAGCTGCCCGGGCGCGTCGGCGGCCGAAAAGGCGCAAAGACGCTCGTAACAATCGGCGATCTCGCCGCGCCAGCGCGCGAGGCTGCCCGCCGCGTCCAGCCCGTACGCGCTCAAATCGAAATCGCGGTACGTATCGGTATTGCCGCCCGTAATTTTGCTGACCTCGAGCGCGAACGCCGCCATTTCGTCGGCAATGCGTCGCAGCGCCGTGATCTCCTCGCGCAGGGGCGCTACGGTAACGGCGAGCGACAGCGTGTGTTTGCCCGCCGTCAGATAGACGGCCGCAGCGTTTCCGTCGGCGTCCCGCACGACATAATTCACGAAACCGTCCGTCGAGGGAACGGCGAAGGCATCAAACGCCGACGACGGGATCGCGCCGTCGATCATCGCGGTGCGAAAGACGGCGTAATCCGTCTTGTCCGTCTGCCGGCAGCGAAGCGACAGCCCGTACCAGCCCTCCCGCGCAACCTCGAAATCAAATTCGAGCGTGTCTCCGGCGTACTTCCACGAACCGTCTTCGATGTAATTCATCCTTTTGCCGTCGGTCGAATAGGGCGTCAGCGCCGTATTGTACAAGGAAGACGCGCGGATGTTCGCCGAGTTTCTCCGCGCGGCGCGCTCGGCCTCAATCGTGATCGCCTGATCGCCCGCAAGCGCAGCAGACGCGTCGCCTGGCGATTCTTTGCACGCGACAAAACCAATCCTCGTCACGCTGAACGCGCCCTCCGCGCAGCGCAGCGTGAGCGTGTGATCGCCCTTTGACAGGAACAGTCCCATGCCGCCGTCGTACAGCGCGTCCTTGCCCTTGAGCGTTTGCAGGCGCGTTTCGCGCAGCTTAACCGGCATGGGCGCGACTTCGTTGCCATAGCGGTCGATCGCGAACTCCTCCGCGCCGCCCCACCAGCCGTCCAGCGTCAGCGAGGCGCACTCGGCGTAAGGCAGTTCACCGTCCAGATACAGGGCATACGCGCTGGGCAGCACGCCGTCGTCGGTCATGATATATTCAAACGCGGGGTACACGAACACATCCTCCGGCACGGAGAAAGAAACGGTCGCTTCCCCGCCCGGCACGAGCGCGAGATCGACGGGCATCGACCAGACATATGCCTCGCTTTCCCCGGCGCGCGGCGCGTACTCCCCGTAACGCTCGAGCGCCGACGCGGGCGCGAGCAGCAGGAGAAGCAGCGCGGCGAAAATCGGGATCCTTCTCATGTTTCTTCCTCCGTGCGGGGATCACCGTCAATCCATCTTGAGGTAGGGTTTGTAGGTCGTCTTTTCAATCGGCTTCATGCCGAGCCAGCAGGCGATTTCCATGAGCGTGTCGGCATAATCGCCCGCCATGACGGGATAATGATGCGACAAGCCTTTGTCGAGGATGGTCGCCATGAAATCGCGCGCCGTGGTCTTTTCGCCCGCCACGCTCAATTCGCCGAGCCAGCCCCGGCTGCCGTAGTAGCTCGGCTTGTCGCCGTCGATAAAGCGACCGCCCGCGACCAGCATTTCATCGCACTCGCCCGCGATGTGCCCGATCGTCGCTTTCTGCGGCCTGAACACCATATCGCGCGCCACGCCGCAGCAGATGGGCGGCTTGCCGTCGATATGCGCCTTGCCCGAGTAATTGCCGCTCAGCGAGTAACCCGCGTCGCTGCAGAACGCCGCCGACGCCGGTCCGCAATGCCACATGAGCACGGTATCGTCCTTCTCGTCAAACGCCGACAGATCCATCAGCATGGTCGGGTCGCCCGTGATGTTTTTAAGCAGCAGCATGCTCACCGCGCTCAATACGTCGCCCTCGCACGCCGCGCACACGCCTTCGTCGTTCAGCGTCCCGATCACCGAGCAGATCGAGTAATCGAACTGATCCATGAACTTGGGCCAGCAGCTCACCGCGATGGCGTCCGCGCCCGTTTCGGCAATAAAATCGCGATACGCCTTCAGGAAGCGCGCGTTGTCCAGCGCGTGTCCCGCGGAGCAATCGCACACTCCGCGCGCCGCCTTGCATTCGTACGCCCGCGCCAATTCGGTCAGATCTTTTTCCTGATAAGAGCGCGCGCGGTCGGCGATGTCCGAGAACTCGGGCAGACGGTCGAATCGAAGCCCCGGGAAGCGCGAGAGCAGCTTGCGCTCGTCGAAATACAGATCGTTGAATCCCGGCGCGATACCGCCGATCAGCGCCACGTTCGCCCGGCAGACCGCCTTGATCGCCCGGAGCGCGCCGATGGTGATCTCCATTCTCCGCGCGAACAGCTCGTCCGACACTTCGCCGTAGAACCACTTGAGCGGGATGCGGCGATCGGGATAATACGCGCGCACGATCGCGCCGTGCATGTTGATCGAGCACAGCGAGTTGAACTGCATCACGCCGCCCTCGACGCCCTCGGGAATCGCCCAGAACCCGGTGGGATATTTGCAGGCGCCGAACACCTGCGCCACGTACCCGGCGGTGAAGCTGGTATTCTGCACCAGCAGGAAATCAGGCGCTTCGCCTTCGATCACGGCGAGCGCTTTGCGCGCGTCGTCGCCCGTGATGACCGTTTCGGGGTAGACGTACAGCGACGCTTGAAGCGGCTGAAGGAATTTGCCAAGCGCTCCGGCGCTCGCGCGAAACCGCCCCTCCTTATCCCCCGGGAAGCTCTTTTGGCTCGTCGATACAAGCGCGACTTTGAACATTTCCATTCACAATCTCTCCTATTTATAATGAATTCTTGCAAAACCGATCGGATAAAGCAGAGTACAATTGTTCAAAACTGTAAAATCGTCCGGATATTTGGATGCGCTCTTGTGCACACGCCGCACGTTCGTTATAATAGGCATAAGAACGGAGGCGAGATGCCATGGCGGATCTCAACATTGAACGGCTGCGGGCGATCATGCAGGATTTTTACACGCTGACCCATATGCGCATCGGGCTGCTCGACTGTGACAATACGGAGCGTCTCTCTTATCCCGGTCCGCGATGTGCCTTTTGTGATTTCATACGCCGCAATCCCGAGCTTGACGCGCGCTGCCGCCAGTGCGACGACAGCTTCTTTCGCAAATGCCGCGCCAACGCCGCGCCGCTCGTGTACACCTGCCACGCGGGGCTGATCGAGCTCATCATCCCCATCAGGACGTCCAACAACATTCTCTGTTACATAATGGCGGGGCAGGTGGTGGATGAGGCGCACGCCGACGAGCAAAGGCACAAAATCTACGAGGACTTCTGCCATCTGGGGCTGGATAACGACGAGCTCCGCCGCGTGATCGGGCAGATCGACTGCCGCAGCCAGCAGGAGTTTTCAGCGAGCGCGACGGTGCTCGAATCGCTGGCGCTGTACTTCCTCACCAAACGCATCATCGCGCCCAGCCGCATCCGTTTCATTGAATCGCTCAACGGCTTCATTGACGAACACCTGCGTGAGCCCATCCTGATCGCCGATCTGTGCAGGCATTTCCATGTATCCCGTACGCGGCTCTACGAGCAATCCCGCCCCTATCTGGACTGCAGTCTGGCGGATTACGTACAGCGCCGCCGTGTTCATCACGCCAAACAGCTATTGCAGTCAACCGATCTGCCCATCGCCGAGATCGCCGCCGCCGTCGGGTTCGAGGATTACAACTATTTCCGCCGTGTGTTCAAGCAATTGGACGGTCGTTCCGCCCGCGAATGCCGCCTCGCCGGGAGCGCGGGCGCGCCCCCGGCGGAGGATAGCGCCAAATAGGCGCGCCGCTTTATTTTTTACGATACCGCAGCACGTTCCACGACGCCTTCTTGAGCGAGATTTCGCCGCCCGGCAGGGGCATCGAACGGGGAACGACGCGAAGCGGCGAGTCGGCGGTATTGGCGTCGTCGAGCCCCGGCGAGGTCATTTCGATCCGTTCGACAGGCTTGTACCCGTCAAGTCCCGAGACGGACAGCGACGCGCTTTCCTCGAGCGAGCGGTTGACGGCGAACACGGTGATCTCGCCCGCTTCCTCGTTCATGACTGCGACCGACGAGATGTACGGCGTATCGCCGTACATTCCGGCGCGATAAGCGGGACAATAGGTTTGTACGTCCAGCGCGACGCCCCTGCCCATGCGCGAGGCATGCAGGAAAGGATAATAGATGGTCTGCGCCCAGGCGGCGCCCATGTTTTCGGTCATGATGGGCGCGCAGACGTTGACGAGCTGCGCAAGACACGCGATCTTCACGCGGTCGCAGTGGCGGATCAGCGAAATAAGCAGTGTGCCGAACGCCAGCGCGTCCTCCATCGTGAACAGGTATTCCTCGCGGCGCGGTCCGATCGTCCAGGGCGCTTCTTCGTTGTCGGATTTGACTTTCGGCCATACGTTCCACTCATCGAAGGACAGGTGGATTTTTTTGCTCGTGCGGCGCGCGCCGCCCACGGCGTCGCAGATCGCCGTCACGGCGTCGATGAAACGATCCATTTCGTTCGCGCAGCCGAGGTACTCGCCGGTGTCGCGCCCGTAATTCGTGTAATAGCGGTGCAGCGACAGATAAGTGATCTGATCGTACGCCTGCTCGAGCACGGCGCGCTCCCATGCCCCGAAGGTGGGCATATCGTACGCCGCGCTGCCGCAGGCAACGAGTTCGAGCGAGGGATCGAGCATTCTCATCAGGCACGCCGTCTTGCGCGCGACCTGCGCGTAATCATCGGGGTCGCGGTGCCCTACCTGCCAGATGCCGTCCATTTCATTACCCAGACACCAAACGCGGTCGTCGTACGGCGCCTGATGCCCGTTCTTCACGCGCATGTCGGCGTACTTCGTCCCGGCGGGAAAGTTGCAGTATTCGAGCAAATGCGCCGCTTCCGCCGCGTCGCGCGTGCCCAGATTGACCGCCATCATCACGCCGGCGTCGGCGCGCCGCGCCCATTCGTGAAATTCGTCGGTGCCGATCTCGTTCGGCTCGACCTGCCGCCACGCGGGATCAAGCGTCGCCTTACGATCCTCCCCCACTCCGTCCTGCCAATCATAAGCTGATACGAAATTACCGCCGGGATAGCGAATCAGCGGGATGCGGAGAGGGCGCACCAGATCCATAACGTCCCGGCGAAAGCCCTTGTCGTCCGCCGTCGGATGCCCGGGCTCGTAGATACCGTGGTACACCGAGCGCCCCATGTGCTCGACAAAGGAGCTGTACAGCCTGTCGTCCACGCGGTCGATCACGCGGCGCGGATCGACGGACAATGTCACCTTCATAAACGATTCCTCCCGATCGGATTACTTGATTTGATTGCCCATCGCCAGCACATTGGGCGTCAGCGCCGTCCACGGCCAGCCTTCCTCGTCCCACACAATCGTGCTCAGGCCGAGGCGCGCGTCGATGCCGGCGGGGAAATACTCAAGGACAAAACACCACCGACCGTCCTCGTCCTCAAACACCGAGCAGTGCCCGGGCATAATGATATCTTCCTTTTCCTCGGTCAGGATGGTCGCGCCGCCTTTGACGCCGCCTTCCATCATGAGCACGCCGTTCCGGGCCGAGAAAGGTCCCGTGACATGCTCGCCGCGTCCGACGCCGTTTTGATACGTGCCTTGTTTCATAATACCGACGGCGGCGAACAGGTAGTAATACCCGTCGTGCCATTTCATATACCCGCCCTCGATCGCCTTGTCGCCGAGCCTTCGCGAAGCGATGCCGATGATTTCGGGGTTTTCAGGATCAAGCAGCTTGCCCGTTTCTGCGTTCAGGCGCACGATTTTCAGTCCCGACCATGCCGAACCGAACTCAAGCCACGGATCGCCGTTTTCGTCGATCACAACGCAGGGATCGATGCAGTTGTACGGATCGCCGTGATACGAGCTGATGACCGGGCCCGCCTCGACCCACTTATAACCCGGATCATTCGGGTCGAGCGTCGTATTGGTAAAGATAGCAATGGTCGAACGCTGAGAGTACAGCGTCGTCAGCGCATAATAGATATAGAACTTATCGCCGATCTTGTAGATACCGGGACACCAGCAATGCGCGTCGGGCACATCCTCGGGAATCCACGCCGCCGCATAGCCATTTTTGTAGGTATACGGGTTTTCGATCGCTTCCCAGTGGATCATATCCATCGAACGACGCATCCCGCAGCCGTCGCGGTTGTCGCCGAACAGGTAATACACGCCCTTGAACTTGATGATTTCGGGGCAGGAGATTTTGTCGATCTCGCCGTACACGGGGATCATACGAGGGAAAACCGTCGCGCCGTCGTCGATCATCGTGATCTTCCACACGCGTTTTTCTTCATATTGGACAGCTTTCGTTTTTACGCCCTCGTCCCCTGGCTTTACGGACACGTATTTGCCCGAGCTGACCGACGCGATCGTCACGCCGCCCTCGGTTTCCTCAATCAGAAAACGCTGCGTGTCGCCCGGCTTCTCCGGTTCGACTGATAATACGCCGCCGTCTTTCTTCGTGTTTCTGAGTACTGTCAGGCGTTTGCCCGTCGACAGACATTCCAACGCCCACGCGCCGCCCTCGAGCGAGCGCGCGCGCCACGCCTGATTGAGACTGCCGTCATACGTCTCCAATTGCGCCACGCCGGCGATATCCGACATGCCGAACAGGGATGCCGCCAATACACCGCCGCCTTGCGCGTCGTCAAAGCGGTACACCGCACCGTCAATCAATCCGCTCTCCCCCTTCGCCGTATCTCCGCCGACCCACAGGCAGCATACGATCATGCAAAATGCAATCCATTTCTTCATATCCCCTCACCTCGTGTTTTGTCGGCTTTCACGGAGATTATATCATACGCGGACGGCGCGGCAAAGAGGATAGACATACCGAAACTGCGCGATCGTCCGTAAATCAAACCAGATTATACAGTTTTACACAGATGCCGAACGGCGCAGCGGCTGCTCGCAGGCTGTCAGCCGTCCATCCGCGAGTGATTTATTCAGCTGACGATGCCATACCCATACCCACGCAACGCACAGCCATTCAATCTGTTTATACCCTTTTTGGATACACAAGTGGATCACTTCGTTCACTATTGTTTTCGCGAAGCCTTTTTACTGTAACCGCTATCCGTATGAATACCTATGGCTACTTTATCCATGTATGCACAGTCGCTGGCAGACCAGTACACAGTACGTACACTTCGGCTCTGTATTTCGGGAAAACCGGATGAGCTATGCCGACTGTCTGCAATGCTGGCTGGACAACTATGTGACCGTGCGCTGCACGGATACCACACGAACAGGGTATGAGAAACGAATTCTGAACTACATCAGCCCCGCACTTGGACGATATAGACTGACGGCGCTTAAACATGACAGTATTCAGACGTTCATCAACGATATGTTTGACAAGCATTTTTCTCGAAACACGCTCTCCAGCCTGCTTGGCATCATCACCAGTTCACTTCGATATGCTAAGCGTCAAGGCTGGGTACGGGAAAACGTCGCCGACGATATCCCGTCCATTCGGCAGTCCAAAACGCTTCGACATAAAGAACGCAGCGCAGCATCACGCAATGATATTGAGCGCATCTTCCAGCGTTTCCCCGAAGGCACAACGGCGCATCTGCCCATGATGCTCGCCTATCACTGCGGGCTTCGGCTGGGCGAGGCGTTTGGCCTTACATGGAACGATGTGGATCTGGTTCACGGTCTCCTTATCCATCGGGCTCGCTATATAATTCCTTGAGTAACATCTTACATCCCACTTTGTTGGCGGGGCGTGTTGCCCTACACTCCCTGTAAGCAGATTCTCCTTCATCGCTCGATAAATACCGCAGCATGAAAGCGAATCAGCTTACAGGGAGTTTTTATCATGAGGTTGGACTGCAACCCCGGTCCATCGCAACAGGTTATTTTAGACAACGATAGAATACGCAGAAATACGCTCAATTAGTGTACACACTTAATGGGACAAAAGTGGGACAAAACTGTAAGAAAGTGTACAGAGCAAAAATTGTAAAAAGATGACTTGCAATATTGATCGTAAACCATGCAAAAAGGAGCCTATCCCATCAGATAAGCCCCTTGATTTGCAATAATCTTACTTGCTGGCTTCTTCGACAGCCACAGCCACCGCGACGGTCGCGCCGACCATGGGGTTGTTGCCCATGCCGATCAGGCCCATCATTTCGACGTGCGCGGGGACGGAGGAGGAGCCGGCGAACTGCGCGTCGGAGTGCATGCGGCCCATGGTGTCGG
>CAYWOS010000004.1:0-2683 GCA_964459985.1 uncultured Oscillospiraceae bacterium
CCGTGATGCCCGAGAACTCGTCCGACCCCTCCGCCAGCCCCTCCCCGGGCGCGGAGGGCGGCGAGGGGACGACGGTGGGCGGCGGCGGCGGCGTGACGACGCTGAACGAGGCGAAGCAGACGTCCGAGCAGATCGACGACGCGGTGGAAAAGCTGACCGAGGTGGCGGACGCCGAGGTGGTCGCCGTGGGCACGCTGGCGCTGGTGGGCGTGCAGTTTGACGATCAGTACAAGGGCGGACTGGACGACCGCGTGAAAAAGATGATTCTGGCGCGCGCGCAGACGGTGGACAGCGAGATCGATTCGGTCGCCGTGACCGACGACGAATCGCTCGTGAGTCGCATCGAGGAACTGTCCGACGCGCTGGAGAGCGCGTCGTCGCTCGGCGAGATCGCCGCGCAGGCGGAAACGCTCGCGGAGCAGATCGGCACGTACAGGGAATGACGTTCTCCGTCGCCGGTTTCCGGCGGCGTATGCTGTCGGGCGCGCTCCCTGCCGCCCTCGCCGCGGGCGCGCTTTCGCCGGGCGTCACGCTCGCGTGTCTCGCGGCGTGGACGCTCGTCAGTTTGCGCGGCGCGCGCTGCGTCTATCCGTACAAAAGAGGACGCGGGCGATTCAGCCGCGTCCTTGTCGCCTATCTGACGTTCGCCTGCGTGTTTCTCGCGCTGACGGCGCTTTTGTCGCCCGTCCTGCCGCCGCTCCCGCGAAAAAGCGGAGCGGCGGTTTTCGGCGTGTGCGCGGCGGCGGACGCCGCGCGGCTGCGCCTTTCACGCGGGCGCGAGCGCGCGCTGTGCGGCGCGCTTGCCATTGCGGCCGCCTGCCTTTACGCGCGGTAAACCATCACGGGCGTGCCGCTCGCCGGGTCGTCGGGCAGCTCGGGATTGAGCTGCCGGATCGTCTCGGGCGTTACGCGGCGGCGCTTGGCGACGTCCCAGAGCGTTTCGCCGGGCTGCAGGAAATACAGCGTCAGCCCGCTTTCGGGCGCGGGCGCGGGCGTCACGGACGCGTCGGTGACGATTTCGCGCGCGCACCGCCTTACGCCCGTCGCCGCCAATGTCAGCACGCATTTGATCTCGGCGTGATCGCCCGTGACCGCCGATACCTCGGCGTCGCTGACCGAAAGCGTCAGTTGATCGCCGGGCAACGCCGACGTCTGGAAGGCGACGCGGAAGGGCTCCTCGACGGCCAGCGATACCGGCGCGTCGCCCTCGTCGGTCAAATACAGGATATCGGACGCCGCCGCGCCCTCGACGATCAGTTTGTCGCCCTGACGCTCGGCCTTGAGCGGCGTGGCGCGCACGAACGCCAGCACCGCCGTGCGCATTTTGGGCGCGTTCGCGGGCAGCACGGGCGACAGCCGCAGGCTTTCCGACGCGCGTTCGGACGCCGAGCCGCAGCGAAAGCGCGCGTTTTGCCTTGTCAACGTTATTTCGCCCTCGCCCGTGGTAAAGCCGTCCGAAAGCAGCGTGATTTCCTCGTCCTCCGCCATCGCCGCGCGCGTGTGCAGCTGGATTTCAACGCGCATTTCGGGCGTGTCGCCGCCGTCCTGATGCAGCACCGCCACGTCGCGCACGGCGGTCTGCGCCATCACGCGCGCGCCCGGCGCGCCGGCCAGCAGCACCGTCTGCTCAAAAGGCAGGATGTGGCGCGTTTTGAGGATCGGCTTTTGCGCGTTGTCGGCGGCGTGGTACGCCTCGATATGCAGGATGCCCGTCACCGCCGTCGCGCCGTCGGGCGCGGGCAGGATGTCCTCGATCTGCGCGTCGGCGACGGCGTACAGCGTATCGGTGATCCGCAGCGTGCCGGGCAGCGCCACCGTTTCGCGCACCAGCGCGTCGCCCTCGCCCTCTCCCGTTTCGCGCTCGAGCGTGATCGTCTCGGCGCGAACGACGGGCGGCGGCTCGCTTTCGATGCCGCTCACGCAGGAGATTTTGCGCCGGACGACCGCCTCGCCCTCGAGCGCGACGACCGCCGACAGCATCAGCCGTCCGCCGAACGCCTTGCCCGTCGCGGAGATGACTTCGCCGCGCACGTTCGCGGGCAGCGCCTGCGCCGCCTCGGGCTGCTGCACGAGCGGCAGCGTCTGCGTGAAATCGGCGCCCGCCTCGAGCGCGGCGATCTTGGTCAGATCGCCCTGCGCGTACAGCACATGGAAGGTGACGCGCCCGTCCGCCGTCACGCGGCTGCCCGCCATCTCGCCGCCGTTCATGCGCACCGTCGCGTCGCAGTGGTAAACGCGCGCCTCCTCGCGCAGCCCGCCGGGCAGCGCGATTTCCGCCTCCACCGTCGTTTGCGACGGACGCGCCGATAAAACCTGCTCTATATCGATCTGCTCCCGCTGAACCTTCATGCCGCATCCTCCCTCCGTCCATGCCATGCGTATGCGCGGCGAAAGCAAAATATGTTCCGTTTGCCTCTCGCGCGAATGCGGGAAGTATGATAATATGTTGAGGAAAACCGAAGGTTTTCCGGGTCGGCGGGCGGTATACGGGTTCCGCACGCCGACAAACGAACGGGAAGGTTTAGGAAAACCGAAGGTTTTCCGGGTCGGCGGACGGTATACGGGTTCCGCACGCCGACAAACGAACGGGAAGGTTTAGGAAAACCGAAGGTTTTCCGGGTCGGCGGACGGTATACGGGTTCCGCACGCCGACAAACGAACGGGGAGGTTTAGGAAAACCGAA
>CAYWOS010000004.1:2783-19104 GCA_964459985.1 uncultured Oscillospiraceae bacterium
CGGTATACGGGTTCCGCACGCCGACAAACGAACGGGGAGGTTTAGGAAAACCGAAGGTTTTCCGGGTCGGCGGGCGGTATACGGGTTCCGCACGCCGACAAACGAACGGGGAGGACGTATGCGCGCGAGGGATATGACGCGGGGCAGACCGGGACGGCTGATTCTTTCCTTTGCTCTGCCGCTCATGGCGGGGAGCGTGTTTCAGCAGGCGTACACGCTGACCGATCTGGCGATCGTGGGCAAATTTGTGGGCGTCGAGGCGCTGGCGGCGGTCGGCGTATCCGACTGGTATAACTGGATGATGCTCAGCGTCGTGATCGGCTTCACGCAGGGCTTTTCCATATTAATGTCGCAGTATTTCGGCGCGGGCGACGCGCGCGGACTGAAAAAGGCGTTCGCCATGTCGGTCTTTTTGAGCGCGCTGACGGCGGCGGCGGGGCTGATGCTGGGGCAGGGCATGGCGGTCACGGTGCTCAAGGTGCTGCGGACGCCCGAGAATATTTTCGACAACGCGCTTTTGTACATCCGCGTGTGTTTTTCGGGCATTCCCGTGATCACGGGCTACAACCTGCTCGCGGGCGCGCTGCGCGCGCTGGGCGATTCCCGGACGCCGCTCGCGGCGATCATCCTGTCGTCGCTGATCAATATCGCGCTTGATTTCCTGTTCGTGGTGGGCGCGGGGCTTGGCATCGCGGGCGCGGCGGCGGCGACGGTGATCGCGCAGACGGCGTCGATGATCTACTGCCTGTTCGCCGTGCGCCGCGCCGCGGCGCTGCACCCGACGGGCGCGGACTGGAAGATCGACCGTCCTCTCTGCTCAAGGCTGATCAAGCTCGGCGCGCCCATCGCGCTGCAAAACGGCGTGATCTCGTGCGGCGGCATGGCGGTGCAGCGCGTGGTCAACAGATTCGGCTTTCTGTTCATCGCCGGTTATACGGCGACCAACAAGCTCTACGGCATATTGGAATTGGCCGCCATCGCGTTTGGCGGCGCGCTGTCGGTTTACACCGGGCAAAACATGGGCGCGAGGCAGTACGCGCGCATCCGCGCGGGCGTGCGCGAGGCGACGAAAATCTTCCTCGGCACATCGGCGGTCATCTGCGCGCTGATGCTCCTGCTGGGCAAGCCGATCCTGTCGCTGTTCATCGAGGCGCCGCCCGAGGAATACGCGCGCGTGATGGGCTACGCCTTTGATTATCTGACGCTCATGAGCCTATGCCTGCCGATCCTGTACATGCTCTACGTCTACCGCAGCGCCCTGCAGGGCATGGGCGACACCGTGATCCCGATGGTATCGGGCTTTGTCGAATTGGCGATGCGCGTGAGCGCGGCGGTGCTGCTCACCGGCGTGATCGGCGAGTACGGCGCGTACGTCGCCGAGGTCGCGGCGTGGACGGGCGCGGCGACGCTGCTGGGCATCGCGTATTTCGCGCGCGCAAAAAGAATGCCGGGGGAAAACGCTCCTCTGGAAGAATTGCCGTTATCGTAACCGGGGAAAGCTTTTCCTTGGAGGAATTGCCGTCATGAAACAGCCCGCGCCCGCGCAAACTGGGCGCGAGGTGATCGGGATGGAAAACGGCGAATTGCCGGTAGGGTTTAGCATGTCGCTGGCGCAGAATCCGGGCGCGATGGCGGCGTTCTTCGATATGGACGAAACGGCGCGGCGCGACGTGATCGCGCGCTCGCGCGGCGTGCGATCGGGCGACGAAATGCGCGCGCTGGTGGATAATCTGCGCAAAAGATCATAGGCCGGACGCGCGATTCCCGCGCGGCGGCCGGGCGGACACGCGGGGCGCATCGGACAGCTTGCGAAATCGGCGCGGCTATTCTTCCCAGCCGTACATGAATTCACCGTCGGGCAGAAGCTCGATCCTGCCGTCGGTGAGCGATACGAGCGCGTCGGACACGCGGCTCAAATCGTCGGCGCGCACGATAAGCGCCGCGCCGACCGCCGCGCCGTAGGACGTGCTTTCGACGATCACGGGCTGGCTTTTGAGCGCGTAATTCACGCGGTCCCACATCGGGTAGCCCGTTTCAAGGAGCAGGCGGACGCTGGGCTGCATGAGCGCGACGCCCGCCGCGTCCAGCGCGAGGGCGCAGCCCTTCGTGTACGCGCGCGCCAGCCCGCCCGCGCCGAGCAGAATCCCGCCGAAGTACCGCGTCACCACGACGCAGCAGTTGACGATCTTTCGATTTTTTATGACCTCCATGATGGGCAACCCCGCCGTGCCGCCCGGCTCGCCGTCGTCGGAATAGCGCATGACGCCGGCGTTTTCGCCGATTACATAGGCGAAGCAGTTGTGCGAGGCGTCGCGGTATGCTTCGCGGATGCCCGCTAAAAATGCAAGCGCCGCCTCCTCGGTGCCGCAGGGCGCGGCGTGTCCGAGGAAGCGGCTTTTGTTGACGATGAATTCGTCCGTCGCCGCGCGTTTCAGCGTGCGATAGGGCTTCATTCTTTCAGAATCACGCGGCAGTAGCTCTTTTTGCCCTTGCGCAGAAGGACGCCGTCCGCCGCGAAATCGCCCTCGGCGAGCGTTTTGTCGATGTCCTCGACCTTGGAATCATTGATCAGCACGGCGCCCTGCTGCACCATCTTGCGCGCCTCGCCCCGGCTGGCGCACAGCCCGCACAGCGACAGCAGCGTCGTCAGCCGCGCGTCCTCTGCAAGCGCCGCCTTTGTCCATTCGTAGGTCGGCACGTCGGCCGCCGCGCCGCCGCCGAACAGCGCCGCCGCCGCCATCTGCGCCTTGTCCGCCTCCTGCTGCCCGTGGACGAGCTTGGTGCATTCGTAGGCGAGCACTTTTTTCGCCTCGTTGACGCCGCTTCCCTCCAGCGCGCTCAACCGGCGCACCTCGTCCATCGGCAGGAAGGTCAGCAGCGCCAGACATTTCGCCACGTCGGCGTCGGCGATATTGCGCCAGTACTGGTAGAAATCATACGGCGAGCACAGATCGGCGTCGAGCCACAGCGCGCCCTTTTCGGTCTTGCCCATCTTTTTGCCCTCGTGGTTGAGGAGCAGTTTGAAGGTGCAGGCGAAGGCGTCCTCGCGCTCCTTGCGGCGGATAAGATCGGCGCCGGCGAGCATATTGCTCCACTGGTCGTCGCCGCCCATTTCCAGTCGGCAGCCGAAGCGCTTGAACAACTGCAGGAAATCGTAGGACTGCATCAGCATGTAGTTGAATTCGAGGAAGGTCAGCCCGCGCTCGAGACGCTGCTTGTAGCACTCGGCGGCGAGCATCCGGTTGACCGAGAAATGCACGCCGATGTCGCGGATGAACTCGACGTATTTCACGTCCATCAGCCAGTCGGCGTTGTTGACGAGCATGGCCTTGCCCTCGCCGAACTCGATGAATCGCTCGAGCTGGCTTTTGATGCCAGCGACGTTGCGCGCGATGGTCTCGACCGTCATCATTTTGCGCATGTCGGTCTTGCCGCTCGGGTCGCCGATCATCGCCGTCGCGCCGCCGACCAGCGCGATGGGGATATGCCCGGCTTTTTGCATGTGCGCCATGGCGATGATGGGGATGAAATGCCCGAAATGCAGGCTGGTCGCCGTCGGGTCGAAGCCGACGTAGAAGGCGGTCGGCTCCTTTTCCAGCCGCTTGTACAGATCGTCCTCAAAGGTGATTTGCGCCAGAAATCCGCGCTCGCGCAGGGTATCCAGTACGTTCGTCATGATTTTTTCTCCTCTTTCAGCACGTTGTTCAGGATGTCCATGCCGCGCGCGATCTGGGAAAGCGTCGGCATGGAAAAATTGAGCCGCAGCGTGTTTTCGTGTCCGCCGTCCACGTAGAAATGCGTGCCCGGGACGTACGCCGCGCCCTTTGCCACGCACTTGTTCAGGATGTCAAGCGCGTTCAGCCCGTCTTCCAGCTCGGCAAAGATGAACAGCCCGCCCTCGGGCTTCGTATATCGCGCGATGCCCCCCGTTTTGCCGAGCAGATCGAGCATGAGCAGCATTTGCCCGCGGTACGCGCCGCAGATGTCCTTCACGTGCGGCTTGAGCAGCCCGCGCCGCAGATACGCGTCGCAGATCGCTTGATTCAGGTTGGCGGTGTGCACGTCGCTTGACTGTTTGCCGACGGTGCACTTGCGCAAAAGATGCTTGTCGGCGGCGAGGAAGCCGACGCGCAGGCCGGGCGAAATGACCTTGGAAAAGCTGCCCATGAAGGCGACGAAGCCCGCGCGGTCAAAGGATTTGATCGAGGGCAGGCCCTCGCCCAGATACCGTAAATCGCGGTACGGATCGTCCTCGGCGACGACGACGCCGTACTGCTCCGCCAGTTCCGCCACGCGTTTTCTGCGCGCAAGCGACAGCGTGCGACCCGTCGGGTTCTGGAATGTCGGGATCGTATAGATCATTTTGGGATGCTCGCGGCGGATGGCTTCCTCGAGCAGATCGATTCGCATGCCGTCCTCGTCGCTGGCTACCGGGATCAGTTTCGCCTGATACAGCCGCATACACTGCATGTTGCCCAGAAAGGTCGGGTTTTCCACGACGATTCCGTCGCCCGGCTCGATCAGCGCGCGGCAGAGCAAGTCCATCGCCTGCGTCGAGCCGGTCACGGGCAGGATCTCGTCCTCTTTGATCTCAAAGGAAAAGCTGTCCTTGAGGTACCCGACCAGCGATTCGCGCAGCGGCGCGTAGCCCTCGGTCGCGCCGTACTGCAAAAGAACCTTGCCCTTGTCCAGCAGCAGTTCGCGCGAAAGCTCCGCGACCTCTTCGCTTGGCAGCGCGTCGGGCGAGGGGTTGCCGCCGGCAAAGGAAATCATGCCCGGCACGGCGAGCAATTTGAACAATTCGCGGATGGCGCTGCCCGTCACGCCGTCGAACCGCTTGGCAAACCGGATTTCCGATATCTCCATACGCTGCTTCCTTTCTCTCCCGCGCGGGCGCGTCGGCGTCCCGTAAAAGAAAACCGCCCCCCGTGACGGGAAGGCGGAAAAATCGCGGTACCACTTCCATTCGGCGCCGAAACGACGCCCTTTCGCGCGCTGTATCCGGCGCACCGGCGAAGGCCTACTTGCTTGCGCGTTCGGTTTCGGGCTCGGGGAGGTATTCGTCCGCCGCGCGCGTCCCCCTCGCACCGACCGGGGGCTCTCTTGCCGCGCCTTCGACGGAGTACTTGATCCCGTCATTGCCGTTCATTTCGGCATACAGGCGGCGAAACCCGTCCGCCGACCCGGAAAACCCTCGGTTTTCCTGACCATTATAACAAATTCGCCGTGCTTGTCAAGCGCGAAAAGAAGCCGGCGCGGCGAAATCTCTTTGGAGCCGCGTTGCGCGGACGGAACGCGCCGGAGCGTTTTCTTTGTTGCAGGCGCGCGGCGCTTATCCCCGCGTAAGCGGCGTCACGAGCGGCCTGCCGCGATCCTGCCTTTCGACGCGGTAAAACCCGATCAGGTTGCCCGGCCGCGCGGCGGCGTACGCCTCGAGCACGCGGCGGGCGTCCTCCAGCTCAAAGCGAACGGACAGTCCGCAGCCCACCGATACGTCGCGCGGCGTCGAGATCACCTGCGCGCGCACGCCCGCGCGCCGGAGCGCGCCTTCGAACCGCATGACCTGCTGGCGCGAGCGAAACGCGCCGATCCCAAATGTCTCCTTCATGGTTATGCCTCCCTTCAAGCTCTCATACAGTATATGGCGAGGCGGAAACGCCGTGAGAAGGGACGTCGGGCGCCCGGCCCCGATCGGCGCGGGCGGCCGCCGGGGGAGGACGCTATGATTTATCTGGATAACGCCGCGACGAGCTGGCCCAAGCCGCCCGAGGTCGTCCGCGCGGCGGCGGGCGTGATGGAAAAGCTCGCGGGCAATCCCGGGCGCGGCGGACACGCGGGCGCGCTGGCCGGCGCGCGCGTGATGGAGAACTGTCGGGGCGCGATCGCCGCGCTGGTCGGCTGCCGCCGGCCCGAGCGCATCGTGTTTTGCCTGAACTGCACCGACGCGCTCAATATCGCGCTGCGCGGCGTTTTGCGGCTGGGCGACGAGGTGCTCGTCAGCCACGCCGAGCACAACGCCGTGATGCGCCCGCTTATGGGCTTTGCCGATCGCGGCGAAATCACGGTCAAAACGCTGCCGCCCGAGGCCGACGGACTGATCGCGCCCGAAACCGTCCGCCGCGCCGTCACGCCGAAAACGGCGCTGTGCGTGCTCTGCCACGCGAGCAACGTCACGGGGATCGTTCAGCCGGCGCGGGAGATCGCCGCCGCCTGCCACGAGTTCGGCGTTCCGCTTTTGCTCGACGCCGCGCAGACGGCGGGCGCCGAGGATCTGACGGACATCGGCGCCGACATGATCGCCGTGCCGGGACACAAGGGCCTGCTCGGGCCGATGGGCACGGGCGCGCTGTACGTCGGGCCGGGCGTGTCGCCGCGCCCCTTCCGCGAGGGCGGCACGGGATCGGTGTCCGAAAGCATGCGCCAGCCCGATATGCTGCCCGACCGGCTGGAGAGCGGCACGGCGAACCTGCCCGGCATCGCGGGGCTGTATCAGGGCGTGCGGTTCGTGCTGCGCCACCGGGACGCCATCCGCGAGTACGAGGCGGCGCTGACCCGCCGCTTGACGGGCGGGCTTTCCGCCGTTCGCGGCGCGCGCGTGCTGGGCGGCTTCGACGCGCCGCGCGTCGGCGTCGTCAGCTTCACCCTCGGCGACCGCGACAGCGGGGAAGTCGCCGACGCGCTGAACAGGCGCGGGTTCGCCGTGCGCGGCGGGCTGCACTGCGCGCCGAGCATCCATCGCTTCCTCGGCTCGACGGGCGCCGCGCGCGTCAGCGTCGGTCCCTACAATACCGAAAACGACATCGACGCCCTTCTTTCGGCGCTTGATTCGCTTTGATTCGACAAATTGTTACAATGCGATAAACATTGCGTAAAACACTTGAAATTGTATAGGAGAAATGATATCATACACTATATATTGTGCGACGAGGTGCGGCGATGGACAGGCTTTTGATCGGCTTATCAGTCCTCGGACTGCTGGCGGCTGCCTGTCTGATCCTGTACGATATCCGCCGCCGCCAGCACGAGCTTTTGCAGATGACGCGGATGCGCGGCAGCATGCTGTACGCCGATCTGTACGACGCGGTCAAATCGGCGCGGCAGCGCGCCGTCGAGCAGGTGCGCGTCGAGCACAACCGCGTGGTGATCACAAGCGTGTTCCCCTCCGGCACGATATCGGAGTATGTTTTTTCCGCCAATAACCACCGCTACCTGTCCGCCGTGCGCACGCGCGCTTTGGCGCAGGTGCTCGCGCAGGATATTCCGCAGCTCCAGAAATCCGACCAGTATAAAATGACGCGCTATGCCACCGTCCGTCCCAACGGCAGGCGGGACGACGCGTATCTGTTCACCATTCGCGGCGATTATAAGTATCATCTGCTGCGCGAGCAGAGCTTCATGCGCGCGGACTGATCACTCGAACAGCACGATTCCCAGCGCCCGGTACAGCGCGGCGTCGATCCGATCGACGGCGGGCAGGCCGAGCGCTTTTCTTGCCGCCAGCACGGCGCGCGAGGTTTGCGCGCCGTACACGCCGTCGGCGTTTGCCGTCATATAGCCCATTAGCTTCAGGCGCTTTTGCGCCTCGCGCACGTGCGAGCAGCGGTCGCCGGGGCGCAGCGTGCGCAGTCCGTTGTCCAGCGCGCCGTACGCGCCGCCCTCGATGACGACCACCGTGCCGTTGGGCACGGCGCGGTAGAGCGCTTCGGCGTCCTTCACGCGCAGGCGGATGCAGCCGTGCGAGGCGTTCGAGCCGATGGAGGAGGGCGCGTTGGTGCCGTGAATGCCGTACTGTCCCCACGGCACGTTCAGCCCCAGATACCTTGTGCCGAAGCCCGACAATTCGGTGGTGAAGCGGTGCGTGACGCGGAATACGCCGATGGGCGAGGGCGTGTCCGCCGCGCCCGAGGCGATGGGGTATTGAGCGAGCGCCGTCGTGCCTTTGTACAGCGTCAGGCGCTTGCGGTTCAGCTCGATCAGAACCCACGTTTCGTCCGAGAGCGCCGGAACGTCGCCCCCGCCGCGCGTCAGGGCGATCGCCGCGACTGTCAGCAGCAGGATCAGGATCGCCGCTCTCCGCCTCATGCCCTCACCTCGCCACAGGATATGACGTCTTCCCGCGTATTATCGCATAAATTCCTTCCACGCGGCGATAATAGGAGTATCCTGAACAAGCGGGGAGGAGACGTATGCCGAAAAACAGGCTGGGCAACGGGACGATCGTGTTTCCGGGCGCGCCGGGCGTGATGGCGACGGCGGCGGTCGTCGGGCCCAAGGAAAACGAAGGGCCGCTCGGCGGCGCGTTCGATTTCGCCGTGCCCGACGCCAAATGGGGAAAAAACAGCTTTGAGGAGGCCGAATGCGCGATCTTTGAGGAAGCCTGCCGGCGCTGCGCCGAAAAAGCGGGCGTCACGCCCGACCGGGCGCAGGCGCTGCTGGGCGGCGATCTTCTCAATCAGATCATGACGGCGTCGCTGGCGGCGCGCGCGCTCAAAACGCCCTTTCTCGGGCTGTACGGCGCGTGCTCGACGATGACCGAAAGCCTGCTGCTGGGCGCGATGCTGGTGGACGGCGGTTACTGCTCGCCCGTATTGTGCGCGGCGGGCAGTCATTTCTGCACGGCGGAAAGGCAGTACCGCTTCCCGCTCGAGTACGGATCACAGCGCACGCCGTCGGCGCAGTGGACGGTGACGGGCGCGGGCGCGTGCTTGGTGGGGGACGACAAGGACAGCGTCGTGCGCGTCACCTCGGCGACCGTCGGACGCGTGATTGATCTGGGCGTCACCGACGCCAACAACATGGGCGCGGCGATGGCGCCCGCCGCCGCCGACACGTTGACGCGGCATTTTAAGGACACCGGGCGCGCGCCGCGCGATTATCACGCCATTGTGACGGGCGATCTGGGCAGCGTGGGCAGCGAAGCGCTCAAGGAAATGCTCAGGCGGAGCGATTTGTCCATTGACGATAACCATCTGGACGGCGGGCTGCTCATCTATGATTCCTCGCAGAACGTCAACGCCGGCGGGAGCGGCTGCGGCTGCATGGCGGCCGTGCTGTCGGCGTACGTCATGCCGCGCCTGATATCGGGCGAGTGGACGCGCGCGCTGGTTATGGCGACGGGCGCGCTCATCAGCCCCACCGCCAACCAGCAGGGCGAGAGCATCCCCGGCGTGGCGCACGCCGTCGTGCTCGAAAGGAGGAAATGACATGCTGATGTATCTGAAGGTGTTCTTGATCGGCGGCGCGCTGTGCGCCGTGGGCGAGGTGCTGGTGCTCAAAACCAAGATCACGCCGGCGCGCATTCTGGTCGCCTATATCATATCGGGCGTTTTGTTGAGCGCCGTGGGCGCGTACGCGCCGCTCGTCGATTTCGCGGGCGCGGGCGCGACGGTGCCGCTGACGGGCTTTGGCCACGCGCTGGCGCAGGGCGCGATCAGCGGCGTGCAGGAAATGGGCATCATCGGCGCGTTCACCGGCGGGCTGACCGCCACCGCCGGGGGCATTGCCGCCGCTATTTTCTTCGGATTGATCGTCGCGCTGTGCTTCAAGCCCCAGCCCAAGCAATAAAAAACCGCCGGGGAACGGCGTACTTCCGTTTCCCGGCGGCGTCGGTTTGTTCTCATGACCGCGACGATGGCTGCAGCCGGCAGGCGGCTTGCGGCCGGTCAGGTTTTCCTGTCACCACTTGGGCTTTTCCCAGAGAACGATCGCGCCCGAGGCGAGCGTTTTTTTCATATCGATCAGGCGCTGATTGCGGCTGCCGCAGAATGTCAATTCGAGCGAGCGCTGCGTCTGGATGAACGGGCCGTCGATCAAGACGTCGGTTTCGCGCAGGAGCGCCGCGCGGTCGGGATCGTTCTCGCGCGTCAGCGCCTCGTACGTCCAGCCCGTGTACGTCCACACGTTCAGCCCCATCCCGTGCGCCGCCTTCGCCAGTTCGAGGCAGGGGAGCGGCTGCGACATCGGATCGCCGCCCGACAGCGTGAGTCCCGACAGGAGCGGGTTTTTTTTCATTTTGGCGATCAACTCATCTGTGTCTGCGTCGCGGCCGCCCATTGGATCGTGCGTTTCGGGGTTATGACAGCCGGGGCAATCGTGCGGGCAGCCCTGCGCGAACACCGTGAAGCGAAGTCCCGGGCCGTCCACAATGCTGTCGCTCACCGTCCCGGCGATGCGGATGTTCATGCGCCGTTACTCCTCCATGCCGTGCTTCACGCGGTCGCGCTCCTCGGCGCGCTTGGCGTTGTTGAAGCGGTCGAGCGTGCCCACCAGATAACCGGTGATGCGGCGGATGCGCTCGAACGGCCTGCCGTTTTCCTCGCGCCCGCAGTTCGGGCAGGTGTCGCCGATGATGCCGTTGAAGCCGCAGATCGGATCGCGGTCGACCGGATGGTTGATCGAGCCGTAGCCGACGCCGGTGTCGTGCATGTGCCGCACGATCTTCTCGAACGCCTCGAGGTTCTGGCTCGGGTCGCCGTCCATTTCGACGTAGGTGATGTGTCCGGCGTTGGTCAGCGCGTGGTAGGGCGCTTCGATGCTGATCTTGTCAAAGGCGCTGATGGGGAAGTAGACGGGCACATGGAAGGAATTGGTATAATACTCGCGGTCGGTGACGCCCTCGATGCTGCCGAAGCGCTCGCGGTCGAGCCGCACGAAGCGCCCGGACAGCCCCTCGGCGGGCGTGGCGAGCAGCGTGTAGTTCAGGTGCTTTTGCTTGGACAGTTTATCCAGATAGTTGCGCATGAAGCCGATGATCTCAAGCCCCAGATTCTGGCTTTCCTCCGACTCGCCGTGATGCTTGCCGCGCAGCGCCTTGAGGCATTCCGCCAGCCCGATGAAGCCCACCGAGAACGTGCCGTGCTTGAGCACCTCGCGCACCTCGTCGTCCCAGTCGAGCTTTTCGGAATCCAGCCACACGCCCTGCCCCATGAGGAAGGGGAAGTTGTAGACCTTTTTGCGCGCGATGATCTCAAAGCGCTCGTTGAGCTGATCGACGACCAGCGCCAGCTTGTTTTCGAGTTCCTCGAAGAACCACTGGATGTCGCCGCCCGATTTGATGGCGATGCGCGGCAGGTTGATCGATGTGAAGGACAGATTGCCGCGGCGGGGCGAGATTTCGCGGTCGGGATCGTAGTTGTTGCCGATGACGCGCGTGCGGCAGCCCATGTAGGCGACCTCGGTTTCGGGCTTGCCGGGCTTGTAGTAGCGCAGATTGTACGGCGCGTCGAGGAAGGAGAAATTTGGGAACAGGCGCTTGGCGCTCACGCGGATGGCGAGGCGGTACAGATCGTAGTTGGGATCGCCGGGGTTAAAGTTGACGCCTTCCTTGACGCGGAAAATCTGGATGGGGAAGATGGGCGTTTCGCCGCGTCCGAGGCCGGCCTCGGTGGCGAGCAGGATTTGCTCCATCACCAGCCGCCCCTCGGGGCTGATATCCGTGCCGTAGTTGATCGAGGAGAAGGGCACCTGCGCGCCGGCGCGGGAGTTCATGGTGTTGAGATTGTGCACCAGCGCTTCCATCGCCTGATAGGTGGCGCGCGTCGTTTCCTTGAGCGCGAATTTTTCGGAAAACGCGATGATTTCATCGACGTCCGCCTGGCCCGCGACGGGGGCGAGCTTGTCCTTGAGCGCCGCGACGAACCCTTCGTCGGGCTTCATCTGCGGGAACAGGGCCGTTTCGTCCTCGATCCCTTTGAGCATTTCGCGCGCGGCGGCGTCGCCGTCGGCGATGTCGCATTTGAGCGTCAGCGCGCGGGCAAGGTTGTCGCGGAAGCGCTTGCGGTACGTCTTTTGCACGCCGGGCGCCATGCCGTAATCAAAGGAAACGATGCTCTGCCCGCCGTGCTGATCGTTCTGGTTCGCCTGAATGGCGATGCAGGCGAGCGCCGAATAGCTGGCGATGTCCTGCGGCTCGCGCAATACGCCGTGCCCCGTCGAAAAGCCGCCGTGGAACAGATCCTTCAGATCGATCTGGCAGCAGGTGGTGGTCAGCGTGTAAAAATCAAGATCGTGGATATGGATGTCGCCTTCGCGGTGCGCCTGCGCGTGCTTGGGGTTGAGCACGTACATGTCGTAAAACTGCTTGGCGCCCTCCGAGCCGAACTTGAGCATGCTGCCCATGGCGGTATCGCCGTTGATGTTGGCGTTCTCGCGCTTGATGTCGCTGTCGCTGGCGTCCTTATACGCGATGTCCTCGAATACCTTCATCAGGCGCGTGTTCATTTCGCGCACGCGGCTGCGCTCGGCGCGGTACAAAATATACGCCTTCGCCGTGCGCACGAAGCCCTTTTCGATCAGCACGCGCTCGACGGCGTCCTGTACTTCCTCGACCGTCGGCGTCGCGCCGACGTTTTCGTTGTTCTCCAAACTCTTTTCGACCTCGGAGGCGATCACCATCGCCGTCTCCTCGCCCTTGGCGCTGGAGGACGCCTGAAACGCCTTCAAAATTGCTTTCTCAATTTTTTCGATGTCAAACGGCACGATGCGTCCATCGCGCTTCCTGATGGATGTGATCACGAGAATACCCTCCGTATTGTTCATTCGTTTCTCATGGCTTTCCGAAACGCTCCCCATTATAGAGAACGATTCTGCGCTTGTCAAGATATAAATACAACATCTTGTGACAACTTTTGATTTTCGTCAAAAATGCACAAGATGTTGTGGTTGCAAAAATCGACAGATTTCGCCTGTACGATGTAAGACGGCGCGTTCCGACGCGTCCGGTACGCGGCGCTCGCCGGGTTTTCCCGCCGCGCGGCGCTTTTTCGCCTTACGGCAGGACGATCACCGGGTTTTCCTTCTTGGGGCGGTACATACAGAAGCGGTTGCCGATGCACTGCACGGGCGCGGCGTCCGCCTTTTCACAGATCAGATCGCACGCCTCGCGCGCCGTGACGGGCGCCTCGCGCTGCACGGCGCACTTGATAATTTCACGCGCCTCCAGCGCGGTGTCCGCCTGCATGACCACGTTGTCGGTCACGCCGTCCTTGCCCACGAGCAGGATGGTGGGCAGGGTGTTGCACATCGAGCGCAGAAAGGCGCGCTGCTTGCCGCTTAATTCCATGATCGTTCCTCCGATTCCAACGGGCTTCTCGCCCCGGGAAAGTATACCACAGACGGCGCGGGAAAGGAAGCGTGCGCGGCGGCAAATTTTTGCCCGGCGCGGCGCTTGCCGCGTTACTCGACGAAATCAAACTCCATGTCGTCAATGCGCACGGTGTCGCCCTCTTTCGCGCCCGCGCGGCGCAGCTCGTCGATGACGCCCAGCCTTCGCATGGTGCGGTGGAACCAGCCCATGCTTTCCTCGTCCTCGAAGTTCACGCTGTCGATCAGCCGCGCGACGGCGGGGCCCGAAACGACGTACGCGCCGCCTTCGCGCGATACCGTGAAGCCGCCGCCCGCGTTGTCGGGCAGCACGTCCTCCTCCTCGAAGGTCACGACGGGCGGCAGCGAACGAAGCGACTGCGCCACGAAATTCATCAGCTCGTCAAAGCCCTGCCGCGTGGCGGCGCTGACGGCGAACACGCGCGCGCGGTCGCCCACGTGCGCGATCAGGCGGTCAAGGTTGTCCTTCGCGTCGGGGAGATCCATTTTGTTGGCGGCGACGATCTGCGGCCGGCTCGACAGTTCGCCGTACCGCGAAAGTTCGGCGTTGATCTGATCGTAATCGGCGACGGGATCGCGCCCCTCGCAGCCCGATACGTCCACGACGTGGAGCAAAAGCCGCGTGCGCTCGACGTGGCGCAGGAAATCGTGCCCCAGCCCCGCGCCCTCCGCCGCGCCCTCGACCAGCCCGGGGATGTCCGCCATGACGAAATCGGCGTCGTGAACGCGCGCCAGCCCGAGGTTGGGCGTGAGCGTGGTGAAGTGATAGTTGGCGATCTTGGGGCGCGCCGCCGTGACGACGGACAGGATGGTTGATTTGCCCACGTTGGGATAGCCGACCAGACCGACGTCGGCGATGGTTTTCAATTCTAAAACAAACTCGCGCGCCTCGGTTTTGACGCCGGGCTTGGCGAAATTGGGCGCCTGCCGCGTGGGCGTGGCGAAATGGCTGTTGCCCCAGCCGCCCCGGCCGCCGCGCAGCAGCACTTTTTTGCGCCCCGGCTCGTGCATATCGGCGACGACGACGCCCGTTTCCCTGTCGCGCACCACCGTGCCCACCGGCACCTTGACGACGAGCTCGCCGCCCTTTTTGCCGTTGCAGCGCCCCGCCGAGCCGTCGCCGCCGTTCGCCGCCTCGTACTTCGCCTTGAAGCGGAAGTCGAGCAGCGTGTGCATGTTGAGGTCGGCGTACAGCGTCAGATCGCCGCCGGTGCCGCCGTCGCCGCCGTCCGGCCCGCCGTTTTGCACGAATTTTTCCCGATGGAAGGATACGCAGCCGTTCCCGCCGTTGCCCGCCTTGGCGATGAAGGGCGCCTGATCGACAAATGCCGCCATATTGACTCTCCTATGCGTTTTCTGATAAATTTTCCAGCGCCTTGACGTGACGGACGGCGTGCTGGATCACCGTCAGCGCTTCGTCGGCGCGCACGATTTCAAGCGAGCCGTAGGGCGCGTCGAGCAATCGTTCCAGCATGAACCGCTCCGCCTCGAGCGCGTCGCGCACCGCGCCCGCGTCGCCCGCGCCCGACATGATGTCGCCGGCGCTCTGCATGAGCCTGCGGTAGAGCGCCGTGAACGTGTCCCAGACGAGCTGCGGTAAAAGCGCCTGCGCGTAATGCACCGCCTGCGCCGAGCGGCACATGGCGAGCAGCCTTTCGCACTCGGGGCGGAACAGCTCCGCCTGCGCCTCGAGCAGCGCCTCGCGCACGACGCCGCCCTCGGGCGTGCCCTCCAGCGGCAGCAGCATCGCCACCGTCGCCTCCTGTCCCTCGCGGAAGGGCACGGCGCAATACAGCAGGGCGTTGAGGCGCTTGAGCGGCTCGACGGGCGCGTTCTTCCCGTATTCCGAGAACGCCTGCCGCGCGCGCTCGCGGCTGATCTCCTCCAGCACCTGCAGTTTCGACTCGAAATGATGGTAGAAGCTGCCCTTGCTGCACCCCAGCGTGTCGATCAGATCCTGAATGGTGGTGGCGGTGTAGCCCTTTGTGTAGAACAACTGCTCCGCCATCTCCAGAATCGATTGTTTGCGCAGCTCGCCCTTTTTCATGCGTTTTCACCCTTTCGTTCAGTTGAACTCGATCACCTGCTGAATCATGCGGTAGGTCGAGGTACACAGCCGGTCGCGCTTGTATTCGACGCCGTTGTGATAATAAACGCGGTACGTTTCCACCACGTAGCCGGTGCGCGCTTTTTTCAGTTCCTGTTGCGTGCCGGGCGCGAGGGAGGGATTCTGGGTATACGCAGGCTCGGCGGGCGGCGACTCGGTGGAGATGGTGGCGGTCTTGAGATCGATGCTCTCGCCCGCGCCGAGCGTTTTGCCGTAGATTTCGACGGTGCACTTGCGCTTTTCGTAGTGCGCGACGATAAAGATCGGCATATCGGAGGAGTTTTCAAACTTGAAATCGAGGTTCGGCCAGTTGACCGTGGCGTCGCGCCCTTTTTCGATGTAGTTGCTCGGCCACGTGTGCGGCGAGCGGTAAACGATCCTCAAATCGGCCAGCGCCGCCGCGTTGAACAGCGTGCTGGACACCTGGCACACGCCGCCGCC
This sequence comes from uncultured Oscillospiraceae bacterium, assembly GCA_964459985.1. Classification (GTDB taxonomy): domain Bacteria; phylum Bacillota; class Clostridia; order Christensenellales; family Aristaeellaceae; genus CAYWOS01. The sequence goes on from CAYWOS010000004.1 coordinate 18,433, forward strand.
GATTTCGTCCACCGTCGTGCCCCCGGCGATCGCCGCCGCCGGCAGATAGCCCTTTTGCGCCGTGCGTTCGCCCGTGGCGGCGTTGAAAGAAAAGGTTTCGCCGGGCATCAGCACCGTGCCCGAGATCGCGGCGCAGGCGAGGCTGATGTTGTTGTTGCGGTTGGAGTCCGACGTCGTCTCGGTGGTGAAGGCGGACACGCGCGAAAAGCTGTTCATCAATTCCGCCTTCGTCACCGACGGCGTGAGCGGCGTCGTATTGAGCTCGATCACGGCGCGCAGATCCCGGCGGTCCAGCGCGTCGGAAAGCGCCGCGATCAGCCATTCGGCGTCGATCGTCGCGCCGTACTGCTCCTGCGAAAACGTGAAGGCGCGCGTGCTGAAATCAAAGGTCGCCACCTGCGCGTCGACGGGATAGCGCGCCACCTGCGCGGAAATGCCGTTGACCAGCGATCGCACGACTGATTTGTCGTAGGTTACCTCGGTGTACAGGTACGCGCCGTTCTGCGCCACGTGCAGGCGGTGGTTGTAGCGCCACATGAGCGGCGTCACGTCGCTGCCCAGCGTCAGCGCGCTGTTCTGCCGTCCCACGGCGTACGCCTCGTCCAGCACGGCGGCGGTGTTGCGCGCGAAGGGGATGTCGCTGTCGGTGAACACCCACGCGTAGCCGTCGAT
>CAYWOS010000004.1:19204-111806 GCA_964459985.1 uncultured Oscillospiraceae bacterium
TGTTGCGCGCGAAGGGGATGTCGCTGTCGGTGAACACCCACGCGTAGCCGTCGATCCGCACGGTGATCTGCAAACCGGTGCTGCCCGCCGCCTGATTGCCGGCGAGCGCCGCTTCCGCCTGCGCGCGCGTCATGCCGCCGATGTGCACGCCGTCCACCATCACGCCCTGCGCGAACACCTCCTGCGTCGTCGCCGCCACGATTTTGCGGAAGGCGGCGTACGGCTCGGTGAAGCGATAGACGCCGTAACCCGTCAGCGCGAGGAGCGATACACAGATCAGCGATACGAACGCCCAGAGCGCCGTGTGGCGCGGCTTGCGCGGCTCGCCGCCGGACGCCCACGCGCCGCGCGGGGGCTGCGGCGCGTACGCGGCGTCGGGGTAGGGCGCATAGCTGCCCGTCTGCCGTCTTTCGGGCGGCGGGCAGGGCGCGCTTTGCGGCGGATAGGGCGAAACGGGCGCATAGCGCCCGGTGGTCTGCGCGGCGTCCGGCGGGAAGGGCGAAACGGGCGCATAACGCCCGGTGGCCTGCGCGGCGTCCGGCGGAAAAGGCGAAACGGGGGCATAGCGCCCGGTGGTCTGCGCGGCGTCCGGCGGGAAGGGCGAAACGGGCGCATAACGCCCGGTGGCCTGCGCGGCGTCCGGCGGAAAAGGCGAAACGGGGGCATAGCGCCCGGTGGTCTGCGCGGCGTCCGGCGGGAAGGGCGAAACGGGCGCATAACGCCCAGTGGTCTGCGCGGCGTCCGGCGGGAAGGGCGAAACGGGGGCATAGCGCCCGGTCGCTTGCGCGGCGTCCGGCGGATAGGGCGCGATGGGCGGATCGGGCGGGAAAGCGGCGCGCTTTTGCGGCGCGTGCCGGTCGCTTCTGCTCATGCCCTCGCCTCCTTCGCGCCGCTTCGCGGCGTCCGATCGCGCGGTATTAGAAAAAAACATACCGCGTTCTATTTTGCATTGTAAGCGATCCCGCCGCGTTTGTCAATGACGGCGGTGGGGAAACAATGTAACGATTTTCGACGCGAATCGACGTTCGCGCGGGCTTCCGCGCGCCGGCGTCAGGCGTCCTCGCGCGGCGCGCGCCGCGAATAGACGCAGCCGCAGTCGCATGATACGGCGTCAGCTCGTCAGTCCTCGCGCGGCGCGCGCCGCGAATAGACGCAGCCGCAGTCGCGCTGGCGGTAGAGCGAAAACTGTTTGGACAGCTCGATCGAGCGCTTGTAGCCGTCCTTCTTTTTGAAGTCGGCGCACAGATACCTTACGCCATACTCGTCCGCCATGCGCGCGCCGATTTCGTTGAGCAGCGCGGCGTCCTTGTGCGGGCTGACGGACAGCGTTGTGGTAAAATACGTAAACCCGCGCGCGGCGGCTGTTTCCGCCGTCCTTCGCAGGCGCGTTTCAAAGCATTTTTCGCACCGCGCGCCGCCCTCGGGCGCGCTTTCCAGCCCGTGCGCGGCGGCGTGGAAGACGGACGGCTCGTATTCGCCCTCGATCAGGGGCGCGCGCTCGAAGGTCAAAAGCGTTTTGAGCGTGTCGAGGCGCTTCAAGTATTCCTCCTCCGGCTCGATGTTCGGGTTATAGTAGAATACCGTGACCTCGAACGCGCCGAGCAGCCTTTCCAGCACGGCGCTCGAGCACGGCCCGCAGCAGGCGTGCAGCAAAAGCGGCGGTCTTTCGCCCTTCAGCGACGCGATCTCGCGCTCCATGTCGCGCTGTCCGTCCATCAGTTGTTGCTCCTGTACGCTTCGATCACGTCCGAGCGCTTGTGCATTTTGATCAGCGCGCCGTCAAGCTGCGTACGGCTCATGACCTGCAGCGTCATGGTGATGGTGCAGGTCTTGTTTTTGTTGATCTTGATCGCCATCGCCGTGATGGGCAGGCCCTGCTCGTCGATGAACGCCGATATTTCGCCCAGCAGCGAGGGATGATCGTAGCAGATGATCTGGATGTTCGCCATGAACGTGCCCGCGCCCTCGTCCGCCCACGAGACGGGAATGGCGCGCTCGGGCTCGGTATGCTGGGCGTTGACGCAGTCCGCCTTGTGCACGGTGACGCCGCGCCCGCGCGTGATGTAGCCCACGATGTCGTCGCCCGGGACGGGGTTGCAGCAGCGCGCGAAGCGCACCAGCATGCCCGGCTCGCCGTGGACGTAGATGCCGTGCGTCGGCTTGCCCTGCGGCGGCGCGGGCGGGATTTCCTCGACCACGGCGATTTTCGGCGCGGCGGGCGTTTCTTTGCGCTGCTTTTCATCCATCAGGCGGGACAAAACGTACGCCGACGCGATGCCGCCGTAGCCGACCGCGCCGAAGATGTCCTCCAGATCGGAAAACATGTATTTCTTGAGCAGCGGCTCGTAGTATTCGGGCTTGGTGTAGTCGCCGAGCTTGACGCCGCGCCGCTTGGACTCGTGCTCGAGCATGTCGCGGCCCTTCTGCACGTTTTCGCCGCGCAGCTCGCGCTTGAAGAACTGCCGGATTTTCGCCTTGGCCTGCTGGGTTTTGACCACCTTGATCCAGTCCATGCTCGGGCCCTTGGAGGCGTTGGACGTGATGATTTCCACGCGGTCGCCGGTGGTCAACTGCGTGTCGAGCGGCACCATTTTACCGTTGATTTTCGCGCCCACGCAGGTGTTGCCGATGTGCGAGTGAATGCGGTAGGCGAAATCGAGCGGCGTCGAGCCGTTCTGCATGGAGATGATGTCGCCCTTGGGCGTAAAGACGAACACTTCCTCGGAAAACAGATCGGTCTTCAGGCTGTCGATGAACTCGTGGCTGTCGCGCATTTCGCTCTGCCAGTCGAGGATCTGGCGCAGCCAGTAGAGCTTTTCGTCCAGCTTGTCGCCGCCGCCGCCTTCCTTATAGCGCCAGTGCGCGGCGATGCCGTATTCGGCGACGCGGTGCATTTCCCACGTCCTGATCTGGATTTCAAAGGGGAAGGGGATGCGCCGCCCGCCGATGACGGTGGTGTGCAGCGAGCGGTACATGTTCGCCTTGGGCACCGAAATATAATCCTTGAAGCGCCCGGGCACCTGATTCCACAGCGTGTGCGCGATGCCCAATACCGTATAGCAGTCCGGGATGGTGTCCACGATGACGCGGATGGCGATCAGATCGTATATCTGGTCGAAGGGCTTGTTCTGAATGACCATTTTGCGGTAGATGGAATACAGATGCTTGGGGCGGCCGTCGATATCGAAGCGCAGCCCCGCCTCGTTGAGCTTTTGCGACAGCTCGCTGATGACCAGTTTGATGTTTTCCTCGCGCTCGGCGCGCTTCATGCCGACCTTGCGCGCCACCTCCTGATACCCGATCGGGTCGATGTAGCGCAGCGCCAGATCTTCCAATTCCTGCTTGATGGCGTACACGCCGAGCCGGTGCGCGAGCGGCGCGTAGATATCCAGCGTTTCGCGCGCGATGGCGAGCTGGCGGTCCTCGGGCTGGAAGCGCAGCGTGCGCATGTTGTGCAGGCGGTCGGCGAGCTTGATGAGCACGACGCGGATGTCCTTGCTCATGGCGAGGATCATTTTACGCAGCGATTCGGCCTGCTGCTCCTCGCGGTCGGCGAACTCGAGGCGGGAAATCTTGGTCACGCCGTCCACCAGCTGCGCGACCTCTTCGCCGAACTCCTTTTGGATTTTTTCGACGGTAACGCTCTCGCAGTCCTCCACCGTGTCGTGAAGCAGGCTCGCCGCGAGCGCCTCGGGATCGATCATGATCTCGACCAATATGCTCGCCACGCAGGTGGGATGCAGGATGTACGGCTCGCCGCTCTTGCGCTTTTGCCCCTCGTGCGCGGCCTCGGCGAAATGGTAGGCGCGCTCGATCAGGCGGGCGCCCTCGCCCGTGGGATCGCTCTTTTCAACGCGCGCGAGGATTTGCTCGAGCGAGAGCGATTCATATGCCGTGTTCGCCATGGATTTCCTCCTTGACCGCTTGCAGCAGCCGACAGCGCGCGCATTGTTCGGGATCGGTTTTTTCTGACGACAGCACGTGCAGTGAAAACGGCGCGTATGTAAAGGATATCAGCCGAACGTCCTTCAGCACGTACAGCGCGGACAGCGCCATTTCGGGCGGCAGCTCCGCGCGTTCGGCGAGCGCGGACAGCGCCTTCGCGCCTTCGCGCGCCGCCTTGTATGCTTCGCGGAGACCGTCTTTATCGACGAACGCCCGCGCGAGCAGGCCGTTCGCCGCGTCGGCGCGCTTGAGCGCGTATACCCGGGCGTCGGGAAGGCTTTTTTTGATCGCTTCCGTCTCGCCGTAATCGCCGTCGCACAGGAAAACGCGCTTGTAGGGCGCTTTGATCGTGCGGACGGACAGGCGGACGGCGACGGCGGTATACGCCCGCGCGTCGTTGGCGGCGTCCATGAGAAAATCGGCGTCGGGATGCGCCTTTTTCAGCGCGAGCGCCGTGTCCCGCGCGCGGCACAGCATCAGATCGCCCTGCGGGTTGAGATCCGGCAGCGCGTCGAGCGGCGTCGCCGCCTCGTTTCCCGCGATATCGGGCAGCCACGCGGCGAGCAGATCAAAATCGGTCGGCCGCGCCGAGTCCGGCTCGAGCGCCAGCGCGTACACGCGCATTTCGGCGCTTTCGCGCCCCTTGTACTCATTGCGCGAGGGCGCGGCGAGCGCGGCATAGCGCATTCCGGCGGGCGCGGCATACTCCCCGCCGCCGAACATCACGCCGTTTCTGATCTCGCCGTCCCGCAGGAACGCGACGCGCAGGTGCTTTCCGTTTTCGCCGACCGGGCGCAGATCGAGCGATTCGAGCGCGCGCACCAAGAATTTCGGCGTCGGATTGCCCACGCCGAAGGGCGCGAGCGCGGCGATCCGGTCGACCGTTTCAAGCGTGAAATCGGACAGCGTCATTTCGCCGTCATAGGCCATCGTCGGCACGGGCGCGCGCCCGCCGAGCTGCCGGTCGACGGCGTCCGACAAACGGCGGTCAAACTCGTCCAATTTGTCATACGGCAGCGTCAGCCCGGCCGCCTGTTTGTGCCCGCCGAAGCGCAGGAAGAGATCGTTTTCTTCCTTGAGCGCCTCGTAAATGTCCACGCCGGCGGCGCTGCGGGCGCTGCCCACGGCGTTGTCGCCCTCGCGCGTCATCACGACGGTCGGATAGCCGTATTTCTCGGCGATGCGCCCGGCGGCCAGCCCGACGACGCCGCTGGGGAAATCCCCGCCGCACAGTACGATGGCGCGGCGGGCGGTCAGATCCATGCGCGCGACCATGCCCTCCGCCGCGTCGAGCACGGCGTCCTCGACGCGCCTGCGCTCTTTGTTCAGGCCGTCGAGCCGCTCGGCGAGCGCTTTAGCTTCTTCGGGATCGTCCGTCAAAAGAAGGTTCAGCGCGCTTTCCGCCGATTCCATGCGCCCGCTCGCGTTCAGGCGCGGCGCGAGCGCGAACGCCGCATGCTCGCCCGTGACTTCGCCCGTCAAGCCCGCGATTTTCTTGAGCGCGATCAGCCCGGCGCGCTTCGTATTTGTCAGCGCTTTCAGCCCGACGTACGCCAGCGCGCGGTTCTCGCCCGTGAGCGGCACCATGTCCGCGATGGTCGCCAGCGCGCACAGATCGAGCCATTCGCCGGCGTCGGACAACAGCGCCCGCGCCGTTTGCCACGCCACGCCCGCGCCGCACAGGAAGGGAAAGGATCGTCCGCCGAGCGCGGGATGCACCACGGCGTCGGCGGGCGGCGGCGTATCGGGCGGCGTGTGATGATCGGTCACGATCACCGTCATGCCCAGCTTTTTCGCCAGCGCGATTTCATCAGACGACGTTATGCCGCAGTCCACCGTGACGAGCGCGCCGTACGCCTTGGCGAGCTTTTCAACCGCCGCCGCGTTCAGCCCGTAGCCCTCCTCGCGGCGGTCGGGGAGATAATGCCCGACCGAAATCCCGAAGCGCGAAAACGCCTGACAAAGGATCGCCGTCGCGCACACGCCGTCCGCGTCGTAATCGCCGTAGACGACCGTGCGGACGCCTTTTTCCCTGATTTCGCGCAGCAGGGATACCGCCTTGTCCATATCGTTCAGGAAAAAGGGATCGCCCGTCGCGGCCAAATCGGGATGCAGGAATTGTTCCGCTTCCGCCGCGTCCGATACGCTGCGCGCGGAAAGCAGGCGGGACATCCAGAAAGGATATCCCGGGATTTCCACGCCTTCCCCCGCCGCGCGCGGCACGAATCGAATCATGTCATACCTCGAAAAGATAAAAAGAGAGTGCCGGCGCTGAACCGGCACTCCGGAGGATTCATTACTTGCCCTTGCCCAGATAAAGCCCCGTTTTCTCGCCGGTGAGGGAGATGAGCAGGTTTTCCAGAATGAAAGGCATGATCCACGTGACGACGGCGATGGCGACCACGCAGGCGCACAGCACGTTGCCCAGCATCGCGGAGAAGGGGAAGATCATCATGATCAGCGACAGCGCAAGCGCGATCCCGATGGACAGCCAGACCTTTTTATTGGTCTGCGAGAAGCCCGTCTTGAAGGACTGCCTGACCATGCGCCCGCCGCGCAATTCCTTGCTCATGCCGTCGTACTTGACGAACATCAGCCAGCCCTGGAACACCAGCGCCAGCAGCAGCACGCACGCAACGCCGAGCGACATGCGCGCGTTGACCACGGTGGCGTAGAAGAACATCGATACCAGCACGTACACCCACATCGACCACGCGACGGCGACGGCGGACACGCGATAGCGCAGCGCCGCGTACACGGCGATCATGACGAGCAGCGCCAGCGACACCCACAGGAAGGTGGACAGCTTGTTGTTGCCCTCGGCGGAGATCGCGCCCGAATCGGCGAGCGACAGCGTCACGTCATAGGGGCCGGAGACAAGCTGCGCGGCGGCGCAGGCGGTGGCGGGGCCTTCCATCCCCAGCGGCAGCGACACGACGCCCTCGGTGATCGCCTCGGACACGCCGGGCGAGGACAGGAGCTGACCGTCGCGCAGCACGTTGAGCGAGCCGCCGATGTTGGCGGCCGTGGCGTCGCCGAACGCTTTCTTGCCTTCCTCGGTGAAGGTCAGGTTCACGACGTAATACACGTCCTGCGAGTACGCCGAGGCGGTCGTCGCGCCTACCGTGGCGTCCTTGACCGCCGTGCCGTCCATGAACTGGGCGCCGGCGGGATCGGTGAAGGTGAACTTGCCCGTTTGCGCGATCATGGCGGCAATCTCCTCGAGCATGTCGACGTTGGGCAGCTCGACGCGGATTTTGCCGTCCGTGACGGACACCGATGTATCGGTATAGCCCAGCGTGTCGAGGCGCTTGCGCGCGACGGCCGCGGCGGCTTGCAATTCATCCGGCGTGGCGTCCGTCTTTTCGGTCGTCGCTTCCGCGCCTTCCTCGGCGGCGGGCACGGCCGTTTCCCTGTGCGCCGTGAACTCCAGGTACGTCCCGCCGCCCATGCTGATGCCGGGGGTGATGGACGCGGGCCAGTTGCTCACCGACGTCGGCACCCACGGGAGCAGTTGCATAATGCCGTCCGTGCCGTAATGCATACCGCCTACTGCCAGGCAGGATATGAAAACGGTCAGCGCCAGAAGCGCCGCCAGCGTGATGAGCGCCTTTGCCGACGCGCTGATGGGCTTGCGCAGTTGCTTGGACTTTGCCATAAATAATCTCTTCCTCTCGTGATAGATAACGAAGCCCTCTCCCGGGCGCCGTCTGATCAGATACCATGGTATTATACCTTTAAGCCCGTCGCGCGTCAAGCGAAACAAACGCAAATGCGCGAAAAATCGGCGATTCGACCGCTTGGCGGGCGTCGGCGCGGCGAATGGGCAAATTTGCAAATAACTGCATAATATGGGGCGAACACAGCAAGATCTGGGTTGTTTTTGCCCATATTCTATGCTATTATACATATAAATGCTGTCGTATGTTCAGCAAAACCAATAAAAAAGGAGAATTGGTATGAAGAAAATCGTCGCGCTGTTCCTGTCCCTCATGCTGGTGACGAGCCTGTCCGCCGCGTTTGCCGGCGAGCACGAGGAAGTCACCCTGACCGTGGGCTCCATCTGGTCGGCGGAGTCCGAATCCAACCGCGTTCCCTTCCTTAAAACGATCGAGGAATTCGAAAAAGAGTATCCGTGGATTCACCTCGAGGTGGACTGGAACGAAGCCAACGCATGGAAAGACAAGGGCGAAACGCTGGCGCTCAGCGACAGCCTGCCCGACGTGTTCTACTGGAACGCCGGCGGCACGCTGCAGACCTTCGTCGATTCGGGCGACGTCATGGCGCTCAACGATCTGATCGACGAGGAAACGATGGCGCGCATCGAGGGCGGCACGCTGACCGACATGACCTTCGACGGCAAGATCTATCAGCTTCCGTACACGAAGGCCTGCTCGGCGCTGTACTGCAATACCGAGCTGTTCGACAAATACAACGTCAAGATCCCCGAAACGTGGGATGAATTGATCGCGGCGGTCGAGGCCTTCAAGGCCGTCGGCGTGACGCCCATGACGGTCGGCGGCAAGGATCAGTGGCCGACCAATATGTTCACCGACATCATCGCGCTGCGCTACGTCGGCGATGCCGCCTGCCGCGCCGCCTATTACAAGACCGAGGGCGCGACCTTCAAGACCGACGCGTGGGTCGAGGGCATTGCCGCCTTCAAGCAATTGGTCGATATGGGCGCCTTCCAGTCCGACGCCGCCGCGCTGACCCGCGACGAAGCCGAAATCCCGTACTTCAACGGCGAAATCCCGATGTACGTCCACGGCCAGTGGTTTGCGGGCGCGCTGTCTCCCGAAATGCAGAAAAAGGTCAAGGCCGTGAAGTTCCCCACCGTTCCCGGCAAGGGCACGGACAACCAGTGGATGGGCGGCGCCGCCGAGGGCTTCTGCGTATCCGCCTACACCAAGCATCCCGCCGAGGCGTATCTCGCCTGCCGGTTCTTCGCCGAGGGCCTGTCCCGCAACGGCTTCATCGCCGGCGCCGGCCTGCCCGCGTGGAAGTATGACTTCTCCGCCTACACCGACATCAACCCCGTGCTGATTCAGATCGTCGAGGCCACCTCGGACGCCGAATCCTTCCTGCTCTGGGGCAATACCGCCCTGACCGGTCAGGACGCGACGCTGATCGGCAACACCGTTTACGACGTGCTCGCCGGCGAAATGACCGCCGAGGAGTGGTGCGACGAGATGGAGACCATCTTCGAGTAACGCGCTCACCGATGTCATGAGGGGGCGGCGGCGCGGCCGCCGTCCCCTTTCGGGAATCCAAGGCATCAAGGAGGCACGCCCATGAAGCGGGTACTGTCCAACAAATGGAGCATCCTCGTGTTCGTCCTGCCGACCGTGCTGTTCTTTACCGGCATCGTGATGATCCCCATCATCATGTCGATTTTTTACAGCACGCTTGACTGGACGCCGAAGACGGCGCCGTCGCCGGCGTATTTCATCGGCGTGCAAAACTATATCACCATGTTCACCGAAAAGCGGGCGACCTTCCCCACGGCGGCGGTGCATTCGCTGATCTACGCGGCGGCGTCCGTCCTGATCCAGCTTCCCTTCTCGCTCCTGATCGCGCTGATCCTCTCGCGCGGCGTCAAGGGCGCGAGCCTGTACAGGAATCTCTACTTTATCCCGGTCATTATCTCCTCGGTGGTCGTCGGCCAGCTCTGGCTGAAAATCTACAATAACGATTACGGCCCGCTCAATATGCTCCTTCGTCTGCTGAATATCCCCCTGCCGAAAAACGGCTGGCTCGCCACCAAGGACACCAAGATGTGGGCGGTGTTCATCCCGAGCCTGTGGCAGTACGTGGGGTATCATATGCTGCTGATGTACGGCGCGCTGTGCTCCATTCCCGGCGACATCATCGAGGCCGCCACGGTGGACGGCGCGACGGGCGCACGGCTCGCGTGCAGAATCCAGATCCCGCTTATCAAGCCGATGCTCAAGGTATGCCTTTCCTTTTCGCTCATCGGTTCCTTCAAGCTGTTCGATACCCCGTATATCCTGCTCGGCTATTCCACAAAAAACGCCGAATTACCGGCTGTAAACATGTATTTTGAAATGTTCAGGAATCACCGCTACGGCATCGGCAGCGCCGAGTCGATCTTTATCGTCGCGGAATGCCTTTTGTTCACGCTGCTGCTCAACCGCCTGTTCAGGGACCGCGACAACGCCGGCGAAAGGAGGCTGGCCGCGCGATGAAAAGGAAAAACCGCTCCGTCGGCAGCGTCCTGATCCAGCTTTTCCTGATCGTCTGGCTGCTGCTTTGCCTGTTCCCGCTTTATTGGCTGTTCACGTTCTCCCTGAAGACCAATCAGGAGATTTTCGGCGGCAACGTGCTGGGACTGCCGCGCTACTGGATCTGGGAAAACTACGCCGCCGCGTGGGGAAGCGGCGGCAAGATCGGGCTGTACCTGCGCAACAGCGTGATCGACACCTTCGGCACGCTCGCGCTGACCAGCCTGTTCGGGTTCATGAGCGCTTACGGCCTTTTGCGCATGCGCTGGAAGGGGCAGAAAGCCGTCACGACGTATCTTTTGCTCGGGCTGATGATCCCCATGCACGCCGCGCTGCTGCCGCTCCTCAATATCCTCAACACGCTGGGCGTGCTCAAAACGCATTGGGGGCTGATCATTCCCTACGCGGCGTTCAATATCCCCATGACGATCCTGATCTTGAGCGGATTCATCACGGGCATCCCGTATGAGATGGAGGAGGCCGCCTGCATCGACGGGAGCGGCATCTACCGCACCGCTTTCACCATCATCCTGCCCATGATGATCCCGGCGATGGTCACCGCCGCGATCTTCGTGTTCCTTCAGGTATGGAACGAGTTGCTGATGGCGTCGGTGTTCGTTTCGGGCGACAACGTGCGCACGCTGACGGTGGGCGTTCAGCAGATGTACGGGCAGTATCAGACCGATTGGGGCCCCATCGGCGCGGCGCTGTTCATCGCCACGCTGCCCACGCTGATCCTGTATCTGTGCATGAGCGGACAGGTTCAGAGAAGCCTGATCGCCGGCGCGGTCAAGGGCTGACGCGCCGATATGCCGCCCGTGTGCAGGCGCGCAAGTTGCAAAATACGTCAGGAACTTGCACAAAACCTTTACATTTTGCGCGGAACATGCTATGATAAGCGCGAAAGTGAGGGTCAGCCATGCAGCGCAACACGTATATTCCCGCCGAGCGGCAGAAGAAAATGGTCGAGTACATCGAAAGCAACACCTCGGCGCAGATCCGCGATCTGTCCGAGTTTTTCGGCGTGTCGGAGGCGACGGTGCGCCGCGATCTGGACGATCTGGATCTTCAGGGCGCGATCCGCAGGACGCACGGCGGCGCGATCAAGCTCGACCGCAGCACGTCGTTCGAGCAGATGTACAACGAAAAGCTCGCCTTTCACACCGAGGAAAAGCGCCGCATCGCGGAGGCCGCCGCCCGGCTGGTGCACGACGGCGACACGGTGTTCGTCGATTCGGGCACGACCTCTTTGCAGGTGGCGACGGCGCTTTCGCATAAGGAAAACCTGACGCTCATCACCAACGATCTGCACATCGCCTATTCGACGCCCACGCGTCCCACCGCCTCGATGATCTGCACGGGCGGCGTCCGGCGGCAGGGGCGTCAGGAATTGATCGGCTCGATCGCCGAGGAATTCATCCGCAATTCGCACGTCAACATCGCCTTTCTGGGCGCCGACGCCGTCGATCTCAACCTCGGCGTGACCATCGCCAATTTCGAGGAGGTCGGCGTCAAGCGCGCGCTGGTGAATTCCAGCCTGAAAACCGTGCTCGTCGCCGATCACACCAAATTCGGCGGCGCGGCGCTCGTCAAGATCTGCGATATCGCGGACTGCGCCGCCGTCGTCACCGATTCCGGCCTGCCGGAAGAAACCGTTCAAAAGCTCCGCCGCGCCCGCGTCGAGCTGATTCTGGCGTGAGCGAGGGAACGGCTTGAAATTATCGGGTTGTTTCAAATGATGGTACATTATATTCATATAGATGAATAGTTATTTTACATAGGTGAATAGTCATATGAAAGGACTGCCGCGGATTTCCGCGGCAGTCCTTTTCTCGGCGCAGCGTTTGTTTGCATTCCGCCGCGCCTTGTTATCTCCCAATGCGTCTTTTTGGTACTTTTTCTTCAAGAAAAAGTACGCCCCGTCGTCCCCGTCCCCGTCCCCGTCACTCCTCGGCCTTGCGGCCGATGACCGCCTTGATGCGGCGGACGCCGGCGGAGGAGGATTCTTCCTTCTGGATTTTAAAGGAGACGAGATCGCCGGTGTTGTGCGCGTGCGGGCCGCCGCAGATCTCCTTGGAGAACTCGCCCATGGTGTACACGCGGACTTTCTCGCCGTACTTGGACTCGAACAAGCCCATCGCGCCGTGCGCTTTCGCCTCGGCGACGGTCATTTCCTCCATGGTGATCGGCGCCTTGGCGGCGACGGCGACATTGACGAGGCGTTCGACCTCTTTGATTTCCTCCTCGGTCATCTTTCTGCCGAAGGTGAAGTCGAAGCGCAGGCGTTCGGCGGTGATGTTGGAGCCCTTCTGGTGCACCTCGTCGCCCAATACCTTGCGCAGCGCCGCCTGCAAAAGATGCGTCGCGGTGTGCAGGCAGGCGGTCTGCTCGCTGTGATCGGCGAGGCCGCCCTTGAAGATTTGCTCCGCGCCGCTGCGCGAGGTCGCCTGATGCTGCTCAAAGCGCTTGGCGAAGTCCTCCTCGTCCACGGTCAGCCCCTTTTCGGCGGCGAGCTCGCGCGTGATTTCGACGGGGAAGCCGTAGGTGTCGTAGAGCTTGAAGGCGCTGCGCCCGTCGATGACGGACAGACGCGCGCGAATGAGCGCCGCTTCGCGCTTGACGGCGGCGAGATCGCCGGCGTTCACCGCCTCGATGGCGGGCGCCATATCGGGCGAGGGGCGCAGGATGTGCTGCGCGACCGCCTCGTTCGCGGCGGCGAGCGTATCGTCCGCGAGGATTTTGTCCATTGCCTCGCGCGTGCGCGCCATGTTGCCGATCACCTTGTCAAATTCCTTTTCGCCCTGCTTGAGCGTGCGGGCGAAGCGCGCTTCCTCGAGCGAAAGCTGCTCGAAAATGAACGCCGAATTGGTTTCCAGCTCGGGGTACGCGCCTTTGTACTCGGCGACGACCACCTTGGCGATCTCCGAGGTAAAGCCCTCGGGCAGCCCCAGCCCCATGCCGTAGCGCACGGCGCGGCGGATCAGGCGGCGCAGGATGTAGCCCTGACCGACGTTGGAGGGCGGGATGCCGCGCGGATCGCCGATGATGAAGGTGGAGGTGCGCATGTGATCGGCGATAATGCGGAAGGCTTTGGTGTTCTCGTCGTCGGAGACGTACTGTTTGCCGGACAGTTCTTCGATCTTGCGCAGGATACCGGCGAACAGCACGGTGTCGTACACGCTTTTCTTGCCGTTGAGCACGCAGACCGTGCGCTCAAGGCCCATGCCGGTATCGACGTTCTTCTGCGCAAGCGGGAGGTAGGAACCGTCCTTTTGCTTGTTGTACTGCATGAACACGTCGTTCCAGATCTCCAGATACGCGCCGCACTTGCACGCCGGCGAGCAGTCGGGGCCGCAGGGGTCTTTGGTGATGATGAACATCTCGGTGTCCGGCCCGCACGGGCCGGTCACGCCGGCGGGGCCCCACCAGTTGTGCTCCTTGGGCAGGAAGAACAGATGATCGTCCTTCACGCCCAAGGAACGCCACAGATCGGCGGCCTCGTTATCGCGCGGGCAGTCGGCGTCGCCCTCGAATACCGTGAAGGCGAGCTTGTCGGGATCGATGCCGAGGTAATCCTTGCTCGTGAGGAATTCCCAGCTCCAGGGGATCATTTCCTTCTTGAAATAATCGCCGAGGCTCCAGTTGCCCAGCATTTCAAAGAAGGTGAGGTGGCTCTTGTCGCCCACGTCGTCGATATCGCCGGTGCGGATGCATTTCTGCACGTCGGTCAGGCGGCTGCCGGCGGGGTGTTTCTGCCCCAGCAGGTAGGGAACCAGCGGGTGCATCCCGGCGGTGGTGAAGAGCACGGTGGGATCGTTTTCGGGGATGACCGACGCCGAGGGAATGACGGCGTGGCCTTTTTCCGAGAAGAACTTGAGGAACAGCGCGCGCAGCTCGTTGGCGGAAAGTGCTTTCATGGCGTACTCCTTAAAAATCGATCGGATGGTTGACGAGCGCTTTGAGAATGGTCAGCGCGCCGTCCATGTCGCGCATGTCGATCATTTCGCAGCTCGAATGAATATAGCGGCAGGGGATGGACAGCGTGCCCGCCGGAATGCCCGCCCGCGCGTGCTGGATCGCGCCGCCGTCCGTGCCGCCGTAGAGCAGCACTTCGCGCTGGTAGGGCGTTTTCGTTTCCTCGGCGCACTTGATGAGCAGATCGCGCACTTTCGGCGTGGCGATCATGTTGCTGTCCTTGAACTTCACCGCCGCGCCCTCGCCGAGCTTGAGCGCGGGCAGTTTGCTCTCGGGCGTGTCGCCCCACGCCGTCACGTCGAGGGCGACGCCGAGATCGGGATCGACGCCGTAGGCGGCGACCGCCGCGCCGCGGCAGCCGACCTCCTCCTGCGCCGAGAACACGCCGATGATGGTGTTTACCGGTTTCCTGACCGAGAGCAATAGCTCGATCAGCAGCGCGCAGGCGCAGCGATCGTCCATGGCGGGCGAGGCGACGCGGGATTCGCCCACCTCGAAGAAATCGGGCGCGTACACGCACACGTCGCCCAGATTGACGCGGGCGAGCGCGTCCGCCCTGTCCTTCGCGCCGATATCGACGAACAGGTGCCGGAAGTCCGGCTTTTCATCCTTGACGGGCTGGCTTGCCAGCACGCCGTGCACGCCGTTGCCGAACACCACATGGCGCGAGGATAGCGCGGCGGGATTGTGCCCGCCCACCGGGCCTACGCGCAGGAAGCCTTCGGCCTCGACGTCGGCGACGACCAGACCGATCTGATCCATGTGCGCGCTGATCATGATGGTTTTGCCGTTCTTCGCGCCCTTCTTTTCGACGATCAGGTTGCCCAGATTGTCCGATTTGGCGGCGTCCACCTTGCCGGCGAGCAGCTGCTTGGCGGCCTCGGCGACGGCGCTTTCATTCCCCGAGGGGCCGTAGACCGCGAGCATTTTCTTGAGCGTATCGAGCATCATAAATCCATATCCTCCTCGTCAGGCGTTTTCAATGTAGGCTTTCGCCAGTTGATACTGAGCGTCGATGTCCTTGAGCGACGCGACGGACGACGGCCCGTGGATGTAGCGGCAGGGGACGGACAGCGCGCAGGTGCGCTTGCCCGCCTTCGCGCGCTGATACGCGCCGGCGTCGTTGCCGCCGGTGACGCCGCGCTTCACCTGATACGCGACGCCGCATTTCCCGGCGATCTCGATGATTTGCGCGTACAGCGCGCGGTCGGCGATGGAGGCCTTGTCCATAAAGCTGACGGCGACGCCCGCGCCCGCCGCGCAGACGCGCGACGTTTCATTCGTGTCGCCCAGATCGTTCGCCGCCGTGCCCTCGAGCACGAGGACGGTGTCAATATCGGACGCGAAGCCCGCGCCCATCGCGCCGCGCAGCCCGGCCTCCTCCTGCGTGACGAAGGCGCAGACGATGTCGCGGTCGTACGTCGATTCGAGCAGGCGGATCAGGTTATAGCAGCCCGCGCGGTCGTCGATCGCCTTGGCGGCGATCATGTCCTCGCCGAAGGGCTCGCAGGCGCTGTCAAAGTAGGCGTAGGACGCCTCGGGACAGTCGGCGAGCGCCTCGTCCTTTGTTTTCGCGCCGATGTCGATGTACAGCCCGTCCCAGTCGAGCACGCGTTTGCGGTCCTCCGCCGACTGCAGATGGATCGCCATCGCGCCGATGACGCCGGGCACGCGCTTGTCGCCGCACACGACATACTTGCTGACCGCCACGCGCGGGTCGATGCCGCCCACCGGGCGGATGCGCAGCAGCCCGTCCTCGGTCGCGCCCATGATGATGAAGCCGACCTCGTCCATATGCGCCGACAGAAGGACGGCGTTCCCGCCCTTTTTCCCTTTTTTGACGGCGATCACGCTGCCCATGCGGTCGATCGACGCCGAATCGCAAAGCGGTCTGACCGCTTCCAATATGGCGTTGCGGACGGCTTTTTCGTTGCCCGACACGCCGTTGAGCTCGCACAGCGTTTTCAGTTCCATAATTCCGCCTCCCACGTTCCGTCTACCGCGCGCAGGTAGTGCGCCAGCAGCCGCGCGCCTTCCTTGAGCGCGTGCAAATCGAACGTCTCGACGTTGGTGTGCATGTATTTGAGCGGCAGCTCGAGCAGCACCGAGGGCACGCCGGCGCGCGCGGTCGACAATTCGTCCAGATCGGTCGAGGTATAGTACGGCACGACGGCGCTCTGGATGCTCACGCCCTGCTCGTCGGCGACCTCGCCCAGTTTTTCGCGCAGGAAGGGGTTGATGTACGGCCCCTTGGAGGCGACGAGCGAATCGAGCTTGTGCACCTTGAGCGGGGGCGCGCCCGGCGTTTCGGCGTGGCATACGTCGATGGCGACGGCGTAATCGGGCGCGACGGCGTAGCCCGCCGTCCACGCGCCGTAGCTGCCGATCTCCTCCTGACAGCTCGCCACGAAATAGATATCGGCGGAATGCGTCGTTTCCTTGAGGATCTCGGCGGCGCGCCACATCATGGCGACGCAGGCGCGGTCGTCGGCCGTTTTGGAGGCGACGCGCCCGTTTTTCATTTCGACATAGCGGCACTCGAAGCACACCATGTCGCCGATTCGGACCAGCTCCCTGACCTTGTCCGCCGGCATCCCCAGATCGACGTACAGCGTTTCAAAGGTATAGTTTTCGCCGCGCTCCTTTTCGGACAAAAGGTGCGGCGCTTTCGCCCCGACGACGCCCATGAGCTGCTTTTTGCCGTATACGCGCACGCGCATGCCCGGCATGACGCGCGGATCGACGCCGCCCACCCGCGCCATGCGCAGGCTGCCGTCGTCCTCGATTTTATGCACCATCATGCCGATCTCGTCCAGATGCGCGCAGACCATCACTTTGGGGCCGTCGCCTTTTTTGTGCGCGATCACGCTGTTCATTTGATCGATGCGCACGTCGTCGCACAACGGCTCGAACGCCTTGGCGATCCGCTCCGCTACGGCGCGCTCGTCGCCCGTCGTCGCCGGGATCGCGGCGATCTCGCGGAAGAACTCTTCCGTCTTCATGCTTCATCCTCCCCCGATGGAAATATCCACGCTATTATACGATTAAATGAAGAAGAAGTAAAGACGGCGGCGAAAAATGCCGATGCGCCGCCCTCCGCGCCGCCGGGCGGTTGCCCGAAAGCGGCAATATGTGGTATACTGGACGAGAAAACACAGGCGCGCCGCGCAGGGAGAGGACGGGCATGACGATGAAACCGCCGAGGGAGGAAAAGATCGCGTATCTGATCGCCCGGCAGATCGTTCGCTTCCGCGCGCCGATTCTGGCGTTCGCGCTGGCGGCGACCGTGCTGTCCGTCCTCATGATTCCGAAAACGACGCTCAATTACGATCTGGCGACATATTTGAACAGGAACACCATGACCGCCCGCTCGCTCGCCGTGATGAACGGGGAGTTCGCGCCCTCCTCGCAGTTATCCGTTATGCTGCGGGACGCGGACGAGGACGGCGCGCGCGCGATCGCCGACGCGCTTTCGCATATCGACGGCGTGGCGCTCGCCGAGTACGATGCTGAAAAGCACACGCGTGAATACGAGGGGCATGTATATCGTCTCATAACGCTGTCCTTAATCGGCGTCCGGGACGACGCGGCGCTGCTTTCCGCCGTCGACGCCGCGCTCGGGGACGCCGACGCGACGATCGAGGGCGATATCGAGACCAACCGCGCCGTGCGCCGCTCGATCGCCGACGAGATTCCCGCGATCATGCTCATCGCCGTCGCCATCGTGTTCATCGTGCTGCTTTTGACATCGCACGCGTGGATCGAGCCGCTTTTGTTCGCCGCCGTGCTGGTCGCGTCCATCCTGATCAACATGGGCACCAACTGGATATTTCCCTCGATCTCCTTCATCACCTACGCCGTGACGGCGGTGCTTCAGCTGGCGCTGGCGATGGATTACTCGATCATGCTGCTCACCAATTACGACCGCGCGCTTGAAAAGGGCGTGACCGACCGCGAGGCGGTGACGCGCGCGCTGGCGGAGTCCTTCATGCCGATCGCGTCCAGCTCGCTGACCACTGTCGCCGGGCTGGCGGCGCTCATGTTCATGAGCTTTACCATCGGCTTCGACATCGGCATCGTGCTGTCCAAGGGCATTCTGATCAGCATGCTGACGGTGTTTATCTTGATGCCGGCGCTGATCCTTTGCTTTTCAAAATCGCTCAAGCGCACGCGGCACCGCGCGGTCCCGCTGGGCGGCGAGAAACTGGCGGGGTTTTCGCTCAAAATGCGCAAATTCCTGCCCGCAGCGCTGCTCGTCGTCATCGCGGCGGCGTTCGTCCTGCAAAGCGGCAATGCCTACCTGTTCGGGCTGGAGAGCGAGGACGCGGGCAAGGTGGAGATCGCCGACGTGTTCGGCGGCAACAGCATGATGGCGCTGCTCGTGCCGAAGGCGGAAAGCGAGGCGGATTATCGGGAACAGCTCGATGTGATCGACGAAATCGCCGCCATCGGGCGCGGCGGGAAAAGCATCGTGCAGTCGGCGTCCGCCATGCCGCTTCAGGGCGATGCGGCGATCCGAAAATATACGGCGGACGAGGCGGCGAAACTGCTCGGCGTCGCGCCCGTGTTTACGCGGCTGTTCTATCGGAATAACTGCCTGCCCGACGCCGTTTCGGGCGCCGAATTGCTCGCGCTCGCCCGGGAAATCCTGCCGGACAACGAACAAATCCGGCGGTACGGCGAACTGCTCGCGACCGCCGAAAGCACCTTCAACGGCAAAACGCGCTCGCGCATTCTTTTGTCGCTCGATTTGAGCGGCGGCGCGGCGCAAACGAATCCCTATGTCGATCAAATCGAGGGCATCCTGCGCGGGCATTACGGCGACGAGATCGGCATGGCGGGCTTTTCGGTGCTCTCGCGCGATATCTCCACGGCGTTTCAGGGCGATCTGACGACCGTGAATCTGATCACCGTTCTGGCGATCTTCCTGATTATCGCCGTGTCCTTCCGCTCGCCTGTCGTCCCCGCGATCCTGATCTGCGTCATTCAGGGCGCGATCTGGATCAATATGGCGATTTCGCGGCTGACGGGCACGCCGATCTTTTTCATGTCCTATCTCATCTGCATGGCGATCCAGATGGGCGCGACCATCGACTACGGCATTCTATTGACCGGCAATTACCGTTTGAGCCGCCGCGCGCTCGATCCCGCCGACGCCGTCCGCCGCGCTATGCGCGTGTCGATGCCGACCATCCTGACCTCCGGCGTCATCCTGATCGCCGCCGGGTATGTGATCTCCTTCACCTGCTCGGTGTTCTATATTTCGTCCATCGGGCACCTGCTCGGGCGCGGTACGATCATTTCGGTGTTCATGGTGACGGTGCTGCTGCCCGAGCTGCTCGTGATCTTCGACCGTTTTGTCATCAACAACGAAAAAGCGGTTACGCTACCCACAGGTTCACAACAAATGTGAAGGCGTACGCGAGCAGCCCCAGCAGCGAAATCACGAAGTATTTCCACTGATCATGACGATCCCCGGCGTTGCCGTACAATACGGCGAACACGCTCGTGAGCAGGAAGGGAATGAGCAGCGCGACGGGCTTGCGCATGACGTTCGCCTTCTCGCCGCCCGCGCCGAGCTGCATCGCCAGCTCCCCGGGCAGCACGATGTATCCGATCACCGCGAGCGCCGCCGCCGCCGCGAGCAGCGCGATCATGAGTTTTTTCCTGTTTCTGTCCAAGAAATCCATGCCGTTCGCCTCCGTTTCACGACGCATGATAGGGCAAGGACGGCCATTTGTCAAGGAGAGGCTATGGAGCACGGTTTGACCGTCGTCGCGCGCGTGCGCGACGCGTTTCCCACCAAGTTCGGGCTGCCGCGCCAGAGCGGGCTGGTCGGCGCGATCGGGGCGACGATCGTGTTCGAGCCGCCGTTCCGCCGTCCCGACGCGCTGCGCGGGCTGGAGAATTTTTCGCACATCTGGGTTTTGTGGGGGTTTGAGGGCGTGGAACGCGGGCGCTGGTCGGCGACCGTGCGCCCGCCCAAGCTCGGCGGCAACGCGCGCGTGGGCGTGTTCGCCACGCGCTCGCCCTTCCGTCCAAACGCCATCGGGCTGTCCTGCGTCAAATTGGACGCGATTGAGAAAACCCGGGAATTCGGGCATGTGCTGCGCGTGTCGGGCGCCGATATGATGGACGGCACGGCGGTGTACGATATCAAGCCGTACCTGCCTTACGCCGACTGTGTTCCGGACGCGCGCGGCCATCTGTCGGGCGCGCGCGGCGACGGCCGCCTGACGGTCGATTTCCCCGAAACGCTGCTTGAGCGCGTGCCGGAGGATCTGCGCGAGGCGCTGATCGGCGCGCTTTCCGGCGATCCGCGCCCGGGCTATCAGGACGATCCGGCGCGCGTGTACGGCTTTCTTTACGCCGGGCGCGACGTGCGCTTCCGCGTGGAAAGCGGGACGGTCACGGTATGCGACGTCGTGCCGCAGCGCGATGAAAAGGAGAAAACATGATGAAGCCCATCGAAACCGAGCGCCTGATCCTGCGCGATTTCGCGCCCTCGGACGGCGGCGCGCTGTACGCCTATCTGTCCGATCCCGAAACGGTGTGGTTCGAGCCGTACCCGCCCTTTACGCGCGAGGAAGCATACCGCGAGGCGGCGCGGCGCGCGGGCGATCGCGCGTTCGTCGCCGTGTGCCTCAAAAGCGGCGATCTGATCGGCAATCTGTACCTGTCGCCCGCGGAGAACGGCCGCCGCGAGCTGGGCTACGTGTTCAGCCGCGCGCACCGGCGCCGGGGCTATGCGGCCGAGGCGGCGCGCGCGCTGATCGCCGCCGCGTTCGCATCGGACGCCGATACGGTGATCGCCGAGTGCGCCGCGCAGAACGAGGCGTCGTGGCGTTTGCTCGAAAGGCTCGGGTTTACGCTGGAAAGCGAGACGCCGCGCGCGCTGTATTTCAAGCTGAACCCCGACGGCTCGCCCGCGTGGCTGGACGCGCGGCGGTACGTGCTTGCGTGCGGGGCGAACACAGAAAATACTTGACCGCCGCCCCGCGTTTGGCTATATTGTAGGCGGAACCGAACCATTCCCGCGAACCATGAAGGAGGGCGACGTATGAAGCGGCTGTTTGTGTGCCTGATCTGTCTCGCGCTGACGATCCCCTGCGCCTGCGCGGAGGAGGAAAAAACGCTCAATCTGTTCACCTGGGAGGACTACGTGGACGAGTCGACCATCGCCGATTTCGAGGCGGCGACGGGCATCCGCGTCAATTTCTCGACGTTTGATGAAAACGAAGACATGCTCATCAAGCTGCAAAACACAAGCGGCGGCGATTACGACGTGATCATCGCCAGCGACTACATCCTGAACATCGCGCGCAAGGAAGGGCTTCTCGGCAAGCTCGACAAATCGCTTCTGCCCAATATCGCCAACGTCGATCCCGCCTATCAGGGACAGTATTACGACGAAAACGACGAGTACACCGTGCCCTATATCGGCGGGACGCCGCTCATCGTATACAATCCCGCGATGGTGGATATCGAGATCACCGGCTACGAAAGCCTGTGGGACCCTTCGCTCCGCGACAGCGTCGTCATCCTCGACGAGGCGCGCAATATGATCGGCATCACGCTCAAAACGCTGGGTCAATCCTTCAACGTCACAGACGACGGCATCCTCGCGCAGGCGAAGGAAAAGCTGATGGCGCTGCGCCCCAACGTGCGCTCCTTCAACTCGACCACGGCGCATCTGGATCTGGTGAACGGCGAGTGCGCCGTCGCGTATATGTACACCTCCTACGTGGTCAGGGCGCTGGCGCTCGATCCTTCTCTCAAGGTCGCCTATCCCAAGGAAGGCATGGGTTTCGGCATCGACTGCATGGTCGTTCCCGTCAACGCGCCGCACAGGAACAACGCCCACGCCTTCATCAATTTCATTCTGGACGCCGAGATCGGCGCGCGCGTGGCGCAGGCGCAGCAGTTTATCAGCCCCAACGCCGCCGCCTACGACTACCTGCCCGAGGATTTCAAGCGCAATCCCGCCCTGTTCATCCCGCCCGACATCCTCGGCACGCCCGAGTTTATCGAGGATCTGGGCGAGTACGAATCGGTGTATCAGGACATCTGGACGCAGTTTAAGCTGGCGAGGTAACGCATCGATGGTTCATGAAGCGTGGCGGCGCGCCCCGCTTCTTTTTTTGATGACAAATCGCCGCGAATATGCTACTATCATAAAAAATCGACGAAATTGTACGAACGGGAGGCGGCGCTCCGTGAAAACAGGCGAACAGGGCGGCCCGGCGCGCAGAAACCGCGTGTTCTTCGGGCTGGGGACCATCGGCCGGGACATGTTCTACAGCATGGTCAGCATGTATCTGATGGTGTACCTGACCGAGGTGCTCGATCTGCCCGACGGCACGATGTGGTGGATGACGGGCGTGCTGACGGTGCTGCGCGTGTTCGACGCGCTCAACGATCCCGTCATGGGCACGGTGATTGACAATGTGAACACGCGCTACGGCAAGTTCAAGCCGCCCATGCTGATCGGCGCGCTGGTGGGCGGCGCGCTCATCGTGCTGCTGTTCGCCGATCTCGGGTTGACGGGCGCGGCGTACATCGTGTTTTTCGCCGTCGTCTATCTTTTGTGGGATGTGTTTTACGGCGCGAACGACATCGCGTACTGGTCGATGCTGCCGGCCTTGTCGCTGGATCAGAAGGAGCGCGAGCGCATCGGCGCGTTCGCGCGCATCTGCGCCAATGTCGGCATGTTCGCCGTGGTGGTGGGCATTCTGCCCCTCACCGGCGCGCTGACGAACGCCCTTGGCGACGCCAAGCGCGCGTGGTTCGTTTTCGCCGTGGGCGTCACGCTCCTGATGATCCTGTTCCAGCTGTTCACGCTGCTGGGCGTCCGCGAGCGCCGCGAGCGCTTCAAACAGGAAGAGAAAACCACGCTCCGGCAGATGTTCGGCGTGATCTTTCACAACGATCAATTGCTCTACACCACGCTGGCGATGGCGCTGTTCATGATCGGCTATTCGACCACGACGGGCTTCGGGACGTACTACTTCAAGTACGCCTTTGGCAACGAGGGCATGTATTCGGTGTTCGCGGCGATATTGGGCGTATCGCAGCTCGGCGCGCTGACGGCGTTCCCCTTCTTTTCCAAGCGCATGGACCGCAAAAAGCTGTACGGGCTGGCGACGGCGCTGGTGCTGATCGGGTATGTGATCTTTTTCTTCGCGCCGATGGATATGCTGTTCATCGGCGTCGCGGGCGTGCTGATCTTCGTGGGGCAGGCGTTTATCCAGCTGCTCATGCTCATGTTCCTCGCCGATACCATCGAGTACGGCCAGTGGAAGAGCGGCAAGCGCAACGAGAGCGTCACGTTCTCGGTGCAGCCGCTCATCAACAAGATCGGCGGCGCGGCGGCGAGCGGCATCGTGGGCGTCACGCTCATCCTCTCGGGCATCAACCGCGCCGCGTCGCCCGCCGACGTGACGGTGGAAGGGCTGCTCATGATGAAGGTTTCCATGCTGGCGCTGCCGCTTTTGTGCATCGTCGCGGGGTATATCGTCTATCGCAAAAAGTACAAAATCGACGCCGTGCTGTACGGGCAAATCGTTTCCGATCTCGAAAAGCGCGGCGACATCCGCGAGTAATCACCGCGCATCAAAAAAACTGCCGGAAAACCTTTCCCGGCAGTCCTTTGTATTGCGAGCGTTACTTCGTTCCGAGCGCTTCGAGCAGCACGCGCGCGTTTTCGCGCATGACGTCCTGATAGGCTGTCCTATCGCCTTCGCCCGTCACGAGCGGATCAAGCGCGTATATCGGCGCGCCCGTTTCATTATGAATGGCGACGGCGGCGTCCGGCGCGTACTGCGGCTCGGTGAAGAGCGGCGGATTGCCCGCCGCGCGCACCAGATCGATCACCTCGGCGAGACGGCGCGGCGAGAGCGCTTCGTCCGCCTCGACCGTCACCACGGCGACGACGTTCAGCCCGTACGCCTCGGCAAAGTAGGGGAACGCCTCGTGAAAGGTCACGATGTCGCGCGCGGCGAGCGCGTCGAGCGTCTGCTTGATTTCCTCGTCGAGCGCGCGCAGCGCGGCGGCGTATTCCGCGGCGTTTGCCTTGATCTTGTCCGCCTGCCCGGGCAGCAGCGCGGCGAGCGCCTCTCCCATGTTCTCGGCCATCCGCGCGGCGTTCTGCGCGTCGAGCCAGATGTGCGCGTTCATTTCGCCCTCGTGCTCGTCGGGCATCAGCTCGATGCCCGTTGAGCAATCGACGATGTTCAGCCCGGGAAGCTGCGCCGTCAGCGCGTCGAGGTAGTGTTCCATGCCCGCGCCGTTGATCACGAGCGCGTCGGCCTGCGCCAGCGCGCGCACGTCGCCCGCCAGCAGCTGGTAATCGTGCAGGCAGCCCGTCGTGGGCGCGGTCATGTTTTTGAGCGTCACGCCCCCGACGTCGGCCAGCACGTTTTGCGCCAGCACGTACACCGGGTAAAACGATGTCATGATCAGCTTTTCCTCGGCGATCGCGCAGGAGGAAAGCGGCAGCGCCAGCAGAGCGCACAGGATGAGCAGAGATACGGATTTTTTCATGAAAGCCCTTTCTTATTTGATGATCTTGCCGTCGACTTCGCTCTGGAACATCCGGATCGCGTCCTCAACGGGCATCGATCCCAGCGCCTCGCCCTTGCGCGTGCGGACGTTGACCGTGCCGCTTTCGACCTCCTGATCGCCGATGACGAGCATGTAGGGGATCTTCATGAGCTGCGCTTCGCGGATCTTAAAGCCGATCTTTTCGTTGCGCAGGTCCGTTTCGGCGCGGATGCCGCTCTTGTCGAGCGCGCGCTTGATGTCCTTCGCCGCTTCGTCGGCGCGGTCGGTGATGGTGAGGATTTTCGCCTGCACGGGCGCCAGCCACATCGGGAACGCGCCGCCGAAGTGCTCGATCAGGATGCCCATAAAACGCTCGATCGAGCCAAACACCACGCGGTGAATCATCACGGGGCGGTGCTTTTCGCCGTCCGCGCCGGTATAGGTGAGGTCAAAGCGCTCGGGCAGATTCATGTCCAATTGAATGGTGCCGCACTGCCACGTGCGCCCCAGCGAATCCTCCAGATGGAAATCGATCTTGGGGCCGTAGAACGCGCCGTCGCCCTCGTTGACGGTGTAGGACACGCCCAGCTCGTCCAGCGCGCCCTTGAGCCCGTCGGTCGCCAGATCCCACATTTCGTCCGTGCCGATGGAGTTTTCGGGGCGGGTGGACAGTTCGACCTTGTACTTGAACCCGAACGTCTTGTACACGCCGTCGATCAGGTAGTACACGCCCTTGATTTCGTCGCGGATCTGGTCGGGACGCATGAAGATGTGCGCGTCGTCCTGCGTGAAGCAGCGCACGCGCATGAGCCCGTGGAGCGTGCCCGACAGTTCGTGGCGGTGGACAAGCCCGAGCTCGCCGCACCGGCAGGGCAGCTCGCGGTAGCTCCACATTTTGCGCAGGTACACCAGCATTCCGCCCGGGCAGTTCATGGGCTTGATGGCGAAATCGGTGTCGTCGATTTTCGTGGTGTACATGCTCTCCTGATAGTGATCCCAGTGCCCCGAGCGCTCCCACAGGGCGCGGTTGAGCATCATGGGCGTCTTGATTTCCTCATAGCCCGCCTCGCGGTGAATCTGCCGCCAGTAGTCCTCCAATAGGTTGCGCAGCACCATGCCCTTGGGATAGAAGAAGGGGAAGCCGGGGCCTTCGTCGAGCACGTCGAACAAATCCAGCTCGCGCCCGAGCTTGCGATGGTCGCGCTTTTTCGCTTCCTCGATGCGCGCGAGGTATTCGTCCAGTTCGGCTTTGTCGGTGAACGCCGTGCCGTAAATGCGCTGGAGCATTTTGTTCTTCTCGCTGCCGCGCCAGTACGCGCCGGCGATGGAGGTGAGCTTGAACGCCTTGATTTTGCCCGTGGCGGGCAGATGCGGCCCGGCGCACAGATCGGTGAAATCGCCCTGTTTATAGAAGGAAATCGTCTCGCCCTCGGGCAGATCCTCGATGAGTTCCACCTTGTACGGCTCGTTCTTTTCCTTCATGAAGGCGATCGCGTCTTCGCGCGGCAGCTCGAAGCGCTCCAGACGGTCGTTCTTCTTGATGATGCGCGCCATTTCCTTTTCGACTTCCTTGAGGAAATCGGGCGTGAACGGCTCGTCCACGTCGAAATCGTAGTAAAAGCCGTTGTCGATGGCGGGGCCGATGGCGAGCTTTGCCTCGGGACGCAGCTTTTTGACGGCCTGCGCCAGAACGTGCGACGCCGTGTGTCGCAGCGTGCGCCGCCCCGCGGCGTCCGCGAAGGTGAGGATATCGAGCGTCGCGTCGCCGTTGATCGGCTTGACCAGATCGCACACCTCGCCGTTCACCAGCGCGGCGAGCGCCGTCTTTTTCAGTTCTTGGCTGAGTTGCCCCGCGATGTCCAGCGCGTTCATGCCGTCCGGGAACTCCCTTTGTCCGTTCTTCAGCGTGATCAGCATATCGTTTCTCCTTTCGTTTCGCGGATACAAAAACCGCCCCTCATACAAGGGGCGGATGTAAGCATCCGCGGTTCCACCCTGATTGTTTTCGCCGCGCGCGCCGAAAACCGCTCAAATGCGCTGTATCGCGCGCTCGCGCCGCGGTCGGTGGGGCGGTACCGTTTTCGCGTGTCACCGTATGCTTTCAGCCATGGCATACTTCTCTGTCGGCGGCCGTGTGAAAGGGCGTGTCCCCCGTCATCCCGTGGGATATGCGCATTATATGCCGCGCGCGCGGCGATGTCAAGCGTGAAAATGCCCTTTTGTGCGAATCCGTCCCTTTTCCGCCGTTTTTTCACAGGTTTTACTTTTGGTGACAGCAATTTAGCGATTTACTTGACTAAAGCGCCCGCGTCTGGTATACTGCCGCGTATCACGAGGGGAGGGACGCGCGTGAACAATCAGGCGGAAGCGGGGCTGCCGGGAGCGGCGCCCGGACGGACAGGCGGGAGCGCGCTGCGCGAAGCGATCCGGCGCGAATTCGAGCGCTGCGGCTACGCGCGCTACACGATGCGCAAGTTCGAGCCGTATTCCCTGTACGCCGAAAACCTGCCCTTCCTCAAGGACGAGCATATCCTGACCTTCAGCGACCCGGACGGCTCGCTGATGGCGCTCAAGCCCGATATCACGCTGTCCATCGCCAAGAACGCGCGGTACGGCGAAAAACTGTACTACACCGAAAGCGTATACCGCCTGTCGCGCGAAAACCGCTCCTTCCGGGAGATTCCGCAGATGGGGGTCGAAAGCGTCGGCACGGCGGACGCCTTCACCACCGCCGAGATCACGCATCTGGCGATCGCCTCGCTTCGCGCCGTGGGCGTCAATTACGCGCTGGATATCGGGCACATGGGATTTGTGTCGGCGCTGATGGACGCGGCCGGGCTCGGCCCCGCGCGGCGCGATACCGTTTCGCGGCTGCTGGGCGGCAAGAACGCGCACGAATTGGCGGCGGCCTGCGGCGCGTGGGGGCTTTCCGGCGAATGGACGGACGCCTTTCTGCGTCTGGCGGCGCTGCGCGGCGGGCTGCCCGGCGCGCTTGAGGCGGCGAAGGCGCTGATCGGGAACGACGCCATGCGCGCGGCGTACGGCGAGATCGAGGCGCTGTCGGACGCGCTGACGGCGATGGGCGAGGGCGATCATGTGTCGCTTGATTTTTCCATGATCAACGATCTGGACTACTACAACGGCGTCGTGCTGCGCGGCTATATCGAGGGCGTGCCGCGCGCCGTGCTGTCGGGCGGGCGGTACGATCCGCTGCTCAAGCGGCTGGGGCGGCGCGGCGAGGCGATCGGCTTCGCCCTGTATCTGGACGAATTATCGCGCGTGCTGGAAAGCCCCGCCGCCTACGACGTCGAC
Organism: uncultured Oscillospiraceae bacterium; assembly: GCA_964459985.1. GTDB lineage: Bacteria > Bacillota > Clostridia > Christensenellales > Aristaeellaceae > CAYWOS01. The sequence continues at coordinate 47,224 of CAYWOS010000004.1, forward strand.
GTCGTGTGCCTGTACGATCCGGCGTGCGATCCCGCCGCGCTCATGACCGCGCTGAACGCCCTGCGCGACGCGGGCGAAAGCGCGCGCGCGGCGACCGAAATCCCCGAGGGGATTCGGTATCGGCGGCTTGCGCGCTTTGACGGGGGCGTTATCGGGGAGGCGGTATCATGCTGACGGTCGCTATGCCCAAGGGACGGCTTTCGGACGCCGTGTATGAGCTGCTCGCGCGCGCCGGGTACGGCTGCGAGACGCTCAAAAAGGACGATCGCAGGCTGGTGCTGCGCGACGAAGCGCACGAGATCGCCTATCTGCAGGTCAAGCCCGCCGATGTGGCGGTGTACGTGGCGCACGGCGCGGCGGATATCGGCGTGATCGGCAAGGACGTGCTCGACGAGGGCGGCGAGGACGTGTACGAGCTGCTCGATCTGCGCATCGGCCGATGCCGTATGTCGGTCGCCGCGCCGGACGGCTTCCGCGACGACAGACAGCGCACGCTGCGCGTCGCCACCAAATATCCGCGCACGGCGCGCCGCTACTACGCCACGCGCAACCGCGACATCGAGATCATTAAGCTCAACGGCTCGATCGAGCTGGCGCCGCTGCTGGGACTGTCCGACGTGATCGTGGACATCGTCGAAACGGGCGCCACGCTGCGGCAGAACAACCTGTCGGTGATCGAAACGGTCGCGCCCGTCAGCGCGCGGCTCATCGCCAATAAATCATCCCAGAAATTCAAGGGCGCGGCGATCGAACGGCTTGTCGCCGCGCTGTCCAAGGAGGTTGCCCCATGATACAGATCATTCGCTACGCGGGACAAAAGGCGGAAGCGCTGCTTTCGCGCCCCGGCGGGGACGGGCGCGATGTCGAAGGCGTGGTGCGCGGCATTCTGGACGACGTGCGCGCGCGCGGCGACGCGGCGCTGTACGAGCTGACCGAAAAATTCGACGGCGCGCGGCTGTCCGCGCTTCGCGTGACCCGGGAGGAAATCGACGAGGCGACGGCGCGCGTATCGCCCGAATGGCTCGCCACCGTCGAGCTCGCCGCGCGCAACATCCGGGCGTTCCACGCCCGCCAGATCAGGCAGGGATTCATCGACGCGGGCGAAATGGGCGTCGTGACGGGCCAGCGCGTGCTGCCGCTCCGCCGCGTCGGGCTGTACATTCCGGGCGGCACGGCCAGCCTTTCCTCGAGCGTGCTCATGAACGCCGTGCCCGCCGCGCTCGCGGGCGTGCGGGAGATCGTGATGGCCACGCCGCCGCGCGCCGACGGCTCCGTCGCGCCCGAGATTCTGGCGGCGGCGAGGGTGGCGGGCGTCGAAACCGTCTACAAAATCGGCGGCGCGCAGGCGATCGCCGCGCTCGCCTACGGAACGGCATCCGTTCCGCGCGTGGACAAGATCGTCGGCCCGGGCAATATCTACGTCGCCACCGCCAAGCGCATGGTGTACGGTCTGGTCGATATCGATATGATCGCCGGGCCCAGCGAGATTCTGGTGCTCGCCGACGGCCAATCCGATCCGCGCTTTGTCGCCGCCGATCTGCTTTCACAGGCGGAGCATGACAAATTGGCCTCCGCGTGGCTGGTGACCGACAGCCTGCTGCTCGCCGAGGCGGTCGCCGTGCAGATCGAGGAGCAATTGCCGTTTTTGCCGCGGCGCGATATCGCGCGCGCGTCGATCATCGCGCAGGGACGGATCATCGTCGTGCCCGATCTGACCGTCGGCGTCGCCGTATCAAACGCCATCGCGCCCGAGCATCTGGTGCTCGCCGTGGACGATCCCTTCGCAATGCTGCCCGCGATCGAAAACGCCGGCAGCGTGTTCATGGGACGTTTTACGCCCGAAAGTCTGGGCGATTACATTGCGGGGCCCAATCACACGCTGCCCACCGGCGGCACGGCGCGTTTCGCCTCGCCGCTTTCGGTGGACGATTTCGTCAAAAAGTCCTCCTTCATTTACTATGACGAATCGGCGCTTCGCCGCGCCGCGCCCGATATCGCGCGCTTTGCCGAAAGCGAAGGCCTGCGCGCGCACGCCCGCGCCGCGACGCTGCGCGCGGAGAACGGCCTTGACCGTTCGGAGGGCGTGATATCATGAGCCGCTTTCTGCTTCCCCGCCTGCGGGAGATCGCGCCCTACGTGCCGGGCGAGCAGCCGCGCGATTCGGACGCCTTCGTGAAGATCAACACCAACGAGTGCCCTTACCCGCCCTCGCCGCGCGTCCTGCGCGCCATCGACGGCGAAAGCGCGCGGCGGCTCAATCTGTACCCCGATCCCGCCTGTGCCGGCCTGAACGCCGCGCTCGCCGCCGCCTACGGGCTGAACGAAAGGCAGGCGTACGCCGGCAACGGCTCGGACGAGGTGCTGGCGTTCGCGTTCATGGCGTTTTGCGACGCGCGGCGCGGCTGCGCGTTCCCGGCGATCAGCTACGGCTTTTACCCCGTATACGCGAGATTGTTCAATTCGCCCGCGACCGAGATTCCCTTGAACGATGATTTCACTTTGCCCGTCGAGCGCTTTGTCGGGCTGAACAAAACGGTGTTCATCGCCAATCCCAACGCGCCCACCGGCATCGCGCTGCCGCTTGACGATATCAGGCGCATCGTGCGCGGCAACCCGGACAGCGTGGTCGTCATCGACGAAGCGTACGTCGATTTCGGCGGCGAAAGCGCGCGGGCGCTGCTGCCGGAATGCGATAATCTTCTGATCGTGGGCACGTTCAGCAAAAGCCGGCAGCTCGCCGGCGGGCGGCTGGGCTACGCGCTGGGGAGCGAGGAATTGATCGCCGATCTCAACCGCGTCAAGTTCTCCTTTCATCCCTACAACGTCAGCCGTCTGACGCAGGCGGCGGCGGTCGCGGCGCTTTCGGACACGGCGTACTTTGACGAATGCATCGGGAAGGTGCGCGCGACCCGCGCGCGCGTCGCGGCGGCGCTTCGCGGCATGGGCTTCGCGCTGACCGATTCCAAGGCGAATTTCCTGTTCGTGAAGCCGCCCGTCCTGACGGGACGCGCGTACTGTGATGCGCTCAAGGCGAAAATGGTGCTCGTGCGGCATTTCCCCGACCCGCGCATTGACGATTACGCGCGCGTGTCGATCGGCACGGACGCGCAAATGGACATTTTCCTGCAAAGAACGGAAGAAGTGCTCAAGGAGGCGGGCGCATGAGACAGGCGGCTATCACGCGGAAAACGGGCGAAACGGACATTTCCCTCGCGCTGACGCTCGAGGGCGGCGGCGGGTACGACGTGCGGACGGGCTGCGGCTTTTTCGATCACATGCTGGCGCTCTTCGCGCGGCACGGGCGGTTCGACCTGACGGTCAGGTGCGCCGGCGATACGAACGTGGACGATCACCACACCGTCGAGGACGTCGGCATCGCGCTGGGGCAGGCGATCGGGGAAGCGCTTTCCGACAAGCGCGGGATCGCGCGGTACGGCAGCGTCACGCTGCCGATGGACGAGGCGCTTTGTCTGTGTGCCGTCGATCTGTCGGGGCGCGGCTTTCTCGCGTTCGACGCGACGATGCCCTGCCAGAAGGTCGGTACGTTCGATACCGAGCTGGTGCGCGAGTTTTTCGCGGCGGTCGCGCGCGAGGCGAAGATCACGCTGCATATCCGCCTGCTCGCGGGCGAAAACACGCATCATATCATCGAAAGCGCGTTCAAGGCGTTCGCGCGCGCGCTGCGCGCTGCGGTCGCCCCCGATCCGGGCGCGGCGGACGATATCCCGTCCACCAAGGGCGTCCTATGATCACCGCCGTCGTCGATTACGGCGTGGGCAACCTGTTTTCGCTGGTCTGCTCGCTGAAAAAGGTCGGCGCGGACGCCGTCGTCACGGCGGACGCCGAGCGCATTCTTGCGGCGGACTGCGTGATACTGCCCGGCGTGGGCGCTTTCGGCGACGCCGCCGACCGCCTGCGCGACAAAAAGCTCGACGGCGCGCTGCGCGACTTCGCGGCGGGCGGGAAACCGCTCATGGGCGTGTGTCTGGGGATGCAGTTGCTCTTTGACGAGAGCCTCGAGTACGGGCGGCACAAGGGGCTTTCGCTGCTGCCCGGCGTCGTCGCGCCGCTTGAAAGGGATCTGCCGCGCGGCGCGAAAACGCCGCATATGGGCTGGAACAGCCTCGAATTCGAGCGCCCCGACGATCCGCTTTTGCGCTTCGTCCGGCCGGGCGCGCACGTCTATTACGTGCATTCGTATTACGCGACGGCGTGCGAGGGCGTCGTGTCGGCGTTCTCCGATTATCTGGGCGCGCGCGTGCCCGGCGTCGTCCGGCGCGGGAACGTCTGCGGCGCGCAGTTCCATCCCGAAAAGTCGGGCGCGGTCGGCCTCGCCATGCTCCGCGCCTTCGTCTATCCGATATAAAAGAGTGGCGCGGTTTGCGCGCGGGAGGCTTGTCATGAGGATTTTTCCGGCGATCGATCTGCGCGGCGGGCGCGTGGTCCGGCTCGTTCAGGGCGATTACGGCAGGGAAACGGCGTATGCCGACGATCCCGCCGCCGTCGCGCGAAAGTTCTGGGACGCGGGCGCGACCTGCCTGCACATCGTCGATCTGGACGGCGCGCGGGACGGCGCGCAGGCGAACGTCGCCGCGCTGCGCCGCCTTTCGAGCATCAGCGGGCTGTACACCGAAATCGGCGGCGGCCTGCGCGACGAACGCGCCGTCGAAAGCTGTCTTGCGCTCGGCGTCGGGCGCGTCATATTGGGCACCGTCGCCGTGACCGATTACGGATTTGTCAGGGACATGATTCGCAAATACGGCGATCGCGTCGCCGTAGGCGTCGACGCGCGCGACGGCTTCGTCGCCGTCGACGGCTGGAAAACAATCACGGACGTGAGGACGCTCGATCTGTGCAGGCGGCTCGAAGCGGACGGGCTTGACACCGTGATCGTCACCGATATCGCGCGCGACGGCGCACTGCGCGGCGCCAACATCCCCGTCTACGAGCGCCTGCGCGCCGAGCTGTCGCTGAAGATCGTCGCGAGCGGCGGCGTATCGACGATCAGCGACGTGCGCGCGCTGCGCGGCGTCGGCGTCGACGGCGCGATCATCGGCAAGGCGCTGTACACCGGCGCGATCGATCTGAACGCGGCGATCCGGGAGGGGGCGGGGACGGCATGCTGAAAAAGCGGATCATTCCCTGCCTCGACGTGAAAAACGGGCGCGTCGTCAAGGGCGTCAACTTTGAAAACCTCGCCGATATCGGCAGTCCGCTCGCGCTCGCCGCGTTCTACAACGACGAGGGCGCGGACGAGCTGGTGTTTTACGATATCACCGCCTCCGCCGAGGGACGGCCGCTCTTTGCGGACGCGCTGCGCGAGGTGGCGTCGAACGTGTTCATTCCGCTCACGGTGGGCGGCGGCGTCAACGATCTGTCCGATTTCGACCGCCTGCTCAAGTGCGGCGCGGACAAGGTAAGCGTCAATTCGGGCGCGCTGCGTGATCCGACGCTCATATCGCGCGCCGCCAAGCGCTACGGCGATCAATGCGTGGTGCTGTCGATGGACGTTAAGCGCGTGGGCGGGCGGTTTCACGTGTTCCGCCGGGGCGGGCGCGAGGACACCGGGCGCGACGCCGTCGAATGGGCGGTGTACGGGCAGGAGCACGGCGCGGGCGAAATCGTGCTCAACAGCATGGACGCCGACGGCGTGAAAAAAGGCTTTGATCTGGACATGCTCGCCGCGATCGGCGAGGTCGTGACGCTGCCCGTCGTCGCCTCGGGCGGCGCAGGAAACAAAGAGGACTTTGCCGAACTGTTCAAGCTGCCCGCTGTCGACGCCGGGCTTGCCGCCTCGATCTTTCACCGCCGCGAGTTGGGCATCCGCGATCTCAAGCGGTATTTATCCCAAAGAGGCATTCCCGTCAGACTGGAGGAGGAATTAAATGGCGCTCAAATTTGACGAGCGCGGGCTGATCCCCGCGATCGTGCAGGACTACCGGACCCGGGACGTGCTGATGCTCGCCTACATGAACGCCGAAAGCCTCGCGATCAGCATCGCCGAAAGGCGCGTCTGCTTTTACAGCCGCAGCCGGCAAACGCTGTGGCGCAAGGGCGAAACGAGCGGGAATATCCTGCATATCGCGTCCATTACCGCCGACTGCGACGGCGACGCGCTGCTCATTCAGGCGAAGGCCGACGGCCCCGCCTGCCATACCGGCGCGACGAGCTGCTTTTTCGATGAAATTTACCTTGATCATGAAGTTAGGCCCTTCGCGCTTCAGGCGCTGTACGGCGTGATCGCCGACCGCCGCGCGCATCCCAAGGAGGGCAGCTACACAACCTATCTCTTCGAGAAGGGGCGCGACAAAATCCTCAAAAAAGTGGGCGAGGAATGCGCCGAGGTGCTCATCGCCGGCGCGAAAAACGACGAAGAGGAAACGGTTTACGAAATCGGCGATTTGGTGTATCATGTGATGGCGCTGATGGCGGAGATGGACATCCCCCTTCGGCGCGTGATCGACGAGCTCGCGCGGAGGCACGTCGTCGATCACAAAATTAAGCAGGAGCGGATGCAATGACGCTGGAGGAAGCGCTTATACTGTCGAACCTGACGGCAAAGGCGGGCGAGGAAGAGCGGCTGCGCGCCGAAATGAACAGCATCGCGGCGTTCGCCGCCGCGCTGGAAACGGCGGACGGGGCGGACGTCGAACCGGCGCCCTTCGCCTGTCCCCTGCGCGAGGACGCGCCGCGCCCGTCTTTTTCGCGCGGAGACATGCTGAACAACGCCCCGCGTGTGCGGGACGGGATGTGCGTCGTGCCGCGCGTGGTGGACTGACGAATGAATTCATTGATCGATCTGCCCGTCAGCGCGATTGCCGACGGGCTTCGCGCCGGCTCGTTTTCAGCCGTCGAGCTGACGCGGGCTTATTTGTCGTCCATCGCGGAAACGGACGGCGGCATCGGCGCGTACCTGACCGTCACGCGCGACAAGGCGCTTGACAAGGCGCGCGCGGTCGACGAAGCGCTGGCGCGCGGCGAAGCGGTTTCACGGCTCGCCGGCGTGCCCTGCGCGCTCAAGGATAATTTTTCCACGCGCGGCGTGCGCACCACCTGCGCCTCGCGCATGCTCGAAACGTATATCCCGCCCTACGACGCGGCGGCGTGGGAAACGCTCGACCGCCTCGGCTGCGTGCTGCTGGGCAAGACGAATCTGGACGAGTTCGCCATGGGCTCCTCGGGCGAGCACTCGGCGTTCTTTCCCATGCGCAACCCGCGCGATCCGTCGCTCGTGCCGGGCGGCTCGTCGTCGGGCTCGGCGGCGGCGGTTGCGGCGCGCGAAGCGGCGTTCGCGCTGGGCAGCGATACCGGCGGCAGCGTGCGTCTGCCGGCGGCGTACTGCGGCGCGGTGGGCCTGCGCCCGACTTACGGCGCGATCTCGCGCTACGGGCTGATCGCCTTCGCCTCGTCGCTGGACACCGTGGGCGTGATCGCGCGGAATGTCCCGGACACCGCGCATGTTTTTTACGCGCTGCGCGGGATCGATCCGCGCGATCAGACGTCGCGCGCGGCGGCGGATGATTCGTTGGCTGACGGGATCAATCCGTGCGTTCGCGGCCTGAAAATCGCCGTGCTGCGCGAGGACGCGGGCGCGCTGACGGGCGCGGTCGAAACGACCTATCAGGGAACGATCGCGGCGCTTGAGCGGCTGGGCGCGACGATCGCGGAATACAGCCTGCCGGCGCTCGAGCACGCGTTGAGCGCCTACTGCGTGCTGACGGCGGCGGAGGCGATGAGCAATTTGATGCTCTACGACGGTGTGCGCTTGGGGCGCGCGGGCGAGGGCGATACCATGCAAAACGCCTATCGCGCGGCGCGCCGCTATTTCGGCGACGAGGCGATGCGCCGCGTCATGCTGGGCACCTACGCGCTGGGCGCGGAGGCGAAGGAATCCTATTATCAGCGCGCCGTGCGCACGCGCCGCATGGTCGCGCATGACATGAACGAATGCCTCAAGGACGCGGACGTCCTGCTCACGCCGGTGTACGCGGGCGCGATCAAGAAGCTCGGCGAGGAGGTCGATCCCGTGGCGATGTACCAGAGCGACCGCTTCCTCGTGCCCGCCGCGCTCGCCGGGCTGCCGGCGCTTTCGCTGCCGGGCGGTATGCAGTTGACCGGGCGCGCGTTCGGCGAGCCGACCATTTTCCGCGTCGGCGGCGCGCTGGAGCGGGAGGGATGCGCGTGACGGAATACGAAATCGTCGTGGGCATTGAAACGCACGTCGAATTGAACACGAAAACGAAAATCTTCTGCGCCTGCGAGATCGACGGCGGCGCGCCGCCCAACACGCGCGTGTGCCCGGTATGCATGGGGCTGCCGGGCGCGCTGCCCGCGCTCAACCGCGAGGCGGTCGTCCTCGCCGCGCGCGCGGGGCTGGCGCTCGGGTGCGATATCGCGCGCCGGTCGGGCTTTGACCGCAAGCATTATTTCTACCCCGATCTGCCCAAGGGCTACCAGATCACGCAGTATGAAACGCCGCTTTGTACGGGCGGCGGCGTGACGCTTTCGGACGGCAGGTTCGTCCCGATCACGCGCATTCATCTGGAGGAGGACGCGGGCAAGCTCGTCCACGCGGGCGATTGCTCGCTGGTCGATTTCAACCGCTGCGGCGTGCCGCTCATTGAAATCGTCTCGGAACCCGCCATGCGCGGCGGCGAGGAGGCGGCGGAGTACGTGCGCGCGCTGCGCGATCGGCTCATCTACGCCGGCGTGACGAAGGGACGGATGAACGAGGGACATCTGCGCGCCGACGTCAATCTTTCGGTGCGCAGGAAGGGCGAAACGCGCCTGAACGAGCGCACCGAGATCAAGAATCTGAACTCCTTCCAGTCGGTCCGACGCGCCGTTGAATGCGAGGCGGCGCGGCAGATCGCCGTGACGGAGAGCGGCGGGCGCGTCGCCTGCGAAACGCTCAAGTTCGATCAGGCGACGGGCGCGATCACCGTCATGCGCCGCAAGGAAAGCGCCGCCGATTACCGCTATATGCCCGAGCCGAACCTGCCGCCTCTCGTGCTGACCGACGGCGGGATCGCGCGCATCCGCGCCGGAATGCCGCGCCCGGCGGAAGAGCGGCGCGGGCAATACCTGTCTCTCGGGCTGACGCCCTACGCCGCCGGCGAATTGCTGATGCGCCGGGAAACGGCGGACGCCTTTGAGCGCGCGCTTGCCTTCTGCGCCGCGCCCGTCGCGCTCGCCAATCTGTTTTTGTCCTTCGAGGGCGAAATCACCTGCGCGCCCGAGGCGGTCGCCGCGCTGGCCGATATGCTGTCGCGCGGCGAGGTGAGCAGCGGCGCGGGCAGGCGTATCCTCAACGTGCTGTGCGAATCGGGCGGCGATCCGCGCGCCGTCGCGCGGGAGGAAGGGCTTTTGCTCGTCGGCGACGAAGAAATACTGCGCGCCGCCGCGCGCGCAGCGATCGCCGCGCGCCCCGAGCTGGTCGCAAAACTCGCGGGCGGCAAAACCAACGCCTTCCGCGCGCTCATGGGCGCGGCGATGGCGGAAACGCGCGGGCGCGGCGATCCGCGCCGGCTGAGTGAAATCCTCGCGGAACTGCTCGGCCGCGAATAAAGGAGAACTATGGAAAACGTCCTGTTTTCGGCGTCGGTCGTGCTGCCGCTCCTTTTGATCATGGCGGGCGGCGTGCTGTCGCGCAAAATCGGGCTGGTGGACGCGGATTTCGTCTCGAAAGGCGATAACCTGGTTTTTCGCGTATTTTTACCCGTCTCGTTATGCCATAATATCTTGTCCACCCCGCGCGACGCCGCGTTCGACGCCGGCGCGTTTCTGTACGTCGGGCTCGGCACGCTCGCCGTTTTTCTGGCGCTTTTCCTCGTCATTCCCCGGATCGAGCGCGATCGGAGCAAAATTGGCGTGCTGATCCAGTGTATCGGGCGCAGCAATTACGCCTACTTCGGCCTGCCGCTCGTCGCCATGCTGTTCCCGGGGCGGGATGTGTCGCTTGCCGGCATGCTCGTTGCCTGCGTCGTGCCGATCTACAACGTGATGTCGGTGATCGCGCTGCAAACGTACGGTCAGGGCGGATGCTCGGTGAAGCGGCTTCTCCTCGGCGTTGCCAAGAACCCGCTCATCATCGCCACGCTGCTCGGGCTCGCCGTGTGGCTGTCCGGCTGGACGCCGCCCGGTTTCGCGATGAAAACGCTGTCGATGGCGGGCGCGGCGGCGTCGCCGACGGCGCTGTTTTTCCTTGGCGCGGGCATGAATTTTTCGGTCATGCGCCGCAGCGCGCGCGCGGTCGCGCTGGGCACGGTCGGGCGGCTGATCGTCTGTCCCGCCGTCATGCTGGCGATCGGCGCGGCGCTGGGCTTCCGCGGCGTGGCGCTTGGCTGCGCGCTGATCGCGTTCGGCTCGCCCACCGCCGTGAGCGGCTATCCGATGGCGAAGCAGCTCGGCGGCGACGGCGAACTGGCCGGCGCGCTGGTCGTCAGCACGACGCTGTTTTCGGCGCTGTCCACCTTCCTGATCATCCTCGCGCTTAAAACGCTTTCCTTGATCTGAACGGAGGGAGACCATGAAACAGGAAAAGAACTCGCTGCACTGGTTCGGCGAAACGCGGCTCGTCCGCCCCATCCTGCTGGCCGCGCTGCTGGCGCTGATCGTGGTGTATTTCGAGCGCGCGCTGTTCATTTTCAACGCGTTTCTGATCATCGTCAAGCCGCTCGTTTTCGGCGCGGCGATCGCGTACGCGCTGAACGTCGTGATCAAATCGCTCGAAAAGATCGTCTTTCCCAAGACGAAGATCAAATGGCTCCAAAAGAGCCGCCGGGGGCTTTGCATCGCGCTGTCGATCCTGCTGGCGGCGGCGCTGATTTTCCTGCTCGTGCAGATGGTGCTGCCCGGGCTGTCCGAGGCGATCACGCTCATCACGCGCGAATCGCCCGTTTATCTCGAGCAGCTCAAGCAATGGGCGCGCGGCGAGGAGCAGTTGTACCCCGCGATCAGGGATCAGATCGAAAACATTTCCATCGACTGGACGCAGGTGCTCGAAGGCGTGACCAAGTGGGCGTCGGGCGGCGTGGGCGGCGTGCTGTCCTCGACGGTCAGCATTATCGGCTCGGTATCGAGCGGTATTTTTGATCTGTTCATGTCGATCATATTCGCGCTGTTCCTTCTGATCGGCCGGGATCAGCTCAAGCGCTGGCACGACCGCGCGCTGCGCGCGTGCTTCCGGCAAAACGGCGTCCGCCGGATCGACCATTTCTTTTCGACCGCCAACCGCTGCTTTTCGGGCTATCTGACGGGCCAGTGCGTCGTGGCGCTCATACTCGGCGCGGCGTGCGTGCTGGGCATGCTGCTCTTCGGGATGCCCTACGCCACCGTCGTGGGCGCGATCAGCTGCGTCACATCGTTCATCCCCATCATCGGCGGCTATATCGGCGCGATCGTCGGCGCCTTCCTCGTGTTCACCGTCAGCGCCAATCAGTCGCTCATTTTCCTGATCTTCATCATTATTTTGCAGCAGCTTGTCGGCAATATCCTGTATCCCAAACTGGTGGGCACGTCCATCGGCCTGCCCTCGGTCTGGGTGCTGGCGGCGGTCATTATCGGCGGCGGCATCGCGGGCATCTGGGGCATGATCATCGCCGTGCCGCTCACCGCGACGCTGTACCAGCTTGTCAACGAACGCATCGACAGCGAGCTGGAGGCGCAGAAAACAGACGCCCTGCCGGACGGGACGAAGGACGGTTAAGCCCCTTCCCCGCGCTGCGCGGCGCCCATGCGGATCACGATTTCGACGACGCCGCCCGATTCCTTGGTGTCGATGGAGGCGGCGAGCCCGGTATCGTTCATTTGGCGCACGACATCCTTGACGGCGTTCAGATACAGCCGGTAATCAAATACGCGCGATATCACGCGGCGCTTGGCGCGCGGCATTTCGGGCAGGCGATCGGCGGCGCGCGCGACCAGCCCCTCGGCTTCGCGCACCGTGAGGTTTTTTGCGGCGCAGAGCTTGGCGATGCGCGCCCGCGCGGCGTCCGAGTTGAGCGGCAGCAGCGCGCGCGCGTGGCGCTCGGACAGCCCGTTCTCGCGGATGAAATCGCGCAGCTCGACGGGCAGTTTGAGCAGGCGCAGGCGATTGGAGACATAGGATACGCTGCGCCCGAGCCTATGCGCGAGCGCCTCGTGGGTCAGCCCGCCCTCGATCAGCGCGGCGAACGCCTCGGCTTCCTCGAGATAATGCAGCTCCTCGCGCTGGAGGTTTTCCACCAGCGCCAGCAGCGCGCTTTCGTCGCCGTCCGCCGGCATCACCAGCGCGTCGATCTCGGGCAGGGCGAGCATCCGGCACGCGCGCAGCCGCCTTTCGCCCATGATCAATTCGTATCCGTTCGCTGTTTCGCGCACCGTGACGGGCTGCAGCAACCCGTGCTGACGAATGGAGGCGGCGAGCGCGAGCAGCGCGTGCTCGTCGAACATGCGCCGGGGCTGGCGCGGATTGGGCGCGATCAGATCGACGGGCAGCCGGACCGCGCGCCGCTGGCCGTCCTTTTTCCATTGCTCCGCCACGCTCATAAAACGCCTCCCGTTATATCAAAACTTATCGTGGAACGCGGACGCGCCCGCGCGCGCCTCCCCCAGACGACAGGCGAACGCGCCCGCGCTCCGTCCTTCTTTTTCGGCGGGCAGAAAAAACCTCCTGCCGGCCGGCGGGAGGAAGCGTTCGACGAAAAAGGCGGATTCGACGGCGAAATCAGTCGATTCCGAGCGGTTTTTTGGCGGGCACGCCGTTTTTGCGCGGATATTGGGGAAGGGTTTTCCTGATCTTTTTGAAAACGGCGAGCACGTGCGCGTTGTCGCCCGGCATGTCAAGGATGCCGTCCTGCGCGCCGCCGAGCGCCGCCGCCGCGCGTCTTGCGGCGGGCAGCTCGCCCTGCAGGGCGGGGCCTTTCCACATGAGCGCGCGCCCGCCGACGCGGACGAAGGGCAAAAGATACTCGCACAGCACGTTGGCCGGCGCGACGGCGCGCGCGGCGGCAAAATCAAAGGATTCCCGGAGGCCCGCGTCGCGCGCGGCAAGCTCGGCGCGGCCGCAGAGCACGCGCGCGTTGCCGATTTTGAGCTGTTCGACGACGAATCGGAGGAATTTGCAGCGTTTTTCCTGCGCGTCGAGCAGCGTGACGGTCAGATCGGGGCGCGCGGCGGCGAGCGCCAGCCCGGGAAAGCCCGCGCCCGTGCCCACGTCGATGAGCGACGCGCCCTCGCCGATCAGGGGGGTCGCAAGCGGCGCGAGCGAATCGAGGAAGTGCCGCGCCGCCATGTCCTCCTCGGATACCGACGTCAGATCCATCCGCGTATTCCAGTCGATCAGGATTTCGCGGTATGCCTCGAGCCTGCGCGCCGCGTCGGGCGTCACGGCGACGCCGTTTTCCGAAAGGAGATCCTTGAGCGATATCATGCCGTCGCCTCCTTCAGCGAAAGGATGCGCAGCATGACGTTTTCAATCGAGCCGTTCTCGGGCAGCGCGCCCGATTTGACGCCGTACTCGGTATCGACGCACCACGCCTCCATTTGTTTCAGCTCCTCGTGCGAATAACGTCCCGCCGAGGCGAGCGTGCGCTGCACCGCGAAGGGCGGCGCGCCGATCGCCGCGGCGATCGCGTCGCGCGGCGCGCGCGCGTCGGCGAGCCATTTGGCGTAGGCCATCTGCCGTATCTGTCTGGACAGGAGCGACAACAGCATCAGGCGGTTTTCGCCGTCGCGCAGAAGCGCCGTCAGCATGTTGAGCGCGCGCGCGCCCTCGCCGTCCAGCAGCGCGGCGGAGAGATCAAATACTTTGTACTCGGTCGTTTTGACGGCGATCGCCTCGATATCGCCTTTCTCGATCTGCCCGCGCCCACCCGCGTAGGCGGTCAGCTTGCCGATCTCGTTATTGAGCAGCGTCAAATCGCGCCCGGCGGCGAACCAGAGCGCCTGACAGGTCGCCTGATCGATCTTTTTGCCGTCGCGCGCGAACTGCTTGGCGATCCACACGGTCAGCTCCCTGTCGTCCGGCGCGTCGAAGGACACGACGACCGCCTGTTTTTTGAGCGCGGCGTACAGCTTTTTCCGCCCGTCCGCCTTGCCGCGCACGTAAAAGATGATCACCGTCGTGTCCGGCGTGTGGCCGAGGTAATCGGTCAGGCGTCTGACGCTCGCTTCCTCGTCGTATTTCTTCGCGCGCCCGGGCAGCAGCATAGCGCTGTCGCGCGCCACGACCAGCCGCCTGTCCGCCATGAACGGCAGCGTTTCGGCGGCGGCGATCAGCTCGTCCGCGCCGGGATCGGACAGGCGCGCGTCGTTCATCGCCTTGAAATCGCCCGGCACGACCGCTTGGGCGACGGCGTTCAGCGCGGCGCGCTTGATGTATTCTTCCTCGCCCTCGAACAGATAGCAGGGCGCGAAGACGCCCCGTTTGATCGCGGCGAACAGCTCGGTGTGCTTCACGAATGCCTCCTTGTCATGGGTCGCGCGCGGCGAGAAAGGGCGCGACCGTCGCGCCGCGCGCGGTGAACGTAATCGTCAGCGCGCCCGACACATCCGTACGATACCATGAAGGCACGGCGCGGTCAAGCCTTTCGATCAGCTTGGGCGAGGGCAGCGCGGCGTTTGCCGGGCCGCAGCTCACGATGGCGGCGGCGGGCGCGACGGCGGCGAGGAACTTTTCACCCGTCGATCCCGCGCTGCCGTGATGCGCGACCTTGAGGATGTCGGCGGGCACGGCGACATAGTCCTCGTATATGCCCGACGTGTCGCTCATGAGCAGCATTCTCGTACCGCTCGTTTCCAATAGAAAGGCGGCGGCGTACAGATTGGCGTCGGCGCCCGCGCGGGTTTTCGCGGCGTCGGGAAAGAGCGCGGTGAGCGCCGCGCGCGGCGTTTCGACGACGTCGCCCGCCGTATAGCGTCCGATCGGGACGCCGGCGCGTTCGATTTCATCGAGCAGCGCGAGGCATTCGGGATCGGCAAGCGTTTCCTCGGCGCGCGCGGGCAGCAGCACGCGCCCGACGCGCACGCCCGCCGCGATCAGATCGCGCAGGCCCATGCAGTGATCGTTATGCAGGTGCGACAGGATCACCGTATCGGCGTTCAGTCCCGTCGAAAGCAGGAAATCCGCGATATCGCCGCCGTTTTGCGCCGCGTCGAACAGCACCGTTTCGCGCCCGTCGACGAGCAGCGCGGCGTCCTGCTGCGACACCGAAAACTGGATGTACGTCACCTCGCGGCGAACCGACGCGATATCGACGGTCAACGCGAGCAGCGCGAGCGCCAGACACGCGAGCGCCCGGCGTTTTGCCGTCCACAGGAGATACCCCGAGAGCGCCAGCGCGGCGACGAACGCCAGCGCGAACCACGCCGCGTTCGGCGCGGGGACGATCAGCGAGGCGAAGGGCAATCCGGCGCTTACCCGCGCGATCTCCGTCATGCCGCCGGTCAGCGCGATCGCGGGGAGCGCGATCAGCCGCCCCGCCGGCAGCCACAGCGCGCCGACGGCGAGCGACAGCGCGTACAGCATCAGAAGCGGCATGAGCAGCGCGCACACGACCGGCGAGGCGATCAGGCCGATCGGCGAAAACCGGTGGAACAGCGCCGCGACGGGCAGCGCGGTCGAATAGACGGCGGCGGCCGTCGCCGCGATCGCCCCGCGCGCAGCCCGCCATCGGATGAACGACAAGCGGCGCGTGAAGCGGCGGGATAAAAGCGCGATGCCCAGCACGGCGGCAAAGGACAACTGAAAGCTCGCCGTGAACAGATCGAGCGGGCGCAAAAGCAGGATCAGCAGGAACGTAGAGGCGAGCAGCGTCAGGCCGTCGCGCCGCCTTCGGCGAAGCCGGCCGATCTCCGCGAGCAGGAACAAAACGGAGGCGCGCAGGACGGGCGCCGAGAAATTGAGCAGCGCGCAGTACAGCGCCAGAAAGACCAGCATGACGCAAAAACGCGGCTTGCGCGGCACGCGGAGCGCGCGCAGGACGAGCGTCAGCATCCCGGCGAGCAGCCCGACGTGCAGCCCCGAGACCGCCAGAATGTGCGTAATGCCGCTTTGCGCGAACTGCTCGGTCACATCCTCGGGCATTTCGTCCCGGACGCCCAGCAGCAGCGCCTTGGGCAGCGCGGCGTGCTCGCCGTACACGCGCGTGATCAGCGCTTCGAGCGCCTGCCGCGCGCGCAGCGCCGCGCCCGTAAAATTCAGGCGCTCAAGCCCCGTTTCGCGCAGGTTTTTGCATCCGCTCGCGCCCGAGCGGACGCCCTGCGCGAGCAGGTACATCCTGAAATCAAAGCCGTGGGGATTCATTTGCGGCGAGGGCGCGTACAGCCGTCCCGAAAACGCGATTTGACGTCCGTCGGTCAGGAGGATCATTTCCCCGTCGTCCGGCGTGAACGACCAGTAGAGCCTGCCGATCCGATACGCTTTGCCGTTCTCGTCCGTCAGTTCGACGTCCGTCAGCATGACGGCGCGGCGGCCGCCGCTCGTCAGCCGCTCCTCGCCCGAAACATAGCCCGTGATGTCATAAGCGCCCTCGGGCGGCGCGTTTGGCGCAAGCAGCGCGCCCGCGTACACAAGCCCGGCGCAAAAAAACGCCGCCGACAGCGCGTAGACGCGGCGGCGGTCATATCGGAAAACGACAAGGAAGATCAGCGCGGCGGCAAGCCCGAGCGCGCCGTAGAGCGGGCGGAACGCCATGAACCGCGCCGACAGAATCCCCGCGCCGTAGGCGGCGGCGACGCAGACGAGCGGACGCCTCGCCGAGAAGGGCGGATACGCGCGCGCCGCCATGCTAAACCGTCAAAACCTGCCCGGGCGCGGCAAGGAGCGCGCCGGCGAACGCCTCGCGCGCCTCCGCCAGCAGGACGCCGGGCGCGTTTTCGGGGATCAGGTGCGTCACGATCAGCCGCCCGACCCCGGCCCGCGCCGCCAGCTCGCCCGCGTGACGCGCGCTCATGTGCGGGGCGGCGTCCGTCCACTGCGCACTCGTCAGCGCGCCGTCCGCGACAAGGAGATCGGCGCTTTCGCAGAAGGCGTCGAGCGGCGCAAAAACGTTGGTATCGCCGGTATAGACGAGCGTTTTGCCGTCCGCGGCGATCCTGACGGCGTTCGCGGGCACGGGATGGCGCACGGGCAGGCATTCGACGCGCGCGCCCGCAAGCTCGCGCAGTTCCTCGAGCGGCCGCGCGGAGAGCGCGCCGCCTTGCAGCGTCCGCGCCACGGGCGTGTCCATCGCCGCGCGCGGCAGATACACGGGCAGCGTTTCTCCCATGCGGTCGAGGTAATACTTGAGGGCGTACAGATCGCTCATGTGATCGTAATGCAGGTGCGAGAGCAGCACGGCGGTCAGCGACGCCGGATCGATCAGCGCGATCAGCTTGCCCAGCACGCCCGCGCCGCAGTCGAGAAGCGCGTCGCCGCCCGGCAGCGACAAAAGATACCCGCTCGTCGCGCCGTCCGGGCAGGGGTAGGGGCCGTGGCATCCCAGAACGCGAAGAATCATTCGTTTCCCCCTATGCGACGGTGTACACATCGCCCACGCGGTCGCGCCACGACAAATCGACGGCGAGATCGGTTTCGGGCGACACGCCCTGCGATATCAGGTAATCGAGCGATGTGTTCAGCGCCAGCTCGGGCGTGTTGTTTTCGCCGCTCAAGTGCCCCAGCACGACGCGGCGCACGCCCGTTTCCATCAGATCGGTCAGCGCGTGGGCGCAGGCGTCGTTGGACAAATGTCCGTGATTGCTCAAGATGCGCTTTTTGAGCGCGACCGAGTAGCGCGGGTTGCGCAGCAGCATATCGGGATCGTGATTGCTTTCCAGCAGCACGATTTCCGTGCCCGCGAGCGCCTTGAGCACGCTTTTTTTCATAAAGCCCATATCGGTCGCCACCGCGACGCTGCGCCCGCCGCAGTAGGCGCGGTAACCGACGGGATCGGCGGCGTCGTGCGGGATCGAAAAGGGGCGCAGGGCGATATCGCCGATATAGAAATCGCTCTCGCCCTCGAACACGCGCCTTTGCCACGGCGCGATCTCGCCGATCTTCAGCGCCATGGCGTTCCACGTGCGCTCGTTGGCGTACACCGGCAGGCGATATTTGCGCGCCAGCACGCCCACGCCCGCGATATGATCGGAGTGCTCGTGCGTGACCACGATGCCGCCGAGCGTTTCGGGCAGCACGCCGATCTCGTGAAGCGCCTCGCATACGCGCCGGCCGGGCATTCCGGCGTCAATCAATACGCGCGTGTCGCCCGCGCCGATCAGCATCGCGTTCCCGCTTGATCCCGAAAACAAAGGACAAAAGGTTATGGGCATGTTCGGTTGGTTCCTTTCGCGCGGCGTGTCCCGCGCTTATTCATCGGATGATGGCCGGCTGCGCCGCGCCCGGCGGGCGCCGGCGGTTCGCGGCGTTCAGTTCCGCCGCGTGAACGCCGCGTACAGCGCGTTGTGGAACGCGCGGCGGTAATCGATAAGCGCGGTGTTTTCCCGCGTCGGGTGCACGCGGTTGGACAAAAGGACGACGAAAAACCCGGTGGTGGGATCGACGGCGACCGACGTGCCCGTGAAGCCCGTGTGCCCGAAGGAGCAGGGCGGGAACAGATCGCCCATGAAATTCCTCGATACGCCGCCCAGATGGAAGCCCAGCCCCCTGTGCGTGTCAAAGCCGTCCGTGCGGCAGCGTACGGCGCAGGCGAGCGTCGCGGGCGAAAGGTATCTTCCGCCGCGATCGGCCAGCATTTGCGCGAACAGAATCATATCGTTGAGATCGGAAAACACGCCCGCGTTGCCCGCCACGCCGCCCAGAAAGCGCGCGTTCTCGTCGTGTACGACGCCGCACAGCGCGCGCCCCGTCGCGGGGTCTTTCTCGGTGGACGCGATGTTGCCGCCCGTGGGGAGATAGCCCGTATGCGTCATGCCGAGCGGCAGGAACACCCTTTCCCGCGCCAGATCGTCAAGCGCGCGGCCGTAAAGCGCCTCCAGCGCCTTGGCGAAGGCGATGAAGCCGAGGCAGCTGTACCTCGGCCTTTCGCCGGGCGTAAAGGCGAGCGGATGCCCGAGCACCGCGCGCAGGGCGTCCCCGGCGTCCGCCGCCTCGCGCTCGATGCGCACGGAGGGCGCGAAGCCCGAGGTATGCGTCATGAGCTGGAACACCGTGACGCCCTTTTTATCCTCGGGCGCGTCGGGGAAAAAGCGCCCGAGCGTGTCGTCGAGCGTGAGATCGCCTTCCTCCATCGCGCGCAGCGAAAGCATCGTCGGCACGAGGATTTTCGTGACCGACGCCAGATCGTATCGCGTTTCGGGAGTGACCGGCGCGCCGTCGTCCGCAATTTTTCCGACCGTGGAAAGCGCGTAAACGTGCCCGCCGTCCCCGCACGCGGCGGCCGCGCCGGGGTAACAGCCCATGGAAAGGCCTTTTTCCAGAAGCGCGTCAAGCGTGTGCTGTAAATCCATCGCTTTATTCTACACACGGCGGGCGCGATTGTCAAATGAAAACGCCGCGAAAGCGGCGTCAGGGTGTCGACAAAGTCGACACCCTCCGCAAAAATGAAGCTTTCATTTTTGCGGTTTGCACGTTTTTCCTGCGCGGCTTTGCCGCGCGGTCGGAAAAACGCGTAAGGAACCGATTTTCTGCGGAAAATCGTTCCGAAACCACCGCGCATGTCGCTGGTTTCGGATGAGAAATGAAGGGGCGCGGCCCCTTCATTGCATCCCCGGGAGGAACGGCCGGGGTTGTCGACGGTCTGACGCCGCGAAAGCGGCGTCAGGGTGTCAAAAACGGCGTCGGCGCTATTCCGCCGCGCCGGACGCATCGGGCGCCGGATCGGGCGCGTCGGTCGACGCGGGCATCGTCGTTCGGTACAGGAACACGGAAAGCACGCCGTTCTGCGGCGCCGCTTCGATGCGGACGGGGTAGGGCAGCGTGTTGATGAAGGAAAGATCGCTGTAGCTGCCGACCGCCGAATCAAAACCGATCGGGATGTAGGGCACGCCGAGGTCGCGGTGAATCGTCCATTTGGTGATGCGGACGGGCAACTGGAGCAGCGCGTTGTACAGCGTGGTGCTCACCTGACACACGCCGCCGCCGTAGCCCTCGCCGTCCTTGCTGATGTTGAGCGCGAGGAGGTAGCCGTTGCTCTTGCGATAGGGCGCGCAGGCGGCGTTGAAGGAGAAGCTGCCGCCGCTTTCGACGACCGTGCCGTCAATCCTTTCGCAGCCGACGATGATGTTGTGCGCGCGTTCCCCGGCAAGGTCGCGGCCCGTCGTTTCATTGTAGAAAGTAGTGAACGCCGCGATCAGATCGCCGGGCTGCGCCGTATCCGTCGGCGCGACAGGCTCAAAAACGACAGACTCCGGCGCGGCGGACGCCTCGCCGCGCATCATGGGGAAAACCACGGCGTCCCCGCGCGTTTCGGACACGGCGAAACGATCGCCCGGCGACAGCGTGTTGCCCGAATACTTGTCCACGGCGGCGGAAAACGGCGTGACGACCGTCGCCGCGCCGACGATGGGGATCAGCTGAAGATTCGGCGCGACGGCGGGATCATAGGAACGGAAGCGCCACAGCCATTCGGTCTTGGCGTAACCGGTAAACTCTTTTTTGACGAAGATTTTGCACCAGTCCTCGCCGTACTCGAGCACGTCCACCTCTTCGCGGTTCTCCACTTTATGGAATCGGCGTGAGGCGGTATCCGGCTCGGAGCGAAGCTGGAAGATGGTGTGGGCGTACGCCTCGTAGATAGGCGTCGGCGGTTCTTTCCGTTCGGCGGCGGACGCCGGCGGCAGCCATGAAAGGAGCAGGGCGACAAGGGCGAGCCTTCGGAGAGCGGAGAGCGCATGTTGCGCGGCGCGTGTGGACATCATCATCGTACCTCCCGACGCTTTTGTTGTTCACAGGATAGACGCGCGGCGGCGTGAAAACGGTTGGGCTGCGCGTAAATTTCGCGGGGCGCGGCGCGCGCGCCGCCGTTACAGGACGCCCGTGTGTTCCAGAAGGATTTTAACGCCCAGCAGCACGAGCACAATGCCGCCCGCGCGCTCGGCGCGGCGCTTGTATCTGCCGCCGAACACCGAGCCGACCTTGACGCCCAGCCAGGACAGCGCGAAGGTCGTGACGCCGATGAGCGATACCGACGTCCAGATATTGACGGGCAGGAAGGCGAAGGTCACGCCGGCGGCGAGCGCGTCGATGCTGTCGGCGACGGCGAGCGGCAGCATCGCCTTCCACGACAGCGAGGCATCGGCCTCCTCGCCGTCCGAGGCGAACGATTCGCGGATCATGTTGACGCCGATGAGCGAGAGCAGCGCGAAGGCGATCCAGTGGTCGTACGCCATGATGCCGTCCTTGAACTGAACGCCGAGGAAATAGCCGACGAGCGGCATCAGCGCCTGAAAGCCGCCGAACCACAGCCCGACGATCACGCCCTCGCGCGCGCCGATTTTGCGCAGCGCCAGCCCCTTGCAGATCGATACGGCAAAGGCGTCCATCGACAGCCCGACCGCCAGAATCATCAGCTCAAAAAATCCCATATGGCCTCCCCGTCAAGAAAAGCTGCTGCATACGTGTATGCGACAGCCCTCGCTTCGATGCGGCGCGGCGCGTCAGGCGAGCACTTCGCCGTCGTTTTCGACGGTGACTTCTTCGACTTGGCGGATGCCCCAGCGCGCGAACACCATTTCGGTGCGCGCTTGGCCCACGGCGAGCGTGATGGTCTCGTCCTTGATGCTGACGATGGTGCCGTAGATGCCGCCGATGGTGGTCACGCGGTCGCCGGGCTTGAGCGCGGCGAGCATATCCTTGACCTTCTTATCCTTTTTGCGCTGCGGCCGGATGAGCATAAAATAGAACACCGCGCCCATTAGAAGAAGCGGCACAACAAGCGATATGATACTCGCCAATCCTTGCGGGTCATCTAACCCCTGTTGTGCACCGCCCTCTGCTTCGGCGACCGCCGATTGAATTCCCAAGAGCCAATTCATCAACATATTCGGTAAACCTGCCTTTCATCACTTGGAAATCTCTACCCATACCCGCCTATTATATAGGAGAAACGCCGCCCTGTAAAGCCCTTTTTTCCCGCTAAATGCGGCAAAAAGATGGACGTGGCGCGCCGTATGCCGTATAATGTCCGTGTTTCCGCGCGGCGCGCGCCGCGCGGACGGAGGGAGGGACGCCGATGGACGGGTACGCCGCCTGCCGCCTGTGCCCGAGGGAATGCGGCGTCGACCGCTGCGTATCGCCGGGCGCGTGCGGCATGGGCGCGGAAATGAAAATCGCGCGCGCCATGCTGCATTTGTGGGAGGAGCCCTGCATATCGGGCGATACCGGCGCGGGCGCGATCTTTTTTTCGGGCTGCTCGCTTCGCTGTGCGTACTGCCAGAATGATGAAATCAGCCATCTCGGACGCGGGGAGACGACGACGCCCGAACGCCTTGCCGATATCATGCGCGATCTTGTCGCGCGCGGCGCGCGCACGATCGATCTGGTGACGGGCACGCATTTCGCGCCGGGCATTCTGCGCGCGCTCGCGCTCTATCGCCCGCCGGTGCCGGTGGTGTGGAACTCGGGCGGGTACGAATCGGTCGGCGCGATCCGCGCGCTCGAGGGCGCGGTCGACGTGTATCTGCCCGATCTCAAGCATTTTTCGCCGCGCCTGTCGGCGCTGTGCGCCGGCGCGCCCGATTACTTCGCGCGCGCGTCGGCGGCGATCATAGAAATGTGCCGCCAGACCGGCGCGCCGCGGTACGACGAGCGCGGCGTCATGCTGCGCGGCACGCTCGTTCGGCATCTGGTGCTGCCCGGCTGCACGGCGGACAGCCTGAAGCTCCTCGCGTTTGTCCGCGAGGAGCTGCCGCCCGGCACGCCCGTCAGCCTGATGCGGCAGTATACGCCCGAGCCGTACTGCCGCGTGCCCGGGCTTGACCGCCGCGTGACAAAGCGGGAATACGACCGCGTGCTCGCCTACGCGCGCGCGGTCGGCATCCCCGGCTACCGGCAGGCGGGCGATTCCGCCGACGCGCGCTTTACGCCCGATTTTCGCGGCGGCGTTTGATATCAGTGCGCGTTCGCCTTGTCCGGCTCGCGGCGCCAGTTGTCAAGTTGGAGACGGTCGATCCTGTCGGACAGCCGCAGCGCGGTTTCGGCGTCGTTGGCCGCGTATGCCTCGGATACCCTGCGCCACAGAGAAAACAATCTCCTGAAATATTTCACCGCTTCCCGAATGTCCATACGTACCTCACCTTCCGCCTTTCGGCACAACCCTTCGTGCAGTTATACAATATATGGTTTCTCATCGCCGCGCAAGAGCGAAAAAGAGAAATCGGCGTCGAAAACTGTCGAATCGCGGACTTATCGTTCGACAAATTTCGCGCGGGTTGAGCGTTTGACGCCGAAGTTCTCGACAGACGCGGAAAAACGTGGTATACTGCACATGATTCGCGGCGCGTCCGCGGCGAATCGACGCACGAACATTCAAGGAGGACACCGGCCATGGCAAACGGCGACGAAGTATTGAACATCTATACCCCGGGCGCGGATATCGACGAGGACGCGAACGCGGCGCCGGCGAGAAAACTGCGCGTGGGCATCATCGGCACGGGCTGGATCGCCGAGGCGCACGTCCCGCAGTACCTGAAAATGCCGGACGTCGAGCTGGTGGCGATGGCCGATCTGATTCCCGGCAAGTGCGAGCGCTTTTGCCGCCGCATGCATGTCGACGCTTCCGGCATTCGCTTCTATCCCGATCATAAATCAATGATCGACGGGGAGCGTCTTGACGCCGTATCGATCTGCACCTACAACAAAACGCACGCCGAGTGCGCGATCTACGCGCTCGAGCACGGCGTCAACGTGCTGCTGGAAAAACCCTTCACCGTGACGCTGGACGAGGCGGTCGCCGTCTGCCGCGCCGAAAAGAAATCGGGCAAGCTGCTCACCATCGGCTTCCAGCCGCGCATGGACCCCAACATGAAGGAAATCAAGCGGATCGTCGATTCGGGCGCGCTGGGCGATATCTATTACATCCAGACGGGCGGCGGCCGCCGCCGCGGCATTCCCAACAGCACTTTCATCGAAAAAAAGACGGGCGGCATCGGCGCGATGGGCGATATCGGCTGCTATTCGCTCGATATGGTGCTCAACGCCGTGGGCTATCCCAAGCCGCTCACGGTATCGGGCTACACCTCCGATTTCTTCGGAACGAACCCTCTTTATCAGTACGCCGACGCGCATCACAGCGCCGAGGAAAACGCCGCGCGCTTCAACGTTGAGGATTTCGCCGCCGCGTTCGTCCGGCTCGAGGGCGGCATCGTGCTCGACTTCCGCATTTCGTGGGCAATGCATCTGGACACCCCGGGCGACACCGTGATTCTGGGCAAGAAGGGCGCGCTGCGCATCCCCTCGACCGAGTGCTGGAACGGCACGGTCGGCGGCGAGATGACGCTGTACACCGATGTGGGCAGGCTGCAGACCGAGACGAAGATCCCCGTCATTCCCTTCAACAAGCCCCTGTTCGAACTGAAAATCCGTTCGTTCCTGGACGCCATCGAGCGCGGCGCGCCCGCGCCCGTGCCTTCAAGCCAGATCCTGTATAATCAGGCGATCATCGACGGCATCATCCGCTCCGCCGGGATCGGCCGGGAAATCGAGATCGAGATTCCCGAGATCTGATCGCAAAAACGAAAAAACTGCCGTGCGGGTAATATGAACTGCATTCCATTTGTTAGTCGTATGCCACACTGTCTAACAAAAGGGGTGCAGTTCAATATCGCGCGGCAGTTTTTCTTTGCTTTTTCAGTGGATCAGCGTCAGTTTTCCCGCCGCCGCGAGGAACTCGTCCTCGCTCATGGCGGGCGCGTACACGGCGTACGCCGCCGCCGCCGTAACGAAATACAGGCAGCGCTCGTCGCCGCGCGACGCCAGCGTCGCGGGGATATTGAGCAGCGTATAGGTCTTTTCCGTCGAAAGCGATAATTGTTCGCGCAGAAGAAGCGGCGCGGCGGAGGCGGGGCGCGCGGCGGTGATCGTCATGCCGTCGTATTCGATCGTCACAAGCCGCGCCGTTTTGCCGTCGCAGAGCGCGTTGCGCGCCGTGCCGCGCATGGGCGCGCCGCGCAGGCAGGGGATTTCCACGCCGAAGGACTGCGCCAGCAGCAAAGGATCGGTGAACTGCGCCGCCTGAAGCGGCGCGACCTCCTCCTCCGTGACGGCGTACATGCCCTGCTCGTCGGCGTTCGGGCGGTCAAGGAGCACGACGGCCGCGTATATGACGGCCATCAGCAGGATCGCGCCCAGCGCGCCGAGCAGCCTTTTCCCGATGCGGGTCAACAGATGCGCCATGCTTTTTTCCTTTCGGATCGCGCTTGCGTTTTTGCCATTCGACGCCGCAGACGGCGCCGATCAGGCCCAGCCCCAGACACAGGATCGCCGTGCCCGTCGCCTCGTAGACCGGCGACAGGAGCAGGCAAAGCCCGACGGGGAAGAAAGCCGCGAAGGGATGAACGCCGCGCGCCGCCGCGATCGCGGGCAGGAGCAGCGCGCAGACGGGGAAGGTGAAATACAGATGGATCAGGTACAGCGCCGCGCCCGCGTCGCCCTGCGCGAGCGCGAACAAAAAGGGGAGCGCGCCGAGCAGCGCGGCGGCGGCCAGCAGCGCGATGAACGCCCATACCGCCCGCGCGGCGCCCGCCTTCGCGTCCGCCGCGTCTTTTTTCGCTTCCCGCGCGCGTTTGTCCCTTGCCGTCCCGCGTCCCTCCCCGCTCTCTTCGCATCCGATTATAGCATTCCGACCGGCGGCAGGCAAGCGCCTGCAAATATTGTTACAGAATCTTTGCATTTATATGTGGATTTTCAGACAAATGTTTGCTATAATAAGCTGTCCGCGCGGTCGGTTTCGCGCGGAGCCGCCGCGCGCATCCGCGGCGGTCCCATGTTCGTTCGTCCCAAGGAGGGTTTTGCTTGAGCGACGCCCCGGTCGGCCTACTGCTGCTGATCCAGTTCCTGTTGATTGCCGTCAACGCCTTTTTCGCGGCGGCCGAAATCGCCGTGATCTCCGTCAACGAAAACAAATTGCGCTATCAGGCCGAGCAGGGCGACCGCAAGGCGCAGATCATGCTCAAGATGGTGCTCAACCCGAGCGATTTTCTCTCGACCATTCAGGTGGCGATCACGCTCGCCGGGTTTCTGGGCAGCGCGTTCGCGGCCGATAATTTCTCCGACATGCTGGTTGATCTGCTGGTGAACGGCCTTGGCTGGACGTTCTTTTCACCGGCGACGTTCAATACCGTCAGCGTCGTATTGATCACCCTGCTGCTTTCCTACTTTACGCTGGTGCTGGGCGAGCTGGTGCCCAAGCGCGTCGCCATGAAGGAGCCGGAAAAGGTGGCGCGCGCGCTGTGCGGCGTCATCTCGGGCGTGGCCAAGCTGTTCAGGCCGGTGATCAAGCTGCTCACGGCGTCGGTCAACGGCGTGCTGCGCCTGTTCGGGATCGATCCCAAGGCGCAGGGCGAGGAGGTCACCGAGGACGAGATCCGCATGATGGTGGACATGGGCGAGGAAAAGGGCGCCATCGAGGGCGACGAGCGCGACATGATCGAGAACATTTTCGAGCTGAACAACCTGACCGCCGCCGACTGCATGACCAACCGCATCGACGTGACGGCGATTCAAGTGGACGAAAAGCCCTCCGCCGTGCTGCACACCGTCATGAAAAGCGGCTTGAGCCGCTTCCCGGTGTACGGCGAGGATCTGGACGACGTGCTGGGCACCGTCACGGCGCGCGATTTCCTCATCAACCGCTCGACCGGCGCGCGCAAATCGCTGCGCGAGCTGCTCCGCCCGGCGTACTTCGTGCCCGAGAGCGTGCGCGCCGACGTGCTGCTCAAGGACATGCAGACGCGCAAGGCGCATATCGCCATCGTGGTGGACGAGTACGGCGGCACGAGCGGACTTGTGACGCTGGAGGATATTCTTGAGGAGATTGTGGGCAATATATACGACGAGTATGATCCGATGAAGCCGCAGGACATCCAGAAGCTGTCTGAAACGACCTACCGCGTGGCGGGCGGCGCCGACATCGAATCGATCAACGAAACGCTGGGCGCGCACATCCCCGAGGACGCCGAGTACGATACGCTGGGCGGGCTGATCTTCAGCCGCCTCGCGGCGATCCCCAAGGACGGCGCGCACCCCGAGGTCGCGTGCTACGGCCTCAAGATCAAGGTGGAGGAACTGACCGACAGGCGCGTCGAATGGGCGACGGTGGAGGTTGTATGACGTATGACGTCCTTGTGATCGGCGCGGGGCCGGCGGGCTGCTCGGCGGCGCTGACGCTGCGCGCGCGCGGGAAAAGCGTGCTGGTCGCCCATGCCGCGCCCGGCGCGCTCGAAAAGGCGCGGCGGATCGATAACTATCCCGGGCTGCCCGGGGCGACCGGACGGGACATGCACGACGCGCTGATGCGGCAGATGACGGACGCCGGCGTTGAAATCATGGAAGGGCTTGTCACCAAGGCCTTGCCGATGGGCGATGCCTTTTCGGTGCTGGTCGGCAGCGAGATACTGTCGGCGCGCGGGCTTGTGATCGCCGCCGGCGCGGCGCGGCAAAAGCCGCTTCCCGGCGAGGAAGAGCTGCTCGGCCGGGGGGTGAGCTACTGCGCGACGTGCGACGGCATGTTCTATCGCGGCAAGCGCGTCGCCGTGATCGGCGCGTGGGCGGAAGCGGCGGCGGAGGCTGCGTTCCTTTCGACCGTCGCGGCCGAAACGGTCTATTTTTCGGAGAAAAAGCACGATTTGTCGGCGCTGCCGGACGCCGTGACGGTGAACGCCGAAAAGCCCGTCGCTATCGCGGAAAAGGACGGCGTCGCCGTGGTGACGGCGGACAATACCTATTCCTTCGACGGCGTGTTCGTCCTGCGCCCCGCCGTCGCGATGACGGCGCTCATGAGCGAGATCAGGCTGGAAAACGGCGCGATCGCCGTGGACCGGCAAATGCGCACGAACGTCCCCCGCGTGTGCGCCGCCGGCGACGCCGCGGGCGCGCCGTACCAGATCGCCAAGGCGGTCGGCGAGGGCAATCTCGCCGCGCTTTCGTTGAGCGAAGACTTGGAGAATATGCAAAAGCTTTAAGGAGGTACCTATGAAACATCGTCTTCTCGCGCTTGTCCTGTGCCTTGCGCTGCTTGTGACCGGCACGGCGTACGCCGCCCCGACGCGCGATCAGCAGCATTCCGAAATCACCGTGACCGATACGCTGCAGGCCTTCCTCGATCTGGTGATGGGCGCCGCCGTGCTCAAGGGCGAAACGGCGCTTGAAAACGGCGCCGTTCCCTCGCAGCGCTATGTCGAAGGCGTGTTCGGCGTGGGGCTGTACTCGCTCGTGCTGCCCTACGAGGGCGACGACATCTGGCAGAACCGCGCCATGCTGACCGAGGAAGAGCTGCAATCGCTCTACGGCATGGTGTTTTCGGCGGGCAGCTATACCGTGCCCGAAAGCTCGGACTGCGACTGCATCATGATCAATGAAAAAGACGTGGCGTTCGATCTCTCGCCGCTCGCCGAGCAGCCCGCCGTGGGCGCGTACGTGTACAAAACGGCGTTCGACGGCAGTATCGCCACGCTGGCGTGCGATCTGTTCACGCATTACGGCGCGCTCTCGACCAGCGCCGCCGACGTGCCCGACGACGCGCTGACATGGTACGCGAACGCGACCGTCACGCTCAAGACGGACGACAAGGCGCCCTACGGCTATCTGCTCGTCGGCTTTGAGATCGGCGCGCCGTACGTGGACGGCATGGTGTCCGAGTGGAAGCCCGTCGAGCATGAAAAGCTCGGGCTGTCCGTCACCGTGCCCTCCGTTTTCGGGCTGGCGGAGATGAAGGACGATTCGATGGTGCTCCAGACCGCCGACGGCTCGGCGATGATCACCGTGAGCGCGCTCGAGATCGAGGCGCTCGGGTTTGAAAAGTTCCTCGAGGAATATGCCAAGGCGAACGAGGACAAAGTGATCCGCGCCGACCGCGCGTTCGAGCAGTTCACCTCCGAGGATGAGGACGAATTCAGCGTGTTCATCATCGACGAGGCGGCGAACAAGGTATATCAGCTCTTCATGGAGTTCCCCGCTTCGAGCGCCGCCGAGTATTCGCTGTACGGTGAGTTCATCCGCAATTCCTTCGTCGTGTGGAGTCTGGCGAATGGCTAAACGCATGCTGTGCGCGGCGCTTGCCCTGCTTTTGCTCGCCGCGCCCGCGCTCGCGCAGGAGGATTTCTACGCAATCGGGCGCGTCGAGGGCGAAGCCTATTTCCCCGGCGAGGGCGACTGGACGTATCACTTCACCTACGCCTATCCGCGCGTCGACGCCGGGGATATTGCGGCGCTGATGATCAACGACAGCTACGATATGGCGCTGGACGAGATGCTCAACCTGATCCTGCCGATGTTCGCGCAGGAGGAAGCCATGCGCTTTGACGGCAGGAATGAAATCACGCATGATTTCTCGATCGCCTGCAACAACGGCCGCTTTCTGTCGGTGCTGCTGCGCCGCACGCAGACGATGGGCGACGAGATCAAGCGCACCGTCGACGCGCAGGTGTTCGACATATCGGGCGAGTACGCCGGCGAGCCGCTCACGCTGCGCGGCGTATTAATGACGGGGGACAGCTCGACGCAGCTGGCGGAAGCCGTCGCGCCCGCGCTGTACGCCGAATTCCTCGCGCTTCAGGCGGAAGGCGTCGCGCGCGACGATATCGGCGAGGAGGGTTTCTATGAAATCTGCTCGCCCATCGCGGACTTCTATGCCAATGCCGACGGCAGCGTGACCTTCTTTTTCCAGCCCGAACTGATGCGCGAGCCGTCCTTTGACGTGCGCGGGCTTGTCATGACAAAGGAAACGGTCGCGGCGCTTCTGCCCGCGAGCTGACGCGCCGGATCGCGCGGACAGCCTGTCGGCAAAAGCCCGCCTTGCGTTTTTCCATGCCCGGCGCGCCCGCCGATCCTGCGCGAAATGCCCGCCGAACGGTGCGGGCATTTCTTTTTTTCGGCCGCAGGAGGCCGCGAAGCGGGGAATTTCGCTTGGGAAGCGGCCGCTTTCGCGCCCGTCCGAACTTTAGGCCTGCCCGGCGGGCACGGCGTACCATTTGATTTCGTTGGCGGCCAATTCCAGCTCGAAGCTGTCGTCGTCGCCCGGATAGACGGTCGTTTTCTGCCGCTCGTAGGTGTTGTTGACCACGCAGTATTTGCCGTTTTGCACATACGCGTGCACGTCCGCGTTCACGTTGTCGCTGTACCAGCGCTTGAGCGCGTCCTCGGCGCGCGCGCTCCAGAGGATGGCGCGGTGCAAAAGGCGGCTGTTCTCAAAGCTGTAGGGAAGCCCGCTGATGTACACCGAGCGTCCCGAACCGAACTCGCTGACGGCAAGCTGCACGTCCCCGCCGCGCGCGCGCAGGACAGTCGCGTTGTCAAGCGCGTAGATATCGCGCTGGCCGCGCCCGAAATCGATCTCGCCCGCGCAGTCGGCGGTGATGAAGTGCTCGCGGTGCTCCGCGAGGTTGTACTTGTCATAATTGAGCGTGAAGCCGTTCTCGCGCTCGACGCCCATCACGGTCGCCAGCTGGAGATACCGCCCCTGATAGGCGTGACCGGCGGGCTGGCCGACGCCGATCAGACCGCCGCCGCGATGGACGAAGCGTTTGACGGCGCTCGCGATGCCCGCGTCCTCCCAGTACGCGCCGCCGGTGTGCGCCGTATCGCCGTCGCCGACGTTGATAAGCACGTCCAGATCGTCAAGCGCGCGCGGATCGCGTTTTATATCGTCAAAGCTGATAAAGCGCACGTCGAAGGGCGCGCCGCTCAACGCCTCGATCACGCCCGCGTAATCCCTGTTTTGCGGGTAATACAGCGCGTGATGCACCATATGGCATCCCCACGCGCGCATTTTTCCCCAGCAGTTGAGCACCGCCACGCGCTTGACGCAGTAGGGCGTCGTCCCGCGCACGTTGTCGTACAGCTCGCGGAATTCATCGCACACCTGCCCGATATACGCCACGAAATCGGGGAAGTCGCACGCCAGCTTCAGGTATCCGCCGTAGCCGATGCGGTCGACGGGCTTGCGCAGTATGGCGCGCCGCGCCGTGACCCAGTTGATCTTCGCCTCCCGCACGGGATCGCCGCCCGGATGAAAGGTATCCGGGAAGAAATACGGGAGAAAGCGCCCCTCGGTGTACCTGACGCCTTCGATATCGCTGATGAGGCGCAGCGTCGAGCCGTTGCCCACGCTGCCCACCACGGCGTCCAGCCCGATCGATTTGAACTCCTCCATGAACGGCTCGGTGCCGATCCAGTGATCGCCGAGGAACATCATCGCTTCCTTGCCGAGCTCGTGCGTGATATCGACCATTTCCTTGGCGAGCTTGGCGACCTCGCGCCGCTGGAAGGCGACGAAATCCAGAAATTCCTTCCCCGGCACGCGGTATTGGTTGTTGAAATACCCCTGATCGATGATGTATTCGGGACGGAAGGGATAGCCGGCCTCGCGCTCGAACTGCTCGAGAATGCAGGGCGACACCGACGCCGAATACCCGTACCAGTCGACGTATTTTTCGCGCCTGAGCTCGTCGAAAACCAGCGTGAACTGATGGAAAAACGTCGTGTAGCGAATCACGTCGACATACGGATGCTCGGCGATGAACCGGCGCAGACGCCGCATGGTGAAGGCGCGCGTTTTGGGCTGGCGCACGTCGAAGGTGATCTGATGCTCGACGTTTTGCCAGCCGTTGACCACGGCGTTGTACATGTGCACGGGGTCCCAGATGAGATAGGCGAGGAAGGACACCGTGTAATCGTGAAAGGGGATCGGGCGCTCAATCGTCACGCGGCCGTCGCGGTAGCGCCATTCGTCCGGGGACACGACGCTTCCCGCCGTGCGGTCGATCACTTCCCACCACCTGCGGATGTCGTCGCGCTCGTTGACCCGCATCAGCTCCGGCGAAACGCCCGCCATCAGTTCAATGGTCAGCTCGCCGTGAGTCGCCGTGCGGAAGCCCGTCATCAGGTAGCATTGCTGCACCTCGTCGGGGTTTTGGCGCGCCCAGACGTTATCCTTGCGGGTGGTGTAGTACGTGCTGTACACCTTCGCGCCCGTGCCGCGCAGCGCCTCGGGGAAATCGGTGCCGTCGCAGTCGCGGATCGCGTCGGCGCCCCAGCGCGCCATGAGCTCGAGCGTTTGCGGCACGACGTCCCGATCGGTCGGGATGGTGACGCGCCCTAATTTGGTTTCGTTCATTCTGATTCCTCCCGTTGTTTCGTCAGGTCGTCGCCGCGCAGCGCGAGCGTTTGTCCGGGACGCAGGGAAAGCGCCGCCTCGCGGCTCCGGCAGCAAAGGACGATATCGCCGCCGAAAGCCGACGCGACGGTCGCGGACGTCAGGCGTCCCGACCGCCATGAAAACGACAGCGTCCATCCGCCGGGCGCGCGCGCGCCCTTGAGCGAGCCGTCCGTCCACGCCCCGGGCAGCGCGGGAAGCAGCGTCACGCGTCCGCCGTCCGCCTCAAGCAGCATCGCCATGACGCCCGCGACCGCGCCCAGATTGCCGTCGATCTGGAAGGGCGGATGCGCGCATAAGAGATTGGGATAGCTGCCGCCACCCGCGAAGGTATCAAGCGTTTGCGGCGCGACCGGACGCAGCTGCGCCGAAAGCAGACGCAGCGCGCGCTCGCCGTCATGCAGGCGCGCCCACAGGCAAACCTTCCACGCGAGGCTCCAGCCCGTGCCCTCGTCGCCCCGCGCCTCCAGCGAGCGCCGGCAGGCGTCCGCCTCCGCGCTGTCCGCGCGCACGCGCCCGCCCGGGTACAGCGCGTACAGATGCGAGAGATGCCTGTGGCGCGGCTCGGCTTCCTCGCGTTCGCGCGCCCATTCGAGCACGCGCCCGTCTCCGCCCGCCGTCAGCTTGCGGAGCCTGCGCAGCGCGTTAAGCGTCTTTGCGTCCGGCGGCATGCCCAGCGCGCGGCGGGCAAGGCATATGTTTTCCAGCAGATCCTCCGCGATGCTCTGTATCATGGTCGTCGATTCGTCCACCGCCAGCGTTTCGCCCCGCGCCAGATAGTTGTTTTCGCTGGATGTCGCGGGGCAGAGCACCAGTTCGCCGCGCGCGTTTTCGCGGAGCTGATGCAGGATAAACCGCGCGGCGCTTTCCATGATCGGATAGCCCGTGTCGCGCAGATAGGCGTCGTCCCGGGTGTAATCGTAGTATTCCCACACGGCGCGGCACAGCCACGCGCCGCCCATCGGCCAGTAGCCGTAGCAGGCGCAGCCCGCCTGATGATTGCCCACGGGCGCGGCGGCGCGCCAGAGATCGGTGTTGTGATGCGCGCAGAATCCCGGCGCGCCGTGCACGGCGCGTGCGACCTCGCCGCCCGTGACGCGCAGTTCGTCCGTCAGTTTGACAAGCGGCAGCGCGCAGCGCGAAAGCCCCGTGGAAAAGGCGGGCCAATAGTTCATTTCCGTATTGATGTTGAGCGTGTAGTTGGCGCTCCACGGCGCGCGAAGCTCGGCGTTCCACACGCCCTGCAGGTTCGCGGGCTGCGCGCCCTCGCGCGAGGAGGCGATCAGCAGGTACCGTCCGTAGCGGAACAGCAGTTCGTACAGGCCTTTGTCGCGCCCGTCAAACGCGCGCAGGCGCTCGTCGGCGGGCAGCGACGCGCGGGCATCCTCCCGCCCGCCCAGCCGGAAGCGGCACGCGCCTTCGAGCCGCGCGTAATCGGCGATGTGCGCCCGCAGCATTCTTTCGCCGTCCATATCGCAAGCCGCGAGGCGGGCGTTGAGCCGCGCCTCGCACGCCCATGTCTCGTCCGCGGGATCGGTTTTGAAATCAACAAAGCTCGTTTCGGCGAGCAGCACGGCGAGCACGCGCGTCGCGCCGCGAATGAAAAGACAGCCGTCCTCCGTCCGCGCGGCGCCGTCCGTTCGCACGCGCGCGCCCACCGCGAAGCGGACGCCGGGATGCGTGTCGTCGTAGCGGATCGGATCGGGATGCCTGACATAGCTCGGTTCGACGCGCGACGGGCATTGGCCGCGCAGCGCGAGGTATTCGCCGGAGCGGTTTTCGCTTCGGAGCGGGCTTTCCAGCCGCAGCGTCAAATCGCCGGGCACGGAAAACCGCCATTCCAAGACCAGCGCGTCGTCCGGCGCGCTGGCGAACAGTCTGCGCTCAACACGCGCGCTGCCCGCCTCGTACCGCGCGCCTGCGCAGGCGGTATCGAGATCGAGGAATCGCCTGTACGCCCGCGCTTCCCCGCCGAAGCCGTCCCGCGCGAGCAGCGTGCCCATCGGCAGATAACTTTCGAAGAAATCGCCGCACACCTCGCGCTCCAGAACTGCCTGCGCCGCCGCCGTATCGCCCGCGAGCGCCAGCGCTTCGGCGCGCGCGCGCGCCGCGTGGACTTCCTTCATCCGTTCGCGCTTGGGATACCCGCTCCACAGCGTATCGTGATTGAGCGCGATCCGATCGTCGCCGACGCCGCCGAAGACCATCGCGCCGAGCTTGCCGTTGCCCACGGGCAGCGCCTCGTTCCACAGCGTCGCGGGGCGGCGATACCACAGCTCGTTTTCCAAGGCGCTCACGCCTCCGTTTCAATCGGGACGAACGCGCGCTCGCGCGCCGACCGGCGGGCGCACAGGCACACGCGCGCGCTCAACAGCCCGTCCCGGAGCGTCGCCAGCGAGGGCTTGCCGTCCATGATTTCCATGAAATTCTCGCACAGCGCCTTGTCCCCGCCGTAATGATACTGCTCGCTGTCGTCGATGTGATAGCGCGCCGTCTGCTTGTCCCTGTGATCGTATACGACGCAGTCGCCCGTGATCCAGTCGAACTCGAGCGTCGCGTCAAAGCCGATCAGCCGCGCGCCGCGCTTCGCCGCGCCCCTGCGCGCCGTGAAATCCTGCGTGTAGACGGCGTGCAGCCCGTTTTCATAGCGGACGAGCACGCTCGCGCTGTCATGATTGCCCGTGTCCACGGCAAAGCTGCAGCCGTTGCCGTAGGCTTCCTCGCCGTGATAATCATTCTTGAGCACGCGAACGCTCTCGGGACAGGTATCGCGCCGGTCGCAGGCGTCGCAGGTCAGTCCGGCGGGCCTATCGCCCGTAAAAATGCGCTTGGATTCCATCGCGCACACCTCGACGGGCCGGACGCCGTTCATCAGATAATTGACGATATCCAGATCGTGCGTCGCTTTTTGCATGAACAGCCCGCCCGTGACGCGCTCGTCGCGGTACCAGCTTTTGTAGTAGACGCGACCGTAGGAAACGTTGTTGACCGCCTCGATGTGCGACAATTTGCCCAGCGCGCCGCCGTCGACCAGTTTTTTGACCAATCGCATCAGATAGCTGCCGCGAAGCGGAAAGGAAACGAGCGTCGGCGCGCGGTTATCGCGCGCGGCGGCGGCCAGCGCGGCGTACTGTGCCTCGTCGATCACCACGGGCTTTTCCAGCAGCATGGGCAGCCCGAAGCGCATGGCGCAAAGCGTCTGCCCGGCGTGCAGGTCGCACCGCGTCGCGATCACGACGCCGTCCGGCTTTTCGCGGGACAGCATGTCCTCCGCGTCCCGGAAGAACGCCGCGCGGCGGTCGTCAAACCCGGCGGAGCGCAGGCGCGCGCGCGCGCCCGCCTCGTCGGGATCGCATACGGCGGTGATTTCCGCGTCCAGTGAAAAGGTGTTGATATTGCGCAAAAGCCCCTCGGCGCGCGCGCCGAAACCGATGACGGCGATCCGTTTCACAGCGTTTTCACCCCTTGATTCCCCCGCCCGTCACGCCCGCGATGATCTTTTCGGATAAAAAGACGTACAGCAGGAAGGTGGGCAGGAATACGATGACCACCGACGCGAACAGCCCGCCCAGCTTGCCCGTGCGCGTCATGGTGTCCACCATCATGTACAGCCCGGGACCGACCGAGCGCAGCCGTTCCGAACCGGCGAAGATCAGCGCCATAAAGTATTCGTTCCAGACCGACAGGAACAGGAAAATGCTCACCGTGATGATCCCGGGCTGCGCCAGCGGCAGCATGATGAGCCAGAACGTCCGCATGGGCGAGCAGCCGTCGATGGCCGCCGCTTCTTCATACGTGCGGGGCAGCGAGCCGAAGAAATTGAGCAGGAACGTCGTGGTGAACGGCACGTTCAGCAGCGTGTACAGGATGATCAGCGTCCAGCGCGAGCCGTTGAGCCGGAGCTTGGTCGTCATGCCGAAAACGGGCAGGATGACCATGATGATCGGAATGCTCATGGCGAAGATGAAGCACGCCTTGATCAGATGGTTCCCGAAGAAGGAAAAGCGCGAGAGCACGTACGCCGCCGGCGCCGAGATCAGGATGATCAGCACCAGCGAGCTGCTCGCGTAGATCAGCGAGTTCATGAAATAGGCGGACACATTGTACGAATTCCACGCGGCGGAGTAGTTTTCAAAGTGTAGTCCGCTCTCGAAGCGGAGCACCGTGCCCATGTTGATTTCCCTTGTGGTGGACAGGCTGGCGGCGAATATCCAGCCCAGCAGCACGACGGTGAACGCCAGCCACAGCAAAACGATCACATACGCCGGCATCAGCCCCGTCCCGCGTTTCCCGGAGGAGGCGACATCCTTGTTGATACGCGTCATATCACATTCTCCTTCGTCAAAACTCGATGCCGTCGTCGCGGATCATTCTGTTGATGGCGCCGAAAATCAACAGCACGCACGCCGCCATGACCACGCCGATCGCGGCGCCCGCGCCCGCGTTGCGCTGCACGTTGCCCTGCGTGCCGAAGGTGATGTCGTACATCTGCACCATGGGCGTCACCGTCGCCAGATCGGTGTTCTGCGGGCTGAACATTTTGCTCCACACGAAGAACGTGACGGTGTTGATGCTCCAGAACGTCAGGTTGGTTTTGAACACGCCCTTGAGGAGCGGCAGCGTGATATGGAAGAACTGGCGCGGCTTGTTCGCGCCGTCGATGGTGGCGGCCTCGAACAGATCGGACGGAATGCGCTCGATGCCGCTCAAAAAGATGAGCATGTAGTAGCCGACGGCGCCGAAGCAAAAGGCGATCAGCATCGACCAGAACAGCATGTCGGTGCCCAGCCAGTTGATCGCGCGGAGCGATTCCAGCCCCAGCGCCTTGAACGTGCCCTTGATCAGTCCGTAATTCTTGTTGACAAAGACGAACTGCTTCCACATCGTCGCCAGCGCCACGGCGCTCACGATGTTGGGCAGGTAGATGGTCGCGCGGAAGAATGATTTCCCCTTGAGGCCGCTGGTGAGCACCACGGCGAGCAGAAGGCTTATGAGAAGCACGACGGCGCCGCCCGCCAGCCAGATGACGAAAATGTTCTTCATGGCGGCGCGGAACGTGACCGAGTCTATGAGCGAGAGATAGTTTTGAAGCCCCGTGAACTGCCACTCGCCGATATCGGCCGTCACGCTCTCCACCCGGAAAACGCTCATGATCACGGTGCGGATCACGGGATACAGGAACATGATCAGGAAGGACATGACGGCGGGCGTGATGAACAGAACGATCATCGAACGGCTCTTTCTCATCTCTTTTCCTCCTTCTGCAAAACGTTGAAACGGGGTGGCAGCGTCGAAACGATGCCACCCGCGCCGCGCGGTTGGGATGATTACTTGGAGGCGCTCTCCATCGCGTCCACGAACTGCTGCGCGGTGAACGTGCCCTCGAACAGCTTGAGG
Source organism: uncultured Oscillospiraceae bacterium (assembly GCA_964459985.1). Classification (GTDB taxonomy): domain Bacteria; phylum Bacillota; class Clostridia; order Christensenellales; family Aristaeellaceae; genus CAYWOS01. The sequence continues at coordinate 84,909 of CAYWOS010000004.1, forward strand.
CAGTTGGTCTGGAGCGTCGCGTTGATGTCGTTGTTGGCGTTGAGGCCCATGTTCCACTCGTACACGCCGGTCAGCGCGTTGAAGGCGTCGCGGCAGCCCGCCAGCGACGCGGGCCATTCGGTGTTGCGGGTGTCGGAGGGAATGCCGATCGACGTGGTGGCGATGAGTTGATCGCCTTCGCCGGAGGTCATCCGCATGATGAGATCAAAGGCCGCCTGACCGTTCTTGGAGGTCGCGGGGATGCCGAAGGCCTGCGCGCCGACGTTGGCGATGGTCGCGGGATCAACGCCGCCCTCGACCGTGGGGAAGTTGAACATGCCCAGCACCAGGTCCTTATTTTCGGTGCCCAGCGAAATCTCATTGTATACCCAGGAGGCGTTGACGAGCATCGCCGTGGTGCCAAAGCCCAGCTCATACTCGCTGGCGGGATACGTGCCGGGCACGTTCTCCTCGAAATAGCCCTTCTTGACCATTTCCTCGATCGCGGAGGCGGAGGCGAGCACGGCGGGATTCTCCGCCCATTCGCCGTTGAGCGCCACATTGCGCACGGCGTCCTGGCCGATGGCGCGCGCCATCAGGAAGCCGAAGGTGTAGCGAACATAAGCGTCGTCCTGCGCGAAGGGCGCGTAGCCGGCGTTCTTGATCTGCTCGCAGACGGCCATCAGCTCTTCCCACGTGGCGGGTTCGGCGGTGATGCCCGCGTCGTCAAAGATCGCCTTGTTGTAGAACACGCCGGAGGTGTACGCCTGATAGGGGATGCACTTGAGGCTGCCCGCCCAGCCGCGCACGGCGGCGGGAAGCGCGGCGACGGCAAAATCGTCATACCCGACGGCCTTCGCCATGGCTTCGAGATCCATCAGCTTGTCGCCCATCTGCTCCGCCAGAAGCTGGAAGTCGGAGTCGAACAGGTCGACCTGCTCGTTGGCGTCGATCGCCGTCTCGATAATGGTTTTCACGTCGCGGCCTTTCCATTCCACATTGACCTTGACGCCTGTTTCGGCGGTGTACTTGTCGATCACCTGCTGAATGGCGATCGCCTGCGGCTCGGTGCTGGACCACATGGACCAATACACCAGCGTGGTGTCCTCCGCGCCCGCGACCGCGGCCAGGGAGAGAAGCATGGTGAGTGCCAACAGAATGCTCGTCAGCTTTTTCATGGGAAATCCTCCTCTTCATTCTCGGCCCCGTCCGGGAACGGGAGCCTTGTGAGGAAATCATACCCGCCGACGACGAAAAAAGCTATGAGGGGGGATTATATCCTTGCCGTCCGAAAAGACGCAGTTGTACGGCGCTGACCGCCTGATGAGCGTTTGAGCGCATAATAAACTAAATACGAGACATATTCGCATGGCGTATCTGGCGCAATGTCTGCCGCATTGTACGTTATGGCGCGATGCCCTCGCGCGCCGCCTGCGCCGTGACATCCAGAACGGCCTGATCGAGCGTCGCGCTTTCGCGCAGGCGCTCGAGCGCCGTCGGCCACGCGGTCAGCGCGCTCTCGTCGCCCACGATCACCTTGGACATTTCCGACTGCACCACGGAATTGTATACAAGGCTGTTCTTGGCGGGCAGGGACATGAAAACGATGTCGAAATTATAGTTGACGCGCCGCGCCTGCGTCCCGAACCACGCGAGCATTTGCTGCGCGGTTTGCAGGTTTTCCGCGCCGTAGGTCAATTTGTTGTAATCGGTGATTTCGTACTGCGCGTCCTGCTTCCATTCGACCAGATGCGACAGCAGCGAAAGCGACGGGTACAGCCTGAGCGGGGAGACGGGCGTTTCGGACAGCGAAACGATCTCTTCGCCGCGCTTTTCCCAGTCCACGCCCTCAAGACCCAGCCGGTAGATCGCGTCGAATTCGTCCGAGAGAAGCCAGTTGTACAATTCGAGAATTTTCGCCATTTTCTCGTCGGATACGTTCATGCCGAAATAGCTTTCCGACCAGTGCAGGCTGGTGGTGAAGCGGTAGCAGACGCCGTCGTCCGCCGGCCATGTGGGCAGGATCGTCACCAGATCCTTGGCGCGGTCGAGGTTGCCCGTCTCCGCCATGTAGTTGATCACTTTGTAGTACTGCCCGCAGATGACGCCGTTTTTGCCTTCCGCAAAGCGCTTGAGCGCCTCGTAGGTGGACACGTAGGCGAAATCCTCCGCCAACAGCCCGTCTGCATACAGCAGGCGCATTTCCTCCAGCGCGGCCGCCGTTTTTTTCGAGCAGTACACGGGCATCCACTGCCCGTCCTCGTACAGCCATCCGCGCTCGGTATTGCTCAATTCGGGGAAAAGCGTCAGATAGACGGCTTCCAGCGTGTTGATGTGCGTGGCGATCAGCCCGCCGGTATCGTCCAGCCCGTTGCCGTCGGGATCGTCCCGGACAAAGGCGCGCAGCAGCTCCCGGAATTCCGCCCACGTCGCGGGCGCGGACAGGTTCAGCGCGTCCATCCAGTCCTTGCGCGCCATGATGCAGCGGTCGAGCGCCCACAGCGATTCGTCGGAATAGGTCAGCCGGGGGATCATGTAGTACGCGCCGTTGCTGCGCTTGAAGCGCTCGTTGTAGGGCTGGTCGAGGTACGCCTCCAGCAGGGGATACGCCGACATATCCTTGGGAATGGAGCGGATTTTGCCCTGCGTGATCCAGCTTTCGTAGGCGGACGTGCCCAGAATGTCGTTGGCGAATATATCGGGCAGCTCGTCCGAGGAGGCAAACTGCTGCAGGCGCTCGGTATAGTTGTCATAGGTCATGTTGACGGCGTCGAACACGATATTGAACTTGTCTTCCACATAGCGCTGAAGGCGGTCGCCCACCAGCTCGTCCGTCACGTTCCAGAAGGCGACGCTGATGCGCATGGGTTCCGCCGCCGCGGGCTTCGGCGGCTCGGCGGCGTCGGGAGCGCACGAGCCCAGCAGCAGGCAAAGCGCCAGCACCATCACGATTACGCGAATGCGCATAACGATCACTCCTTTATTGTATCCTATTATACCAGAAAGCGGCGGCGCGCGTCCACAGAATCTTTTTGTTGAAACGGCGCGGCGAATCGTGTAAGATAGAACCATACAATCGGGAAAAGCGTTCGGGAGGCGAGGGCGATGCTGCGTTGGTTCAAAAAGCGCCACGTGTACGCGCAGATGGCGTGCCTGTGCGCGGTCACCTTGACGCTGCTGCTCGCTTTCCTGCTCGGCGCGTACTATACGGCGGACGCGAACGCGCACAGACAGAGCGGCGAATACGCCAAGGGACTGACCGCGCAGCTCCGCAGAACGGTCGAAAACAACTACAGCGCGTTCCAGAAGATCATCCGGCTGATCTCCTACAACCGCGACGTGCAGGCGTTCCTGCTCAGCCGCGAGGAGGCGGAGCGCGTTGAATTGTTCGGCGCGCTCAAGAGCGCCATCGGCGACGTGTCCACGCTCAACGCGCAGATCCTCGACATCATTATCGAAACGACCGACCGCCGGTTCGTCAACCTGATGGACACGCTGATCATCCTGCCGCAAATGGATCTTGACGACAACGTCCTGCATACCAGCAGCCTGATTCACCGCCGGATCATCAATACCGATATGGATCTATTGGTCATGGGCAAGAGCATCTATTCCATCAACAGCTACACGCAGACCAACCAGCGCATCGGCAACGTCTATCTCGTGCTGACGGCCAACGCGTTCGCGGGCTCGGAGCCGGCGCTGAACGACGGCGAGGGCATGCAGTTGTTCCTTGTGGACGCGTACGACCGCCTGCTCTGGAGCGGCGCGTCCGCCGATCAGGCGAACTATGACGCCCTGAACGCCGACGCGCGGAAGCTCTATTACTATCTGCGCACGCCCTTGCCAAAGCTTGACTTCGCCATCGTCGCGGCGCAGGAAACGCCGCAGGGCGCGTTTCAGTGGAGCGATTGGCAAACGATCTATCTGTTCGCCTTCATATTGCTCCTGCTCGCGCTCATGCTGCTGTGGAGCCTGTGGGCGCGGAACCTTGTGACGCCGCTGCGCCGCCTGCGCCTCTTCATCGAGCGGCTCAAGCGCGATTCGCTCGACGGGCTGGAGCATCGCGTCGAGCTGTCGGGATACCGCGAGGTGGAGGTGATCGGCAGCGAGTTCAACAGCCTGCTCACGCAGACGCGCAGGCTCACGGGCGAGCTGGTGCGCGCCAACAGCGATCTGTACGAAAGCAAGCTGCTGGCCAAGCAATCGGAGCTGGCGCACCTGCGCAGCCAGATCAACCCGCATTTCCTGTCCAACACGCTGGAGACGATGGTGGGCATCGCGTACACCAACAATCAAAAGGAGCTTGCGGAAATCGCGCGCGCGCTCAGCATCATCTTCAAGTTCAGCATCAAGGGCGAAAACATCGTGCCGCTCAAATCGGAGTTCAAGATCGCCAGCAACTACGTCAGCATTCAGCATTATCGCTTCAGCGACCGGTTCGACGTGAGCTATCGCATTCAGGAGGACTGCCTGGAGCTGCTCGTGCCCAAAATGGTATTGCAGCCCATCATCGAAAACGCCATCGTGCACGGCATCGAGCAGCAGAGCGGCTTTTGCCATCTGATGGTGGGCGCGCACAGGGAAGGACGGACGCTGTGCCTCACCGTGCGGGACGACGGCGCGGGCATCCCGGAGGAAACGCTTGGCGAGCTTGCCGAAAAGCTGCGCGCGGAGGAGCGGCGTTCGGGCGACGCCGATACCGCGCATATCGGCATTCTCAACGTGGACAGCCGCATTAAGCTGCTGTACGGCCCGACGTACGGCATTACCCTCGCCAGCCGCGTCGGGGAAGGCACGCTTGTCACCATCACGCTGCCCGTACAGGAGGGGAAACCGTGAATAAAGTCATGATCGTGGACGACGAACGCATGATCGTCAACAGCCTCGCGCTGGGCTTCGATTGGGCGGGCGCGGGCTTCGAGGTGGTCGCCACCGCGACGGGCGCGGGCGAGGCGCTGACGCTGATTGACAGCCTGTACCCGGACGTTGTGTTCACGGATATCAAAATGCCGGGCATGAGCGGCATCGATCTGATGACGGAGGCGAGAAAGCGCCACCCCGAAATCCAGTTTGTCGTCATCAGCGGCCACGCCGACTTCACCTACGCGCAAAAGGCGCTGCATCTGGGCGCGATCGCCTACTGCCTCAAGCCGCTGGAGGACGAGGACATCCGCGGCGCCCTGACCGCCGCCGCGCGCGAAATCCAAACCATGGCGGCGTTGAGACAGGCGTCGCTGCGGCGCTTTCTGGACGCGCCCTCCAAGGAGAACGCGCGCGCGCTCGTCGCGTCGGCGCTGCCCTCGCCCGCGCCCGGCGCGGAGGAGGGCGAGATCGGCGTCGGGCTGTCGCTCGGCGACGCCGCGCCGCTTTTCACCGGCAATATGCGTTATGTCGAAATGATGATCGACGACAGGGCGCGGCTGTACCTGTTCGCCTCGGGATTGAGTTATCTGGAAAGCCCGGCGTTTCAGGCGGCGCTGCTCAACGCCGCGACGCAGCGCCGCGTATCCGCCTTCGTCTACGATTGCTCATCCGCGCCCGACGCGCTGCTGGCCGGGCGCATCGTCGATCTGTCGGACGAATTGTACGTCTCCTTCCTGAACGCCGCGAGCCTGTGTCTGGGCAAAGCGCCGCCCCGTCCGGCGCGCGGCGCGGCGTTCACCGATTCGCTGGCGCTTCTTGCCAACAAAAACCGCGCGCGGGAGGTGGAGCGGCGCCTTTCCTCGATGACCGGGGAGGAGCGCGCGCGCCTGACCATGCGCGACGCCGTGCGCATCCGGAATCTTTGCGAGGCGCTTCTTTGCCGCATGAATAACCAGCCCTGCCAGAGCGAAATTCGCTACGCCTTCGAGCTGGCGCGCCTGTATCCCGATTTCGATCAGATGATATCGTCGCTGTACAAGCGCCTGCACAAGGCGGTCAGCAGCGCGGTGGATGTCGATCGGCTGCACAACGAAACGCTCGCGCAGATCATCAGGGAATTGAGCGGCTGCTTCACGGAAAGCCTGTCGTTTCAGGACATCAGCGCGCGCTATCACATCAGCCCGAGCTATCTCAGCCAGTTGTTCAAGCGCGAGCTGGGCACGACCTTCACCGAGTATGTGACGCGGCTGCGCATCCTGTACGCCCGGGAGCTGCTGGAAAGCACGTCCATGCTGGTGTCGGAGGTCGGCAGCCGCGCGGGGTATGACAATTATCTGCATTTCACCAAGCTCTTCAAGCGCGAAACCGGCATGACGCCCAAGCAGTACCGCGCGTCGCAGCACGCCGGGACGGAGCGCGGCGAATAGCGCGCCGGATCGATCCCCCGGGCGCGTTTTTCGGTCTTGCCAAATGGATAAATCTGCTGTATGATAGGCGCGCCGGAACGACACCCGGGAGGGCGGAGCGCGGGGCGCGACGCGTTCCGGGCGTCAGACCATCTATACAAAAGGGGGGCTTTCCCATGGAGAAAACCAAACGATTCACCATGACCACGCGGGAAGGGAGCCTGCGGCTGCTGGCCGTATTCACGGCGCTGATCGTACTTTTCAGCCTGGCGGCGCAGTTGATCTCCACCAGCGCCTACAAGACCGTCGTCAGCGACATCGTGATCGATGTGCGCGGCGCCGATCTGCACTTTGAACTGTACCGTCCGGCGACCGCGCGCGACGGCGACAACCTGCCGTGCATGATCATCACCCACGGCGGCTCGGAAAGCCTCGCGGCGGACAGCATGATGGCGTGGGAGCTTGCCAGACGCGGCTTCGTCGTGATGAACGTCAGCGCGTACGGCGCCGGTCTCTCCGACCAGCCCTACATTCTGGAGGACGGCACGAGCGAGGAGCGCTACAACCGCGGCGCCACCATGGGCATGTATGACGCCTACCAGTACGCGCTGTCGCTGACGTATGTCGATCATACGCGCATCGGCTCTTGGGCGCACTCCACCGGCCGTCATCTGTTCACCAAGATGGTGAGCTATTTCGGCCAGAACCTGACGCTCAACGATCGTCTGCTGAACGTGCTGTATAACGATTTCGGCATCGCCATCACCGAGGATCAGCTGACGGCGGACGCCGATGCGATCGCCAAGGCTGCCCTGAACGACGTGCAGCTCGCCGTGTACGAGGTCAAGAAGGCAGAGCAGCAGAAGATCGTCAGCGAATACATGTCCTGCGCTCGCCTGACCGAACGCGCCTACGGCGTCAAGGCGAAGGTGGCGGGCTTCGACGTGATCCGCGATCCGCAGATGAACCTGCTGGTGGGTCTGGGCACGCACGAAGGCACCGGCAATTACCTGCTGGGCGAGAGCGCGCAGTACCGCAAGATCTTCCATACCGGCGAGACCGCCGTCGAGCGCAACTGCTGGTATGACATCGCCGATTACACCAAGAACGCCGACGCCGTTTCGACGCTGATCGGCGAGCAGTTTGCCACCCGCAGCGACAACAGCGAGGCGCTCAAGGCCGCGATCGAGAACGGCAGCGCGCGTTTCTTCCTCAGCCCCGTCACCATGCACAACGGCAATCTGTGGAGTCCGTCGGCGTTGAGCACCAATCTTGAGTTCTATACGCAGGCGCTCAACTACAACAACGGCGAATTGAGCGATCCCGCGACCCATCCCATCGATCCCCGCGATCTGTCCGCAGGGTACGCGACGCTTGTGTGCTCCACGCTCGCGTTCTTCTCGCTCCTCGGCCTGATCGCCGCGCTGGCGGCATGGCTGTTCAAATCCCCCGTGTTCGCGTCCTGCGCGCGCGACCTCAGCCCGGCGCGGTTGGTCGTCAAGAGCAGGGATTTCGTCGTCTGGGTGATCGCCACCGCGCTGACCGGCTTTGCCGGCGCGTACGGCGCTTCCCGCTCCAGCCTCAGCTTCACGGTTTCCAACCAGACCATGAGCAAATGGCTGCCTTGGGAGCCGGGGCAGGTGCGCACCTTCTTCATGCTGATCGCCACCGCCGTCGTGGGGCTTGTGCTGTTCTTCGCGCTGAACCTCCTGACCAAGAAAAGCAAGAGCAACAGCCTGTCCTCGCTGTCCGAGATCGGCCTGAAGCTGGGCGTGAAGAACGTCTTCAAGACCGTCGGCATGGCCGTGATGATCTTCGCGTGCTGCTATGCCTTCGCCTCCGCCATCAATACGTTCTTTGACACACGCTTCATGTTCGTGGACGGCAGCTTTGAGCTGATGAAGAGCTACAGCTTCGGGCGGATGTTCCGCTACGCCCTGATCGTGCTGCCCTTCACGCTGATCATCAGCTGCCTGAACAATCTGGTGACCGTCAAGGGCGTCAAGAGCGGAACCGACACGTTCATCAACGTATTGGTGACCTCGCTGGGCATGCTCATTCTCATCGGCGCCGCCTTCATTTACACCTATTCCAAGATCGGCAACGGCGACGTGTTCGATCTCCAGTGCGTGCTGTCCATCATCACGCTGGTGCCCGTGTGCAACTACCTGTACCGCAAGCTGTACAAGGTATCGGGCAGCGTCTGGCTCGGCGCGCTCGTCGTCGCCCTGCTGATCGGCTGGCGTCTGGCCGGCTATATCTCCCATCAGTTCATGTTCTACGGCCCCAACGAGGTGTCCGCGTTCTGGGGCATCTATTGATCGGACCGCGCCGCCGATACGTGGGCGCAAAATAAAGGGCGGCCGCGCAAGCGACCGCCTCAGACCGTCGACAAACCCGGTCGTTTCTCCCGGGGATGCAATGAAGGGGCCGCGTTCCGCAACCTCAATCGTCGCGGCGCGTCGCTATCGCTCGCGCCGCAAGGCGTCATGACCGCCAAAGACGGTCATGACGTTCCGCCTTTGGCGGAATGAAACGCCCGAATCGAAGATTCGGTCGTTTCACCTCCGTTTCGGTTGATTCCTCCGTTTCGCTAACGGCTTCGCCGTTCTGCCCACAGGGCAGACGCTCAACTGCGTCACCCTTCATTTCTCATCCGAAACCAGCGACATGCGCGGTGGTTTCGGAACGATTTTCCGCAGAAAATCGGTTCCTTACGCGTTTTTCCGACCGCGCGGCAAAGCCGCGCAGGAAAAACGTGCAAACCGCAAAAATGAAAGCTTCATTTTTGCGGAGGGTGTCGACTTTGTCGACACCCTGGGGCGGCCGCGCAAGCGACCGCCTTTTGCGTGCCGACAAAGCCGATACGCGCCGCGCAAACGACCGCGATCCGCAGATCCGTCCCGCGCGCCCCGCGCGATGCGCGTCGCTTTCCGAACAAAAAAGCGGCCGTCGGCGATCATATTCCCGATCGGCCGACGACCGCGTTCGTATGGAATGGTCACGCTCTCCCGTCCGCCGCGCGCAGCGATTGTTCCGTTTCGTCCTCCCGGAGCCTGCGGCAGACAATGACGATGTGATCGTCCTTGAGGCAGGTGGACAGCGTCAACAGCGCGTCGGACGGATTGACGTCGACGGTGACGCGGTGGAGCGAATTAGCCCGCAGCGCATTAATGAAGGCGTCAAACTGCGCCTCGGTCCTGAACGCCGGCGTGCCCGAATAGGCGACGTAGTTCGTCGATGAGATGTCCTGCGGCACGATCAGCACGGCGAACACCGCGTAGGTTTCCCTGCGGTAGAGCGTGCTGAAATACACGATGCCGTGCTCCGCGATGTACTCGCTCCTGCGGTAGTGCGAAAGCAGCCCGAACATGCTGCCGTTGAGCATGTTGTGGCCGTGAATGACGAGATGCTGTGTGCTCGCCGTCAGGGGATGCGCCGCGTCCAGAAACAGCGCGCCCGAATTGTTCCTTTTCCTGTTGAAATCATGCGTCAGATAATACTCGTTATCGCGGTACACCACCGGCAGATCGACCACGCCGGGGATTTGCAGCCAGCCGACCGTATCACCGTTCTTTTTGACGAGCTTTTCCATTTCGGGCAGAACGGAGGCGCCGATGAATTGATAGGCGCTTTGAAGCGTCGGGCGCGGCGTCTGCGCGGGCGCGGTCGCTTCGGAGGGCGATTCGGCAGGCGCGGCCGTCGCCTCCGCCCGTGCAGCCTCCGCGGACGCCTGATACAGCGCCTGAAGCTCCGCGTTCGCGCGCCTTGTCGCCCGCGAATCCGCGAGATAGGCGATCAGCCGCGCGCAGCCGAACGCCATGACCGCAAGGCAGATCAGCGCCGGAATGACGCGCCGGGCATTGACGCGCCCGTCCGCGCCGCGAAAAGGACGGCACAGCCGCCGCGCGCGCGCGAAGAACGCCGTGAAACGATATTTCCCGTCCCGGTATCTCCGTCCGCGCTTTTTTTGCCGGTAGCAGCGCCCGTTCACGCCCTCCGCCTTCTCCTGAACAGTATGCACAGCCCCGCGCCGCCCAGCAGGAGCATGGCAAGCCACTGCCCCGGCGCGGCGCTGTCGCCCGTATCGGGCTGCTCGGGCGCCGTCCGCACGTGCAGCGTCGCGATCGCGGAGGTCTCTTCCTGCCTGTGCTCGTCCCTGACGCTGCAGCGGTAGCGGTAGCCGTCGCAGGCAAGGTTCGTTTCCGTGGTCACGTGCTTTGCTCTCGTCGATCCGTCAAGCGCCTGCCAGCCCCCGCCGTCGCCGCGGTCGATGTACCACTGATAGGTCATGTTGTCGCCCTCGGCGGTCATGGAGAACGTCGCGCGCTGGCCGGCCACGACGTATTGATCTTCAGGTTCGGCGGTGATGAGGAGCACGGGGGGCGCGGAGACGGTGAAGGACACGTTTTTGGTATCCGTCTCGCCGGTATTGACCCACGCCGAGCCGTTATACTGCTGTTGCGTGAAGGTGACCGTCAGGGTATGCGATCCGGGCTTCATAAACTGCGCGGAAAAACTCTGCGTAAACCCTGTGCTGAAATTTCCGCTCGATTTCGTTTTCCACGCGGTGGGCAGCCACCGTTTATCGTTCTTGACGGGCTCGGTGATGTCCGCGCCGCCGCCGACCGCCGTGAACGTCGCGGTATCAGCATATGTGAAGGTCTGTCCCGCCGTGATGCCCGTGATCGCGTTGCCCGACGCGGGCGGATCGACGGGCGCTCTTGTCACGGTCAAGGTTATTTGCTCGGACTTAGCCACGCCCGAGGCGTCGGTGACGGTACAGGTATAGGTCGTCGTAACGTCGGGGCTGACGAGAATGCTTGACTGGGTCGCGCCGTTGCTCCACAGATAGGTATACGGCGGCGTGCCGTCCGTGGGCGTGACGCGCAGCTCGGTCGACTCCTCCGCCGTGACGGATGCGGAGTCAGTCGATACGAGGGTCAACGTAAAATTGAGCATTGCGGCGCTGCTTGTCGCGTCGGGCAAAACGCCGTTGGACACGATACAGCGAAAACGATTGCCTTCGACGTTCGTCGCGTCGGTGGTGGTATAGGCGGTTTCGGTCGCGCCGGGTATGTCCGTCCAGCCGTCGGTTGAAGCATAGGGATAGACCTGCCACTGATACGTCGGCGCGGGGTTGCCCGTGGCGGTCACGCTGAAGGTCGCCTGTCGGCCGGGGATATACGTCCGATCGGCGGGCTGCGCGGTGATTTCGGGTTTGGAGCCAGCCTCGACAGTGACGGAACCCGGCGTCAGCTCGTAGATTATGAGGGGAAAAGCCTTTTGACCACCGCCTTCGTCGATGCCCAGACAGCTCCCGTCGTCAAACATGATCGTGATGGGATAATTCCCTGCGGCTGCCGTATCCTTGATTTTAAAATCGATGGAACAGAGCTTGCCGTTGGCGTCCTGATTGCGTCCGTCCCATGTACTGAACACAATGGTCATCTCGCCGTTGACGGGTTTATTCGCTTGCCGATAGCCCTGGAAGCTGTCGTCATCGGCGGGAGCATGAAATTCGACAAACTCCAGATTCGTATCGTCAAATTCGATCGAAAACATAACGGCGTTCAGCCCGGTGTTATTCACGACCGACACATCCACCGTGACGAGGCCCCCGGCGAATCCCGTCACGCTGCTTACCTGAAGCGCCATTCCGTCCGCCGGTTCCTGCGCCGACGCGCTTGGCATGAGGCAGGCGGTCATGACCGCCGCCAGCAGTACGAGCCAAAGCCGTTTCATGTTCATATGTTCCTCGCTTCCGTCAAAGACCGCAGCTTTGCATGTCTTTTGGATGATATGCGTTCATGCGAATCGCTTCAGGCGCTATCGGCGCGTCGGCCGTTGAACGGCATTCCGCCTGTGGTTTTTGCCGACGGCAGCGCCCGTTCACGCCCTCCGCCTTCTCCTGAACATGATGCACAGCCCCGCGCCGCCCAGCAGGAGCATGGCGAGCCACAGCGCCGGCGCGGCGCTGTCGCCCGTATCGGGCTGCTCGGGCGCCGTCCGCACGTGCAGCGTCGCGATTAGGGAATTCCTTTCCTGTCCGCTCGCGTTTGCGACTTGGCAATAGTAGCGGTAGCCGTCGCAGGCAAGGTTCGTTTCCGTGGTCACATGCCGCGTTCCCGTCGATCCGTCAAGCGCCAGCCAGCCCCTGCCGTCGCGCCGGTTGATGTACCACTGACAGGTCAGGTTGTCGCCCGAGGTGGTCACGGAGAACGTCGCGCGCTGACCGACCACGACGTATTGATCTTCAGGGTCGGTCAGGATCAGGCCGGTCGGCGGAGGCGTCGCCTTCACCAGCGCGATATCCTTTCCCGTCACGCCGGCCTCCGTTACGGCAAAGGCCGCGCTCGTGCCGGGATCATAGCCCGACTTGCTGGCATTGATGGTGTATCCCGTGCCGACGGGCGCGAACAGGACGTATTCGCCGCCCGTGAACGACAAGACCGCGTCGCCGATGCTCGTCCCGCCGCGCTTGAGCAGCACGCTCGCGCCCGCCAGCCCCGCGTTCGTCTCATCGTCCCTGATCGTGCCGGATACGAAATAGGAGGGCTCGATGCGGAAATATTTGTACTGTCCGTAATTGTCGGCGTTATAGGGAACCGCTCCCGACGCGTCCGCGTTCCCGGAAGCCATGGCATAATAGTCGTCGTAGTCGGACAGATCGGGCGATTTTGCGGTAGCCTTACCGCTTATGGCGATGCTTGCCGTGTCCGCCGTGCCGCTCGTCGCCGTGACCGTGCCGCCGGAAACGGACGTATCTCCCGTTTCGCAAAAGATGCCGCAGCTGCGGCCGTATAATCCGGTCGCGTTTCCGGCGTCGGCGCTGACCGTGCCGCCGCTGATGGAGATCGTGGAATTCGCGGCAAAGATCGCCATGCTGGCGGAGTTATGGCCGGCCGCGTCTCCGGCGGTGGCCGTGACCGTGCCGGCGCTGATGGAAAGCGGCGCGCTGTAGTTGCAGATCGCGGCGCTTTTATGATGCGCTCCGCGCGCTTCCCCGGCGGTGGCCGTGACCGTGCCGCCCCGAATGGAAATGCCTGTCGCGGTCATCGCCTGGCTGAAACCGTTGCTCGCGTCGCCCGCCGTCGCCCGCACATTGCCGCCGCGGATGTCAATACTGTTGTTCTCCGCGCTGATGCCCTCGCTCCACGTCACCGCGTTCTTGCCCTGACCGACGACGGTTCCGTCTTCGACGATCAGGCCGCCCGCGTTTATCCCGACGCTCATATTCGGTTCGCCGCCCGGCCCGATGCCGCGCAGTTCGCCGCTTTTGACCGTCAGCGTGCCTCCGCATATAACGCCGTACAGGCCGTCCGTGTTCAAGGCGTCGCCGGCGGCGGCGATCAGCGTGCAGCCGTCGATCGTCATACTCCCGTAAACGGTTATGCCGCTCGCCCGCGCGCCGCCGTTCGCGTTCAATGTGCCGTTGCCGGATACGTTCAGGCTGCCCGAAATAAAAACGGCCTGCATCGTATTTTGCGGATCGGCGCCGCTGACGGTGCTTTCGCCCGACAGCGAAAGGATCAGGCTGCGGTTGGTATAGATAATGCCGGGGATGACGAGGCTGCCGCGGCCTTCAAAGCTGAAATTTTTGAGCGTGAGCGTGGGGACGCCGTTCGCGCTGAAATGCGCGTAATGATCAGTCGGCGTCTCGGACGCCACGGTCAAGCCGTCCGTGGTGTACTGCCCGTCCGTCAACAGGACATTGCCCACCCATATTTCTGCCGGCTCCGCCGCCAGTCCCGTCGCGGGCAGCAGGGTAAGCGCCGTGCACAGGCACAGCAGGAGAATGAGCGAATGTTTTGCTTTCATATGGATCGTCTCCTGTTCGCGGATTGGGGGAGGGGAGCTTTCGGCCGACGGCGATTCGCGCGTGCAGTCGTTTTTCGCTTTGCGGAGGTACGGCATACAACGGATAACCGTATAGGCATCCAATATAGGGAATTATACCACTTTATGCAGAAAATGCGAACATATCTTTGAGGGAAACGCATAACGACATGAACGGCACGGCGGTCGGCAGACGTTGGCGAGCCATGCCGCGTCAGTCAGCCCCAACCGTTATGCCTGCCGTCGATAGACTCTCCTCCGTCGCTGTCCGCGACAAGCCGCCGTGTTTCCCGCGCGCCGTCTGCGCTGAAATCTCGGCCGGCGTCGGCGGATAAGCGGTGAAAGCGGCATCGAATATACTGCGTGATTTTTGGTCCGGCAGACGCATTTGCCGCGCGAGGAATGACGGGATGAAGCATCCCGGGATGGTTTTCCATTATTTTGGCAGTTTGCAGGAGATCTGAAGGCGCGTGTGGAAATGGGAAATCACAGCTTGACGGAATCGTGCCGTCTCAATATGTTGGAGGAGGGATCGCCCATGACACATCGGCAGGAGCTTCTGAACCGGTTAATCGAGTATTTCGATTCTCAGAACTGGCACTATAAACTGAACGATCATAATGATGGGTCCCAGTTCGTCACGATGGGCATGAATATCGATTGCAAGCTCGGCAGCTGTCAGCTCATCATTGACCCGGAGGAGAACGGCATTGTCGTGCTGGCCGTTTGCCCGCTCAAAGCCTCTCCTGAAGATTACGCGAACACGGTAGAGTACATCACCCGCGCCAATTACGGCTTGAAAGCCGGCAGCTTTGAATTCGATTACTCGGATGGCGAGATACGCTACAGGAACTTCCTGCGTTGCGCCGGGCAAATCCCGACGTTGAGCGACGTTGAATTCACCGTCGACGTCACGTTCCTGATGATGCGTCGTTACGGGAACGGATTGGCAAAAGCGGTGATGGGTTTCGGCTCGCCGGAGCAGGATGTCGCCGAGGCCGAGAAGTAAACCCGGCAGATAATCAATCGCGCTGATCGCTGAAATTGCGAGCATGCTTTCGTTTGGACGCGTGCTTTTCTGCCCTTGAGCGTCCCGCTTTGCGGGACGCTCTGCTTGTCGACAAACCCGGTCGTTCCTCCCGGGGATGCAACGAAGGGGCGGAGCCCCTTCGTTTCTTATCCGAAACCAGCGACATGCGCGGTGGTTTCGGAACGATTTTCCGCAGAAAATCGGTTCCTTACGCGTTTTTCCGACCGCGCGGCAAAGCCGCGCAGGAAAAACGTGCAAACCGCAAAAATGAAAGCTTCATTTTTGCGGAGGGTGTCGTCAGCCGCCTTTTCGGAAGCCCGCTTCGCAGCCGTTTCGGACTATATACGCCTTCCCGAAAGGCGGGACGCCGGATGCCGTATCGACGAGATGATAGGCAGCGACAGAACGGACGCGTCGGCGGCGTACGATGAAGAGAGATCGCCGCGGGCTATGGCCGTCGCTTCGATCTGTCAAGCGTCAAGCCGTCGGCCGATCCGTATACCCGGCGCAAGATACGCCTTGCAATTTATGCCGCTTGTTGTTACAATAACGCGGTGAAGGGAGGGATGCGTATGCGCATCGGGAAGCTGCGGACAAAGGATTTGACGGCGCTGGCGATGCTGGTGGCGCTCAATGTGGTGATGGCGGAGCTGCTCAAATTCCCGATTATTCCCAAGGTGCTCGAGCTGTCCTTCGGCTTTGTGCCCATCGCCGTCGCCGGGATGCTGTTCGGCGCAGTTCCCGCGATGATCGTCGCGGTGATCGCCGATATTCTCGGCGCGCTGATCTTTTCAAGCGGCGATTTCTTTTTCGGTTACACGCTGACGGCGCTGCTCACCGGGCTGTTTTACGGGCTGCTGTTGTACAAAAAGGACGCGAAATGGGGCCGCGCGGCGATCGCGCAGGCGCTGGTTTCGCTTATCTGCTTCGCCGGGCTGAACACGCTGTGGGCGTACGTCATGGGTTACGCGCGCACAAGCCAGTACATCGTCACGCGCCTGACGGTCAACGCGATCGCCTATCCCGTGTACGTGCTGGTGCTTTTGCTTCTGACGCGCTACCGCAAGACGCTTGAACAGGCGATCAAATAAATGAACATCGACAAAAGAGCAATCCTGCGCGCGCTCAAGGAAGCCTATCCCGACGCGCGGCCGGAGCTGAATTTTTCAAACCCCTATGAAACGCTGGTGGCGACCATGCTCTCGGCGCAGTGCACCGACAGGCAGGTCAACAAGGTAACGCCTGCCGTGTTCCGCGATTTCCCCGACGCGCGGGCGATGGCGGACGCGACGGCCGACGAATTGTTCCCTTACGTCAAAAGCTGCGGGTTCAAATCCAAGGCGGTCAACATCGTGAACGCCTGCAAAATCATCGCGGAAAAGCACGGCGGAGACGTGCCCGGCACGATGGAGGAACTGACGGCGCTGCCCGGCGTCGGGCGCAAGACGGCGAACGTCGTATTATCCAACGCCTTCCGTGTGCCCGCCATCGCCGTGGACACGCACGTGTTCCGCGTCGCCAACCGATTGGGGCTGGCGAACGCCAAGGATGTCGAAAAGACCGAGAAGCAGCTCATGCGCGCCATCCCGAAAAAGGACTGGAGCGACGCGCACCACTGGCTGATTTTCCACGGCCGCCGCGTCTGCCATGCGCGAAAGCCCGCGTGCGAAAGCTGCCCGATCAGGGAGTTGTGCAAATTTCACGCGAACGACAAAACCGCCCCCGCCGAATGACGGAGGCGGCAGGGTGTCGACAAAGTCGACACCCACCGCAAAAATGAAGCTTTCATTTTTGCGGTTTGCACGTTTTTCCTGCGCGGCTTTGCCGCGCGGCCGGAAAAACGCGTAAGGAACCGATTTTCTGCGGAAAATCGTTCCGAAACCACCGCGCATGTCGCTGGTTTCGGATGAGAAATGAAGGGGCCGCGGCCCCTTCATTGCATCCCCGGGTGGAACGACGGGGTTTCAACAAACTGCCGCCCCCGCCGAATGACGAGGCGGTTTTTTGAATCGTTTACGAATGAATGAAAATCGGGTTCGTCCACGCCTTTCTGCCCGTGTCGTCCATGACGACGGCGCGCAGATAGCGATCATGCGCGGGCACGGCGAACTCGGCGTGCGTGATCAGCCCGCTTCCTTCGCGGAACTGGCGCGAGGGCGAGCGGCCGTACAGGAAATTGATGAAGCGGCAGGGCGAGCAATCGACCTTGGCGACGCCGTCCTCGATGCGGAAATCATAGATTTCGGGACCGCAGGAAGCGTAGTAGCGCTGATTTTCGAGCGCGTCCAGAATGCTCGCCGCGTTCTTCTCGGCGTTGACCCGGACCCAGCCTAAGCAGTTATGCTCGGCGCAGTGCCCGTCGTCGGTCGCCACCGCGCCCACGCGCTTGCCCTGCATGAGCAGTTCGTCCCATACGTTTCCGTTGTCGGTGTCCATGTCGTTCGCGCACGCGCAGCCCGAATTCCAGATTTCCATCGCGAAGTAGCCGTACAACTGATCAAAACTGCGCGCCGGCGTGCGGCTCCAGTCGGGATGGCAGTAGATCACCAGATTGTTGTTCGCGCGGAAGGAATCGATGAGCGGCTGATACTCCCTCTGATCGCTCACAACGCCGGGCGCGAAGCGCTCGTCCTGCGCGTAGCCGTTGCCCGCCGCCTTTTCGGGGCCGAGCACGACGGTGTGGAAGCAATGCCCCATGCCGGAGGTCAGCGAGCGATCCATTTCCATGCCCGGGAGGATGAGCAGCCCCGTTTCGGGCGCGTAATTCGTATAGTTATAGAGCCTGTGATCGGTGAGCGCGAGGAAATCATAGCCGTTCGCCGCGTACTGCCGGATGGCTTCCTCGGGCGCGAGCTTGCCGTCCGAGCGCGTTGTGTGGGCGTGCAGACCGCCCTTGAGCATTTTGTCGGCGTCGATGAACGCCGCCTGTCTGAAAATCGCCATGTGTCCGCCTCCGAAAATCAGAATATATCGGTCACCACGTCGTCCAGGATCGCCGAAACGACGGGTTTTCCTTTGTCCGCCAAGTCCTGACAGACCAGCGAATCGGACGGTACCGGCGTGACGCCGCCCTCGCGCTGGAGAACGTACAATTCGCGCGAGGCGGTGACGCGCGCCGCGCCGGCGACGCAGCTGCCCGTCGTGCCCGATTTGTTGAAGGACACGCATTTGACGCCCTTGCCGGCGCGCCCCTGACAATCGAACATCGCGCCCACCACGCGCTTGCCGTAGCCGCGCTCGGTGAACAAGATAATTTGATCGGCGTTGTCAAGCGGCGACGCGAACAGGATTTCGTCCGTTTCGTCCAGCTTCATGCCGCGCACGCCGGCGCTGACGCGCCCCGTTTCGGGCACGGCGTTCATCGCAAAGCGGATGCACATGCCCCCGCGCGAGATCAGCAGCAGATCGCTCTGCGGATCGACCGCCGCGACCGACAGGATTTCGTCGCCGTCCTTGAGCGAGGCGGCGGCGAACTTGGCGCGGCGGATGTCGTACTCCTCCGCCTTGGTGCGCTTGACGGCGCCCTTTTTGGTAAAGAACACGAGCGGCGGCAGGCTTTTCAGCGCGCCCGGCGCGACGCACAGCATGGACGCGCAGGTTTCGCCCGTCTCCAGCCCCGCGAGCAGGCCGGTCAGCGCCGTCCCGCGGTCGCGCGGCTTTGTCGATTCGGCGAGCGAACCGACCGACAGCTGATAGCAGTTGCCCTTGTTCGTGAAGATCATGAGCGTGTGATCGGTCTGCGCCGCGAAGGTGAACCGCGCGCGTTCGGCGGCCGATTCGGGCGTTTCCAGTTTATCGTACGTCCGCGGCGGCATCCGGCGCAGGCGGCCTTCGCGCGAGAACACCACCACGGCGTCCTCGGGGATGACTTCCTCGGCGGCGAGCGTTTCGACGATTTCCTTTTCTTCGCGCGCGAGCGTCGTGCGGCGGTCGTCGCCGTACTGCGCGGCGATCTCGCGGATCTCCGTTTTGAGCAGGTTCAATAGCTTTTTCTCGCTGGCGAGAATGCCCTCCAGACGGATCATCAGCGCCTTGAGTTCGTCGTATTCCCTGCGCAGCGCCAAGATCTCAAGCCCCGTGAGGCGCTGCAGGCGCAGATCGAGAATGGCCTGCGCCTGAATCTCGGTAAAATCAAACGCCGCGATCAATCGTTCCTTGGCTTCCCGGCCGTTCTTGCTGGCGCGGATCAGGCGGATAATCTCGTCGAGACAATCGACGGCGCGGATCAGGCCTTCCAATATGTGCGCGCGCGCCTTCGCCTGATCCAGCTCGTATTTCGTGCGGCGCGTGAGCACCTCTTTCTGATAGCGGATGAAGTGTCCGATGACCGTTTTCAGCCCCATCTGCATGGGCTTGCCCTCGCATACGGCGACGAGGTTGACGCCGAAGGTCACCTGCAAATTGCTGTACTTGTACAGGAAAGCGAGCACCTTTTGCGGATCGGCTTCCTTGCGCAGCTCGATCACGGCGCGCATGCCCGTGCGGTCCGATTCGTCGCGGATATCGTAGATGCAGCCGAGCTGCGCCTTTTTCTCCTCGGATAATTTCAGGATCTTTTCGAGCATCTGCGCCTTGGATACGCCGTAGGGGATTTCGGTGACGCACAAAAGCGTGCGGCCGGCGCTGCCCGGCTCGACGGACACGCGCGCGCGCAGCGTGAGCTTGCCGCGTCCCGTTTCGTACGCGGCGCGGATCTCGGGCGTGTCCAGCAGCACGCCGCCCGTGGGGAAATCGGGCGCGGGCAGCGCTTTCATGAGCTGATCGAGCGTCACGTCGGGATTGTCGATCTGCAGGCAGACGGCGTCGATCGTCTCGCGCAGGTTGTGCGGCGGAATGCTGGTCGCCAGCCCGACCGCGATGCCGGACGCGCCGTTGACCAGCAGGTTCGGGAAGCGCGCGGGCAGCAGGTCGGGTTCCTTCAGGGTGTCGTCGAAGTTCAGGCGGAAGGGCACGGTATCCTTGTCGATATCGCGCAGCATTTGCAGCGCGAGCGGCGCCATGCGCGCCTCGGTGTATCGCATGGCGGCGGCGCTGTCGCCGTCGATCGAGCCGAAATTGCCGTGGCCGTCCACCATCACGCCGCGCAGCGAATAGGGCTGCGCCATGCGCGTGAGCGCGTCGTAAACCGAGGTGTCGCCGTGCGGATGGTATTTGCCCAGGCAGTCGCCCACGATGCGCGCGCACTTGCGGTGCGGCTTGTCGGGCGTCAGTCCCAATTCCTGCATGGTGAACAGAATGCGCCGCTGCACGGGCTTCAGGCCGTCCTCGACGCGCGGAATGGCGCGCTCCAATATGACGTACTCGGCGTAGGGCATCATGGAATTGTGCATGACCTCCTCAAGCGGGGACTGCACGATATCCGGCGTCAGCGGCGCGGGGATTTGTTTAGCCATTCTGCGCTTCCTCCGTATCGGGAATGGGGATATGCTTCTGATGCTCGGCGAAGCGGTCGACGCGGTTGAACTCGGCGTGCTCGGTGATGTAATCGCGCCTCGGCTCGACCTTGTCGCCCATCAGGACGGTGATAATGCTGTCGGCTTCGGCGGCGTCCTCGACCGTGACCTGCAGGAGCTTGCGGTTCTGCGGGTTCATGGTCGTCTCCCAGAGCTGCTCGGGATTCATTTCGCCAAGGCCTTTGTAGCGCTGGATGGTATACCCGCGCCCCGCCTGCGAAACCAGCGTCTTGAGCGCCTTGTCGTCGTAGGCGTACTGGATACTCCCCTGCTTTTTGACGGCGTAGAGCGGCGGCATCCCGATATATACGTGCCCGCTCGTCACCAGATCGCGCATGTAGCGGTAGAAGAAGGTGAGCAGGATGGCGCGGATGTGCGCGCCGTCCTGATCGGCGTCGGAGAGGATGATGACCTTGTAATATTTGAGCAGCGTGACGTCGAAATCCTCGCCGATGCTCGTGCCCAGCGCCGTGATGATCGAGCGGAACTCCTCGTTGGCGAGCACCTGATCCAGACGCTTTTTTTCGGCGTTGAGCGGCTTGCCGCGAAGGGGCAGGATGGCCTGAAACCGCCGGTCGCGCCCTTGCTTGGCGCTGCCGCCGGCGCTGTCGCCCTCGACGATGAACAATTCGTTCTCGACCGCCTTGCGCCCGGTGCAGGCGGACAGCTTGCCGACAAGCGGCGCGGCCTCGAGCTGGTTTTTCGCCCGCGCCACGTCGCGCGCCTTACGCGTCGCCTCGCGCACGCGCGCCGATTTGACGGCTTTCTCGATGATCTTGAGCATCAGCTCCTGGTTTTTGAGATCCTCGAAGAATTCGGCGAGCTTTTGCCCGATGATCGCTTCGACGGCGGGGCGCACCTCGGTGTTGCCCAGCCTTCCCTTCGTCTGCCCCTCGAACTGCGGGTTCTTGACCATCACGGTGAGCACCGCCGTCATGCCCTCGCGGAAATCCTCGCCGGATAGGTTGTTGTCCTTTTCCTTGAGCGCGCCCACGCGCCGCGCGCAGTCGTTCATCACCTTGGTCATCGCCGTGCGGAAGCCCATTTCGTGCGTGCCGCCCTCGGAAGTGGGGATGTTGTTGACGTAGGAAAACACCGATTCGGTGAAGCCGTCGGTGTACTGAAACGCGACGGAGCACAGCGTGCCGTCCTTTTTGCCCTCCAGACAGACGGGGGATTCGTGAAGCGGCGTTTTGTCGCGGTTGAGGTAGGATACATAATCGGCGATGCCGCCGGCGAAGCAATACTCGTGCTCGCCGCCCTGTACGCGTTCGTCGTTGAAGGTGATTTGCAGCCCCTTGTTCAAATACGCCAGCTCGCGCAGGCGGCGGCGCACGGTATCGCCGTTGAAGGACGTTTCCTCAAACACCGTGTCGTCGGGCAGAAAGCGCACGAGCGTGCCGCGCTTGCGCGTGTTGCCGAGCTTTTGCAGCCCGCCGACCGGATGCCCGGGCAGCCATTTCTTTTCTTTTTTGTCGTATACGTTTTCAAAGCGCATGGCGTAGTGTGTCCAGTCGCGGAAGGAATCGACCGTCATCCATTTGGACAGCGCGTTGACCACGCTGGCGCCCACGCCGTGCAGACCGCCCGAGTACGCGTAGTTCTGGTCGCCGAACTTGCCGCCGGCGTGCAGCCGCGTGTAGATGACCTCCAGCCCCGGAATCCCCAGCGTGGGATGCGGATCGCACGGCACGCCGCGCCCGTTGTCCCACACGCTCGCCGAGCCGTCCTTGTGCAGCGTCACCTCGACGGCGGTGGCATAGCCGCCCATCGCCTCGTCGACGGCGTTGTCGACGATTTCCCACAGCAAATGATGCAGTCCGCGCGAGCCGGTCGAACCGATATACATGCCGGGACGCATTCTGACGGCGTCCAGCCCTTCGAGTACCTTAATGCTCCCGGCGTCGTAGTTTTGAGCCATGTCAACACCTCTCCGAAACGGGGATGAATACGTGATTCCGCCCAAACATCAGTTTGTCGGCGCGCGGAAACGGATGCCGCCCGCCGACCCGGAAAACCCATGGTTTTCCATGACATTATACAATATCTTGTGCCTGATTGCAAATGCGGCGCATACGATTGTCGTGTTTCGCGCCGGCGGCGGGCGTCCGCACGGCATGAATCATTCCGCCGAAACGCCGCGGCTATACGAAAACGGGGCGCGCGTTTCCGCGCGGCCCCGACGGCTTGTCGAAAAACCGTTCTATCGCGCGCCCTTGTCGTACGGAATGCCCTCCGCTTTGGGCGCGCGGGTGCGCTTGCCCGTGAGCACGAGCACGATCATGGTGACGATGTAGGGCAGCATCAGATAGATATTTTCGCTGGCGCGGACGCCCTCGAACTTTGGCAGGAAGGGGATGGAGCCGGAGTACGCGCTGATGACCTTGAACAGCGCGAAGAACAGCGCGGCGAACAGGATATTGACGGGTTTCCAGTTGCCGAAGATCATGACGGCGAGGGCGAGGAAGCCGAAGCCCGCCACGCTGCTCTGGAAGCCGCTCCCGGCGGCGAGCGTGAAGGACAGTCCGCCGATGCCGCCCAGTATGCCTGAGAAAACCACGCCGGTATAACGCATCCTGTACACGTTGACGCCCACGCTGTCGGCCGCCTGCGGATGCTCGCCGCACGCGCGCAGGCGCAGCCCCAGACGCGTTTTGTACAGCAGGACAATGGCGGCAAGCAGGAGCAGCAGCGCGATGGGCGTGGTCAGATAGAACGCCTTGAACACCGCGCGCCCGAGGAAATTGTCCGTGTTGCCCACAATGCGCGCCCATGTCGGGATCAGTATGGTGGTCTGGCCCTGCCCCTGAACCGCCCATGTCAGCACGATGGCGAAGGCGGGCGCGAGCATGTTGAGCGCCGTGCCGCCGATGGTCTGATCGGCCTTGAGGTTGATGGAGGCGAAGGCGAGCAGCAGGGAGAACGCGCCGCCCGCGAGCGCCGAGATCAGGACGGCGCACAGCATGGCGACCTGCGGCATGGTATCGGCAAAGCGGTAGAAATCAATGTTCCCCTGCGTCAGTTTGCCCGCCGCGAGCGCGGCGTCGATCAGCGCCTGCGGCGCGGCGTCGGGCGTGGCGCGCAGTCCGCGCCTGATGACCTGCGTGACGGCGGAATAGCCCGTATTGATCGTGGACAGGAACAGGCAGCCCATCAGCGCGCCGACGATCATGATGCCCTCCAGCGCGATGTTGATGACGCCCGAGCGTTCCGAGAACATGCCGCCCAGCCCGACCAGCATCAGCGGCACGGCGAACAGCACGGTCGCGTTGAGAATATCGGCGAAGCTTTCCCACGTCACGCGCGATCAGCCTCCTTTTGTTTCCTTTCGCGTCTCCCGCCGAGCCGCGCGAGCACCTCGCGCACCAGCATGGAGAAGGCGCTCAGGTAGATGATGACGGCGATGATGATATCGATGATTTCCTTATTGAACTCGGGCTGCATGGAATCGCCGCCGACCTGAATATAGGAGATAAACAGCGCGCTTAAGATGGTCCCCAAGGGGTTGGAGGAGGCGAGCAGCGCGACGGGAATGCCGTTGAAGCCCATGCCGAGCAGCGCTTTGTCCAGCGTGAACTGCGCCGTGCCGCTCAAGTAAAAGATCGCGCCGCCGATGCCCGCCATCGCGCCCGCGACGGTCATTGACAGGATGATCGAGCGCTTGGCGTTGATGCCGGCGTACAGGCTGGCGTGGCGGTTGTAGCCGCACGCCTTGAGCTCGTAGCCGAACGTCGTTTTGGACAGAATGATCCACAAGATCACGGCGAACAGCACGGCGATCAGGAAGCCGATGTTGATGAAGCGCGAGTTGAACAGCTCGTCCAAACCGATCTTGGGCAATATGGCGTCGGGGTTGGCGCTGCTGAGCGCCGCCGTGCGGTCCTTGTTCGCCGCGCCCCAGGAGGAGGCGAGCATGACGGGGATGTTGTTGATCGCCAGATTGACGGCGTACAGCCCGATCCAGTTGAACATGATCGAGGTAATGACCTCGTTGACGTTGAACAGCGCTTTGAATATGCCCGGAATCGCGCCCCAGAGCGCGCCGCCCAGCATGGCCAGCAGTATGCACGCCCACCACGGCAGGCGGAAGGCGATGGCGCCCAGCAGCGCGAAGAAGGTGCCGACGGTGTACTGGCCGCTCGCGCCGATATTGAACAGTCCCGTCTTGAACGCGAAGCCGACCGACAGCCCCGTCATGATGAGCGGAGCGGCGGTGTACAGCACCTTGCCGATGCGGTCCACTTTGCTGAAGCCCGTCGTCAGGATTACGCGCAGGCCGTACAGCGCCTTGGGCGAATTAAACGCGATCAGCAGAAGAAACCCGACGATAAGCCCCGCCACGATGGATATGAGCGACGCGAGGAAGCTGTTGACGCCTCTTTTGTTCACAGGATCGCCTCCTCTCCGGGGCGCAGGTATTTGTTCTGCCGCCGCGCGCCCGCCATATACAGCCCCAATTCCTGCACCGTGGTATACTTGGGATCAAACTCGCCCACGATTTCGCCCTCGTACATGACGAGGATGCGGTCGGAGAGATTCATGATCTCGTCCAGCTCGAGCGATACCAGCAGCACCGCCTTGTGCGCGTCGCGCACCGAAACGATCTGTTTATGGATGTACTCGATGGCGCCCACGTCCAGTCCGCGCGTGGGCTGCACGGCGACCAGCAGCGCGGCGCCGCGGTCGATCTCGCGGGCGACGATCGCCTTTTGCTGGTTCCCGCCCGACATCGCGCGCGCGGCGGTCACGGCGCCCTGGCCGCTTCGGATATCGTATTTCTCGATCAGACCGTCGGCGTACTTGCGCACCTCGCCCTTGCGGATGAAGGGACCGTCGCGGAAGGCGGGCTGCCAGTAGCGCTGCAATACGAGGTTTTCCTCGAGCGAGAAATCGAGCACCAGCCCGTGCTTGTGCCTGTCCTCGGGGATGTGGCTCATGCCCGTGACGGCGCGGCGGCGGATGGTGTCGCCCGTGATATCGTGCCCGCACAGCTTGATATGCCCCGCCGTGATCTTTTCAAGCCCCGTCAGCGCCGAGACAAACTCGGTCTGCCCGTTGCCCTCGATGCCGGCGATGCAGACGATCTCGCCCTCGCAGACCTCGAAGGATACGTCGCGCACGGCGTCCTTTTTGCGGCGCTGCGAGGGCACGGACACGCCGCGAACCTCCAGCACCACGCCGCCGATGCGCGTTTCGGCCTTTTTCACGGTGAAATCGACCTCGTGCCCCACCATCATGCGCGAAAGCTCTTCCTTGGTGGTGTCCGCGATATCCACCGTGCCGACATACTTGCCCTTGCGCAGCACGGTGCAGCGATCGGCGACCGCCATGATCTCGTTGAGCTTGTGCGTGATGAACAGGATGGATTTGCCCTCGGCGGCAAAATTGCGCATGATGTGCATCAGCTCGTCGATTTCCTGCGGCGTGAGCACGGCGGTCGGCTCGTCGAAAATCAGGATATCGTTGTCGCGGTACAGCATTTTGAGGATCTCGACGCGCTGCTGCATCCCGACCGATATATCCTCGATTTTCGCGTCGGGATCGACGCGCAGGCCGTATTTTTCGCTGATGGCGATCACGCGGTCGCGCGCTTCTTTTTTCTGGAGAAAGCCGTTTTTGACGCTTTCCGCGCCCAGAATGATGTTGTCAAGGACGGTGAACACCTCGACCAGCTTGAAATGCTGGTGCACCATGCCGATGTGCAGGGCGTTGGCGTCGCCCGGGTTCCTGATCTGCACGGGCTTGCCGTCCAGCCTGATCTCGCCGCCGTCGGGCTGATACAGGCCGAAGAGCACGCTCATCAGCGTGCTCTTTCCCGCGCCGTTCTCGCCCAGCAGCGCGTGGATCTCGCCCTTTTTCAGGCGCAGCGAAATATCGTCGTTGGCGATCACGCCGGGGAACGTCTTGGTGATATGTAGCATTTCGATGATGTAGTCGCTCATGCTTTCACTCCTCGGGGCGCGTAGTACGGGCGCGGCGCGGAACCGACGGGACAAATAAAGGGGACTGTCGCGCTCGGCAGTCCCGGCTAATCACTCGACCGCGATGATGTAGTAGTAAAGCGGCTGACCGCCGAAATGCACCTCGACGTCGCAATCGGGGAACATCTCCTCGATCTCGGCGCCCAGCGCCCCGGCGTCTTCCTCGCGGGTGTCGGCGCCGTAATACACGGTGATCAGGCCGTCCTCCGGCGTGACGATGGCTTCGCACAGCTTGAGCGCGACGTCGTGCGCATTATCGGCGCGCATTTCGATCTTGCCGTTGTGCAGGCCGATGATGTCGCCCTCGGCGATGTGCATGTCGGCGTACTCGCTGTCGCGCACGG
>CAYWOS010000005.1:0-18326 GCA_964459985.1 uncultured Oscillospiraceae bacterium
GGCGCCACACGCCGTTCTTCAACGGCTACCGTCCGCAGTTCTACTTCCGCACGACCGACGTGACCGGCTCGATCAAGCTGCCCGAGGGCATTGAAATGGTCATCCCGGGCGACAACGTCGAGATGGAAGTCGAACTGATCACCCCCATCGCCATCGAGCCCGGCCTCCGCTTCGCCATTCGCGAGGGCGGCCATACCGTCGGCGCCGGCGCCGTCGTTCGCACGGTCGAGTAAGGCGCGACCCAAGACTTAGGAAAGAGGTGTTTGCCACATGGCAGCCAAGGAAGCGCGGCAGAACATCGTGCTGGCCTGCAGCGAGTGCAAGCAGCGCAATTATAACAAGAAAAAGAACAAGAAGAACACGCCCGACCGCATCGAGTTGAGCAAGTATTGCCGCTTCTGCAAGAAGCACACCTTGCACCGCGAGACGAAGTAATTTCGTCAGGCGCCCGACTAATAGCGAAGGATGTGACTCACATGGCAGATGAAAAGACCGCTGTCAAGGAAGAGAAGAAGGGTTTCTTCACCAAGGTGATCGGCTTCTTCAAACGGCTCCCGTCGGCGATCGCGCGTCCGTTCAAGAACACCTGGCACGAAATGAAAAAGGTGACGTGGCCGACCCGGCAGGATTGGCTCAAGTCCACCCTGATCGTGCTCGCGTTCATGGGGTTCATGGCCGTTGTGATCGGTCTGCTGGACATGGGTTCGGGCAAGTTGATCCAGCTGTTCGTCAACCTATAAGGAGAAACCGATATGTCCGAAGACAGGCCGGGAACGCTGGAATGGTATGTTGTGCATACCTATTCCGGGTACGAGAACAAGGTCAAGGACAACCTTGAAAAAGCGGTGGAAAATAACGGCATGCAGTCCCTGATCACCGAGGTCGTCGTGCCCACCGAAGAGGTTGTCGAAATCAAGAACGGCAAGCGCGTCACGTCGCTGCACAAAACCTTTCCGGGGTATGTGCTCGTTCACATGATCATTACCAACGAAAGCTGGTATGTCGTGCGCAACACGCGCGGCGTCACGGGCTTTGTCGGCCCCGAAAGCAAGCCCATTCCGCTCAGCCAGGACGAGCTGAACCGTATGCTTGATTCTTCCTCGCATCAGCTTGATCTCAAGATCAGCGTCGGCGACGAGGTGCGCATTCTGTCCGGCCCGCTCGAAAACTTCACCGGCATGGTGGAGGAAATCGACGCCATCCGCCAGAAACTGCGCGTTAAGGTCAAGATGTTCCTGGGCCGCGAGATGCAGATCGAGGTCGATCTGGATCAGGTGGAAAAAGCGGAAGCCTAACCCGTTACCCGTGGGAGGCGCGGAGGCATCCGTGCCGCCATCACCACAATTGTTGAGGAGGTGCCATCCATCATGGCAAAGAAGATTACCGCGCTCATCAAACTGCAGGTGCCCGCCGCCAAGGCGACGCCCGCGCCCCCGATCGGCCCGGCGCTGGGTCAGCACGGCGTGAACATTCCCGGCTTCTGCAAGGAATTCAACGCCCGCACCGCCAAGCAGGAAGGCCTGATCATTCCTGTCGTCATCACGGTCTTTTCCGACCGTTCCTTCACCTTCATCACCAAAACGCCTCCCGCCCCCGTGCTCATCAAAAAGGCGCTGGGTCTGGAATCGGCGAGCGGCCGTCCCAACAAGGACAAGGTCGGCCAGCTCTCGCAGGCGCAGGTGCGTGAAATCGCCGCCGCCAAAATGCCCGATCTCAACGCCGCCTCCATCGAGGCCGCGATGAGCATGGTCAAGGGCACTGCCCGCAGCATGGGCGTCACGGTCGCCGACGAGTAAGCCATAATTTGTGGGAGGACATTGCGCCGCTAATACCACAGGGAGGAATTGAAAGATGAAACACGGCAAGAAATATGTCGACAGCAAAAAGCTCGTCGAGAACACCAAGCTCTACGACCCGGCGGAGGCGATCGACATCGTCAAGCAGACCGCCAAGGCGAAGTTCGACGAAACGATCGAGCTTTCCATCCGTCTGGGCATCGATCCGCGCCATGCCGATCAGCAGGTACGCGGCACCGTCGTGCTGCCCAACGGCACCGGCAAAAAGGTGCGCGTGCTGGTCTTCGCCAAGGGCGACAAGGCCAAGGAAGCGCTCGACGCGGGCGCCGATTTCGTCGGCGACGCCGATCTGGTGGCGAAAATCCAGTCCGAAAACTGGTTCGGGTTCGACGTCTGCGTCGCCACGCCCGACATGATGGGCACCATCGGCCGCATCGCTCGTCTGCTCGGCCCCAAGGGCCTCATGCCGAACCCCAAGTCCGGCACGGTCACGATGGATCTGACGCGCGCTATCGGTGAGATCAAAGCCGGTAAGGTCGAGTACCGCGTGGACAAGACCGCCATCGTGCACTGCCCCATCGGCAAGGCTTCCTTCGACGCCGACAAGCTGCTCGCCAACCTGAACGCGCTCATGGACGCCGTTCTCAAGGCGAAGCCCGCCACCGCCAAGGGCACCTACATCCGCTCGCTTTACATGAGCAGCACGATGGGCCCGGCGATCCGGCTCAACAGCCTCAAGTTCTGATCGCGCTGAAGTCATCGGCAAACAAACCGCCGCGTTCCCGCAAACGGAGCGCGGCGGTTTTGTGTGCCCGGATCGACGAATGGACGAACATGCGATCCGCGCAGGAAAGAGAGGCGTCCGATTGGACGCCTCTTGGGTGTCGACAAAGTCGACACCCTCCGCAAAAATGAATCTTTCATTTTTGCGGTCTGCACGTTTTTCCTGCGCGGCTTTGCCGCGCGGTCGGAAAAACGCGTAAGGAACCGATTTTCTGCGGAAAATCGTTCCGAAACCACCGCGCATGTCGCTGGTTTCGGATGAGAAATGAAGGAGCTCCGCCCCTTCATTGCATCCCCGGGAGGAACGACCGGGTTTGTCGACACGCAGAGGGAGGCGTCCGATTGGACGCCTCCCGATTTCTCTCTTGGTTTCCGCAGTTTCCGGCGGCGATTACCTGCCCAGGAAGATGCTCAACCAGCTCTGCGGGATGTAGGAGCCGTTCATGCCCGACGTGCTGACCAGCAGCCATGCCGTCAGGATGCTGCAGATAATGACGCCGGTCCAGACGCTCTTGGTCTGCTGATAGCTCTTGCGCAGCACGAACACGTTGATCGGCACGGTGACCATGGCGCCGTAGGTCAGGATGAAGCTGGCGAACAGCCCGTCGGTCTTAATGCCCCAGTACGCCATGGCGTAGCTGACGAAGCAGCACAGCCACAGGCCCAGGCTGTTGGCGACGACGGTCAGCGCGGTATCGGCCGCGGCGCGCTTGACAAGGATGGTCTTGTCGGAAATGTAGTTGACGCCGCAGGAGATGATCAGGAAGAAGGGCAGCATCAGCACGGCGTAGTTGAACACGTACAGCCAGTGATTCGCCTTGAGCTCGGCGTACGCCGTCATCCACCAGCGGAAGTCCTGCTGGAAGAGATACTCGGCGGCGGTGAGCATCAGGTACGCGGTGAAGATGAACGCGCCGGCGATCACGAGCGTGCGCAGGATGTTCTTGACGCCGATCATGATGTTGTTCTTGATGAAGCCGAGGAAATCCTTGAAGCCGCGCGTCAGGGCGAGGTAGATCACCAGCAGCGCCAGCGCCGACAGCGCCAGCCACGCCAGCAATTGCACCGTCGTCCACGCGGTGATCATCAGGGGATAGCTCAAATTGGCAGAAAACTTGAACAGGTTTTTACCGTTGCAGGTGTTGTAGATGGCGATGAAGCCGAACACGACCGTCAGGGCGAGAATGATCCAGCGCACATACGCGGCGGGCTTGACGGCGGTGGTGTCGTAGGTCGCGCGGTCGGCGATCCCGGCGTACCGCTTATCCAGCAGGAACAGCTTGATGAGCGGAACCATCAGCCCGATCATGGCGAACATGGCGATCGCGTTCAGCAATTCGCGGAACACAAAGACGATCTCGCCCGAGCCCGTCGATACGACGTCGGGGTGATTGTTCAGCGTCTGGTTGAAGTAGTCCACGACGCGCGCCGTGGTCTGGCTGGAGAAGAAGTTCTTGGAGTGCGTTTCGCCCGTCAGCATCACGATGCGCAGGCTGCGATCGGCGATCGCCTGCTTGAGCGCGTCGTTGTTGAGGATGGTGTCCTTGCGGAAGGCGCCGATCAATTCGCTGGTGCCCTCGACGTCGTTGAGCGCGTAGTAGCCCTCGTTCACGATGTCCTGATCGGCGGGAACGTACCAAGATTCCTTGGTTTTCGCGTCGTTGTTGAAGGATTTGTAGCCGTAGTCGTAGGTGCCGTTGATGATGCACTCGTTCATCTTGCAGGTGCGCACGACGTCGTGACCCGCCACCTGAACGGTCGCCGTCGGGTTGCAGAACTGCGCGGTGCTGCCGATCAGGCAGATCGAGCGCACCATGCTCTCGTAATCGACGCGGTAGTCTTCCCGCATCTTTTCGTACAGCTTGAGCGCCTCGGGGGTCAATTTGTCGGCGGCGACGGCGTCGGCGTCCTTTACGATGTCTTCCGCCGCGATCTCGACCTCAAAGGTCTCGTTCAGCAGATTGATCATCATGTCGTTGAAGGTGTAGTAGCCGCAGTCCATCAGCGCCGCGTAGCCCGCGCGGCGCGAGCCCTGCGAGTGGCCGGACAGGCCGATGCGGGTGTCGTCCACGAACTCGATCGAGCGCAGGAAGTGAACGGCGTCCAGCACGCCCAGCGGCGTGGCGAAGATGTTGAACTGCTTAATGCCCATGTCGTTTTCGTTGTACACGGGCGTTTCGCTCAAGCCGTTGCCGTAGGGGTTGACGTTGAACACGACGTAGCCGCGACGCGCCAGCTCCTCGGCGAAGCCGCGCATGTTTTCCTTGATGACGCCGGCGCCCGGCGCCAGAATGACGGCGGGATAGCTGTCCTCGTCCGTCGTTCCGGCGGGATAGTACAAATCGCCCGTCAGCTCGGCGCCGCGCGCGTCGATGGAAATGCTTTCGATCTTGATCTTTCCGCCGTCGGACGAAATCAGCGCCGCAAAAAAGCTCGTCAGCAGGATGACGGCGGCAAGAATGGCAACCCAGCGTTTGCATCCCTCCCGCGTGTCCATTCCCAGGTACCCGGTGATCGCTTTCATGTGAGATCCCTTCCCCTTTCATGTTCGTGCAGCGTCATATCGTTCCCCCGTGCACGTTTTTGTACACGGTTATTATAGCGATACGATTGGTTTCTGTCAACCGAAATTCGACCTTTTTTGACACATTTCTGTCGTAATTTGTCGC
This sequence comes from uncultured Oscillospiraceae bacterium, assembly GCA_964459985.1. Lineage (GTDB taxonomy): Bacteria > Bacillota > Clostridia > Christensenellales > Aristaeellaceae > CAYWOS01. Next base: position 5,249 of record CAYWOS010000005.1, read on the forward strand.
CGTCCGGCGCGGAGAGGGGAGGGGAGGGGACGGAGGCGCGCCAAAAAGACGATTGCGCGCGCGTCAAAAAGACGATTGCCCGCTCGTCCAAGCGATCGCTTGTGCGTCAGAGGGAGAGGATGATCGTGTAATAAAACGAATTTATGCGCGTCAAGAACGCGATCATTTTCGCATCATCACGAATCAATCGCCCGCGCGTCCATCAAGCGATCGCTTATGTCAGGAGGAGAGAAAGAACGCGTTATCAAAGCGAATGTATGCGCGTCAAGAACGCGATCATTTTCGCATCATCACGAATCAATCGCCCGCGCGTCAGCGGGATGGTTCGGGTCGTTTTCATTCGCGTCGGCCGAATCGTCCATCGGCACGAGGCGGCGGTCGCCCGGCGGCGTGCTGCGCATCTCGTTGTAGCATTCCATTGCGCGGATGAAGCGGAGCAGGTCCTCGTCCGGGATATCGTCCATTTTCTCAAAGAAGGGCATGAACACCGGCTTCATCTTGCTCTCGACGACGCGGGCGTAGTATTCCTTTCCCTCGGGCGTCGCCTTCAGGATGATGTTTTTGCGGTTGCTTTTCTTTTGATAGCGCCTGACGAAGCCGATCTGGCAAAGATGCCGCGTATATTTTGTCAGCGAGCTTTTGGGGATGCAGAGCTTTTTGGAGATGTACGCCATGCACTCGTCGTCGTCCTCAAACTCGATAATGTATTCAAGAATCTGCCATTCCTGCGCCGGCGTCAGCGGTCTCGGGCTTCCCTTGGGCTTGGGCGCGTTGAACTGCAGCCCGAGATTCGTGCTGTATACAAGCGCCCGTACAAGCTCGCGATACCGTCCCATCCATTCCGTTCTCATGCCCGTCTCCTATATAACTCAAACCCCGGCGCGGATACCCCGTCGCCGATCTGCGCGTTCCCGCCCATTATACATCATATTTCCAAATTCATCAATGCCCGGACGACGGAAATCGCCGCGCTCCGGCAGGCGAAGCGCGCGTGTGCCGCCGCGACGTTACCGCTCCCGCCACACCGTCTCACCGGCGTAATCGATATAGGCGCGCTTGCCGTCCTGTTCGACCATCGCCAGCCCCTGATGAAATTCATACGCGTCGTCATAGATAAACTCGGTGATCGGCTCGCCGCGTTCGTCGATATACCCCCATTTGCCCTTGTGCAAAAGCGCCTGAAACCCTTCGACGAAATACGTACCTTCCATAAAATGGAAGTTTCTGTTATGGTAAGCGTACCCCGCCGACGCGGGAATCAGCACCCGTCCCGCTTTGTCCCGGACGATCACGCGATCGACGTACGTTTCGCCGTCGAGCACGCATACGAATTCCAGCCGTTTCACCATATTCAATGCGGCGACGGCTTCGTCGTCAAGGATGTTCCCCGCTTTGTCGATCACGACGGCTCTTCCGTCCGTCTCGGCGCGCGCCGTGCCGTTTGGCTCAAACGGGGATACCTGCGAAAAAACCGGCGGAATGACGAGCGCGCCAGTCCCGTCCATATAGCCGTACAATCCGCTTTCCGTGTGGATAACCGCCGCCAGCTCCTCGCTGAAGCCCTGATAGGTCACGCTGAATCCCTCGGGCGGCGCGATGACGGCGCCCGTTTCGTCGATGACGGCGTATGTCTCGGTTTCCTCCTCGTCATCGATGAAGGAAACGACGGCGTATCCCTGATGAAAATAGGTCGGTAGGCCGTGATTGTAGTCGTAGATCGGCGGAAGCACCCACTCGCCCGTCCCGCGATCGACAAAGCCGACCTTGTGGCACGTTTCCTCCGGGCTGACGGCGATCAGGCGTTCGCCCGGCTCCTGTATGAGCGAAATATCCGTATATCTCAAGCCCGAGCAAAAGCCCGTCGTCACGTCGAAAAAGCCTGTCAGCGAGTCTGCGGTACCATAACGAATGAGGCCGGTGTCGCGCCCGCCGAAATACTCGCAGTGGCCCGCCCAAACCGTGTAGCGCGGCTCGAGCACGTAATTCCCCTGTTTGTCAATGATGCCCCGGTTGTCGTCGAGAAAGCCTTTCCCCGTGTCGGCGACGACCACGGCGTAGCCCGCGCCCCGGAAAGGATGGGCGTCGTACCATTGCGGCGCGATCACGGTTTCGCCGCGATCGTTGATATAGCCCCATTTGCCGTCGATAGGCGCGGGGTACAGGCAGCCCTCGCGCGCCGACGCGGCGCAAAGCGGCGTCAGCGCGAAGAGCAGGCAGGCGATGGCGACGATTCGTTTCATGACGACCTCCCCAACGGTCTTTTGCGATGATTCCGATGAATGGATGCCTGTCGGCGCGCGGAGAACGGACGCCGTCCGCCGCCCCGGTCACGTCTTCGGCTCGCTTGAACATGATAGCATACGTTTGTCGGCGTCCGAGTTTTCGAACATCCCGTCCGCCGCCCCGGCCAAGCCTTCGGCTTGATTAATATTATAGCATACGCGCGGACAAAACAAAAGCGGCGACACGGGTTCTGCATTCGGATCGCGCCCCGCGCCCGCGCCGTTTTCCCGTGTTTATCTTCCTATAATCATCTCATGATCCGTTCTTTTTTTGTACTTCCCCGCGCGGGCGGTTTACAAGACAGGCTGATGCTGTATAATTGTATACATAAAAACAGTGAAGGAGGCGGCGGACGTGCTGGAGATTTCGAGCAAGACCAATCTTTTGGAGCAAAAGAGCTATCGCTACACCCTGCAGGATGTGTCCGAACCCAACCTGTACCGCGACATTTACAATTATGAAAACGTGCCCAAGGTGCCGTTCAATCACCGGCGCGTGCCGATGGGGATGCCGGAGGAAATCTGGATTTCTGACACCTCCTTTCGCGACGGGCAGCAGTCGGTCGATCCCTATTCGCCCGATCAGATCGTGGAACTGTTCAAACTCATGAGCAAATTGGGCGGACCGTACGGCATCATCCGCCAGACCGAGTTTTTCATTTACAGCCAGAAGGATCGCGAGGCGATCGAGAGATGCATGGCGCTGGGGCTGCAATTCCCCGAGATCACGACATGGATTCGCGCCAGCAAGAACGATTTCAAGCTCGTGCGCGATCTGGGCATCCGCGAAACGGGCATTTTGGTGAGCTGCAGCGATTACCATATCTTCAAGAAAATGGGGCTGACGCGCGGGCAGGCGATGAAGAAATACCTCGAGACCGTCGCCGAGGCGTTCGAGGCGGGCGTCATGCCGCGCTGCCATCTGGAGGACATCACGCGCGCCGATTTTTACGGCTTCGTCGTGCCCTTTGTGAACGAACTGATGAAAATGAGCCGCGACGCCGGCATTCCCGTGCGCATCCGCGCCTGCGACACCATGGGCTACGGCGTGCCGTACCCCGAGGTCGCGCTGCCGCGCAGCGTGCCGGGCATTATCTACGGCTTGCAGCATTACTCCGACGTGCGCAGCGAATACCTCGAATGGCACGGACACAACGACTTCTACAAGGCGGTCGCCAATGCGGCCACCGCCTGGCTGTACGGCGCATGCGCGGTGAACTGTTCCCTGCTGGGCATCGGCGAGCGCACGGGCAACATCCCGCTGGAGGCGATGATTTTCGAGTACGCCTCGCTGCGCGGCTCGCTGGACGGCATGAATCCCGCCGTCGTCACCGAGATCGCCGAGTATTTCAAGCGCGAGATCGGCTACAAAATCCCGCCCATGACGCCCTTTGTGGGCAGGGATTTCAACGTCACGCGCGCCGGCATCCACGCCGACGGGCTGCTCAAGGACGAGGAAATCTACAATATCTTCAACACCAAAAAGCTCTTGAACCGCGCCGCGTCGGTGATGATATCGAGCACGTCGGGGCTGGCGGGCATCGCGTACTGGATCAACGAAAACTATCAGCTCCCGCCGGGCGAAGCGGTCGGCAAGCAGGACGCGCTGGTTCTCTCGCTCAAACAGTGGATCGACGCGCAGTTTGAAAGCGGGCGGCAGGCGGCGATGTCGGTGCACGAGCTTGAAACCAAGATCGAGGAACTGACGGGTGGGCGGCTTGCGCGGTTGTAAGGTTCGCGGATTCCCGACGCGGCTCCGCGTCGGATAGGGAACCGCGCGATCAATGTAAAAGGAGAAAACCATGTCCGAACACAAAATGATTTCCATTGCCGATCAGGTATTCGAGGAATTGGAGCGCGATATTCTATCGGGTCGGTACGAGCGCGGCGCGGTGATGACCGAGGGCAAATTCAGCGAAATGCTCGGCGTCAGCCGCACGCCCATCCGCGAGGCGCTGCGCCGGCTCGAACAGGAGCATCTGATCGAATTGACCAGCAAGGGCGTGCGGATCGTGGGCATATCGGCGGACGATCTGGAGGACATCTTCGAGATCCGCTATCGGCTGGAGGGGCTCGCCGCGCGGTACGCCGCCGAGCGCGCCGACGATAAAGGACTGGCGCTCCTGCGCGAAACGATCGATCTGCAGGAGTTCTACACCTCGCGCGACGACGCCGAAAGCCTCAAGAACACCGACACGCGCTTTCATCAGACCATTTACAAGCTCTCGCGCAGCAACACGCTCTACGACACGCTCGAACCGCTCCACCGCAAACTGCTCAAGTACCGCCGCGTGTCGCTCACCGCGCACGCGCGCGCCGAGCAGTCGCTCGCCGAGCACCGCGCCATATACGACGCCATCGCCGCCGGGCAACTCGACAAAGCGGAGGCGCTCACCATCCTGCACGTCGAGCGCGCGCGCGACAGCATCATGAAGGGAAGAGATCAACAGTGAAACAGACGTTGGCGCAAAAGATCATCTCGTCGCATCTCGTCGGCGGCGACATGGAAACGGGCGGGGAGATCGCGCTCAAGATCGATCAGACGCTGACGCAGGACGCGACGGGCACGATGGCGTACCTCGCGCTCGAGCGCATCGGCGTGAAACGTGTGAAGACCGAAAAATCCGTCGCCTATATCGATCACAACACGCTGCAGTGCGGCTTTGAAAACGCCGACGACCACCGCTACATCCGGTCGGCCGCGCGCAAGTACGGCGTTTACTGCTCGCGCCCGGGCAACGGCATCTGCCATCAGTGGCATCTGGAGCGCTACGGCAAGCCGGGCAAAACGCTGATCGGCTCGGACAGCCACACGCCCACGGCGGGCGCGCTGGGCATGCTCGCTTTCGGCGCGGGCGGCATGGACGTCGCCGTGGCGATGAGCGGCGGCGCGTACCATATTCCCATGCCGAAAATGTTCAGGGTCAACCTTTCGGGCGCGCTCAAACCGTGGGTGACGGCGAAGGATGTCAGTCTGGAAATCCTGCGTATCCTCTCCGTGCGCGGCGGCGTCGGCGCGGTGATCGAATGGGGCGGCGAGGGCGTGAGGACGCTGTCGGTGCCCGAGCGCGCCACCATCGCCAACATGGGCGCCGAGCTGGGCGCGACCAGCTCGATCTTCCCCTCGGACGAACGCACGCGCGAGTTCCTGCGCGCGCAGGGGCGGGAGGACGATTATTCGCCGCTTGAAAGCGACGGGGACGCGGCGTACGACCGCGTGATCGACATCGATCTGGGCGCGCTCGTGCCGCTTGCCGCCTGTCCGCATTCGCCCGACAACGTAAAGCCCGTGTCCGAGTTGTCCGATATCGCCGTTTCGCAGGTCTGCATCGGCTCGTGCACCAATTCCTCATTGCGCGATATGCTGCGCGCGGCGGCGATCCTCGAGGGGAAAACGATTGCCGATTCGGTCAGCCTGTCGGTGTCGCCGGGCAGCCGGCAGACGCTGTCCATGCTGTCCGCCTGCGGCGCGCTGAACGATCTGATCGCTTCCGGCGCGCGTATTCTCGAGTGCGCCTGCGGCCCCTGCATCGGCATGGGGCTGTCGCCCCAATCGGCGGGCGTGTCGGCGCGCACCTTCAACCGAAATTTCGAGGGCCGGAGCGGCACCAAGGACGCGCTTGTCTACCTCGTTTCGCCCGAAACGGCGGCGGCGACGGCGCTGACGGGGTATCTGACCGATCCCCGGACGCTCGGCGAATACCCCGCGATCGATATGCCGGCCGCCTTTGCGGTGGACGAGCGCGGCGTGATCGCGCCGGCGGACGAGCGTGTCGCGGAGAACCTGACGGTGGAACGCGGCCCCAACATCAAGCCGCTGCCCGAGGGAAAGCCGCTCGGGAACGCGCTGTCCGCGCCCGTCTCGCTCAAGGTCGGCGACAACATCACCACCGATCACATCATGCCCGCCGGCGCCAAGATCCTGCCCTACCGCTCGAACATCCCCTATCTTTCGCAATACTGCTTTTCGGTGTGCGACGGCGATTTCCCATCGCGCGCCCGGGCGATGGGGCAGTCGATCATCGTGGGCGGCGACAACTACGGGCAGGGCTCGTCGCGCGAGCACGCGGCGCTGGTGCCGCTCTATCTGGGCGTGCGCGCCGTGATCGCCAAATCCTTCGCGCGCATTCACGCCGCCAACCTGATCAACTGCGGCATTCTCCCGCTTGTCTTCGAGCGTCCCGGGGATTACGACCGCGTGAATCCCGGCGATCAACTGACGCTTGACAACCTGACGGAGGCGCTCGAAACGGGGCGCGCCGTCATGAAAAATGAAACGAACGGCGCGTCCGCGGCGCTTTTGTGCCGCTTCAGCGAGCGCCAGAAGGCCCTGCTCAAGGCGGGCGGACTGCTTCGATATGCCGGGGAGGGGCAAGGCGTATGAGCGAACGCATGGATCAGATCGAGCGCGCGACGGCGCATTTCCGGCAGCTCCTGACGGCGCAGGCGGCGCGCGCCGACGCGCTTTCGCATCCCGCCGCCGGGGACGACAAGGGGAAAACGGTGATCGGACTGATCGGCGGCGACGGCATCGGCCCGCTCATCGTGGCGCAGGCCGAGCGCGCTTTGGAAAAACTGCTTGCCGACGAGATCGCCACGGGCGCGGTCGAATTGCGCGATATCGACGGGCTGACCATCGAAAACCGTCTGGCGGTCGGACAATCGGTGCCCGACCGCGTGCTGACGGACATCCTGCAGTGCGGCGTGCTGCTCAAGGGCCCGACCACCACGCCCTCGGGCGGCGCGATGGAGAGCGCCAACGTGACGCTGCGCCGCGCGCTGGATTTATACGCCAACGTGCGCCCTGTGCGCGTGCCCGAGCTGGGCGTCGACTGGATGTTTTTCCGCGAAAACACCGAGGGCGAGTACGCGCTGGGCAGTCAGGGCATCGAATTGCCCGGTCTGCTCACGATGGATTTCAAGGTCACCACCGTCGGCGGCACCCGGCGCATCGCGCGCGCGGCGTTCGAGTACGCGATAAACAACGGCAAAAAGCATGTCGCCGTCGTCACAAAATCCAACATCATGAAAAAGACCGACGGCATGTTCTCGGCGCTTTGCCGCGAAATCGCCGCCGGGTACCCCGATATTCAAACGGACGAATACTACATCGACATCATGACCGCGCATCTGATCAATCCCGACGTGCGGCGGGATTTCGACGTGTTCCTTTTGCCGAACCTCTACGGCGACATCCTGACCGACGAAGCGGCGCAGCTCCAGGGCGGCGTCGGCACGGCGGGCAGCGCCAACATCGGCGACCGGTACGCCATGTTCGAGGCGATCCACGGCTCGGCGCCGCGCATGATCGCGCAGGGGCTGGGCGATTACGCCAATCCCGAGAGCATACTGCGCGCCGCCGCCATGCTGCTGCGTCACATCGGGAAGGCGGACGGGGCGGAGCGACTTGAAAACGCGCTGTCGCAGGCCGAAAGCGTCTGCCGCGTCACCGGCACGCGCGAGGGCGCGACCTGCGAGGCGTTCGGCGACGAAGTGCTGAAACATCTGGAATAAGCGCGAATACCGTCATCTCATGGATTTTTCCCTTGAAACCTATCAAAAAATGGCGTAGAATAGCGGAGATTGAATATCATTCTTACGCGGAGGACGCCTTTGAACACCCTGTATCGGTATATCCGCCCCTATTTGCGGCGCGTCGCGGGCGGCACGTCGCTGAAATTTCTCGGCACGGTGATGGATCTTTTTCTGCCGTGGCTGCTCGCGTACGTGCTCGACAACGTGGTCAAATCGGGCGACCGGGGGCAAGTATACCTGTACGGCGGGCTGATGGTGCTGTGCGCCGTGCTCGCGCTGCTGGGCAACGTGCTCGCCAACCGCGCCGCCGCCTCTGTTGCGCGCGACGTGACGCGGGACATCCGCCACAGGCTGTTCGATAAAATCATCCATCTGACCAGCCGCGAGATCGACCGCTTCACCATTCCCTCGCTCATCTCGCGCATGACGACCGACACCTATTATATCTACCGCATGATCGGCATGATCCAGCGCATCGGCATCCGCGCGCCCATCCTGCTGATCGGCGGCGTTTGCATTACGCTGACGCTCGACGTGCCGCTCACGGGGCTTTTGCTGGCGATCCTGCCCTTCATGGCGCTGATCGTGTGGTACATTTCCAAAAAGGGCGTGCCGCTTTACGCCGCGCTCCAGACAAAAACCGATCAGCTCATTCGCGTCGTGCGCGAGAACATCACCGGCATGCGCATCATCAAGGCGCTGTCCAAGACCGAGGATGAAAAACGGCGTTTCGGCGGGATCAACAACGACGTCGCCGCCTCCGAAACGAAGGCGTCCTCCGTCATGGCGATCAACTCGCCCACCATGCAGCTCTTGCTCAATTTCGGGCTGGTGCTCGTGGTGTATATCGGCGCGCGGCGCGTGTCGGCGGGGCATATCGGCGCGGGCACGATCATCGCCTTCCTCAACTATTTCATGATCATCCTGAACGCCATGCTCGCCATCACGCGCATATTGACCATGTATTCCAAGGCGCTCGCCTCGATGCAGCGCGTCGAGGAGGTGCTTTGCGGCGAAACCGAGCAGTCGCCCGACAGCGCCTCCGCCGCCGTGCCGGGCGCGCCGAAAATCGAGTTCCGCAGCGTGTCGTTTTCCTACAACAAACGCCGCATGGACGTGTCGGGGCTGTCTTTCTCGCTCGCGCGCGGGGAGCGGCTCGGTATTCTGGGGCCGACCGGCGCGGGCAAATCAACGGTGATCAAGCTGCTTTTGCGCCTGTACGACGTGGACGAGGGCGAAATCCTGATCGACGGCCGCGATATCAGAACCATTCCGCTGAACGAATTGCGCGCGCGCTTTGGCGCGGTGTTCCAGAACGACGCCGTGTTTCACGGCACGCTCGGCGACAACATTCTGCTCGATCGTCAGATCCCGATGGAGGACGTCGAGCGCGCCGTGCGCGACGCGCAGGCGGCGCAGTACATCGAGGAAAAGGGCGGGCTGACCGCCGAGGTCGTCTCGCGCGGGCAAAACCTCTCCGGCGGGCAGCAGCAGCGCCTGCTCATCGCGCGCGCGCTTGCCGGCAGCCCGGATATCCTGCTGTTGGACGATTCCTCCAGCGCGCTGGATTTCTCCACCGAGGCAAACCTGCGCAGGGCGCTGCGCGAGCGCGGCGGCGACGCCACCGTCGTGACCGTCGCCCAGCGCATCAGCGCCGTCATGCACTGCGATAAGATCCTCGTGCTCGAGGACGGCGCGCCGTGCGGACTGGGCACGCATGAGGAACTGATGGCGTCCTGCGATCTTTACCGCGAGATCGCCGCCTTGCAGATCGGGGGTGACGACCATGCCGCGTGAACCGCGCCCGACGCCGCAGGGCTTTGTCGCGGGACACCAAAGGCCGCTCAACCGCCGCCGCGTGCTCGCCAAGCTCGCGCGGTACATGCTCGCCTATTGGTGGATGCTCCTCATCGCGCTGGGGCTGACGATCGCCGCCAATACCTTTTCATTGCTCGGCCCGCGGCTGTCGGGCAGCGCCATCGACTGCATCGCGCGCGAGGGCGGCGTCGATTTCGCGGGCGTCGCGCATTACGCCGGGCTGATGCTGCTGTTCTATCTGGGCGCGTCGCTGCTTTCCTACCTGCTCGCCATTCTCATGGTGCAGATTTCGCGGCGCGTGACCAGACAAATGCGGCGCGACCTGTTCGAGCACATCGCCGATATGCCGGTCGGCTTTATCGATTCGCATCAGATCGGCGACCTCATCAGCCGCATTTTCTACGATACCGATACCATCAATACCTCCTTGTCTTCCGATGTCGTCAGCGTGCTGGCGAGCCTCATCACCATTGTCGGCTCGTTTGTCATGATGCTGTCCATCGCGCCCGATCTGGTGCTCGTGTTCCTGTTCACCATTCCCCTGTCGCTGTGCATCACGGGCTTCATCACCAAGCATACGCGCCCGCTTTTCAAACTGCGCTCGCGTAAGATGGGCGAACTAAACGATTTTGTCGAGGAGCGGATTTCTGGGCTGAAAACGCTCAAAGCGTACGACCGCGAGCAGACGACGCTTGGCAGCTTGGACGCGCTGGACGACGAGGTCGTTACCGCCTACTACAAAAGCGAGTACTATTCGAGCATGATGGGGCCGTCGGTCAACTTCATCAACAATCTGTCGCTGGCGCTCATCAGCGTGTTCGGCGCGCTGTCCTACATGAGCGGCGCGATGGGGCTGGGCGCGATCGCTTCCTTCGTGCAGTATTCGCGTAGGTTTTCCGGGCCTATCAACGAGATCGCCAACATTTACGGCGAATTGCAGTCGGCGATGGCGGCGGCCGACCGCGTGTTCTCGCTGCTGGAGGAGCCGCTTGAAAAGCCCGACGCGCCGGACGCCGAGGCGCTGTCCGACGTGCGCGGCGAGGTCGAGATGTCGCATGTGCATTTCGGCTATCAGAAGGACAAGCCCGTGCTCAAGGATCTCTCCTTCCTTGCGCGAAGCGGCGCGCTCATCGCCGTCGTGGGGCCGACGGGCGCCGGCAAGACGACGCTCATCAACCTGCTCATGCGCTTTTACGACATCGATTCGGGACGCGCGACGGTGGACGGCCACGCCATTGACGAGGTGACGCGGCAAAGCCTGCGCCGCGCGTATTCGATGGTGCTTCAGGATACGTGGCTGTTCGCCGGATCGATCTATGACAACATCGCCTACGCCAAGCCCGGCGCGACGCGCGAGGAGGTCGAGGCGGCGGCGAAAGCGGCGAAAATCCATCGCTATATCCTGTCGCTCAAGGACGGCTACGATACCGTCATCACCGACGACGGCGTGAACATTTCCAAGGGGCAAAAGCAGCTTTTGACCATTGCCCGCGCTATGCTCGTCGACGCGCGGATGCTCATCCTCGACGAGGCGACCAGCAACGTCGATACCCGCACCGAGGCGCGCATTCAGGAGGCCATGCGCCGGCTGATGCAGGACAAAACCTGCTTCGTCGTCGCGCACCGCCTGTCTACCGTCAAAAACGCCGATCTCATCCTCGTCGTGCGCGACGGCAACGTCGTCGAGCGCGGCACGCACCGCGAATTGATGGCGATGAACGGCTTTTACCGCGAAATGTACGACGCGCAGTTTGTGACGTAAGGGGACGACGGAAGGGGACGACGGGGGCGTCCTTTCTCTTGAAGAGAAAGGACCAAAGAGACCATTGATGATTGATTGATCTGTTGCGCGCGTGAGACGGAGATCGCCGTGCGGTCGGACGACCACGGATCTGTCTTAAGCGCGCGTGAAACGGAAACGCCGCCGGGCGGCAACAGAAATGGGCGGATTGCCGTACAAATCGCCGCGTTGCTGTACCGTTTTCACAAAATTTCGCAATGCCCTGAATTGGGCATTGCATTTTTTCTCGTTTCGTGGCATAATCATACACGTTTACTGGATAATTATTCACTTCTGTGTGCGGAGGGTAAAAACATGGCGGGCAAAATCACGGACAAGAGCAGCATCAAAAAGGTCGTTCTCGCGTATTCTGGCGGGCTGGACACCTCGATCATCATCCCGTGGCTCAAGGAAAACTACAATAACTGCGAGGTGATCGCGGTATCGGGAAACGTCGGGCAGGCGGACGAGCTCGAGGGCTTGGAGGAAAAAGCGCTCAAAACGGACGCGTCCAAATTGTACATCGAGGATCTGACCGACGAATTCGTCGACGATTTCATTATCCCCACCGTCAAGGCGGGCGCGCTGTACGAGGACTACATGCTCGGCACGTCCTTCGCGCGCCCCGTGATCGCCAAGCGGCTGGTCGAAATCGCGCTCAAGGAAGGCGCGGACGCCATTTGCCACGGCTGCACGGGCAAGGGAAACGATCAGGTGCGGTTCGAACTGACCATCAAGGCGTTCGCACCCGACATGAAGATCATCGCGCCGTGGCGCGAGTGGTCGATCAAGTCCCGCGACGAGGAAATCGATTACGCGCAGGCGCATCATATCCCGCTCAAAATCAGCCGCGAAACCAACTATTCCAAGGACAAGAACCTGTGGCATCTGAGCCATGAGGGGCTGGATCTCGAGGACGCCGGCAACGAGCCGCTTTACGAAAAGCCCGGCTTTTTGGAAATGAGCGTGTCGCCGATGGACGCGCCCGACAAGCCCACGTATATCGAAATTGACTTCGTCAAGGGCGTGCCGACGGCGCTGAACGGCGTGCCGATGAGCGCCAAGGACATCATTTTGAAGCTCAACGATCTGGGCGGCGCGAACGGCGTGGGGCTGCTGGACATCATCGAAAACCGTCTGGTCGGCATGAAATGCCGCGGCGTGTACGAAACGCCGGGCGGCGCGATCCTGTACGCCGCGCACGGCTATCTGGAAACGCTCACGCTCGATAAAATGACGGCGCACAAGAAGCAGGAACTGGCCGTTACCTTCGCGGAATTGGTCTACAACGGCCAGTGGTTCACGCCGCTTCGCGAGGCGCTCTCGGCGTTTGTGGACAAAACGCAGGAGCACGTCACGGGCAAGGTCAAGCTCAAGCTCTACAAGGGCAACATTATCAAGGCGGGCGTGTGGAGCGACTGGGCGCTGTACTCCGAGGAGCTCGCCACCTTCGGCGAGGATCACGTCTACGATCAGTCGGACGCGGCGGGCTTCATCAATCTCTACGGCCTGCCCATCAAAATGCAGACGCTCGTGAGCAAAAAGAACGCGAAGTAGGGAAATCGTATGGAGAAGATGTGGGCGGGGAGGACGGACGGTGCGGTCAATGCGGCGGCGGACGATTTCAATTCCTCGATTCGTTTCGATCAGAAGATGTTCAGGC
>CAYWOS010000005.1:18426-70716 GCA_964459985.1 uncultured Oscillospiraceae bacterium
GCGGCGGCGGACGATTTCAATTCCTCGATTCGTTTCGATCAGAAGATGTTCAGGCAGGACATTCGCGGCTCGATGGCGCACGCCGCCATGCTGGCGGCGCGGGGCATCATCGCGAAAAGCGAGGGCGATACCCTGATCGACGCGCTGGACGGTATTCTGCGCGATCTGGAGAGCGGAGCGCTGACCGTCGACGAGGGCGCGGAAGACATCCATATGTTTGTCGAGGCGGAGCTGACCAAGCGCGTTGGCGACGCGGGCAAAAAGCTGCACACCGCGCGCAGCCGCAACGATCAGGTGGCGCTCGATTTGCGGATGTACCTGCGCGACGAAACAAGCGGGATCGTCGCGCTGCTGAAGGATTTGCTCCGGGCGATCCACGCGCAGGCGAGCGCCCATCAGGCCGTCGTCCTGCCCGGCTACACGCACTTGCAGCGCGCGCAGCCCGTTTCGTTCGCCCATCATCTGCTCGCCTACGCCATGATGTTCCTGCGCGATATCGCGCGCCTGAACGACGCGGTCAGGCGCATGAACGTCTCGCCTATCGGCTGCTGCGCGCTCGCCGGGACGACGTACCCCATCGACCGCGAAAGCGAGGCGAAAGCGCTCGGTTTTGACGGCATCACGATGAATTCCATCGACGGCGTATCCGACCGCGATTTCTGCGTCGAGCTTTTGTCCGCCTACGCGCTCATCATGACGCATTTGTCGCGCTTTTCGGAGGAAATCATCCTCTGGTCGAGCTGGGAGTTCAAATTCATCGAGCTGGACGACGCCTTCACCACCGGCTCCTCCATCATGCCGCAGAAGAAAAACCCCGACATGGCGGAGCTGGTGCGCGGCAAAACGGGGCGCGTGTACGGCGATCTGACGGCGATGCTGACCATCTTAAAAGGCCTGCCGCTCGCCTACAACAAGGACATGCAGGAGGACAAGGAAGCGATCTTCGACGCCGTGGAAACGGTCAAAATGTGCCTGACCGTGTTCGCGCCCATGATCGCCGCGATGAAGCCGCTCCCCGGCAATATGCGCGCGGCGGCGAAAAAGGGCTTCATCAACGCCACCGATCTCGCCGATTACCTGACGAAAAAGGGAATGCCTTTTCGCAGCGCGTACAAAACGGTCGGTCAGATCGTCGGCGAGTGCGTCCGATCGGGCAAAACGCTCGAGGACATGACGCTGACCGAGTACAAGGCGCACAGCGAATTGTTTGAGAACGATCTGTACGGCGAGATCGCGCTGGAAGCCTGCGTCGCCAAGCGCGCGTCGGCGGGCGGCACAGGTCCCGAATCGGTGCGAAAGCAACTGGATTACATCGCGGAGTATTTATCAGATGATGAAAGTATTCATTGACGGCGGCGCGGGCACGACGGGGCTGCGCATCGCGGACAGGCTCAAGGCGCGGGCGGATCTGACGCTGCTCACGCTGCCCGAGGCGCTGCGCAGGGACGTATCGGCGCGCCGCGATCAACTTAACGCCGCCGACGCCGCCTTCCTCTGCCTGCCCGACGAGGCGGCGGTCGAGGCGGTCTCGCTGGTCGAAAACCCGAACACCGTCGTGCTCGACGCCTCGACCGCGCACCGCGTCAACCCCGCGTGGGCGTACGGCTTTCCCGAACTGTCGGACGCGCATGAGGCGAAGATCAAGGCGTCCAAGCGCGTCGCCGTGCCCGGCTGCCACGCGAGCGGCTTTATCGCGCTGGTTTACCCCTTGATCGAAGCGGGGCTGATCGATCAAAACGCGCTACTTTCCTGTCATTCGCTGACGGGGTACAGCGGCGGCGGCAAAAACATGATCGCGCAGTACGAGTCGTCGGACGACGCGCTTCTGTCCGCGCCCAGACAATACGGGCTGAATCAGAATCACAAGCATCTCAGGGAAATGCGCGCCGTGACGGGGCTGAACAGCGCGCCGGCGTTCTGCCCGATCGTCGCGCCCTTCTATTGCGGCATGGAAGTGACCGTGCCGCTTTTTCTGAACGATACAATCACGCTCGGCGCGATTCGGGACGTCTACCGAAGCAAGTATCAGGGCGGCGTCGTGCGGTACGCCGGGAACGCCGACGAGGGCGGCTTCCTCTCGGCGGCGGCGCTGTCGGGGAGGGATTCGATGGAGATTTCGGTGTACGGCAACGACGAGCGCGCGATCGCCGTCGCGCGGTACGACAATCTGGGCAAGGGCGCGTCGGGCGCGGCGATTGAGTGCATGAATCTGGCGCTCGGGCTGTGCCCGACGACCAGCCTCATTTTATAGGAGGGCATGATGAAGATCATTCCGGGCGGCGTTTGCGCCGCGAAGGGATTTCTGGCGGGCGGCGTGCACTGCGGCATTCGCAAGAACAAGGACAAAAAGGATCTGGCGCTTATTTACAGCGAAACGCCCGCCAACGCCGCCGCCGTGTACACGAAAAACGTCGTCAAGGGCGCGCCGCTCAACGTGACGAAGCGGCATCTCGCCGACGGCGGGGCGCGGGCGATCCTCTGCAACAGCGGCAACGCCAACACCTGCAACGCGGGCGGCGAGGAGCTGGCGGAAGACATGTGCGCGCTGCTCGCGGACGCGCTCGGTATTCAAAGCGCGGACGTCGTCGTCGCCTCGACGGGCGTGATCGGGCAGCCGCTCGATCTTGCGCCCATCGCCGCGGGCATCCCGCCGCTCGTCTCCTCGCTCGGCAAGAACGGGCTTTCCGCCGCCGAGGGCATCATGACCACCGACACGCGTCCCAAGGAAATCGCTGTATCCTTTGAAATCGGCGGCAAAACGTGCGCGCTCGGCGGCATCGCCAAAGGCTCGGGCATGATTCATCCCGACATGGCGACCATGCTGGTTTTTTTGACCACCGACTGCGCGGTTTCCTCCGCCATGCTGCAAAAGGCGCTGGCGGGCGACGTGCAAAACACCTTCAACATGGTCAGCATCGACGGCGACACCTCGACCAACGACATGGTGGTTCTCATGGCGAACGGCGCGGCGGGCAACGATGAAATCACGGAGGCGGGCGAGGATTTTGACGCCTTCATGCGCGCGCTCAACACCGCGACGGTGCATTTGTGCCGCATGATCGCGGGCGACGGCGAGGGCGCGACCAAGCTGCTCGAATGCCGCGTGACGGGCGCGAAAACGGACGCCGACGCCAGGAAAGCGGCGAAGGCGGTGATCTGCTCCTCGCTCGTCAAATCGGCGATGTTCGGCGCGGACGCCAACTGGGGGCGCGAATTGTGCGCGATCGGGTACAGCGGCGCCTGTGTCGATCCGGGGAAAATCGATATGCGCTTTTCCTCGGCGGCGGGCGAGATCCAGGTGTGCAAAAACGGCGTGGGTGTGGCGTTTTCCGAGGAGGAAGCGAAGAAAATCCTGCTCGAAAAGGAAATCGACATCCTGTTTGATTTTCACGACGGCGCCGGACAAGCCGCGGCGTGGGGCTGCGATCTCAGCTACGACTATGTGAAGATCAACGGAGATTACAGGACATGAGCGAAAACAGGATATTGAACGCCGACCGCGCGCGCGTTCTGGTGCACGCGCTGCCGTACATCAAAACGTATTCGGGCAAGATCGTCGTGATCAAGTACGGCGGCAACGCCATGGTAAACGAGCGGCTTAAGGATTCGGTGATGCGCGATATCGTGCTCATGTCGCTCATCGGCGTCAAGGTGGTGCTCGTGCACGGCGGCGGGCCGGAGATCACCGATATGCTCCGGAAAATCGGCAAGGAAAGCGTGTTCGTGGACGGCCTGCGCGTGACCGACAGCGAAACCGCCGAGGTGGTGCAGATGGTGCTGGCGGGCAAGATCAGCAAGAGCCTTGTCAACCTGATCCAGCTCAAGGGCGGGCGCGCCATCGGGCTGTCGGGCATGGACGGGCACATGATCGAGGCCGAGGAAAAGGACGCGCGGCTCGGATTCGTCGGCAGCATCACCAAGATCAACGCGCAGCCCGTGCTCGACGTGATCGAAAAGGGGTATATCCCCGTGATATCGACCGTCGGCTGCGACGGGCAGGGCAATATCTACAACATCAACGCCGATACCGCCGCCGCGCGCATCGCGGGCGAACTGAAGGCGGAAAGCCTGATTTCCCTGACCGATATCGCGGGCATTCTGCGCGACAAGGACGATCCCGCGACGCTTATCCCGCGCATCTCGGTGGACGAGGCGGCGGGGCTGATCGAAAGCGGCGTGGTGTCGGGCGGCATGATCCCCAAGGTCGAATGCTGCGTGAACGCCGTCAAATGGGGCGTCAAGCGCGTGTTTATCATCGACGGGCGCGTGCCGCACGCCATCCTGATTGAAACGCTCACCGACGAAGGCCTCGGCACGATGTTCGAGTGACGGAGGGAAAACGTATGAACGTCAAGGAAATGGACGCCGCCTATATCGCCCCCACCTACGCCCGCTTCCCGCTCGAAATCGCGCGCGGCAAGGGTTCGCTGGCGTGGGACGAAAACGGCGGGGAATACATCGATCTGGGCGCGGGCATCGCCGTCAACACCTTCGGCTACGCCGACGACATCTGGCGGCGGGCGGTGACCGATCAGTTATCGCGCGTGCAGCATGCGTCGAACCTCTACTACACCGCGCCGTGCGCCGAATTGGCGAAAATGCTGTGCGAGCGCACTGGCATGAAAAGGGTGTTCTTTTCCAATTCGGGCGCGGAGGCGAACGAATGCGCGATCAAGGCGGCGCGCAAGTACGCATCGGATACCAAGGGCGCGGACTGGTTCACCGTTCTGACGCTCAAAAACAGCTTTCACGGCCGGACGCTCACGACGCTCGCCGCCACCGGGCAGGACGCCTTTCACGCGCATTTTCAGCCCCTGACGCCGGGGTTCGTCCACGCCGAGGCGAACAATTTGGACGACGCCCTGCGGAAAATCGACGAAAACAAGCTCGCCGGCATCATGATCGAAATCGTGCAGGGCGAGGGCGGCGTCGTGCCGCTCACGCGCGAATTTGCGCAAGGGCTGGCGAACATCGCTGCCGAGCGCAATATTCCGCTCATCGTGGACGAGGTGCAGACGGGCAACGGACGCACGGGACAGTTGTTTGCCTACATGAATTACGATCTCTCGCCCGATATCGTGACGACGGCGAAGGGCTTGGGCGGCGGGCTGCCGCTCGGCGCGACGATGCTGTCGGACAAGATGAGCGGCGTGTTCGCGCCCGGGCTGCACGGCTCGACCTTTGGCGGCAACCCGATCTGCTGCGCCGGGGCGATAAGCGTTTTATCGCGGATCGACGACGCGCTGCTCGCCGGCGTGCGCGAAAAATCGGCGCTCATCCGCGCGTCGCTCGAGGGCGCGAAGGGCGTCAGGGCGATCACCGGCATGGGGCTGATGATCGGCATCGAAACGACGGGCGACGCGGCGAAACTGGCGAAGCAATGCCTGTCGCGCGGCGTGCTCGTTTTGACGGCGCACGGCAAACTGCGCCTGCTGCCGGCGCTCAACATTCCCGTCGATCTGCTCAAAAAGGCGCTTGACGTCATCAAAACCGTTTGCGCGGAGGAGGAGAACTTATGAGCCTCAAGGGAAGGGATTATCTGACGCTGCTTGATTTTACGCCCGAGGAAATCGGGCAGTTGCTCGCGCTCGCCGCCGATCTCAAGGTGAAAAAGAAAGCGGGCGTCCCGCACAGGCTGTGCGAGGGCAAAAACGTCGCGCTGATCTTTGAAAAAACCAGCACGCGCACGCGCTGCGCCTTTGAGGTCGCGGCAAGCGATCTGGGCATGGGCGCGACGTATCTCGATCCGTCCGGCTCGCAGATCGGCAAAAAGGAAAGCATCGCCGACACCGCGCGCGTGCTGTCGCGCATGTACGACGGCATCGAGTATCGCGGCTACGGTCAGCAAATCGTCGAGGAGCTGGCGAAGTACGCCTCCGTGCCTGTCTGGAACGGCCTGACGAACGAATATCACCCCACGCAGGCGCTCGCCGATCTGATGACGATCAGCGAGCATTTCGGCCGTCTCAAGGGCGTCCGGCTCGTCTACATGGGCGACGCGCGCTACAACATGGGCAATTCGCTGATGATCGCCTGCGCCAAGACGGGGATTTCCTTCACCGCCTGCGCGCCGAAGGAGTATTTCCCCGGCGCGGCGCTGATTGAAAAGTGCCGCGCTTTTGCCGCGAAAAGCGGCGCGGCGCTGACCTTTGAGAGCGATCCCGCGCGCGCCGTCGCGGACGCCGACGTGATCTATACCGATATCTGGGTGTCGATGGGCGAGCCGAAAGAGGTCTGGGCGGAGCGCATCAAGGCGCTCAAGCCCTATCAGGTCAACGCGGCGCTGATGGCGAAGGCGGGGGCGCGGTGCGTCTTTATGCACTGTCTGCCGTCATACCACGACCTGAAAACGGGCATCGGCCGCGAAATCGGCGAGGAATTCGGCATGACGGACGGACTGGAAGTGACGAACGAGGTGTTCGAGGGCGCGCGGTCGGTCGTGTTCGACGAGGCGGAAAACCGTATGCACACCATCAAGGCGATCATGGCGGCGACGGTATGAGCAGGCGGTATCTGGTGCTTTCGGACGGCACGGCGTTCGCGGGCGAGGCGCTGGGCGCGGATACCGACGTGATTGGCGAGTTGGTGTTCACCACCGGCATGGGCGGGTATCTTGAGACGCTGACCGACCCGTCCTATTACGGGCAGATCGTCATGCAAACCTTTCCGCTCATCGGCAATTACGGCGTCATTCCCGACGATTTCGAGGGCGCGCCGAGGCTCAAGGGCTATGTCGTGGGCGATATGTGCGAGCATCCGAGCAATTTCCGCTCGGAGGGCGCGCTGGACGGCTTTCTGAAAGCCTCGGGCATTCCCGGCATCGCCGGCGTCGACACGCGCGAGATCACGCGCCTCATCCGCGAGCGCGGGGTGATGAACGCCGCGCTGTGCGGCGATATCCCCGAGGATTTGACGCCGATCGCGCGCTATACCGTGAAAAACGCCGTGCCGTCCGTCACGCACGAGGGACATATCCCGTACCCTGCCGAAAACAGGCGGCATACCGTCGCGCTCATCGATTACGGCGCGAAAAGGAACATCATCCGCGAACTCAACAAACGCGGCTGCGACGTGATCTCCCTTCCCGCGTCCGCGCGCGCCGGGGAAATCCTGGCGCTGCCCATCGACGGCGTGATGCTGTCCAACGGCCCGGGCGACCCGGCGGAGAACGCCGCGTGCGTGGATGAAATCAAGAAACTGTTCGGAAAAATCCCGATGTTCGGCATATGTCTGGGGCACCAGCTCATGGCGCTCGCCGACGGCGCGCGCACCGTCAAGCTCAAGTACGGTCATCGCGGCGTCAACCAGCCCGCGCGCGAGGTTCGCGGCGCGCGCACCTACGTCACCAGCCAGAATCACGGCTACGCCGTCATGACCGACACGCTCAAAAGCGGCGTCGCGCGCTATCTCAACGCCAACGACGGCACCTGCGAGGGTGTGACCTATCCCGATAAAATGGCTTTTTCCGTGCAGTTTCACCCCGAGGCGGCGGCGGGACCGCGCGACACCGCCTTTTTGTTTGACGAGTTCGTCGCGTTGATGGAGGAAAACCGCCATGCCGCTGGATAAAACCATCAAAAAGGCGCTGGTGATCGGCTCGGGCCCCATCGTGATCGGGCAGGCGGCGGAGTTCGACTACGCCGGCGCGCAGGCTTGCCGCGTGCTCAAAAGCGAGGGCGTCAACGTCGTGCTGGTCAACTCCAACCCCGCCACCATCATGACCGACAAGGCGATGGCGGACGAAATCTATCTGGAGCCGCTCACCGTCGATACGCTCAAGCGGATCATCCTCAAGGAGCGCCCCGACAGCCTGCTGGCCGGACTGGGCGGACAGACGGGGCTGACGCTGGCGATGAAGCTCGCCCGGGACGGCTTTCTCGCATCGCACGGCGTCCGGCTGATCGGCACCAACGTCGACGCCATCGACCGCGCCGAGGACAGGAAGCTATTCAAGGAAACGATGGAAGCGATCGGCGAGCCGACCATCCCCTCGGACATCGCCTGCGACGCCGAAACCGCGCTTGCCATTGCCGACAGCATCGGATATCCCGTTATCGTGCGCCCGGCGTTCACGCTGGGCGGCGCGGGCGGCGGCACGGCGGATACCAAGGAGGAATTGCTGCCGCTCGCCAAGGGCGGGCTGGACGCTTCGCCTATTGGTCAGATTCTGGTCGAGCGGTATATTTACGGCTGGAAAGAGATCGAATTTGAGGTCATGCGCGACGGCGCGGGCAACGCCATCGCCGTGTGCTCGATGGAAAACGTCGATCCTGTCGGCGTGCATACCGGCGATTCCGTCGTCGTCGCGCCGGCGCTGACGCTCTCCGACAAGGAGTACCAGACGCTGCGCTCGGCGGCGCTCAACATCATCTCGGCGCTCGATATCGTGGGCGGCTGCAACTGCCAGTTCGCGCTCAATCCCGATTCCTTCGAGTACGCCGTCATCGAGGTCAACCCGCGCGTGTCGCGCTCCTCGGCGCTGGCGTCCAAGGCGACGGGTTATCCCATCGCCAAAATCGCCGTCAAACTGGCGCTGAGCTACAACTTGGATGAAATCAAGAACGACATCACGAAAAAAACCTGCGCGTGCTTCGAGCCGACGCTCGATTACGTGGTCGTCAAGTTCCCCAAATGGCCCTTTGACAAATTCGCGGGCGCGGACAGGAAGCTCGGCACGCAGATGAAGGCGACGGGCGAGGTGATGGCGATCGGGCGCTGCTTTGAGGAAGCGCTGATGAAGGCGGTGCGCGGGGCGGAGATATCTGTCGACACGCTGAACGCCGCGCCGCTTTCGGACGAAAGCGTGACCGCGCGCCTTTTTAAGCGCGACGACCGGCGCATTTTCACGGCGTTCGAGGCGATCAAGGGCGGCGTGCCGATCGGGGAGATTCACGCGATCACGCGCATCGATCCCTTTTTCCTGTACAAGCTCAAAAACCTCGCCGATTTCGAGGCGTCGCTTGCATCGGACGGATTGACCGAGGAAACGTACCGGAGGGCGAAGAAGCTCGGCTACACCGACGCGGCGGTCACGCGGCTGTCGGGCGCGCCCGTGCCCTTTCACATGAACGCGTCCTATAAAATGGTCGATACCTGCGGCGCGGAGTTTGACGCCGAAACGCCGTATTTCTATTCGACGCACGGCGGCGCGTGCGAATCGCGCGGCTTTGTCCGCTCGGGCAAGCCCGTCGTTGTCGTGCTCGGCTCGGGCCCTATCCGCATCGGGCAGGGCATCGAGTTCGACTACTCCTCGGTGCACTGCGTGTGGACGCTCAAGGACATGGGCTACGACGTCGTGATCATCAACAACAACCCCGAGACGGTTTCCACCGATTACGATACCGCCGACCGGCTGTACTTCGAGCCGCTTTGCGAGGAAGACGTGATGGACATCCTGCGCGTCGAAAAGCCCGCGGGCGTCGTCGTGGCGTTCGGCGGGCAGACGGCGATCAAGCTGACGGCGTTCCTGAACCGGCAGGGCGTGCCCATCCTCGGCACGTCCGCCGAGGGCATCGACCGCGCCGAGGACCGCGAAAAGTTCGACGCGCTGCTCGAAAAATACGCCATCAAGCGCCCGCGCGGCATGAGCGTTCAAACGCTCAACGGCGCGCTCGACGCCGCCGAATCGCTCGGCTATCCCGTGCTGCTGCGCCCCTCCTACGTCATCGGCGGGCAAAACATGCAGATCGTGCACAACGCGCGCGAGGCGGCGCGCTATATGGAGCGTATCCTGCAAAACGGCATCGAAAACCCCGTGCTGGTGGACAAATACATGCCGGGCAGCGAGCTGGAAGTGGACGTGATCTCCGACGGCGAACAGGTGCTGATCCCCGGCGTTATGCAGCACATCGAGCGCGCCGGCGTGCACAGCGGCGATTCGATCGCCGTGTACCCGCCCTACAACATTCAGGATCAAATGCTCGCGTCCATCGTCGACTGCTCGGAAAAGCTGGCGCTCTCGCTGGGCACGAAGGGGCTTGTCAACATCCAGTACCTGATCTATCAGGGCGAATTGTACGTCATCGAGGTCAATCCGCGCGCCTCGCGCACCGTGCCCTACATCAGCAAGGTGACGGGCGTGCCGCTCATCGATATCGCGTCCCGGGTCATGCTGGGCGCGAAGCTCCGCGATCTCGGCTATCCCGCCGGGCTGCACCGCGCGCCGCCGTACTGCGCCGTCAAGGTGCCGGTGTTCTCCTTTGAAAAGCTGACCGACGTGAATTCCTATCTGGGCCCCGAAATGAAATCGACGGGCGAGGTGCTGGGCGTGGGCAAAACGCTCAACGAGGCGCTGTTCAAGGGCCTGACCGCCGCCGGTTTCCGCATGATGTCCGGCGGGCGCGGCGTGTTTTTGTCGGTGGACAACCATGATCTCCGGGAAATCGTGTCGCTCGCCAAAAAGCTTAATGATCTCGACATGCGCCTGTACGCCACGCCCGATACCGCCGACGCCGTGCAAAGCCTCGGCATCGACGCCGTGCGCGTGCCCGGCATGACGAACCGCGAGGCGACCTTCGCGCTGCTCGAATCGGGCGCGATCAGCTATATCGTGTACACCGGCGCGCTGTTTGACCAGACGCTCAACGATTACGTGACGCTGCACCGCATGGCGCTCAAGTGCGGCATCGTCTGCCTGACATCGCTGGACACCGCCAACGCGCTCGCCGACATCATCGCCAGCCGGTACAACGAAAACAACACCGAGCTTGTCGATATCAACCGGATGCGCGAAAAGCGGGAAACGCTCAAGTTCTCCAAAATGGAGGGCGCGAGCAACGATTACATCTTCATCGAGGACGAAGATTTCACGCTGCCCTGCCCCGAATCGCTGTGCGTGACGCTGTGCGACAGGCATTCGGGCGTCGGCGGCTACGGCATCGTGCTGATCGGGCGCTCGGAGACCGCCGATGTGCGGATGCGCGTGTACAACCGCGACGGATCGATCGGCAAGATGGCGGGCAACGCCATTCGCTGCGTGGGCAAGTACGCGTATGACAACGGCATGGTCAAAAAGACCGTCATGACCGTCGAAACGGACAGCGGCGTCAAAACGCTGACGCTGTATTTGAGCGACGGCAAGGTGTCCGGCGTCTCCGTCGATATGGGCAGGGCCGATCTGTCGGCGAAAAGCCTGCCCGCCGCCATCCGCCGCGAGCGACTGATCGATCATCCCCTGCGCGTGGGCGGCAGGGAATACCTCGTCACCTGCGTGTCGATCGGCAATCCGCACTGCGTGGTGTTCACCGAGCACGTCGATACGCTCGATCTCAAGGAGTTGGGGCCGCTTTTCGAAAACGCGCCCGAGTTCCCCGAGCGCATCAACACCGAGTTTGTCCGCGTCGTCAATCCGGCGACCATCCGTATGCGCGCTTACGAACGCGGCAACGGCGAAACCAACGCCTGCGGTACGGGCGCCTGCGCCGCCGTCGTCGCGGCGACCGAGAAAGGCCTGTGCAAAAAGGATACGGACGTGACCGTCAAACTGACGGGCGGCGATCTGATCGTCCGCTATACCGACGAGCGCGTCACGCTCACCGGCGACGCGAGGCTTGTGTACCGGGGGGAAGTCGAGTACTGATTACTGCCCGAACAAATGCATCAGGCGGTCGAAGAAGCCCTCCGCGGGGGCGGCTTCTTCGGGCGCTTTTTGCGCTTCGGGGAGCGACACGCCCTCCGCCATGAACACGAACTGCACCGATGAAACGGCGTTGCGTTCGTCCGCGAAGGAAACGGCGCCGCCGCCCGCCATGCCCGCGATCATGGATTTCGCCATGTTCTGCGCCATCGGTTTCATCGATTCGTCCATCGAGCGCGTGAAGGCTTCGGCGTACATTTGCGCGTCCATCGCCATGCGCGCGCCGGCGATCTGGATGCCCGGCATGGAAAAATCCTCCGCCTGACAGGTAACGCGGTAGCTCGCCGTCATGCCGGGCAGGATGGCGTAAGTGACGACGCGGTTGCCGCCCGATACGGCGGCGACGCCGCCCTCGGCGCGGATGTTCAGGCATTTTTCGCCGATCAGCGTGATCGTCGCCTGCAAAGTCACGCCGGCGGCGGCGGGATCGTCATTCGGCGTGATCGTCAAATCGATGCCGACCTCGCCGCTCTGCCCGGCGAGCGCCTCCGCCGTCACCGGCTCGCCGTCCAGCGTATAGGCGATCTGGATCGTCCACGGCAGGGACTTTTGCAGCCCGTCGCCCTGATAATAGAAGCGGCCTTTGGTCAGCGAAAGCGCGGCGCTGTCGCCCGTCTGCGGGAGCGGCGCGCCGTTTGTCAGATTGACGCGCGCGGTATACGCGCCGTAATCGGTCACGGCCGCCTCGCCGTCGCTCTCAAAGCAATTCACGACGTAAAGCTGAAGCGGCGTGCCGGTATTCGACAGTTTGACGTATACGACCTCGTCCTTGACGACCTCGCCGAGCGCGGCGGCGGGCAGCAGAAGCATCGCGCAAAGGACAGCGAGCAATTTATTCCTCATGATGATCTCCTTTCGCGGGGAGCGTCGTTTTTTGAATGACCCGATCCAGCGCCATGAGCAGCGCGGGCAGAAGCAGAATGACCATGACCGCCGATATCGCCGCGCCGCGCGCAAAAATGCTGCCCATCTGGCTGACGATGCCGTTGGAGGAAATCACGCCGAGCGCCGCGCCCGCCGCGATCAGGATAAGCGCCGAGGGCAGGATGGAGCGCGTCGCGTAGCCGACCGACCGCGCCGCCGCCTCGCGCCGCCCGAGCGTTTTGCGCGCCGCCATGTACTGCTGCGCCATCAGGATGCCATAGTCGATGGTCGCGCCGAGCTGCACCGAGCAGATGATCTGATAGCCGATGTAGTTGAGCGTGTCGCCGGTGAAGTACGGGAAGCTGACGTTGATCCAGACCGCGCCCTCGATGACGAGCAGCAGGATCAGCGGGATCGACAGGCTTTTGAACGTCAACAGCAAGATAATAAAGATGGCGGCGACGGCGCAGAGCTGAACGACCATGCTGTCGCCGGTGATCGAGGTTTTAAGATCGTCGTTGACGACGCTGGCGCCCAGAATATCGTAGGTATCGCCGTAGAGCTTTTGCGCTTCCGCCTTGACGCGCGCGACGGCGGCAAAGGCGCGCGCGCCCTCGTCGGGCGTGTCGGCGTACAGAATGATGCGGCTGACCCCGCCCGAGCGCAGCTGCGCGAGCTGCCCGGGCGCAAGCATCGCGTCCGGGATTTCAACGCCGACCGACGCGGCGTAGGCGGTCACCGATACGATGTCCTCAATCCCGGACAGCGCGGCGCACAGCGCCTTTTCCTTCGCCGGCTCGCCCTCGGGTACGGTCAACAGAATCTGCTGGCGGTTGCCGAACGCCCCGGCGATCTCGCGCGCCTCGCTCGCGACGACGGAATCCTCGGCGTGCATCCCGGAGGAGCCGTACACGAAGTCCACGCGGTCCTTCGCCAGATACCCCGGCACGATCAATAGGATGAGCAGCGCGGCGATGGGCGCGGCGAAGCGCGACACCGCGCGCCCCGTGCGCCTGAACGCGGGCAGGAACATTCTGTGCCGCGTTTTATCGATCAGTTTGGTCATGGACAGCGCCAGCGCGGGCAGGATCAGCATAACGCTCAAATAGCTCAACAGAATGCCCTTGGCGAGCACCATGCCCATGTCCGCGCCGATTTTGAAATCCATGATGATAAGCGCCAGAAAGCTCGACACCGTCGTCAGCGCGCTGGCGGCGACCGCGCCGCCCGATTTCCTGATCGCGTCGCGCATGGCGTCCGGCGCGTCCAGTCCGCGTTCGCGCTCGTCGCTGAAGCGGTGGAGCAGGAACACGGCGTAATCGATCGACACGGCAAGCTGCAAAATGGCGCTGCACGCCTGCGTGACATAGCTGATCTCGCCGAACATGATGTTGCTGCCCTCGTTGAGCACGATCGCCGCGCCGATGGCGGCGAGGAACAAAATCGGCTCTGCCCACGAGCCGGTGGACAAAAGCAGAATGAGCAGCACAATGGGCACGACGTACAGCATGATGGAGCTGATTTCGCCCATCGAGACCGACTGCACCATCGCCTGATTGACGGCGTCGCCCGCGAGCGCGGCGTCGGGGTACATCCGCCGGATTTCGCCCACGACCGACACGCAATCGCCGATGTCGCACGTCATCATGTACAGCGCGTTTCCATCCCGATACCACGCGCCCGCCGTCGACGCGTCCTGCATAGCGAGCGGCACGGCGGGATCGCAAACGTCGTCGAGCCATAATACGCCGGTCACGCCGGGGATGCCCGCCATGTCGCGCTTCGCCTCCAGCGCGTCGGCAAGCGAAATATCCTTGATCATCACCTGCACGTTGGGCACGCCGCCGCCCGCCGCCAGCTTCGCCATCGCGCGCGTCGAAGGCGCGTCGGAGGGCAGGTATTCCGCCATATCGTAATTGACCCGAACCATCGGCATACACGCGAGCGCGATCAGCAAACAGACCGCCGCCGCGATCAGTACCGCCCTGCGGTGTTTTAAAACCCGATCGAGTATCCCGCTCATGACGCCTCCCATTTCGCGACAGGTGTTGTTTTTCCCGCACTTGTATAGTATACTATGGATGTCGCGGAATACAAGCGCCAATGTGCGTCGCCGCCGTAGGATATACGACAGTCATTTCGACGGATGTCGATGAAATGGAGGAAATTAACATGCCGTTCACAAACGGGCAAGGCGGCGATCCGCAGGACGTCGACCGCCGCGCGCGGCGCACCCGCGAAAGCCTGCGGCGGGCGATGGGCAAACTGCTCATGGAACGCGATCTCAAGGATATCTCGGTCACCGAGGTGGCGGCGCTCGCCGACGTCAACCGCTCGACCTTTTATCTGCATTACGAGGACATTGACGACTTGTACCGCCGCACCGAGGACGACATCGTCCGACGCATTTCGGCGCTGATCGCCGCGCAGCCGGCGTCCGACGGCGTCGAGTTTTTCACCGCCACCGTGCGCAGCGTCGTGGAGTATCTCTCGCGCAATATTGAACTATGCGCCGCCATCGTCCATTATAACGGCGCGCATCTCGTGCGGCGGCTCATTGAAGAAAACCGCCCCCGGGACGAGGCGGGCTGGCGGCGGCTGCTGGGCGACGGCGAATTGCCGCGCGAATACTGCTATACGTTTATCACGCAGGGCTGCGTCGGCGTTATCCTGCGCTGGTTGGAAAACGGCGCGAAGGAATCGCCCGAGTTCATCGCCGGGCTGTCGCGGCGCATGGTGCTGGGCGCGACGGGCAAGTGAGCTCACACCTCAAACGCGCGGGTAAGCGCGCCGTACAGCGCTTCCAGCCCCTCGCGGTACGCGCCGGCGCGCGCGGCGGTCGGCGCGAGCGCGCGGCAGAGCGCGGCGGCGGCGGCGCGGTCGACGGGCTTGGGCGCAGCGCCCAGAAAACGCGTGAAGTTGTCTGAAAATATGTTTTGAAGCGTTTGATCGGAAAGTTTGATGCCCTCGGGATACCACGAGCTTGCCCGGTCGGTTTCGTAAAACGCGCGGATGCGCGCGATGTGCTCTCCGCCGAGTCTGATCGCTTCCCCGGCGTCCCCGCCGTGCGATGCCGAGTTGTCGGTGCCGAACAACAGCCTTTGACTGTTCTTTTCAAAGAACGCGCGGGACGCGTCGCGATCCTTGACGAAGCCGAAAAACATTTCGCCGCCCGGCGTCAGATCGAGCGAGACGTTCGGAAAGCGGTCAAACAGGCGCTGCGCGCGCGGGAGATCCTCCGACAGGAAGAAGAAATGCGCGAACGTCACGCGCAGGCGCGGATGCTTTTCAAGCATTCTTTCGGTTTCATCCCACATATCCCGCATCGAGGGCACGCCCTCGTCGTCGCCGTAATACCAGCCGAACTCTCGCGCCCATTCGGGCGCGCGGTCGTCCCAGAAAGTCTCGGGGTCGCCGACGTGGTACAGGATCGGCGCGCCGGTTTCCTCGGCGAAGGCAAAGAAATCGTCGAACAGGGGATCGTCCACGGGGAAGCGCAGCGTCCGCCGCGCGTTGGGCTTGCAGATCATTTTGAAGCCGTCGAACCCGGCGGCCAGAAGCGTTTCGGCCTGCGCGCGAAGATCGGCGTTTTCCTCCCGTTTCAGCCCGTAGCGCAGCCCGCCCAGCGCGAACACGCGGCCGGGCGCGAGCGTTTTGCAGTACAGCGCGAGCGGATTGCTCGCGAAATCGACGGGATCAAACAGCGAGATGCTCGGCACGCAGACCTGCTCGAGCCCGTACGCCTCCATCGCGCGCAGGATATACGCGGCGTTGTCCAGCGTCGGCGCGTTGAAGCCTTCCTCGGGCATCAGCGCGTGCGGCTCGGCGATATGAAAATGTACATCGCGCATCCGTGTCACCTCCGTATCTTGATGGTCGCCATTGTAAACAAATTTGCATGGATTGTCAATGACGTGCAGGAAAATGCGTTTTTTTGCAGAATAATGATGTGATTCGCGGCGACATGCCGCAGGGTAAGGAGATTAACTCATGAAGAACGTCCTTGAGCGGTTCCCCCTCGCGGGCGAGGTTTTGTCCGCCGAGCGCTACGGCAACGGCCATATCAACGAAACGTATCTCGTGCGGACGCCGTCGCGCGATTATATCCTGCAAAAGATCAACCGTCATGTGTTTAGGGACGTGCCGGCGCTGATGCGCAACATCGATCTGGTCACCGCGCATCTGATGCAAAAGGACCCCGACCCGCGCCATACGCTCACCATTGTGAAAACCAAGGACGGCGGGCTTTTCCATCTGGACGAAGCGGGCGATTACTGGCGCGCGTACGATTTCGTCACCGACAGCCTCTGCTTTGAAAGCGTGTCCTCGCCGCACGATTTCTATATGAGCGGCCGGGCGTTCGGGCAATTCCAGAATCTGCTTGCCGATTTCGACGCCTCGCGCCTGACCGAAACCATTCCGCGCTTTCACGATACGCCGAATCGCTATGACAACCTGCGCCGCGCCCTTGACGCGGACAGCAAGGGTCGCGCGGCGTCGGTGAAAAACGAGATTGCCTTCGCGTTTGCCCGCGAAAAGGAGGCGGGCGCGCTCATGGGCAGGCTGCGCGCGGGCGAACTGCCGCTCCGCGTCGTGCACAACGATACCAAACTCAACAACATTCTTTTTGACAGGGAGACGCGCGAGCCGCTTTGCGTCATCGATCTGGACACCGTCATGCCCGGGCTTGCCGCCAACGATTACGGCGATTCCATCCGTTTCGGCGCGTCGAGCGGCGCCGAGGACGAGCGCGATCTGTCCAGAGTCAAGTTTTCGATGGAGCTGTTCAAAACCTATACCGAGGGCTTCCTGACGTCCTGCGGCGGCAATCTGACAAAGAACGAAATCAAAACGCTGCCGCTCGGCGCGATCCTGATGACGCTCGAATGCGGCGTGCGTTTCCTGACCGATTACCTCGAGGGCGACGTGTATTTTGCCATTCACCGCGAGGGGCAGAACCTCGACCGCTGCCGCACGCAGTTCCGGCGCGTCGAGGAGATGGAAGCGCGCGCGGACGACATGGCGGCGTTCGTGGCGGAGTAACGGCGAGTATTCCATTCCTTCATATGATCGCTCCCCCGCGGCGCCGGTTCGTCCGCGGGGGAGCGCTTGTTTATACAGAATATGGTTGACAACGCTTCGCGCGATATGGCATACTATACGCAGACCGATCAACTGCATCCGCCCGTTGCGAAAAAGGAGGAAGCGCCGTGATAAGGAACCGTTTCATCATTGGCCTCGTCGTGTGCGCGCTGTTCGTCGCCGTCTGCCCGGCGAGCGCCGAAAGCGTCGTCTGGACGTGCCCCGAATGCGGCCAGACAGACCTGCAATCCAATTACTGCTTCAAATGCGGCGTACCGCGCCCCGTTCAAACCGTTTGCGGCTGCGGATATGCGCTGCCCGATGATTCCGGCTACCTGTACTGTCCCGAGTGCGGCGCGTGGCTTGTCGGATATGAAAGCGACGATGAAAGCGACGATCTTGACGATTGGGAAGAGCCTTTCATCGATCCCGACCCGGATGCGCCGTACGACATCGGCATTCCGTATCTGAACGGCACGGTGATCCGCGAGGATCAAATGAATCTCATCGTGCTGTGGGTGCAGACGCAGCTCAAGGCGACGGGCGTGTACTATCAGGGCGAGGAATGGGATGTGACGGGGTATCTGGGGGCGCAGACCGTGACGGAGATCAAATCCTTCATGCGCGCGAGAGGCTATGGCGGGCACGGCGGACAAATCGATCAGACCGTGATCGATCAGCTTGCGGCTTATCTGGGCGACCGCGTCGTGCCCGTATACGCGGGCGGCTATTATGATCGGATGAGCGTCATCATGATCGGCGGTTCGGCGGGCGGCATGGAAAGGATCGTCAGCAATCTGCGCGACATGGTTCCGCGCGTGACGGTCGGCGCGCGCTGGGTGCAGTGCTGCCTTTCCAAACTCGGGTACTACAACGGCGTGATCGACGGTAAATACGGCGAAGGCACGGAAACGGCGGTCAAGCTTTTCCAGAGCAACTTCGGCTTTCAGATGCGCGATTACGTCACGCTCGGCGTCGCCCGCGCCATGCTGGAGGAATGCCGGTATCGCGGCTTCCCGCTTGACGATCTGCCGTGAGCGGGCGCGCCTTTATCAGGCAAATCACCCGGTTGTCAACGGAATGATCATTATGAGCAAACGCGCCCCGTTTTCCGGGCCGTACGGCGTACGGCTCGCAAGCGGGGCGCGGTTTGATAATGTCGGCGGATTCCTTGCCTATCGCGCGTCCGCCAGCGCCTGCGTCAGCGCGCTCATGGCGGAAACGAGGGTGTTGCGGTCGGGATTGCCCGTATTCACCACGCCGGAGAGGTAATTGATCGCCTCGTACAGCGCGTTGTACGCGCCGCTTGACGGA
Organism: uncultured Oscillospiraceae bacterium; assembly: GCA_964459985.1. GTDB lineage: Bacteria > Bacillota > Clostridia > Christensenellales > Aristaeellaceae > CAYWOS01. The sequence goes on from CAYWOS010000005.1 coordinate 37,322, forward strand.
TCGAGCGACTGAATGCGCGTCTGCGCCTGCGACAAAAGATTGCGCGCGTCGGGCAGGAGCTGCGACTGCACCAGCGAGTCCTCGCCGCTCTGCCACGAGGCATGCAGCGAGCAGGTAAAGCCCGAGAGCATGGCGCTGTTGGCGTGTTGATCGCTGGTCAGGCGCAGCGTGGCGTACTGGCCGAGGTAGTCCCCGATCACCTGCGTATACTGCGAGCCGATGAGCTTGTAGAGCGGATGCCCGATGGGGATGAGCACGACGCCCTTGGAGGCGCGCGAGGTCACGGGGCAGTACTCGCTTGCGAGCATGCCCGAGGCGGTGCAGACGTTGAGCGTGTAGTGCATCTGGCAGTACGTCGTGGGCACGCTGCTCTGCGGCCAGTAATCGGTCACGACGCCATAATTGTTCACGTCGTGACGGCAGGCGTCGGTGGCCAATTGTCCGCTCACGCCGCAGGTGGTTACCTTGACCAGCCCGTAATCGCCCGCGCTGCCCTCCATGATGTCGCGCACGGGCAGCCCCGCGTGAATCTTCGTCATGAACGCCTTCCACAGCTTGGCGGCGCTGTTGCCGCCCGTCGTTTTGGAGGAAAGCGCCTTATAGTTGTCATGCCCGATCCAGACCGTGCCGCAGTACCAGTCGGTCAGCCCGGCGAAGAACACGCCCTTCTGATCGCTGTTGGTGCCGGTTTTGCCCGCGACGGGACGGCCTGAAATCTTTGCCGCCGTACCCGTGCCCGAGGAAACGACGTCCTTGAGCATATCGACGGTCAGCCACGCGGTCGCGGGCGTGAACACCTGCCGCCGCGTCTGGTTGGCGTGGGAATCATAGATAATCCGTTGGTTGCTGTCCGCGATGCCCAGGAAGGTGACGGGCGACTGATACACGCCGCCGTTGCCCAGCACGCCGAAGGCGACCGCCATTTCATAGGGCGTGATGCCGCTCGAGCCGAGCGCCACGCCGAAGGGCGTGCGGTTGATGCGCGATTCGGACACGCCGAGCTTGAGCAGGTAATCCGCCGAGCGATCGACGCCCACGAAGTTCATCAGCGCGTACGCCGCCGCCGTGTTGTCCGATTTCGTGATCGCCGTGCGGATGGTCTCCGGCCCGCGATAGCTGCTGCCGCCGTAGTTCTGCGGCCACGAATCCTTGCCGTCGCCGCCCGTCCAGCCCGCGATGGGCACGGGCATATTATACAGGATGCTGCCCGCGCCCGCGCCCAGATCGAGGGCGGGGGCGTAGACGGCGATGGGTTTGATGGCGGAACCGACCGGCATGTTCATGTTGACGGCGCGGTTGAGCGTTTTGCGCTGCGCGGGTTTCGTGCGGCTGCCCACGATCGCCTTGACCTCGCCCGTGCGGTAGTCCAGCACCACCGCCGCCGCCTGCGGCTGCGCGACCTCGTTGTAGGTGCCGTCCGAATTGCGCGCGCGGTACACGCTGTCCGAGGGATTGCGCAGGGCGGGGTAATCGGTATAGCTGGCCAGCGTGTCCTCGACGATTTGCTGGATTTGCGTGTCCAGCGCGAGATAGACGTGATAGCCGCCCGTGCGCAGTTCGTTTTCCATGGCGTTGCGGTTGGCCGAGGTGTTTTCCAGTCCGTTTAATTTGAGCAGCGTTTGAATCACGTCGCTGACGGCGTACTCGACGTAGTGCGCGTAGGGGTACAGCGCTGTGGACGCCGGCGATTTTTCCAGCACCGCCGCCGTGGACGTGTTGAGCGCCGCGAGGTACTGATCCTTGGTGATGAACTGGTTTTCGTACATGCAGCGCAGCACGTAATCGGTGCGGTCGTTGGTGATGGCGGCGTAATCGGTGGTATCGCTCCGGCGCAGATAGAAATTGCGGCGGGGATTATAGTAGTAGGGGTTGTTCGTCATGCCGGCGAGCATGGCGCACTCGCGCAGCGTCAGGTCGAACAGGTTTTCCTTGCCGAAATAGTTGACGGACGCGACCTGCACGCCGTAGTAGTTTTCGCCCAGATAGATGGTGTTCAGATAGCATTCGAGGATTTCATCCTTGCTGTACCGCGTTTCGAGCTGCATGGCGAGATAGGCTTCCTGAATCTTGCGCTTGTAGCTCTGCTCGCTGGACAGAACGGTATTCTTGATCAGCTGCTGCGTGATGGTCGAGCCGCCCTGCTGCGAGCCCGACACAAAGTTCTGGATGAACGCGCCCACGATGCGCTTGACGTCGACGCCGTTGTGGATATAGAAGCGCTCGTCCTCTACGGCGACGAAGGCGTGGCGCAGCGCCTGCGGCATTTTATCGATACCGATCATCACGCGGTTTTCAGTGCCCTTGTAATCGGTGATGAGGTTGCCGTCGGCGTCGTAGATAAAGGAGGTCTGCGCCTGATCGTCGATCGCCGCCAGATCGAGCGTGGGCGACGTTTCGACATACGCCTTGGCGATGCCCACCAGCGCGCCCATGCCCGAAAGCCCAATGATCAGCGCGAGCAGCACGAACATCCTCACGCTGCCGACCAGTACGGCGAGGATAAAGGAGGGCTTGCGCGTGCGCGGCTTGAATATGGTGCGCTTGGGCGGTTCGGCCGGCTGAACGTCCGCGTCGTCGTATGCCGGATCGGGGTAGGGCGCTTCCTGATCGTCAAAGGGCGCGTCCGCCTCGCCGTAGGGCGAATCGGCATACGCCTGCTGATCGTACGAAAGCTGCTCGGCCGCCTGCTGATCGGCATAGGCCTGCTGGTCATCGTAAATCTGCTGATCGTCGGAGTACGGCGGATAGCCGTCCTCCTGCGGGAGATAGGCGTCGTCCCGCGCGGAATCCCCGGCGGGCGGCAGCTCGTTCCATGCCTGTTCGTCGTTTTTCCGCCGTCTGCGCATACGCTTCCCTCCCCGCGTTTTGATCGCCGCCTCCGCGCGCGTCCTTGAAGCCGCGCGGCCGCTGACCCTTCGTTTACGGATTCCATTATACCACACACGCCGCGCGAAAGTACAGAGGCGGTTAATCTTTACAAATCGGATAGAAAAAAGGGCTGCCGCACGTTTGTTTATGCAACAGCCCCGGAAGACGACCATAAGGCGTTATTGATCGAGGCGCTCCAGATAGGTCTTCACGTCGGCGTCGGCGAGCCACGCGGCGATCTGATCGGCGTATACCGTTTCCTTTTTCTCGGCCAGCTCGGTATCGGTCAGCTTCGCGCGCACGGCGTCGAGCGCGACGGGGCCTTCGGCGATGTCGGAGACATACTTGAGGATGAAATAGCCGTAATTCGCGCTGGCGACCGGCTCGGACACGTCGCCGATGCCGGCGAGCGCCATGCCGGCGTCCGTGAACGCCGTCTCAAAATAGGTGTACCCGTCGCAGATGGCGTAACCGTTGGTCTTGCCCGGCTCGCGCTGCATGCCGGGGTCCTCGTTGTAGGTTTCCATCAGGGCGTCGAAATCCTCGCCCGCGGCAATTTTGTCCATGACTTCCTGCACGCGCGGCTGAATGTTCGCCTGCGCGGCCGCGAGCGTATCGTCAGCCGTCTTTTTGGCGGCGTCGGCGGCGGCCTGCTTTTCGGCGAGCGCGGCCTTGGCGTCGGCGAGGATCGCCGGATCGGCTTCGGCGTTGGCTTCCGAATCGGCGAGCGCCGTGTCGTACGCCGTCTGCGCCTCGGTCAGCGCGGTGTTCGCCGTCGTCAGCGCGGTGTTCGCCTCGGTGACGAGCGTCTGATCGGCCTCGAGGAATTTGACGAGGATCTGCTTGACATAGCGATAGCCCGCCGGCGCGTAATACACGGTCGAGCCGTTGTTGACGGCGTAGCCGTAGGCGGACGGCGAGGAGGCGTACGTCTCCGTCGCGGAAGCGACCTGCTCGTCGAGCGCCGCCTGCAATTCCTCGTCGCTCACGGCGACGTCCTTGACGACGCTCTCGCGCAGTTTGTCGCGGGAGATCGTGTTTTCCTGATTGAGAATGTAATCGTCCAGCGTGTTCGCGTTTGCCTCGGCGTAGGCGATCGCCTCGGCGCGGAGCGTTTCGTCGTCCTTGCCTTCCTTATCGGTCAGGTAGGAGGCGATGATCTGATCGATCAGCGAATCGTATTCCGTCTGCGCGGCTTCCTTCGCCGTCGCCTTTTCCTCGTCGGACAATTGATCAAGGCCCGTTTCCTCGATCTTGATCTGCTCGATGAAGAGCTGCTTATACTGTTCGAGCACGGTCTGGCGCACGGAGGCCTCGCTGGTATCGTAGCCCATGCTGTAACCGAACATGCTCTGATACATCTGATTGTAATAGTCGTTCTGCGCGATGGTCTGCTCGACGACATAATTGAACGTGCCCTTGTTGATCGTCTTGTCGTTGACGCTCAACACGACGCGCGCGTTGTCCTTCGCCGTATCCTTCACCGTCAGCGCGCAGCCGCCGAAGGCGAGCGCCGCGACCAGAAGAAGCGCAACCCATGATTTCTTCGACATTCGAGGACATCTCCCATCTCATTTGCTTGGCAACAGAGGACATTATACAGGAAAACAACGCAAACGGCAAGTAAATTTTCGATGAACGCGGCGCGGCGCAAAAACGCCCGCGCGAACATCAAACGCGCGCCTCGCGCATACATTGGCATGAAAAACGGCAAGGAGTTGACAGGCATGAAATTCTTGGGAAAGATTCGCATCACCCGCGCCCATATCGAGCGCGCGCTCATCCTGTGCGCGTCGGCGCTGGTGGTGGCGCTGGCGCTCCGCCAGGACGCCGAGATCGCCGCCGATCAGGCGCGAATGCAGACGCCCCTGCCCGTGACCGCGACCGAAACGGCGTCCGGCGACGCCATGCGCACGGTGGCGTTCTATCAGGACGGCGACGGCTACCTCGTGCCTGTGGCGCGAAGCGTCGAAAAGACCGACGGCATCGCCAAGGCGACACTGAACCTCATGGTCGCCTCGGGCCCCAATGATCTGGCGGCGGCGCGGCTGGGACTGCGCACCACCATCCCGGAGGGCACGAAAATCGATCTGGATATCGCGAACGGCAGGGCGCGCGTCGATCTGTCGGGCGAAGCGCTGTCCTGCGCGAGCGCTGAGCAGGAATTCGTTATGGTGTCCTCCGTCGCGCAGACGCTGTGCCAGTTTGACACGGTGCGCGAGGTTTCTTTCCTGTTCGACGGGCAGGCGCGCTCCAAGCTCACCTACGGCACCGACGTGAGCGGCGCCTTCACCGCCGCCTCCATCAATCTGGAAAGCGTCGAAACGCTTGCCGACGCCGGCGCGAACACCGTGCAGCTCTACTTCCCCTCGGCGTCCGGGCGCATGCTCGTGCCCGTCACGCGCGCCGTGTATTCCGACGCCGATATGACGACGGCGCTGCTTGAGCTGGCGAAAGGCCCCAAGCCCGACAGCGGGCTGGAAGCGCCGCTTCCCAAGGATTGCGGGCTGATCGGTGTGACAATGAAAAACGGCGTCGTCACCGTCAATTTCACCAAGCAGTTCATTGCGGCGGTCGAGCAGGACGACGGTATGCAGACGCTGCGCGCCGTGATCTTCACCGCCGCGCAGTTCCCGGGCGTCAAGGAGGTCAAGATCGCCGTCGAGGGCAAGCCCTACACCCCGCCCGAAACCGCGCAGACTACCTTCGTCAATCTGGAAAGCGACATCGTGACGTATTATCCCGGGGTTATCGAGATGGATTGAAACTCATTTATCGTATCGAAACGGGGCTGCCGCTTGGCAGCCCCGTCAGCTTGTCGACAACCCCGGTCGTTCCTCCCGGGGATGCAATGAAGGGGCCGCGCCCCTTCATTTCTCATCCGAAACCAGCGACATGCGCGGTGGTTTCGGAACGATTTTCCGCAGAAAATCGGTTCCTTACGCGTTTTTCCGGCCGCGCGGCAAAGCCGCGCAGGAAAAACGTGCAGGCCGCAAAAATGAAAGCTTCATTTTTGCGGTGCGTGTCGACTTTGTCGACACGCAGACGGGGCTGCCGCTTGGCAGCCCCGTGGCAGATTATATCGCGTTACTCCGCGTCCACCTTGGCGGCGTATTCGATGAGGTCGACGACCTTGTTGGAATAGCCCCACTCGTTGTCGTACCACGCCACGAGCTTGACGAAGGTGTCGGTCAGCTGAATGCCGGCGGTGGCGTCAAAGATCGAGGTGCGGGGATCGGTGATGAAATCGCTGGAGACGACGGCGTCCTCGGTGTAACCGATGATGCCCTTCCAGCGCGGCGACTCGGAGGCTTCCTTCATGGTCTTCTTGATGTCGTCCATGGTGGTGGGAGTCTTGAGGTTGCAGGTCAGATCGACCACGGACACGTCCGCCGTGGGCACGCGGAACGCCATGCCGGTCAGTTTGCCCTTGAGCTCGGGGATAACCACGCCGACCGCCTTGGCCGCGCCGGTCGAGGAGGGGATGATGTTGAACGCCGCGCCGCGGCCGCCGCGCCAGTCCTTGTTGGAGGGGCCGTCGACCGTCTTCTGGGTGGCGGTGGTGGCATGCACGGTGGTCATGAGGCCGTCGGCGATGCCGTACTTGTCGTTGATGACCTTCGCCAGAGGCGCCAGGCAGTTGGTGGTGCAGGAGGCGTTGGAGATGACCTTCATGTCCTTGGTGTACTTTTCCTGGTTGACGCCCATGACGAACATCGGGGTTTCCTTGTCCTTGGCGGGCGCGGTGATGATGACCTTCTTGGCGCCGGCGTCCAGATGCGCCTGGCACTTCTCGGTGGTGGTGAACACGCCGGTCGCTTCGGCGATGTATTCGGCGCCGACTTCGCCCCATTTGATGTCGGCGGGGTTCTTTTCGGCGAACGCCTTGATCTTGTGGCCGTCCACGATCAGGCAGCCGCAGTCGGCGCAGGTGCTGATCTCGCCGTCATACTGTCCGTGCACGGTGTCATAGCGCAGCATGTACGCCATGTAATCGAGCGGGATGAAAGGATCGTTGATCGCCACGACCTCCACATTGGGGTTCTTGAGCGCCGCGCGCAGAACCAAACGGCCGATACGACCAAATCCGTTAATACCAACCTTTACCATAAGACGACCTCCTTCAAAGTACGTGGATCTTTCCGGACCATCCCCTATTATACCCGAATCTTCCGCGATTGACAAGCCCTGACAGCAATCTTTGCGCGGACGGATCGCAAATCCCCGCGCGCGCTTGTCACGCGGCGGACGTTGTGCTACAATACGCGGGAAAGCGTGCGTACGAAAGGGACTTATGTATGGCGGTATGGAATCCGTGGCGCGGCTGCCACCGCTTCAGCGAGGGCTGCGATCACTGCTATATCCACAAAGGCGATCTCAAGCGCGGCGTCGATACGAACGATATTGTGAAAACCGACAGGTTTGACGCGCCGCTCGTCAAAACGAGCAAGAGCGAATACAAAATGAAGCCGGGGCAGCTCGTATACCTGTGCTTCCAGAGCGATTTCCTGCTCGCGGACGCCGACGCGTGGCGCGGCGAATGCTGGGACATGATCCGCGAGCGCGGGGATCTCACTTTTTTGTTCCTGACCAAGCGCATATCGCGGTTCACGGACTGCGTGCCGCCCGACTGGGGCGAGGGCTGGGACAACGTGATCGTGAGCTGCACGGTGGAGAATCAGGCGCGCGCAGACGAGCGGCTCGCCGTGTTCGATACCCTGCCTATTAAGCACAAGAACATCGTCTGCCAGCCCATGATCGAACGGATCGATCTGTCAGCGCACCTCAAGGGCGTCGAATGCGTCGTGGTGGGCGGCGAATCGGACAGGGAAGCGCGCCCGCTCGATTACGACTGGGTGCTCGATATCCGCCGCCAGTGCGCCGAGCGGAACGTTTCCTTCGAGTTCCGCCAGTGCGGGACGAATTTCATCAAGGACGGCGCGACCTACCGCCTGAACGTGCGCCAGCTGTGCGCGCAGGCGCGCAAGGCGGGCATTTCCTTCCGCGCCGAGCCGACGGGATCGCGCGCGGACTGACGGGACGCCGCGCGCCGCTCAAGCGTTTTCCGATCATTCGTTGATCGATCAAAGGAGGGTTCGATATGGAGTTCAAATTTTCGGAGGATTTCCGTTGGATGGACGGCGGGCGCGAAGCGGCGACGGAGCAGGAGCGCTACGGGCAGATCGTCCGATGGGCGGGCGACGCGCGCGGGCGGAACCCCGCGGTGTTCGACGAATTGACCGCGTGGCTGCTCGACGACGCCGAGTGGAGCGAGGACAAGCTGCGCGGGAACGAAATGATCCTCATGCGCGGCGTGCTTGCGCGGTTCCGAGAGCAAAACGCGCGCCTGCGCGGGGAATTGACGGCGCTCGCGCCGTCCGGCGTCGTCAATGACGCGGTGTTCGCGGCGCTTGACCGCTTCGACACCGAGCTGTCGGGCAAAACGGCGCTTCCGCAAGCGCGCGAAGCCGTCCGAAGCATGTTTGCCGATTTTTCGTGCATGCGGTCGCGCGCCGTGCGCGAATGGGTCGCCGGCGACGAGACGGGACCGTCCGGCACGCATGTCGTCAAGCGGTTCGGCTATGTCAACGAGCTCAAGGACTGCGACGCCGCCGTGCAGTGGGCGCTGTTCATGCCCGAGGTCGTCAAGCGCCAGCAGAACGGGTTCAAATTGGCGTCCTTCGAGTACAAGCGCCTGCCCGCGATGCGCCTGATCGGCTTTGAGGGCGAGGAATACGAGGAGGCGGGCGCGCGCGACGGCAAAATGGCGCCGCTCCGCGCACGCGGCGACGGCGTCCGTGAGATCGACGCCGATCTTCTGTTCATGCACTTTGACGGCGCGGGCGTCGACGTCGGCCGGTGGCGCGGCGTCTGGGGGCGCTTTTTCAAGGCGGACGCGCCCGTGCCCGAGGGCTATATCGCCATCGATTTCACGCCCGAGCGCGTCGGGCACGCCGGACCGCCCTACATATCGCAGTTCGCGTACGCCGCTTTCTCTGGCGATCCCGACGCCATGCACAAGCGCGAGGGCTACGACGACTGCGCCATGTACGACGTGACGCGCAACATCATCCTCGGCGAGGGCGTCGCCATTCCTTATCCCGACAAATACTGGACGGCGGAAGCCTTCCCCGAGGGCTGCGACAAGCCGGGCACGGCGTATCTGTTCTGCGCCGAGCTGTCCGCGAAAGGAACGCCATGATTCAAATCGTCACCGAGAACAAAAAGGATTACCTCGATCTTCTCCTGCTCGCCGACGAACAGGAAAACATGATCGACAAATACCTGACGCGCGGCGATCTGTACGTGATGACGGAGGGCGGGGTCAAGGCGGTCTGCGTCGTGACCGACGAGGGCGGCGGAGTGTGCGAGCTTCAAAACCTCGCCGTCGCGGAGGGCTTTCAGAGGCAGGGGCTCGGCACGCGGATGGTGAAGCATGTCTTTGACGTATACCGGAAAACGCATGCTAAAATGCTCGTGGGCACGGGCGACAGCCCGGCGACGCTCGCCTTTTATAAGCATTGCGGCTTTACGGAATCGCACCGCGTCAAAAACTACATCCTCGAACACTACGACAAGCCCATCTTCGAGGACGGCAAACAGCTGATCGACAAGGTGTATCTGCTGAAGGAGCTGTGACGGGATGTACGGGATCACGCCGATGACGGAGGCTTTCGCGCGGGATATCTCCGCGTGGCGCTACGGGGGCGAGTACGCGGTGTACGATTTCGAGGAAAGCGCCGAAACGCTCGCCGAGCTGACGGGCGGCGATTACGTCGCCTGCGTGGACGCGGACGGTCGGCTGATCGGCTATTTTTGCTTCGGTGCATCGGCGCGCATCCCCACGGCGGAACGGAATGTCTATGCCGAGGCGTGCGTCGATATCGGGCTGGGCCTGCGTCCGGCGCTGTGCGGCGCGGGACGGGGACGCGATTTTCTGCGCTGCGGAATGGCGTATGCCGCGCGGACGCACCCCGGCGCGCGGCTGCGCCTGACCGTCGCGCGCTTCAATCGCCGCGCGCGGACGCTGTACGAACGCTCCGGCTTTGCCGCGCGCGAAACGGTGACGCATCGCGCGACGGGCGCGGCGTTTGACGTCATGACGCGGCCGTAGGCGTCTTTCGCGGCGATTCCCGTCGCTATAAAACTAACGATATCGTCAAGGAGGACGAACATGCTCAAGCTCAAATACCTGTTTGAAAACTTCGATCTGGCGAAGGAATGCCTCGCGCTGTACGATTACGACGAGCCGACGCTGGACGAAATGCTGTCCCACTACCGCATTGCCTCCAACGCCGTCTACCCCTTCCGCGCGGGCGGGGAAATCCGCTTTCTGCGCCTGTCGCCCGCACAGGAAAAACCCATCGCCGACGTGCAGTCGGAAATCCGCCTCATTCAATGGCTGATCGACAACGGCTTTCCCGCCATGCGCCCCGTGCCCATGAAGGACGGGCGGCTCGCCGGCGTGATCGCGACAAAATGGGGCGATTACAACGTATCCTGCTTCGCGCGCGTCAAAGGCGAGGCGCTGGACGATGCCGGGGAGGGCGGCTTCGCCCTCGTGCGCGGCTACGGCAGGAGCATGGGACGGCTTCACGGCCTGCTCAAGCGTTATCCGGCGGCGGACGAGCGCCGCGACTGGCGCGGGCTGCTGCTTGAAATCCGCGGCCGCATGGAAAAATGCGGCGCGTCCGCGCGGATGATGAAGGAGCTTGCCGACGTTGAAAAAGCGCTCGCGGCGCTGCCCGCGACGCAGGATAATTACGGCGTCGTGCACTTTGATTACGAGCCGGACAACGTGTTTTACGACGGGGAAACGGGTGATTACAGCGCCATTGACTTCGACGACGCGATCAGGTGCTGGTTCGCGCTGGACATTGTGCGCGCGATCGACGCGCTGGACGACGTGGTGGCGGAAGATCTGCTGGAACGCGCGGAGGCGGAACTGCTCGCCGGCTATCGCGAGGCGTGCCCGCTTTCGGACGAAGACGAGCAAACGCTGCCGCTCATGCGGCGCTTCGTGCTGCTCAAGAAGTATTCAACGCTCCTTTACGTGATGTCCGAGCCGACGGCGGAGGAGCCCGACTGGCTGATCTCGCTCAAGGAAAGACTGACGGAGGCGCTCAACTGGATCGAATCGACGGTCGAGCCCTGACTGCGAAATTTTTCCAAAAAACCGCTTGAAGTATGCCATACTTGCGCTACAATGAAGGGGCGACGTCGCCATTTCATCACGAGCGGAGGGAACGATATGGAGTTTACGGTCAGGCAGATTGGCATCGTCCACAGCGAAGGGGAAGAGTTTTCACTCGAAATCGCGCCCGAGTACAGGCAGGCGATGATCGGGCTGGAAGGTTTTGATTGGATTCAGGTTATCTGGTGGTTCGACGGATGCGACAACGCGCGGTCAAGAGGCAAAATGACCGAGCAAAAGCCGTACAAAAACGGCCCCGAGACGCTCGGCGTGTTCGCCACGCGCGCGCCCGAGCGCCCCAATCCCATCGCGGTGTCGCCCTCGTGCGTCACGCGCGTCGACCGCGAAAAAGGCGTGATTCATCTGGCGTGGATCGACGCCCGCGACGGCACGCCGGTGCTCGATATCAAGCCCTACGTGCCCGCCGTCGACCGCGTGGAAGCGCCCGTCACGCCGGCGTGGTGCGCGCACTGGCCGAAAAACGTCGAATCGAGCGGCGAGTTCGACTGGTCGGCGGAATTCAACTTTTAGGCGGCGCGGCATGAGCTTAAACGATTATCTCGTGAACAAGCCGACGCTGACGACCGCGCGGCTGATTCTGCGCCCCCTGACGGCGGCGGACGCCGACGACCTGCGCGAATGGACGCCCGATCCGTCGCTGTATGCCTACTGGGGAAAATCGCCCGGCAAGGCGGACAAGCATCCCGAATTGCTGTTCGTCAAGCCGCGAAAGCCGACCAAGAGCTTTCATCTGGGGATCGCCGCCCACGAAAACGGCAAGGTGATCGGCGAGGTCTGGATCTATCTGATCGAAAACGACCGCATGGCGAAGGCCGCGATCCGCGTGGCGCGCGCGTGGCAGGGCAGGGGCTACGCCGCCGAAGCGCTCCGCGAGATCGTGCGCTTCTGTTTTGAACAGACCGAGCTGCGCCGCCTGTGGACGGATGTGGACGCGCGCAATCTCGCCTCGATCCGGATGCTCGAGGCGTGCGGCTTCACGCGGGAAGGGTATATCCGGCAGGGCAAAATGGTGTCGTCGTGGTGCGATTACTATCTTTACGGCATTCTCCGGGAGGACGCGTGGAAAACGCGGGACGCGGCGGCGTCCGATGGATGAAACGCGCCGACGGCGGCACATCAACCAAGGAGCGTGTATGAGCGCCGACAGAATCAACGAGATCATTCCCATCGGTCTTCGGGACGTTTGCGCGATGACGGCGGCGTTCGATCCTTCGCTGCGCGTCCTTTCGTTTTCGCGCATGGGCGCGGGGCAGAGCAACACCGGCTGCAAGGTTGAAACCGACAAGGGGCCCTTCCTGCTCAAGCTTTATTCCAAGCCGAGCGACGGCATCGAGCGCGCGATGTACGGGTATCTGAAGGATCAGATCAACGTGCCCGAGATGTACTTCTGCGACCGCACGAAGTCGAAGTTTCCCTTCGCGTACGCCGTGATCGAGTTTATTCACGGCATGACGCTGGCGGAATACCTGCGGGCGAACGGGCGCTACCCCGCGCCGCTTGCCCGCGATATCGGCAAAACCTGCGCCGCGATCCACGCGAAGCGTTACCCAAACGACGGCGCGCTCGACGAGGATCTGCGCATCGTCAGGCCGTTCCCCGGCGCGTACGACAAGCTCACGCGGCTGCTGGACGGCCGCCCGGCGACCTTCCTCAAGCCCGAAACGGTCGCCGCGCTGCGCGATTTCGCGCTTCGCCGCCGCGATCAGTTCGACCGCCTCGACGAGCGCAGCGTGCTGTGCCACGGCGATTTCAACTATTGGAATCTGATGATTTCCGGCGAAAAAACCTACGCGATCGACTTTGAATTCGCCTACGCGGGCACGCCGTACCACGACATCGGGCATTTCTTCAGGAGTAAAAGCGAGAACATCCAATCGCTGATCACCCCTTCTGTGTACGCCGCCTTCAAGGAAGGCTACGATGCGGTGTCGGCAAGCCCTCTGCCCGCCGATTGGCTGTCGCTCGCGCGGCTGTGCGATATCGGCGCCATGCTGTGCCTGTTCAACAACGAGCATTTTCCCGCCGAATGGGTTGATGATATCGAGGCGGATATCTTGAGCGCCGTCAGCGAGGGCGCGCAAACGACCGGGAGGACGACATGATCGATAAGGAAGCGCTTCGTCAAGCGATCAGGGATCTGGGCGTCGATCTGTGCGGGTTCGGGAGCGTCAATCGGATGCGGGACGCGCCGCAGGGCTTCGCGCCGCGCGACGTGTTGCCCGGCGCGAACACGGTGATCGCGTACGCTGTCGCCTTTCCCGCCGGGACGATCAAATGCCCGTCGCCGCACCCCTACACGCGGGTGCGAAACTCGATCTCGGACAAACTGAACGCCGTTTCGCTGGAGGTATGCCTGCGTCTGGAAAAAATGGGCTATGACGCCGTGCCCATTCCCACCGTCGAGGACGTGCTCGACGAAAGAACCGGGCGGTACAGGAGCATTATTTCCATCAAGCACGCGGCGCAGGCGGCGGGCATCGGCACGATCGGGCGCAATTCGCTCCTCATCACGCCCTCGTACGGCAGTCTTGTGTGGCTGGGCGCGGCGCTGACAAACGCCGTGATCGCGCCCGATCCGATGCTCGACAGCATCTGCACGCAGTGCGATCTGTGCGTGCGCGCCTGCCCGGCGGACGCGCTCCGGGGCGAACAGCTCGATCAGAAGGCCTGCGCGGATTGCTGTTTCGGCACGGTCGGCGGCGTCTGGGCGATCAAATGCCATGCGTGCCGCGACGTGTGCCCGCATTGTATGGGCAGCGCGCGCGCGGACGGGGCGCGCGGCTGACGGCGCGCTATTTTTCGATATTGTTTTCGTTCAAAAGCCGTTCCAGACGGGCAAAATAGGTCTCCTGCTCCTCTTTCGTCACATTCAGACAATTATAGAGACACTTGAGCGACGCGCGCGGGGCGCGCCGCAGGAGATTGTGGAACACGCGCATCTCGCTGCGCCAGCCGGCCATGGTCAGGCTGCCGCCGTTCGCCTCGATATGGCGCGGCATGATCTTTTCCAGCGTGGCTTCCCACTGCGTCAGCACGGGATTGCTGACCGAATCGTACAGGAAACATTTCTCGACGACCTCGGCGTACTTTTCGAAGAATTTGATCCGCATCTCGGGAGCCTTCAGCAGCTTGTTGATCACGCTGTACTGGGACGACAGCGCGCCCTTGGTGATTTTCGCGGCGTTCAGGAGCATATACGCGCCCTCGGGCGCGATGACCGGGCCGCCCTCGACGTCGTACAGCACATATTTCCACTTGCCGCCCGGCACGCGGTACATCCGCACGTTTTCAAGATCGGCGTTGAGGATGGCCAGCTCGAAGCTGGTCCATGTGAACAGACTGTCCACATCCAGCCGATCCAGCACATACTTGAGGTTGTCCGGCTCCGTCAGATCATGCTCGCGGATGAACGCGCGCAGGGCGAGCCAATCCGCGTTGCTCCCGTTCTGGATCTGATTGTCGCGCGCTTCGCCCTCGAGCAGATCGATTTTGTCGATGATTTCCTTCTCTGTGATCCCCTCGTACTGGGCGACCGAGTATTTATTGATCTTTTCGCGCAGGTTGTACTGCCCGGAATACTGCCCGTTGTAGTAGACCTCGATCTGGCGGCTGGCCTGATGCATGATGTCGATATTGTCGGCCAACGTCGTCAGGACGGCTTCCCTGCACCGGGCGTATTTGTAATCCGAGCCGGTATTGCGCACGATGAAGGCGCGGTAAGTTTCGTAACCCCGGTTCGGGAAGGGGTTATAGTCGAACAATTTTTCATCGCCGTACAGATCGCGGGCGTACACGGCGACCGATTTGAGCTTCAGCCCCCGCGTGGACGTGCCCACGATGCGGAACGACCCGTTCTGCCCGATTTGCCTTGCGCCGTTTTCATCGTAAAACTCAAAATAGATCGGGTACTCCCATTCCCGGTAGTAGTTGGCGGTTTGCCCGTTTCCCCGGACGAACAGCCCGGTGGCGGGGTCGGTCAGGTATTTCGCGTCTGTGCCCATCGATACCACGGCGACGCAGGACTGCCGCTCGATAAAATACGTGCCGCCGCTCACATAGCTCATGAGCTGATCTTCGGGGATTGTCCGCGCCCTGATCATCGTGGTCTTTTCAACGGGAATCGGCCCGGTATAGCGCATGGTCGACGCGTTCGAGGGCGACGGCTCCGATCCGTCCAGCGTGTAATAAATCGGCAGATCGGATGTCAAACGGACGCTGACGGGCTCGTCGTAGAACCCCGGCGCTGTTTCGAACACCGGGCGCTCGGCCTGATTCGCAAAGACTGTTTTGCCGTTTTTCGCGCGCTTCGTCGCCTCGTTGAAGAATCCCGCCGCGCCCGTATCGGCGCTGATCCCGTAGCTGAAGGAGGCGTGCTGCGCGGGGTATTTCATCAGATCGCGCCGGACGCCGCTTTTGTCCGTCAGCGTGACGGAATCGCCGCCGGATGACAGTTTGAAGCTCGCGTAGTAGGTTTTCTTCTGTTGATTGTTGATTCGGTTCGCGGCGTCGTCGCCGACGCAGTACACCAGCAGGCGCTGCCCTTTCTCCAGCTTCGTCCCTTCGGGGAACGTCCACAAAAACGGCTCGCTCTTTTTGTCGCTCAATCCCCAGCCGCTCAAGTTGATATCCTGACTGCCGTTATTGAACAATTCCAGCCAGTCGTCGTTTTCGCCGTTTGTGAACTCGCCGCTCTGCGTCATGATCTCGCTGATGATCACGTCGGCGCGCGTCGACTCGCCCGTCGCGGCGCTTCCCGCCAGCATCACAAGAAAAATAATTCCCGCGACGATTCCCATGCGCAGTCCGTGGTGTTTCATGTTTCCTCTTTTCCTGCCCGCTGCATAATGGATGCGCGATCAACGCATCCGATCCATGAATCTGTTGACAGCAAACCGCCGCGGCGGTTCAAGCGATCCGTCGCGGCGGTATGGGCGCGCGGCGCGGTTATCCGCCGCCCGGCGCGCGCGTTACTTCAGCCACCAGGCGCCTGAATTGTCCCAGCAGAAATAGTCGATATCGTCCATATCGAGCGATTCGGTCGTGCCGTCCGTGAAGCGGACGCGGTAAACGCCCAGATAGAGATAGTACAGATCGTTCACGTTTTCAAAGAAGATTTCGCCCGTCCATTCGGTGGAATAGGGCTTGAGCCTGACCTGAATGGTTTCGTAGTTGATCGCGCTGTTCTGCTCCTCGTTGATATCGGCGGAATAATAGGCGATATCGAAGGATTTGACGGTTTTGGAGGTGTTGTAGTTCTTATATGTGCACTGGAAACTGGCGCGGCGGCTGCTGACTTTCTTGATCGAGGCTTCCGGATCGGTCGGTTCGCGCACCGAAATGGTGGCCGACGTGACGGCCATGGCGACCCCGGGCAGCAGCAGGGCCAGCACCAGCAACACGGATACCAATCGTTTCAAACGAATTACCCCCTCTGTGCTATATACATAATTGTCCATGCCTATTGTAGCACGGTTTTCCACGGGTGTCAATATGCGGCTGCTGCCCGCCGCACAAAACGCGGCGCGCGCGAATATTCTTTTCCTGCATATTGACATTCGGCGCGAACCATGCTATTCTTGTCGCGGAATCCCGATAAATTCAGTCGGGATTCGCGGGAGGATCGGTTGTGAAGCTGTCAACGAAGGGCAAGTACGGGCTGTACGCCATGGTGTTTCTGGCGCAGCACGCCGGCGAGGGGCCGCAGACGCTCAAGGCGGTCGCTGATTTCGGGCTGCCCGAGCAGTATCTGGAGCAGCTCCTCGGCTCGCTCAGGCGACGAGGACTGGTCACGACGGCGCGGGGCGCGCAGGGCGGCTATCAGTTGAGCCGCGCGCCCGAGGAGATCACCTTGCTGGACATCATGGACGCCACCGAAGGGCCGCTTACGCTGTCCGAATGCGTGTCGGGCGACGAGCGCGCCTGCCCGCGCGGCGGGCGGTGTCCCTCCAAGGGCGCGCTCGAATACCTCACCGACAGCATCAACCGCCTGTTCGCAAGCATGACATTGCAGGATTTGCTGGACAACAACCTGCGGGGAGAAGAAACGCATGGATAGGATTTATCTGGACAACGCCGGCACGACGGCGGCGGCGCCCGAGGTGGTCGCCGAAATGCTTCCCTATTTCACCGAAATCTACGGCAACGCCTCGAGCATCCACGGCACGGGCCGCGACGCGCGCAAGGCGGTCGAGGCGTCCCGCCGCCGCGTCGCCGCCGCCATCGGCGCCAAGCCCGAGGAAATCTACTTCACCTCCGGCGGCTCGGAGAGCGACAACTGGGCGATCAAGGGCGCGGCGTTCGCCAACCGCGCGAAGGGCAATCACATCATCACCTCGCAGATCGAGCATCACGCCGTGCTGCACACCTGCCAGTGGCTGGAAAAGCAGGGCTTTTCCGTGACCTATCTGCCGGTGGACGAATACGGGCTGGTCGATCCCGCCGCCGTCGAGCGCGCGATCACCGATCAGACCATCCTGATATCGATCATGGCGGCGAACAACGAAATCGGCACGGTCGAGCCGATCGCCGAAATCGGGAAGATCGCCAAGGCGCATAAAATCCTGTTCCACACCGACGCCGTGCAGGCGGTGGGCGCCATCCCGGTCAATGTCGAGGACTGGCAGTGCGACATGCTTTCGCTCTCGGGGCACAAATTCCACGGGCCCAAGGGCGTGGGCGCGCTGTACATCCGCAAAAGCGCGCGCGTGGACAATTACCTCCACGGCGGCGCGCAGGAGCGCGGCCGGCGCGCGACGACCGAGAACGTGCCCGGCATCGTCGGGCTGGCCGCCGCCATCGAGCGCGCGGTCCGGAATCAGCCCGAAAACGCCGCGCGGCTCGCGCGCATGCGCGATCGCCTGATCGCCGGCATCCTCAAGGAAATCCCCTATACGCGGCTCAACGGGCATCCCGTCAAGCGCCTGCCCGGCAACGTGAACGTATCGGTGCGCTTCATCGAGGGCGAGGCGCTTTTGCTCCGGCTCGATCTGGCCGGCATCGCGGCGTCGTCCGGCTCGGCGTGCACCTCGGGCTCGCTTGATCCCTCGCATGTGCTGCTCGCCATCGGCCTGCCGCACGAGATCGCGCACGGGAGCCTGCGCCTGTCGATGTCCGATCTGAATACCGACGAGGAAATCGACGAAACGCTGCGCGCGCTGCCCGGCATCGTGCAAACGCTGCGCGATATGTCGCCGCTCTACGAACAGTTCTTGAAACAGGAGGGAAAATAACCATGTACAGCGAAAAGGTCATGGATCACTTTTCAAACCCGCGCAACGTGGGCGAGATCGCCGACGCCGACGGCGTGGGCACGGTGGGCAACGCCAAGTGCGGCGATATCATGAAAATGTACCTCAAGGTCGAGGACGGGATCATCAAGGACGTCAAGTTCAAAACCTTCGGCTGCGGCGCGGCGATCGCCACCAGCTCGATGGCGACCGAAATGGTCAAGGGCAAATCGCTTTCCGAGGCGCTCAAGCTGACCAACAAGGCCGTCGCCGAGGCGCTCGACGGCCTGCCGCCCGTCAAAATGCACTGTTCGCTCCTCGCGGAAGAGGCGATTCACGCCGCCATCGAGGATTATATGCAGCAGCATCCCGAGGCGCGCGCATAGGAGACATATGGAATTCGAAATTCACGGAAACATCGAGGGCGTGCGCCGCAGCGTGCTTGCCGAGATGAAAACCCTCTACGAATACCCGATCGAACAGGACGAGTTCGCGCCCGTCGAATTGGTGTCGCTGATGGCGTCCTATTCGGCGGCGCTCGACCGCGAGGTGGCGCTGTACGTTTCGCGCGACGGCGACGTAATGGACATCGTGATCGGCAGCGCGACCAACGTGCCGCTTCAAAGCCTGCGCCTGCGCCGGGGCACGCGGCGGCTGTCCCGCATCCGCTGCCTGCACACGCACCCGCAGGGCGACGCGCAGCTTTCCGACGTCGATTATTCGGCGCTCAAATCGCTCATGCTCGACGCCATGTGCGCCATCGGCGTGGACGCGAACGGCCGCGTCAACGGCGTGAGCGCGGCGTTCATCAGCGACATGGACGGCGACAAACCGACCTGCGTGACGACGCCGATCGTTCCGCTCAAAAAGCTGCCGCAGGACGAATGGATGCGCGAGATCGCGCTTGCCGACGCGCGCGCGCAGAAATCCCCGCATACCGCGACCGAGGACGCGCCCGAGCGCGTGCTGCTGATCGGAACGGACACCGAGCAATCGCTTGACGAGTTGGCGGCGCTCGCCGATACCGCCGGCGCCGTTGTGGTCGGCCGCGAAATGCAAAAGCGCCAGCGTCCCGATCCCGCGACCTACATCGGAAGCGGCAAGGCGGACGAAATGCAGCTTACCGCGCAGGCGCTCGACGCCGACGCCGTGATATTCGACGACGAGTTGTCCGGCGTGCAGACGCGTAATCTCGAAGGGATCATCGGCGTCAAGATCATCGACCGCACGACGCTGATTCTGGATATCTTCGCCCAGCGCGCCAAGAGCGGCGAGGGTAAATTACAGGTCAAGCTGGCGCAGCTCAAGTACCGCTCGGGGCGATTGATCGGGCAGGGCTTGGTGCTGTCGCGTCTGGGCGGCGGCATCGGCACGCGCGGCCCGGGCGAAAGCAAGCTCGAGATCGACCGCCGCCGCATTCGCGAACAGATCACCGCGCTCAAAAGAGAACTGGACGCGCTGCAAAGCCAGCGCGCGCTGCGCCGCAAAAACCGCGAAAAGAACGCCGTGCCCGTCGTCGCGCTGGTGGGGTACACCAACACGGGCAAATCCTCCCTGCTCAACCGCGTGACCGACGCCGGCGTGTACGCGCACAATCAGCTCTTTGCCACGCTGGACGCCGTTTCGCGCGGCGTGAAAACGGCGGACGGCGTTGAATTCCTGCTCGTGGACACCGTCGGTTTCATCAGCAAGCTGCCCCACGCGCTGATCGAGGCGTTCCATTCGACGCTGGAGGAGGCGTCCTGCGCCGATCTTCTGCTCGTCGTGTCCGACGCCTCGAACCCCGATCTGCTCGCGCAGCGCAGGGTGGTCGGCGAGGTGCTGGACGAATTGGGCGCGACGGCGCAGGAGCGCGTGGACGTGCTCAATAAATCGGATATCGCGCTGCCCGAGAGCGCCGACGCGCTGCCCGGCGCCGTCCGGGTTTCGGCGAAAACGGGCGAGGGCGTCGAGGCGCTGCTGGCGCTGATCGCCGATAAGCTGCGCCGCGAGGAGCACCGCGTCACGCTGCGCATTCCGTTCACGCAGTATCAGATGATCGGCGAAATCCGCGCGCGGGCGCGCGTGCTGTCCGAGGCGCACGACGACGCGGGCACGGCGCTCGACGTCGTGCTGACGGCGGACGCGCTCGCCTTCCTCAAGCAGAAATTCGGCGAGGGTTTTTTTGCCGAAAACCGCAACAAAATCCCATCCTGATTCGTCTTTCATAAGAAGCCCTTTTCCCCGAAGGAGGCCGTATGCTCGTCAAAATCCTTACGCTGCTGACCATGCTGCTCTCGCTCACGCAGCAAACGCTCGACGGTTACGTCGATCAAATGAATCTGGGCGGCAATCTGATCCTGATCAACCGCGAGTTCACTTTGTCCGAGGATTACGCGCCGGACGATCTTGTGCGCCCCGACGTCGAATGCCTGTACAGCAACGTAAAAATGCGCGATGAAGCCGCGCGGGCGCTCAAGGAGATGTTCGACGCCGCGAAAGAGGCGGGGCATCGGCTGGTCGCCGTATCGGGCTACCGCAGCTACGGCCAGCAGAGCAGTATTTTCAACCGCAAGGTCAAAAGCGTCGGCAAGGAAAAGGCGCGCCTTTTGGTCGCCGATCCCGGCGCGAGCGAGCATCAGCTCGGGCTGGCGATGGACTTGGGCAGCCGGCAAAACACCTCCCTCGCCGCCAGCTTCGGCGGGACGGCGGCGGGAAAATGGGTCGGCGAGCACTGTTACGAATACGGCTTTATCATCCGCTATAAAGAAGAATGGACGGATATCACCGGCTACGCCTACGAGCCGTGGCACGTCCGCTACGTGGGCAAGGAGCATTCCGCGCGTATCGGCGAGCTGAACATCCCGCTGGAAACCTACAGTGAAACGCTCCGCGAGGCGCAGTACGCGCTTTTGACGGGCAAGGAGTGACGGCATGAGAAGAACGCTCGCTGTATGGATCATCGCGCTTTTGATCGTCCTGCCCGCGCTTGCCGACGATATGCCCGAATGGACGTACCCGTTGTCGCCCGAAATCATCGACGACCCGCTCGGCTATATCGCGCTGGTCAACCGCGATTCGCTGATGGACGCGGACTACGAGCCAAGCGATCTGCAAAAGGTGACCGCCAAGCGCGTCGCCTCCTTTGAATTGCGCAAAGACTGCAACGACGCGCTCAACAGGATGTTCGACGCCGCGCTGAAGGACGGATATACGCTGTACGTCAAGAGCGCGTACCGCAGCTTCCAGACGCAGAGCACCATGTACCACAACCGTATGGAAAAGGTCGGGCGCGACGACGGCGTGGTGGCGTATCCCGGCGCGAGCGATCACCAGACGGGGCTGGGCGTGGATATCCTCAACTACGAATGGACGCGGCAGGAGGGAATGCGCCCCGAGTTCGGCGAGGAAGCGGAAGCCAAATGGATGGCGGAGCACTGCCACGAGTACGGCTTCATCATCCGCTATATGGAAGACAAGCAGGAGATCACCGGCATCATTTACGAGCCGTGGCATCTGCGCTATGTGGGCAAGGCGGCCGCCGCCTACATCATGAGCAATCATCTGTCGCTCGAGGAATTCACCGAGGAATACCGGCAGTACATTGCGCAGTACGAAGCGCTGGGCGGCAGCCTCAAGGCGCTCGTCGCGCTGCGCGCCGCGCCCAAGCCCGTCATCGTGGTCGGCGTCGCCGACGACGGCGAGGAGGACATCGATATCTTCTACTGATGAAGCGGATCGGAGGGCACCGTGAGAAAACTGATCGCAGCCGTCGTTTTTGCGACCGCGCTTTGCCTCGCGGTTTGTTCGGCGTCGGCATCGGTGTTTGACGACGACGGCGTGATGCGATTGGTGAACCGCGATCATAAGATCACCAAGAATTACGTTCCCGAGGGCATGGTGCTGCCCGACGTGCCGACCAATAAAAAATCGCAGAAAGAAAGCGTTTACATGCGCCCCTTCGCGGCGAGCGCGCTTGAAGAGTTGTTCGCCGCCGCCGAGAGCGAGCAGGGGTATCGCCTGCTCGCCGTGTCGGGCTACCGCTCCTACGGCACGCAGCAGGCGAACTTCAACCGCAAGGTGGAGGCCGTGGGCAGCGTGTCGGCGGCGCAGCGAAAAGTGGCGCCCGCCGGCGCGAGCGAGCATCAGCTCGGGCTGGCGATGGATATCGTGTCCGAGAGCTTCAGGAACCTGAACTCGGGCTTCCTCGAAACCCCCGAGGGCAAGTGGGTGAACGACAACTGTCACCGTTTCGGTTACATTATCCGCTACACAAAGGCGTGGAGCGATGTAACCGGCGTCGCCGCCGAGCCGTGGCATATCCGCTACATCGGCAATCCGTCGGCGACGGCGGCGTACTGGCTGAACATACCGTTTGAAACCTACTGCGAATACGCCGTCCTGCTGCCCGAATACGCGCTGACGGACGGCAATCCCTATTTGATATACGGCGTCGTGAAAAGGGCGATGGCGGGCAATTTCGAGGCGGTCGAGGAATTGCAGAACATCGATTTTTCGGGCGCGGGCGCGCGCGACGCGCTCCTTGAAATCACGAAAGCGTATCTTCCTGAGGGCGTTTCGCCCGAGGACGCCGCGCGCGGGGAGTGGGATCATGCCGTCGCTCCGTGAAAAGCTGCGCGCCGCCGCGCCCGTCCGTCCGGCCGCCGTCAAGCCGCCGCCCGAGGACTGCATGGTCCGTGAGCAGCTGTATCCCCTGTCCGATTTCTCGCTGCCCGACATACTGCCGGGCGCGGCGCTCGCGCTGGCGGCCGGCGGCGAGTACGCGGATATCCCGCGCGGGGAGCTTTTGTTCCTCGATACCGAAACGACGGGCTTGTCGGGCGGCGCGGGCACGGTGGCGTTTCTTGTGGGCGTGTCGCGCTTTACGCCGGAAGGGCTGCTCGTCCGGCAATACCTCATGCGCGACTATGACGAGGAAGCGCTGATGCTGCGCCGCGTGATCGACGATCTCAACCGCTGCGCGCTGCTCGTCACCTTCAACGGGCTTTCGTTCGATATGCCTTTGATCGAGTCTCGGCTGACCATGCAGCGCCTGCGCGGGGAATTCCGCGCGCCGAGGCATATCGATCTGATGCACATTTCGCGGCGCGTGTGGAAATTGCGGCTCAAGAGCTGCAGCCTGCAAAACCTCGAACGGGAAATCCTTGGCCTCGCGCGCGAGGACGATCTGCCGGGCGCGCTCATCCCCGAAAGGTATTTCTGCTACCTCAAATCGCGCGACATGCGCCTGCTCGAGGATATTCTCGAGCATAATGGGCAGGATGTCGTTTCGATGGCGCATCTGCTCGCCCGCGCGCTGGAGATGCATCTGACGCCGCTCGCCTGCGCGCAGTCGGAGGATGTGTACAGCGTCGGCCGCGTGTACGAGCGGCGCGGGCGCGACGACGAGGCGCGCGCGTGCTATCGCGCCGCCGACAAGGGCGCGGTATCGGCGCTCGCGCGGTACCGGCTCGCCGAAAGCTACCGAAAAGCAGGAGATTGGACGAACGCCCGAGAAGTATTGGAAAGAATGGCGCGATCGCAGCAGGGCGGCGTCGAGACCTATGTCGCGCTCGCCAAGGTGTACGAGCACCGCCTGCGCGATTACGCGGCGGCGATGAACTGCACGCGGCGCGCCATGATCCTCGCCGTCGAGCACGGCGGCGATTTGAAGGCGCTGCAAAAAAGATACGAGCGCCTGACAGAAAAGGCGGGGAGGACGCGGTAACATGGGTTTCATGGACACGATCAGGGTCAGGGGAGCGCTTGCCAAGCATCAAAAGGGCGATATCGCCGGCGCGGTCGGCGATTATGAAAAGCTGTACGCCGATCAGGTGTATCAGGCGGCGTATCTGCTGCCCTACAGCGTGGTGCTTCTGCGCGAGGGCGGCGAGGAAAATTATCTCAAGGTCAAGGAAATCCTCAAGCGCGCCGAGAAAGCGCCCGACCTGACGGCCGACCGCAAGCAGCAGCTGTTTGCCAATTACGCGGCGGCGCAGTACAGACTGGGCGAGATAGACAAGGCGATCAACCTGCTCGAGGCGGCGCACCGCAAAGCGCCGTGCGGGCTGATCTATCAGACGCTCGGCTATCTCTACATCGAATCGGGCGACCGCGACAAGGCGCTTTCCTATAACCTCGAAGCGCTCGATTACGACGACGAGGACTCGATCGTGCTGGACAACCTCGCGCAGACGTACTACCGCCTGATGGACGACCGGGACAAGGCGAAGGAGTATTTCGACAAAGCGATCGAGATCAAGGACAGCCAGATCGACACGTTGTATTTCCTCTCGCGGTATGATCTTGAAAAGGGCGATCGCAAGGCGGCGGTCGAAAAGCTCGAAAAGGCGGCCGAGGGGCGCTTCTCGCCGCTCAATTACGCGAGCAGGGACGTCGTCGAAAAGGAACTCGCGCGGCTCAAGGCTGAATAAATCAACCAAAACGAGTCATGCTATTCCCGAAAAGGGGATGAAGGCATGGCTCGTTTTTTATGCGTTTTTCTGGCGGCGGCGCTCATGACCGGCTCGGTGCTCGCCGAACCGCTCGAAACGGGGACGCCCGTCACGCTGACCGCGCCCGCCGCCGTGCTGGCCGAGCGCGACGGCACCGTGATTTTTGAAAAGAACGGCGATTCGCGGCGGCCCGTCGCGTCAATCACCAAGCTGATGACGATCCTGCTCGTGCTGGAGAAATTGGAGGCCGGCGATATCGCGATGACCGACCGCGTGACGGCGTCGATGAACGCGGCGGCGACCTCGGGCTCCGAGGTGTTTCTGGACGCGCATAATCAGTACGCCGTCGAGGATCTTTTGCGCTCGACCATCATTTCGAGCGGCAACGACAGCGCCGTGGCGCTCGCCGAGTATATCGGCGGCACCGAGGAGGGCTTCGTCAGGCTGATGAACGCGCGCGCGGCGGAAATGGGGCTGGAAAACACGCAGTAC
Organism: uncultured Oscillospiraceae bacterium; assembly: GCA_964459985.1. Classification (GTDB taxonomy): domain Bacteria; phylum Bacillota; class Clostridia; order Christensenellales; family Aristaeellaceae; genus CAYWOS01. The sequence goes on from CAYWOS010000005.1 coordinate 62,557, forward strand.
AAAAACTGCACCGGCCTGCCCGCCGAGGGGCAGTATACCACGGCGCTGGACGTGGCGAAACTGTCCTGCGCCGTCGCGGCGCACGAAACGTACTTCAAGTATTCCTCCGTCTGGATGGGCGAATTGACGCACCCGAGCGGGCGCGTGACTGAACTGACGAACACCAACCGCCTCGTCAGGTTTTACGGCGGCTGCGACGGCTTAAAAACCGGCTCGACCAACGAGGCGAAATACTGCGTGAGCGCGACCGCCGAGCGCGACGGCATGCGCCTGATCGCCGTGGTGCTGGGCGTGCCGAACAGCCAGACGCGCTTTGACGAGGCGCGCGCCATGCTCGATTACGGCTTTGCCTCTTATTCGCGCAAAACGGTGGCGAAGGAAGGCGATCTGATCGGCAGGCAGGTGCGCGTGACGCTGGGCGGCGAGGATCGGGTCGACGTCGCGCTGGGCGGCAGCGTGTCGATGTTGCTCAAATCGGGGCAGGGCAAAAATGTGTCGCTCGACGCGACGCTGCCCGAATCGGTGTCCGCGCCCGTCTCAAAGGGCGATCTGCTGGGCGAGGTGCGCGTGCTGCTGGACGGAAAAATCGTCGCCGCCGTGCCCGCCGTCGCCGCCAAGGACGTGCGCCTGCCCGGCTTCCTCGAGGGTTTCGTGCGGATTTTGCAGGGCTGGCGGTAATCCGGCATCCTTTTCTCTCAAACGGGATTGGACGGGAACGCGCGGGCGGGGATTTTGACGCGAAATCCCCGCTTCGCGTTTTTGGGTGCGCCGGCATCCTGTCGTCAAATTCCCGTTTCTTGGTTTTCTAACAGTCTGCGGGCAATCGCTCAAAAGCGGTTGCCCGTAACTTTTGACATTCGGACGGCGTTTTGCTATAATGTGCCGTCGGCGTTGCCGGTACTCTCGCAGACCGGACGGCCGACGCATTCCATATCAAATCGTCGGGCATCCTCGCGAGTCCGAACGGAGGGAACATGAAAAAAGAAGACACCCGTCGCCTGACCCTGACCGCGTTGTTTGTGGCGCTCGTTTTCCTGCTCGGGCTGACGCCCGTGGGCCTGATCCCGCTCGGCTTCATCAACCTGACCACGCTTTGCATTCCCGTCGTGATCGGCGCGATGATGATGGGGCTGAAAAGCGGACTGCTGTTCGGCTTCTTTTTCGGGCTGGTGAGCCTGATGAGCGCGCTGGGCTTGTCGATGATGGCGCCCTCGTGGATCGGCGCGTCGCTGCTGGGCGCGAACGTTCTGTATCTGATCGCGGCGTGCTTTATCCCGCGCCTGACCGTGCCCGTGACGACGTTTTTCGTGCACCGCGCGCTCAAAAACCGCTTCCCGCATATCGCGCCGGCGGCGGCCGCCGCCGCGGGCTCGCTGACCAACACGGTCTTGTATCTCGGGCTGGTGTACGTGTTCTTCAGCATGGCGGGGCTGGAGCTCAACAAACTGATCGGCATTATCCTCGGCGCGGGCATGATCGGCGGCGCGTGCGAGGCGGCGGCCGCCGCGATCATCGCGACGCCCGTGCTGGCGGCGCTCAATCATGTGAAAAAGGCGTGAACAGCGCCTTTCGCGTTCAAAACAGGAGAAAATCATGCTGCTGACCATCGATATCGGGAACACCAACATCAAAATGGCGCTGTTCAACGGCGAAAAGCTGGTGCATTACTGGCGGCTGTCGAGCACGCGTGCGTACACGAGCGACGAAATGGGCGTGCTGATCACCGATATGTTCGCGCATCAGCATCTGGGCACCGAAATGGTGGACGGCATCATGATGTCCTCGGTCGTGCCCACGCTCAATTTCACCGCCGAGCATATGTGCCGCGATTATTTCGGGATGCCGCCGCTCGTCGTCGCGCCGGGCGTCAAAACGGGCGTGAACCTTCTATACGAAAACCCGCGCGAACTGGGCAGCGACCGCATCTGCAACGCCGTGGCCGCGAGCGCGATCTACGGTTCGCCCTGTGTGTTCATTGATTTCGGCACGGCGACCTCCTTCGGCGCGATCAACCGCGAGGGCGCGTTTCTGGGCGGCTGCATCTGCCCGGGCATTAAGCTGGCGAGCGAGGCGCTGGTCGCCGGCGCGGCGAAACTGCCGCACGTCGAACTGGTCATGCCCGAGCGCGTGATCGGCAAAACGACGGTCGCCAATCTGCAGTCGGGCTTAGTGTTCGGCTATGTCGGGCAGGTGGATTACCTCGTGCGCCGGATTCGCGAGGAAATGGGCGAGGAGAACGCCGCCGTCGTCGCCACCGGCGGCATGGCGCGCCTGATCGCCGCGAAATCGGAAACCATCGGGCACATCGACGGCCTGCTCACGCTCAAGGGCCTGCGCATCATCTACGAAAAGAACAAACCATCGGCGTAACGGAGGGTCTATGCGCGTTATCACCATCGGTTTTCTGGGACTGGGCAATATCGGCTGCGGCGTGTGGCGTCTGATTCACGATTTCGCGCCTGAATTGATCCACCGCGAGCAGGTGCGCTTTTTCGTCAAGCGCGTGCTGGTGCGCGATCTGAACAAGCCGCGCCCGGTCGAGTTGCCATCCGGCGTTCTGACCGACCGCGCCGACGACGTGCTGTGCGATCCCGAGATCGAGATGGTCGTCGAGTTCATGGGCGGCGAGCAGCCGGCGACCGATTATATGCTGCGCGCGCTGGAAAACGGCAAAACGGTGATCACCGCCAACAAAATGGCGCTGGCGCTTAACTGGAACCGCCTGCAGTCGGCGGCTGTCCGGCATCGCGCCGGGCTGTACTACGAGGCGGCTGTGTGTGGCGCGATTCCCGTGATCCGCACGATGACCGATTCGCTCGAGGCGAACCGCATCGAAAGCCTGATGGGCATCGTCAACGGCACGACCAACTATATCCTGTCGCGCATGAGCGACGGCGGCGAGAGCTACGACGCCGTGCTCAAGCAGGCGCAGGCGGCGGGGCTTGCCGAGCCCGACCCCAAGAGCGACGTCGAGGGCTACGACGCGGCGTATAAGCTGTCCGTGCTCGCCTCGCTCGCCTTTCACGCCTGCGTTCCGTTCGAGTATATCTACCGCGAGGGCATTACGGGCGTCGAACCCGTCGATCTGTCGCTGGGCAGCGAGATGGGCTACGCGCTCAAGCTGCTCGCCATCGCCAAGCGCGAGGGCAGCGTGATCGAGGCGCGCGTGCATCCCACCTTCATCCGCAAGGATCATCCGCTGGCGTCGGTGGGCGGTTCCTTCAACGCCGTATTCCTGCGCGGGCACGCCTGCGAGGACATGATGCTGCTGGGCCGTGGCGCGGGCAGCGCGCCGACATCGAGCGCCGTGGCGGGCGACATGCTGTTCGCCGCACGGCAGTCGACGCCCCGCAACCCCACCTTCGTCAACGACAACCGCCTGTCCGGCGAGCTGACCGTCACCGACAACTGGCGCTGCGGTTTTTACATCCGCCTGACGGCGAGCGACCGCGCCGGCGTGCTCGGGCAGATCGCCAACCGGCTGGGCGAGCACAACGTCAGCATCCGCAATCTGATTCAGCGCGATCCGTCCCGCGACGGCAGCGCTTCCGTCGTGATCATCACGCACCCGGCGGGCGAGCGCGACGTGCGCGCCGCGCTGAACGCCGTCGATCGGGAAAGCGCCGTCCTGCGCGCGTTGATCCGCGTGGAGGTCTGACGGCATGCCGCGTAAACGCAGACTGTCCTTCAGCAGCATCCTGACGCTTTCGCTGACCGCCGCCGTGATCGTCGGCTGCGTCGTTTTGTTCGCGTCCATGATGAGCGCGGGCGGCGATGCGCGCGTGTCCGGCCCCGTTCGCATCGGCGGGACGGAAGCGACGGTCGAGCCGACCAAAGCGCCCGCCTCGACGGTGAAAACGACGGTGGTGACCATCGCGCCCGAGGAGAGCGCCGCCGCCGCCGCGCCGACGCCCGTTCCGGGACAGGAAATCGCGCTGTCGATGACGGCGGGCGGGCTGATCAAGTTCAACAGCGATATATCGGACGCCGTATACGATTCCGCGTCGCGCGCCTTCGACTACGCGCCGGTTTTTTCGTATCTTTCGGGCGAAATTCACGCGGACATGAACTTTGTCACGCTGGAAAACATCCTGACGGTGGGCACCGATCAATACGCCGATATCACGGTGCCCTCGCAGGCGCTCGCGGCGGTCAAGGCGGCGGGCTTTGACAGGATTCTGCTCAATACGCGGTATATCCTCGATCAGGGGCGCGCGGGACTGGAAACGACGGCGGGCGAGATCGCGCGCGCCGGGATGACGCCGCTTGGCGCGGCGGGCGACGGCGCCGTATCGTATTTCATGATCAACAGCGTGAAAATCGCGCTGATTTCCTATGTCGAGGCGCTGACGGGCAAGGGCAGGACGGCGCTGGAGGGCGACTGCGCCGGCGCCGTCCGGCTGTACGACCTGCTGACGGCGCGCGACGATATCGAGGCGGCGTGCGCGAATGGCGCGGGGCTGGTCGTGGTATCGATCAACTGGGGCGCCGAGACCGACGGCGAGGCGAGCGCCGCCGCGCGCGATATCGCGCGGGGGCTGGCGCAGTTCGGCGCCGACATCGTGCTGGGCGCGAACCCCAAAAAGGCGTTCAAGCCCGAATGGATCACGACGACGGACGCCGACGGCAACGAAAGGAAAACGCTCGTCGCGTACTCCATGGGCACGCTGATCAGCGAATCGCGCGAGCCGTTTGACATCGCGGGCATGCTTCTGCACGTCCGCCTGTCCTATCACACCGGTACGGGCAGGACGACCTTCCTTTCGGCGGAGTACACCCCGACGTACATCTGGCGGCAGGTGAACGGCAGCCGGACGGTCTTCCGCGTGCTCAACGCCGCCGCGCAGCCGCCCGAGGGCATGAGCCAGAAGCAGATCGAGGTCATGCAGCGCTCGCTCAACCGCATCCGCGAGATCATGGCGGGCGGCGCGGCGACGGAAAGAGCGGTGCAATAAAGCGCCGCGAGCGCCGTCGGGCGACGCGGGAAGCGAAGTGTTCGTGCCGCCGCGCGGCTATCTGAAATATCTCTCCGTCGGGCGCATGGTGCGCACGCGCGGCTTTTTTGCTTTTTTGGTGAGTATCCGGATCAGTCGGATCAAAAGGACGATGCCGGCGGCGGGCAGGATGCCGTAGAAGAAAAGCAGCTCGAACGTGAAGCGCGGGAAGGGATTGGGATCGTTTTGCGCCGCCTCGATGATCTGATCGATACCGGGCGCGAGGCTGTCGCGCGCCAGAATGCCGCGCGACGCGACCAGCTGGTACTCGACCGGCAGGCCGATTTCGGGGTAATAGGTGACGCTGCCCATGACGGCGCCCGCCTCGATGGGCGCTTCAAAGGCGCGCGTGAACTCGGTGACGGTGAGCGAGGTAAAGTTCTGCACGAAGTAATCCAGCTGCGTCTTGGTGGTGACGATGGTATCGGTCGATTTGGGGTCGACTTTGATCAGATTGAGCTCGAGCCTGCCGACGTTCGGATCGTCCAGCGCGAAGCGGGAGATCTCGATCACGCGGGGATTGAGCTGATAGATCGATTGGATCGACGTGCTGACATACTGCGTGAAGCCGTAATTCATCAGTTTGATGGTGTCCGTATAGCGCTGCGCGTCCTTCTCGCAGCCCAGCACGACGGATATCAGGCTGATGCTGTCCTTGGTCGCCGAGCCGACAAAGCAGCTGCCCGCCGCGCTGGTGCGCCCCGTTTTGACGCCCGTGCCGTAGGGGAAGTAGCGCGAGGAATCGTCCGCCTTGATGAGAAAATCGTTGTTGGTGGCGATGGTGCGCGAGCGGTATTTGTTGTCCTTGGGCATCACGTAGCTCGTTTGCCCGACAATGCGGCGGAACTCGTCGTTCGCCATCGCCGCGCGCGCGATGATCGACAGATCGCGCGCCGTGGTATAGTGATATTCGTCGTGATAGCCGTGCGGGTTGTTAAAATGCGTCGACGTGCAGCCTAATTCGATCGCCGTTTGATTCATCAGCTCGACGAACGCCTCGATGCTGCCGGACACCGCCTCGGCGATGGCGTTCGCGCCGTCGTTGCCCGAGGACAGCATGGTGCCGTTCACCAGATCGCGCAGCACGATTTCCTCGCCCTCGGTGATCTTGAGCTTGGAGGAATCCTCCGGCACGTCGACGGCGCGGGCGGAAACGGTGGTAACGGCGTCCAGATCGCCGCGCGTGACCGCCAGATACGCCGTCATGATCTTGGTGGTCGAGGCGGGATAGGATACCTGATCGGCGTTTTTCTCAAAGATGATTTCGCCCGTATCCTCTTCGATCAATATGGCGCTGACGGCGGCGAGATGCTCGGCGGACAACTTTTCGGGCTTTTGCGCGTCGTACGCGTCGGCGCGGGCGACGGGAATTTGCGCCGCGCACAGAAGCAGCGCGGCGAAAAGACAGCAAAATCGGGTGAAAGCGCGTAAACGCATGATGCCTCCGGGACGCGTGAAATCATAAGCCGCCGCAAAGTACGGCACGTTATTATAGCACAGATTGCGGGAGGTGGCAAACCCGCGCGGAATTGTTTACATTCGTCCGCGCGGAAAGAAACGCCGCGGAGCGCGCCGTTTGCGGCGTTCCGCGGCGTCCGGGCAGGGGATCGCCGCGCGCGGGAATCGCGCGGCAGCCGTGCCTTGTCCGTTTATTCCAGCGTGAAGGATTTAAGCGTCGCGGGGCCGCTTCCCCGGTAGGTGAAGTAGATCGCCTGTACGCCGTCGGGAACGGCGATCGGCGCGGAATAGGTCATCCAGATCGTCGAGGAATCCACTTTGATTTCGCCCAGCGCCCTGCCGTCCCACGCCGTTTTGACCTCGAACGCGCCGTGGCAGTAGCCGCGCACGGCGACGGACACCTTTTTCACGCCCCGGCAGTCGAAGTATTTGAAGCCGCAGGTCGCGCCGTCCACCAGATTCATGACATACGGCGCTTCCTCGTCGCCGTCTTTGCCGTCCTGCGTGACGCGCGGGTAGCGGCTGTCCAGCCAATAGCCGCTGTCCGCCGCGCCGCCCGTGTACATTTGATCGGTCGAGGCGCACAGATTGCAGGCGATGTAGGCGGGATACGTCCCTTTGCCTTCGAGCGGGCCGCCGTTGAGCCCGCAGGAGGTCATTTCGACCTGCGGGATCGAGCCGTCCGGCAGGAAACGGACGGGCTCCGCCATCGCCTGACGGCTGAAGGAAGTGCCGTTGGTGTGGCGGTGATAGAAGATATACGCCTTGTCGCCGATCCGGACCAGCCCGCCGTGGTTGTTGGCGCAGTAGAACATCGGCTTTTCCGCCGGCTTGTAGGTGTCGATGTGCAGATCGCCGTTGCTCACCAGAACGCCGCGATAGACGAAGCCGCCGTCGGGGCGGGAGGAGGTGGCGTAGCAAAGCTCGTGCATGACGACCGAGGAATAGACGAAATAGTACGTCCCGTCGTACTTCCGAATGGAGGACGCCTCGAAGAACTCGTGCCCCTCAAAGCCGCTCCCCCTGGCGTACGGCTCGCTGGGCAGGACGGTGACGGGCCCGCGCAGGATGGTCAGCATATCGCGGCCGAGCACCGTCATCATCGGCCCTTTGCGGCTCCTGTCGCCGACGGCGCAAAAGCCGGTGTACATGTAGGTGATATCGCCCTCGGTGAGCACGCCGGGATCGAACTGCGCCTCGTCGCCCGGGCGCTCGCCCAGCCGCGCGCCCGTTTCGTCGCGCACGTAGCCGTAAAACGTATACCGTCCCGCCGGCTCGTCGCATACCGCCACCGACACGCAGTTGCGGTGGTCGAGCACATAGTACAGGTAATACCGCCCGTCGGGGCCCTGCGTTACGTCGGGCGCGTACAGGCAGCTTTCGCCGCTCTCGTTGAGCGGATCGTCGTTCCGGCCGTAGATCACGCCCTCGTAGCGCCAGTCCTTCAGGTCGTCGACGGGCGCCGACCAGCACACGTAATCGTTCAGGCAGAAGGCGTGGCCGTTGAACCTGTCGTGCGATCCGTAGACGTACAGGCGGTCGCCGAACACGTGCGGCTCGCCGTCGGGGATGTACTCCCAGCCGGGCAGATAAGGGTTGTAGGCTTGCATGATGCGTTCCTCTTTCTTGTGTATTTCATTCCGGCGGAAAGCCCGCCGGCGCGAACGGGACAGCGCGAAGCGCGAAGCGCGGGGTTTTTACACGGACG
>CAYWOS010000005.1:70816-105816 GCA_964459985.1 uncultured Oscillospiraceae bacterium
GCGCGAAGCGCGGGGTTTTTACACGGACGGCATAGACGCGCGAAGCGCGGGGTTTTACACGGTCGGCATAGACGCGCGGGGCGCGGGGGTTTTACACGGACGGCGCGGCGGGGACGAGCAGCAGGCCGTCCATGTTGGTGCGCTCGGAAACGGTCAGGCGCTCGGCTTTGAGCGCGCCCATCACGGCGGACAGCACGCACAGCCCGTGCGGCATGTGCGACGCGCGCGAGGCGGGCAGGCCGGGCAGCGCGGCGCGTTCGTCGCAGGACATGGGCGCGATCAGGCGAAGCAGGCGATCGATCTCGTCCCGCGTCAGGCAAACGCCCTCGGCGCTTCCGCCCAGCGTCAGGATGCCCGCCGCCGCGACCGCCGTGCCGCCGATGGCGTACAGCGCGCGCCCCGAAAGCGCGCCCGCGCGGTCGGTCAGCCCGCGCAGGCGCTCAAGCGCGGCGGCGCGGACGGCAAGCGCCTGTTCGACGCTTCTGATTTCTCCAAACTCGACGAGCAGCCGCGACGAGCCGACCGGCACGCTTTCGTTCATCACGACGGCGCCTCCTTCGCCCGCCGTGATTTCGGTCGAGCCGCCGCCGATATCGATCACGACGCCGCCCGCCTCGCCCGAAACGGCGAGGCACGCGAGATAGGCCTCCTCCTCGCCGGACAGCACGCGCAGCGAAAGCCCCGTCGCGCGCCGCACGCTCCCGGCGAACGCGTCGGCATTTTTCGCCTCGCGCGTCGCGCTGGTGGCGATCAGCTCGATCGATTCCGCGCCGCGCGCCCGCGCTTCCGCGTACAGCGCCGCGATGTCCTCCGTCGCGTGGCGGATTCCCTCGGGCGTAATCACGCCGTTTTCAACGCGCATCAAAAGCCGCGTGCCCCTTCGCGCGCGGCAGACCGTTTCGGGGCGCTTTCCCCCGCAGTCGGCGATGAGCAGGCGCGTCGAGTTGGAGCCGACGGCGATCACGGCGCGTCTCACAGCCCGCGCTCCAGCACGCGCGCTTCGGGCTCGTCGTACAAAGCGTCGGTGTTGGTGACGATAAAGCGGATTTCGCCCGGCATCAGGTATCCGTACAGCTCGCGCGCCGTGCGGATGATGTACTCGTCGCTTTCCGATTCCGAAAGCTCGGCCTGGTACGCGCTTTTCCGGCGCTCGGCCTCGATCTGATCAAGGCGAACCTGATACTTGAGATCGTTCAGGCGCTCGATGTCCTGCGTATACTGCCTGCCGGCGATCAGGCCGGTGGCGACGATGATAAACGCCAGCACGACGACCGTGATCAGTTTCATTCGCTTGGGCACGAACGTCATCCCCCTTTGTCATTCGCGTCGGTATTCGCCGCGCGCCGCGCTTTTTCCTTCCGCCGTCTGAAAAGACGGCGCGGCAGAAACGCGGCGGACAGGCCGATGAAAAAGAACAGGTACGCCGCCGGCCGCGCCTCGCCGCCGCTCATGAACAGCGCGGCGGCGCAAAGCCCCGAGGCCAGCGCGAACGCCGCGACATCGAGAACGGCGGCCGTCCATCGCGGCAGGCGCGCGCCGACCAGCCCGCTCAAGCCGACGAGCGCGCCGGACGCCGCGCCCGACGCCGCGAGATACAGCGCCTCGCGCGCCTGCCCCGAGGCGTCCGGCAGGCTCATCTGCGCATCCGCCTGATCCCGCGCCGCTGCACGTGCTCGGCGTAGGTCACGGCGTCAATCCTGCCCTCGACGGTCAGTTGCCCTTCCTCGAGCATGAGCCGCGTGACGTGCAGGTTTTCGCCCAGCACCGTCATTTCGCCCACGTCTGTCAACAGCGTCACCTGCGTTTCGTCGAACGCCAGCACCTCGCTCACGCCCGTGACCGCCGCTTTTTCCCTGTTTTCGGTATTCAGCGCGTGCGCCCTCGCCGCCGCGCGGAGCGGCTGTTCCTTATCCATGCTGTTCGCCTCCCGGGACAGCCTATGCGCCCGGGCCGCGCGCTATGACCGTTTCCTCCGGCGGACGCCCAGCGCGATCAGCGCGGCGGCGGCGATCAGTATGCTCAAAAGCTGCGACACGCGGAACGCGCCGAGCATCAGGCTGTCGGTGCGCAGCCCCTCGATCACGGCGCGGCCGACGCCGTACAGGAGCATGTACAGCAAAAACAGACCGCCCGGCCGCGCGACGCGTTTCCGCGCGGCGTACAGCACGCCGAAAACGATCAGATCCCACAGCGATTCGTAAAAGAACGTCGCCATATGCCACGCGTTGTCGGCGAACACGGCGACCGGGAAAAACTGCCATCGGGGATCGGCGACGATCTCGCCGTACGCCTCGCCGTTAAAGTAATTGCCCCAGCGCCCGATCGCCTGCGCCAGCGCCAGCGCGGGCGCCGCCATATCGGCGACCTTGGCGAAGGAGATCTTTTTCACGCGCGTCATGACGAACGCCGATATCGCGCCCGCGATGACGCCGCCGTAGATCGCCAGCCCGCCCTCCCAGACGTACAGGATGGACAAGGGATTATCCCGGTACATCTCCCACCGAAAGGCGACATAGTACAGCCGCGCGCCGATAATGGCGGCGGGGATCGCCCACAGCGCGAAATCGAGCGCCGTGTCCTTGGGCAGTCCCAGCCGTTTTTCCTCGCGCGCGCACAGCATAATGCCAATCAGCATGGCCAGCGCGATCAGCAGCCCGTAGACCGATAAAAAGCCAAACAGTTTCGGATTGTTCATGCATGCCTCCGCATCCGTCTGCCTTCTATTATTCGCCGGGAATACGCGCCGTATGTACGGGCGGGGTTATTCGCCCTTCCTGCCGTATCGGTCATCGATCTTTTTCAGTTCGTCGATGATGCCGATGCCCTGCGGGCATTTCGCTTCGCACTGGCCGCAGGCGACGCAGCGACCGGCGTCGCGCCCATTGCGCGCAAGGTTCGGATAGAAATAGCGCATGTCGCCGTCGCTGCCGATTTTGTGCGCCTCGTTGACGCGCCGGAAGATCGCCGGGATATCGACGTCGCGCGGGCAGGGCTGGCAGTAGGCGCAGCCGGTGCAGGGGATGAGCACGCGTTTTTCGTACATCCCGCGCAGGCCGGCGACGAACGCCTTGTCCTCGTCCGACATGCAGCCGACGTCAAAGCGATCGAAGGTATCGATATTCTGCGCAAGCTGTTCCTCGTCGCTCATGCCGCTCAATACCACCTTGATCTCGGGGTAATCGGCGAGGAATTTGAACGCCCACTGCGCCGGGGTCAGCCCCGCTTTGTGCGCGGCGACGGCCGCGCCGATTTCCTCCGGCGGGTTGGCGAGCGCGCCGCCGCGAAGCGGCTCCATCACGACGATCGGCACGCCGCGCGCGCCCGCCGCGCGAACGCCGCTCTCGCACGCCTGATTGTCGATATCCAGATAATTGAACTGCACCTGCGCCATGCCCCAGTCGTAATCGGAAAGAGCGTCAAGGAAGGCCGCCGCGTCGTCGTGGAAGGAAAAGCCTACGCGCTTGACGCGGCCGTCGCGCACGACGCGCCCGAGAAAATCATGATACTTGAGCGCCCGCATCTTTTCAAGGCTGCGGCGGTTGAAGCCGTGCATGAGATAAAAATCGACGAACGGCACGTCGAGGCGCTTGAGCTGCTCGTCAAGCAGCCTGTCCATGTCCGCCGCCTCGCTGATTTCGTGCAGGGGCAGCTTGGTGGTCAGGCGCACCTTGGCGCGGTAGCCGTCCTTGAGCGCCAGCCCCGCGACGACCTCGCTTTCGCCGCCGTGATACATATACGCCGTGTCGAGATAGTTGACGCCGCGATCGATGCCCGCGCGGATCATGGCGATCGCGCGCTTACGGTCGATCACGCGCCTGTCGCCGTCCTGCGCGGTGGGCAGGCGCATCAGGCCGAACCCGAGCCGCGAGGTTGGAAATTCGCCTTTGACAAAATCGATATACTTCATCCGCTTGTCCTCCCGATCCGTTTTCACGAAAAGATTATAGCATCATCTCCCCGCGGGCGCAAGAAAACACTCAAAAAACAGCCCGGATACACCGAAAGTACAGCAAAACCCTTGCGTGCGGCGCCGTCGGCGGCTAAAATAACCTCGACCCGCAAAAGGCGGGCAATACGAGGGAGGGAACATGATGAACGCATACGTGGAACGCGTGTATAAAGGGCTGGAGGAGCGCAACGCGCACGAAAAGGAATTCCTGCAGGCGGCGAAGGAAGTGCTCGAAACGCTGTCGCCGGTGTTCGACAAGCATCCCGAATACGAAAAGAAAGGGCTGCTCGATCGCTTTGTCGAGCCCGACCGCGCCATCATGTTCCGCGTGCCGTGGATTGACGACAAGGGACAGGCGCGCGTCAATCGCGGCTATCGCGTGCAGTACAACAACGCCATCGGCCCGTACAAGGGCGGTCTGCGGCTGCATCCCAGCGTGAACTTGAGCGTGATCAAGTTCCTCGGCTTCGAGCAGGTGCTCAAGAACAGCCTGACCGGCCTGCCCATCGGCGGCGGCAAGGGCGGCAGCGATTTCGATCCCAAGGGCAAGAGCAACGCGGAAGTGATGCGCTTCTGCCAGAGCTTTATGACCGAACTGTATAAATACGTGGGCAAGGACGAGGACGTGCCCGCCGGCGATATCGGCGTGGGCGCGCGCGAGATCGGCTATTTGTACGGGCAGTACAAGCGCATCACCGGCTTGTACGAGGGCGTGCTGACGGGCAAGGGCCTGACGTGGGGCGGATCATTGGCGCGCAAGGAAGCCACCGGCTTCGGGCTTTGCTATTTCGTGCGCGCCATGCTGGGCAAGCAGGGCAAAACCGCGCAGGGCAAGCGCGTCGTCGTCTCGGGAAGCGGCAACGTCGCCATCTACGCGGCGCAGAAGATCACCCAGATGGGCGGCAAGGTCGTCGCCATGAGCGACAGCAACGGCTATATCGTCGATGAAAACGGCGTTGATCTTGCCGTCGTCAAACAGATCAAGGAGGTCGAGCGCGGCCGCATCAGGGAGTACGCCGCGCGCGTTGCGGGCGCGAAGTACACGGAAGGCTTCCGGGGCATCTGGACGGTCAGGTGCGATATCGCGCTGCCCTGCGCCACGCAGAACGAACTGGACATCGAGGGCGCGAAAGCGCTGGTGGCCAACGGCTGCGCCGTCGTCGCCGAGGGCGCGAACATGCCCACCACGCTGGACGCCACGAAATATCTCCAGCAAAACGGCGTCCTCTTCGCGCCCGGCAAGGCGGCCAACGCCGGCGGCGTCGCCGTCAGCGCGCTCGAAATGAGCCAGAACAGCCTGCGCCTGTCGTGGACGTTCGACGAGGTCGATCAGCGGCTGTGCGGCATCATGGAGAATATCTTCGCCGCCGCCGACGCCGCCGCCAAGGAATACGGCGACGAGGACAACTACGTGCTGGGCGCGAACATCGCCGGCTTCCTCAAGGTCGTCGACGCCATGCTGGCGCACGGGTTGGTGTGAGCGGGGGAGAGCGACTCTCCTTCCCATGATAAAAGGGACGCACGGCATACGTGCGTCTCTTTTCGTTTCTTTTCGCGTCCGTTACGCCGGCGGTTGTTCGCCCGCCTTCGGTTCCTGCGCGGGCGCGGGCGTGCCGCGCTTCATCAGCTTGTAGAACAGGATCAGGTTCACGGCGAGCAGCACGCTTTCAACGCAGAAGGCGATGCCCATGAAGATCATCAGCACGTTCGCCTCAAAGCTCGCCAGAATGGCGATCACGCCGCATACGACGGATAGCCCCGCGATGATCAGCGAGAAATACCATTTGTCCGCCTTAAGCTTTTTGAGCGACAGCGCCGTTTGCAGGCTGCTGAAGCCGGCGAAGATCAGCACGAACCCGAGCGCCTTGTTGAGAATGGAATTCATCACGGCGCGGTTGAGCAGGATGAACACGCCGAGAAACAGCAGCGTCAGCCCGGTGGACAGACCGCCCGGCGAGAAGGGCGCGACGGTCTCTTTTTTCCTGATATAGCTCACGACCTGAATCACGCCGCAGCCGATGAGCACCGCGCCGCAGACGATGAGCAGCGCCAGATCGGTCTCGTCCGGAAAGATCAGCATGACAAGCCCGACGATGAACATCGCGGCCAGCATGGACACGTTGCGGAAGGTATCCTCGCGGTATGTCGTTTTCGTCATCACTTTTCTCCTTTGCGGGGCGCGCCCGTTGACCGCGCCCGTCGGGCGCGCTGCGTCTGATCCCATCATATCACGGATCGTCAGGATTGGCAAGCGGAGGGCGGACGCGGGACGGCTTGGATGTCAAGTGCCGGGGAAGCCGAAAATTCTTGTTTACAATCGGATCAAATGGTATTATAATGTAACCGTGGAAAAGTATCTCTTTATTTGTATGCAGATACTTGACGTAGCCGTTATGTTGCATATATGAATGACCGTTTTGTGAATCATTTGTGAGGAGGACGCACTCATGAAGGTCAGAAAATCGCGTATATTCGCGGCAGCCCTTTTGGCGTTGCTGATTTTGCTCGTCAGCGCGGCGGGAAGCGACAATACGGGCTTGCTGAACGCCCGCGCGGATAACGGGGAAAACGCGATATCAAGCGTCCCGGGCATTCCTATGCCCGAATCGTCCGCCGGTCAGGAGACCGGCGACGAACCTGCCGAGCCGACGGAGCCTACCGAACCAACGGAGCCAACCGAACCCACGGAGCCGACGGAACCCGCCGAACCAACCGAACCCACGGAGCCGACGGAACCCACGGAACCGACGGAACCCACCGAACCGACGGAGCCTACCGAACCGACTGAACCCACGGAACCGACGGAACCCACGGAGTCGACGGAACCCATCGAACCGACTGAACCCACGGAGCCTACCGAACCGACGGAACCTACCGAGCCTACCGAACCGACGGAGCCTACCGAGCCAACCGAACCCACTGATCCGACGGATGCGGCGAAGGATGTCGTCGCGTCGGAGCTAAAGCAAATGCTGACCGGCAGCGCGCCCAAAGGCGCGTCCGGGGACGAAGGCGCGTCCGGCGGCGAGGGCGAAGGCGGCGGCGAAGAAGAAGAGGAAGAGCAAACCGTTCCCGACGAGGACGCCGAATACGGCGTCGCGAACGGGAGCGCTTATTTGTATATCAACGGCACGAAGTTTACCACCACCTACGTGAACGATTCCACGGACAACGCCATCAACAACGCGCTCAACAGCGCCGTGTCCGTCGTGACCAATTTTGTCACATCGCTGTCGGACGCGGCGAGCATCCGCGTGCTGGTGGGAGAGGGCACGTACACGGGCGGCATCGATCTGGCCGATACCTCCACGGGCAACAATTTCGTAACCAATCTCAAAAAAGCGCTGGCGAAGAAGTTTTTGGATTATGAAACATCCTCCGTTCAGCCCGACATCAACATCGAAATCGCCGCCGAGGACGCCGTCAAGGTCGACGAAGAGGGCGTGGAATACCTGACCGCCGACGCCAACGGCCGGACCATTCTGGAGGGCGAGGTCAACATCGACGGGTACGACGTGGTGTTGGCCGGCCTCAAGTTCGCCACCATGGGCACGATCAACGTCACGGGCGCGGACACCTTCGCTTATCTCGGCACGCAGCTGGACGACAACGTGACCATCAACGTGAAGGACGTGGGCACGTCCGTCCGCGTGGACACCGGCAAGGGCGACGACGCCGTGATCGTCCGCGTTACGCGCAAGCCCACTCGCGCCGTGCGCGTGGACAACGCGGCGCTCAAGATCATCGGCGGCATCGCGTCCTCGGATAACCTCCCGACGCTGCAGGATCTCATCCAAAGCCCCGATCAGGCGCTTTCCTCGCTCGGCTCGGCGCTTGCGGACGGCGTGGAGACCTTCCTGACCGGCGTGGAGGATCAAAAGCCTTTGACCATCGACATCACGACCGGCGATGGCAACGATCGGATCGACGCGCAGGTTGTCAACTCCACCGGCCTGACGGGCGAGATCGATCCCGCGACGCTGACGCTCGAGCAGACGCTGTTCACGCTCGTCACCATGCAGCTCGATCTGGGCAAAACGGCGCTCACGGCGGACGGCGGGGACGGCAACGACGAAGTGACCGTGACGGGCGGCATGGAGATGACCTACGGCCGCGTGCTTTTGAACGCCGCCGTCAATTACATCGCCGAGAAGATCGATACCCTGCGCGGCGAAACGCTGGATATCATGATGGACGATACCGTCCTGCGCGGCGGCAAGGGCGACGATCTTCTGGTGGTGGACACCACGCACGCCTTCAAGAATCTGTTCGGCTCGCGCGTGTCTGTCGAGGGCGGCGAGGGCTACGACCGCCTGCACCTGACGGGCAAGCTGGACGACAGCCCCTGGGTTGACGAGGACGACCGCCTCACGGGAACGGCGGCGGCGCTCAATCTCAAGGCGCTGGCGCAGATCAGCTTCGGTTCCTTCTCGATCGACGGCGATACGCTCTTTGAGGGCATTTCCCTGAACTTTGAAAAGGATCTGACCGTCCGCAGCGCGGGCGTCGAGGCGTTCACGGACGAACTGCTCAACAAACGCACGGCGCCGATCACCGCCGATATGATCGAAAACGGCTTCACCGCGCGGAGCTTCACCGATTACGCGCTGCCCGTCGTATCGGGCGCGCCCGTCATCTTCGACGCCGCGCAGACGGGGAGCACCCTTTTGTCCAATCTGATCGTGACGGGCCCCGAGCATATCGATATCGAAAAACTGCTGGGCGGCACGCTCAACGTCGTCGTCACCGCCCCCGAAATCGACGTGACCGGCAAGATCACCGGCAAGAACATCCTCATGGCCGCCTCGCAGGACGATATCCTCGCCGAAGTGACCGTTTCCGCCGTCGAGGACGACTTGAGCGACGCGGGCGATCTGGGCTTCAGCGCCGGCGTGTCCTCCGGCAAGTCCGAGGCGAAAATCATCATCGGCGAAGCCGCCGTGCTGGACGCCCTGCAATCGATCGCGCTGACCGCCGTGACCGAGCAGTCCCGGCCCTACCTGCATATCGAGATCGGCGGCGAAAACCTGATCGACAACTTCTTCACCGTCAAGATCGGCAGCGCGCAGGTGGATATTCTGGGTCAGGTCAAGGCGGCGGGCGCCGTGCGCGTCGGCGCCGAATCGATGATCACCATCAAATCCACCGACGGCTTGTTCAGCATGATCCCGCTGGCGCTGTCGGCGGCGTCCTCCAAATCGACGGTCACGGTGCGCGGGGACGCGCTGGTGAGCGCCGGGTATTCCGTTGATCTGGGCGCGCGCAATATCATTGATATATTATCGGAAGATACCGCCTCGCTGCCCAAGGTCGCCGTGTCGATCGTCGCGGCGGTGGTCGATGTGGAAACTAAGGCCATCGTGCAGGACGACGCCGTCATTCAGGCCGGGACAGCCTTCATGTTGGACGCCAAGACGCGCATCGATTCGGTGGCGGCGGCGGTCGCTGCGGCCAAGCCCACGGGCGGTCTGATCAGCATCGTCAAATTGGGTTCCAGCGTGTTCATCGGCGTGAATGTCGTCGTGGCCGACACGCTGGCCAGTCTGGAGGACAACGCGCAGATCACGGCGGAAGCGGGCGCGATTCGCGTGAACGCCGCTTCGCTCGCCGCCGCGAACACCGCCGCGCTCTCGACCCCGCCGGAAACCGGCTCGGGCACCAGCGCCCCGCTCAACGTTTCCTTCAGCCTCGTTGACAAGCTGCTGGGCGCCGCCAACAAGGCGTCTGGCAACCGCATCACCGGGGTCATCAAGAAAATCACGGGCGAAAACAATCTCATCAGCGATTATCTGGTGGGCACGGTTTCCGGGCTGGGCGATCCGGCGACGCAGTTCGCCGGCGCGCTGGGCGTCAATTATATGGAAGCATCCTCGGCCGCGCGCATCCGGACCGGCAAAACCGTCACCGCGGGCGACGCGCTGGCCGTCACCTCCTACGCGCATGCCTCCAGCACCGTCAGGACGGACGGCTCGCTGTATCATACGTCGACCCTCGACGGCGGCTCGACCGCCGCCAAGAACTCGGCGGGCGTGGCGGTCACGGTGAACGTCTTCAAGGCGACCAATCGGGCCACCGTCGAAAACGCGGCCGTCAGCGCCGGGAGCCTGCGCGTCACGGCCGACACGGGCGATATCTCGGCGATGTCCTCGGCGCGGAGCGGACTGATCCCCGCCACCGCCAGCATCGGCATCGGCGGCGCGATCGCCGTGCAGGTCGCTTCGGCGGACATTGCGGCGACGGTCAAAAATACCGCGAAACTGACGCTCACGGGCGGCGGCGTCGATTTGTCCGCCGTGGGGCGCGGCGCGTTCTCCGCCGTGGGCGACGCCTCCGCCGCGCGGCCGCGCTTTAACCTGAATCTGGGCGCGCTGCTCAAGATCCCGCTCATCGACGCGCCCAAGAGCGAAAAGAGCGCCACGGGCGTGGGCGCGGGCATCGCGGTTTCCATCGTGGGCTTGGACGTCGCCGCCGTGATCGAGGACGGCACGAGCGTTACCATGAAAAACGGCGTCGATCATGTGGACGTTCGCGCTGGCTTCGCGGCGACCGAGGAAATCAACTCCGCCGCCGGCGCTGCGGGCGGCACGTCGGTGGTACCCGTCATTTCCGTGACGGTGTCCGGCCTGAACGTCAAGGCGTATCTGGGCAAGGTGTCGAGCAATTTCGACGCGGCGGGCGACGTTGCGGTCACGGCAAACGGCAGCGTTGTGCGCAAACTCTCGGCCAACGCGTCGGCGGCGGGCAGCAAGGCGGCGATGGGCGGCGCGTTCGGCATTGCGGTCAACAACGATTCCGCCACAGCCGATCTTCTCTCCGGCGTGACCAACGCCCGCAATACGCTGGTCAACGCCTCCGCGATCAGCCGCATGACGCAGCGCATCATCGCGGGCGGCAAGGGCGCGGCTGCGCCCAAGACCACGCCGTCCGTTACGCCGCCCGTCACGCAGGAGGACATCGACAACGTGCTCAACGGCGGCGGCGACACGGGCAATGAAAACAAAAACGACGTGAACACCACCTCCGACGATCTGGCCGACAAGCAGATCAAGAACATCACCGATATCGCCGCCGGCACGGGTTCGTCGAACCTGACGGGCGACGCCCTGAACTCCCTGACCGCCAACCGCCAGAAGGCGCAGACCAGCGAGGGCTCGATTCAGGTCGCCGCCGCCATGGCGCTCAATATCCAGAACAACGAAAGCTCCGCGCGTATCGGCGACGGATTGGCGATCAAATCCTCCGAGGACGTTCGGATCATCGCCGCCAACGATACCGACGCCGTCATCATCGCCAACGCCTCGGCCACCAATTCGGATTCGGGCGTGGCAGTCGGCGTGGCGATCAACATTATTACCTATAAAAATATCTCGTACCTCGGCTTCACCACCGTGCGGGCCGCGCGCCTTGTGATGGAAGCCGACGTGGTTGAAAAGGCCGCCGCGAAAACGGCCGAGGAAATCATCCGCTCGCTGATGGAGTACCTTTCGGCGAGCGGATAGATGGACACGCTCATCGATATCGTCGTCAAGGAAAACGGCGGCACGGGCATGAGCGACGCCATCCAGTCATACCTCGCGAACGAGAGCGGCATGACAGACAAAGAGCGCGAGGCCGCCTACGCCGAGATCCGCGCCGATATCGTGGACGAAATGGTGTCCATCATGACCAGCGGTTCGGCCTTTGACGCCACCGCCTCGCTGTACGGCGCGTTCATTGAGGAATTCATCACCGATATCAAGAACACGCTGTGCGATACCGATATCTGGATCGGCATGCTCATCGGCGACAACACCAACAACCCGCTCAAGGACATCGTGACCTCCTTTACCGACGCCATGGGCACCTCGACCGACGCCATCATCGACGCCGTGACGACCTTCCTGGCGGCGAAGTTCGGCTCCGAGGACGAGATCGACGGCATGGGTCACAAGGTCTCCACGCAGGGCATTTCGGGCGTCGGCTCGGCGAACATGGGCGTCGCGGGCGCGGCGGCCATCACCGTGCTGCACGGGCACACCTCCGCCGTGATCGCCGATCGCGCGGCGCTTTTGACGGGCGCCGATCTTGTGATCTCGGGCGACGCCTCGCTGAACGCCGTGAGCACGCAGAAGATCTACACCACGGCGTCCGCCTCCTCCGATCTCGCGCGCAGTCAGGCGCTCAAAAACAAGCAGGCGACGAGCAAGGGCACGGCGGTGGGCGTGGGCGCGTCGGTGGCGTTTAACTATATCGACAACGAAACGCTGGCGCTGGTGGGCGAGAAGCGCCGGTTAAGCGCCGCGTCGCTGGACGTGGCCGCGCTGCTCAAGAGCGACGTGGACGCCGTCGCCGTCGCCGGTTCCGATCCCATCGCGCGCCGCGACGACGTGCAAAAGTCCATTCCCACGCTGGGCAGCGAGCCGGAAAAGGAGGTCGTGGCCGACGCCAATTCCTCCACCGCCAAGGATATTTCAGCCGACGCGTCGGTGGCGCTGACCCTTGCGGACAACAAGGTGTACGCAAAAATCCTCGGGCATACCGTCGTGACCACCACGGGCGCGAACGTTATCCCCGCAGAGAATGACGATGCTTTCATGGTCAACCTGCGCGTCTACGCGCGCGAGAAGGGCGATTCCTATACCTCGGGCAGCGCGTTCGCCGTGGGCGGCAAGGCGGCCGTGGGCGCGACGGTGGCGGTGAACATCGTCACCAGCGATCTGATCGCCGGCTTCTACGGCAAGGGCGATATCGCGGGCAGCGCGCTCATCGCCACGTATACCTACAACGAGGACGAAACCGCCGCGCTGGCGACGATCGTGGGCGCGAGCATGGACAGGTATCTTGAAAAACTGCGCTCAGGGCTTAATTTCGCCTCGGTCGGCTACAGCCCGGTCAGCAACCTGAACGCTACCATCGTCGGCAAGCTCAACGCCTACGTCTATCCCGTC
The DNA here is from genome assembly GCA_964459985.1 of uncultured Oscillospiraceae bacterium. GTDB lineage: Bacteria > Bacillota > Clostridia > Christensenellales > Aristaeellaceae > CAYWOS01. The sequence continues at coordinate 83,693 of CAYWOS010000005.1, forward strand.
AAGCAGAAAACGACGACCACCATTCTGGGCGGCGTCAGCAAGCTGCCCATGTCGAGCACCATCTTAAAGAAGCTGGGCATCGAGCTGCCCAACACCGACAATACCGTCAACAACACCGTCAACAACGCCGCCAGCGACGCGCAGGTCGACGTTTCCGCGCCGCAGACCGACGCCTCCCAGAAGGGGCAGTCCATCAACGTGGCCGCCGCCATCGGCGTCAACTACACCGTGCACGAGGCGCTGACAGAGATCGCGGGCGAGTTGACGGTGGGCGGCGTGCTGCGCGCCGCGAGCGATAACCATGCCAATTACCGGACGCTGGGCACGGGCGCGACGGTCACGACCGATCTGAACGCCAACAATATCTCCACCGGCGTCGCCGTGACGGTCAACCGCAACAAGGCGAGCGTGCAGGTGTCGGGCAAGGCGGACGCGCAGGGGGATGTCACCGTCGCCAGCACGCTGTACCAGAATCTGGACGAGCAATACGCGGGATTGCTCAGCGCGCAGGCCATCGCGGGCAGCGTGTCCGCCAAGGCGGGCGGCAAGGTGTCCATCGCGGGCGCTGTCGCCGTGCAGGTGGCGCGCGCCGCGGCGCTGGCGCAGGTGGCGGACGACGCCATTGTTAAAGGAAGAAATCTGACCGTATCGGCGCTGGACAAGAGCAAGATCGCCGTCCGCGCAGGCAGCGTGAGCGTGGGCCAGCAGACGGTGGGCGTGGGCGCGTCCTTCGCGCTCATTTATGCCGAAAACACCGTGACGGCTTCCGTCGGCAAGCGCGCTGAATTGACGGGCGGCGGCCTGCGCGTCACCGCCGAGAAAATGCAGGTCAGCACCAAGGATTATCAGTTCCCCTTCGGCGTCAGCACGCTGTTCACCGTCGACGTGCAGGAGGACCGCGACAAGGGCATCATCAACCTGCATACCGGCAAGGTCGAAGGCCGCAGCATGGCGCTGGAGATCGCGCTGGATACGACCGATCTGCTCAAGCTCTTTGATCTGCTCAACTTCCTCTCTACCATGAACTACTACGCCGAGGCGATTTCCGGCGCTATCCTGACCGGTTCGGTGCCGCCCACGGCGGCGGTGTCGGGCGCCTTCAGCATGGTCTTTGCCGAGAACGACGTGCGCGCGGTCGTGGACGAAAGCGCCGTGCTCACGCTGACGGGCGATCTCGCCGTGCGCGCCGACAGCCGCGCCAACGCGCGCGTGATCGGCGGCGCGGTTTCCGGCTCCAAGGCCAAGGTGGGCGTGGGCGCGAGCATCGGCGTCATGGACTTTAACGACGACGTGCGCGCTTCGCTCGCGGGCACTGTGAACGCGGGCGGCAAGGTGGACGTGACCTCCGATTCCTTCATGGACGCCTGGATCGTGACCAACGCCGACGCCGTCACCGCCTCCACGGGCGCGGGCGCGACGGTGGGCGGCAACATCAATGTGATCCTGACCAACAACCGCGCCGAGGCGCGCATTGCCGACAACGCGAGCGTGACGGCGGGCGGGGCGCTGACGGTCGGCGCGGCCAATACCGCGAAACTGACCGAGATCGCCTTGAGCGTCGCCATTTCCGCCGGTACGGGCGCGGGCGCGGCGGTAGGCGGCACGGTCAGCGTGATTGTGACGGACGCCGATACCATCGCGGACGTCGGCGCGAACGCTCTCCTTTCCGCGCAATCCGTATCGATCAGCGCCGTATCGGACGAAACGCTCTACGACGTGCTCGCCTCCGTCTCCGGCAAGGCCGGGTCGTCGGGCGCGTCGGTGGCGGGCACGCTGTCCGTGCTGGTCGCCAACTCGAATACGCTGACCGGCGTGGGCGCGAACGCGGTCGTCAAGGCGACGGCGGGCGGTTTGAATATCCTCGCGGACAGCGATCTCAAGCAAATCGTGATCGTGACGGCGGCCACCATGACCTCGGCCAACGCGGCGGTGGGCGCGACGATCAATATTGGCGTGTTCAACAACAATGTCAAATCCATCGTCGGGGACGGCGCGGATCTGGAGGCGAACGGCGGCGCGTCGAGCCTCAAGGCGCTGGCCGACGCGACGGCGGTGATCGTGACCGTCGCTGGCTCGGCGGCGGTGGGCGGCGGATCGCAGGCCGCGATTTCCGGCGCGATCCCCGTGGTCGTCAGCCGTGCCAACGTCATGGCGACGATGGGCGACAACGCCGAATTCGATGTGCTGAACGGCGGACTGGACGTGCTGGCGCGCCTGACGGCGGAAAACTATATCATCGGCGGCGCGATCGCCGGCACGACGGGCGCGGCGGGCGTGGGCGCGACGCTCGTGACCGTTGTGGAAAACAACAAAATCCACGCGCTGGCGGGCGAAGGCGCGGGTTTGTCCGGCGATGACGGCGTCAACATGAACGCGTTTTTCGATCAGACGATGGCGCTGGGCGCGATGGGCGGCGGCGCTGCGAGCACGGCGGGCGTGGGCGGCGTGATCACCACGCTGGTCATGAACAGCGAGGTGTTCGCCCGGATCGGCGCGAACGCCGATATCCGTTCGGGCAACGGCGGCGTCGCCGTCGGCGCGGACGAGCAATCAACCGTGTACAACATCGCCGGCGCGCTGGGCGGCGGCTCTACGGCGGGCGTGGGCGCGACGGTATCGGTGCTGGTGTACGATAACGACGTGATCGCCGAGATCGGCGACGGCTCCCTGACCGCGGCGCATAAGTACATCACCGTCAAGGCAAACAGCGACGAAACGCTCTTCGCCCTGTTCGCCGGCTTCGGCGCGGGCGGCACGGCGGGCGTGGCGGGCGGCATCGGCGCCGTTGTGTACCAGAACATGACGAAGGCCGTCGCGGGCGGTACGATCAGTCGGACGTGGGCGGACACGAATCACAATGTCGAGATCACGGCGAAAAGTGACGTGAAGCAGACGATCATCGGCGGCGGCTTCAGCGCGGGCGGCGCGGCGGGCGTGACGGGCGAGGTCGGCGTCAACGTGTTCAAGAACGAAACCTACGCGGAGCTGACGAATAACGGAAAAATCAACACGCAGGGCCTTGTGGTCATTTCCGCCGATTCGCGCGAGGATATCACGCTGGCGATCGCGGGCGCGGGCGCGGGCGGCACGGCGGGCGTTACCGGCTCGGTGGCGGTTGCGGTGTCCAAGGTCGTCACCAAGGCGACGGTCGGCGACGGAACGCGGATTAACGGCGCGTTCAACATCGATATCGCCGCGCGCGACAAGTACAGCATGATCGGCGTGGCGGGCGGTCTGGCGGCCGGCGGCGCGGGCGGCGTGGGCGTGGCGGTGCTGGTCAACGCGGCGTTCAATACCGTGTCCGCCTCCGTCGGCGCGCGCGCGATCCTCCGCGCCGCGCGGAACGGCCATTTCGATTTTGCCGATGAAAGCGGCAGGATCATATATCCCGACGTTTCGATCACGGCGTCTTCCGACCGCGATCTGGACGCGTACGTCATCGCGGGCGGCGCGGGCGGCGCGGCGGGCGTGGGCGGCGCGGTGCTCGTGTCGGTCAACGGCGCGAAAATGACGAAGAACGCGCGCGACGAGATCGACAAGGGCGAGATTGATCCGGCGCAGAACCTAAACGGCGCGTTCGCCGCCGCGAGCGGTCACGCGCAAGGCTACGCCGAGGGCGCGGATATTTCGGGTGATCTCGAGGGCGACGGGCAGGACGTGACGCAGGCCGTGGGCGACGGCGGCAGCGTCAAGGGCGGCGACATCGCCGAGGGCGACGATTCCACGCTTGAAAATTTCGCGGGCGACAAATCATACAAGCAAAGCGCCGCGATCACGGACGCCACTTCCGCCACCGTCGGCGACGGCAGCAGCATTTCCGCCGCCCGTTCGATCACGCTGGAAGCCAAAGACGAGTTCAACGCCGATCTGATCGCCGGCGCGCTGGGCGCGGGCGGCGCGGCGGGCGTGGGCGCGAGCGTCGTTGTGGGCGTCATGAACGGCAGCGCGGTCGCCTCGGCAGGCGACGACACGCTCCTCAAGGCGGAGAAGGATATTCTTATCCGCGCGACGGTGGGCGCGGCGGAGCTGCCGCGCAATACCTCGCGCGACGCGTATCTGGAGGGCATGGACGGCATCGCGGATATGAGCACGTACACCGTGCGCGCCATTGCGGTCGCCTGCGGCGGCGGCGGTACGGCGGGCGTGGGCGTGGCGCTTTCGACGCTGATCAATACCGCCCGGGCGCACGCGACGCTGGACGGGAACGCGTCGAACGCCGAAAACCTGTTCATCGAGGGCAATAATACCTTCGGCCGTCTCGCCGTGGTCACGGCGGCCGGCGGCGGCGGTCTGGTAGGCGTGGGCGTTTCGGGCGCGGTGGCGGTCAACGAAAGCACGACCGAAACGGCCATTCGCGGGGACGCCGTGATCGTTGACGTCGACGCCGTTAAGTTGACGACGCGCGGCGTTTCGGACGCGGCGGTGGCGGTCGCCGGCATCGGCGCGGGGCTTGTGGGCGTGAACGCGAACTTCGCCGTGGCGCTCAACAGCGCGCGGTCGGACACCTACATATCGGCGGGCGCAAGCGTGCAGGCGAAGCGCGTCGCGCTGCAAACGACCTTCAGCGCCGGCTCTGAAGCCTCGCTGTACGCGGTGGCGGGCGGCGCGGTCGGCGTGTCGGCGAGCGTTGCGGTCGTCAAGAATTCGCCCGTGGTATACACCTATATCGGAAAAATGCCCGTGGACGGCGACGCGCCGGCGCATCTTCTGAACGGCGCGGGCGGCCGGATCGCGGCGGAGGAATCCGTCAGCGTGATCAACGACCTGCGCGGCGACTGCATCGCGGCGGGCGCGTCGATCGCGGGCGGCGCGGTCGGCGGCAACGGCACGGTGGCCGTCTCTCTGCAAAGGATGCGCGGCGCGGCCGTTATCCGGGACATGAGCGTAGCCGACTATCCGGCGAACGTCAGCGTGACCGCGCTGATGCGGAGCGACGCGCAGGCGAACATATTGGGCGTGGCGGCGGGCGCCGTCGCGGCCGGCGTGAGCGTGGCGGTCGCCAAGAACGACGCGGTCAACGAGGCGCTGGTGCGCGACGCCGCGCTGTCTGTCAATCATCTGACCGTATCGGCGGGCGAGCCGGACGGCGAAAAATTCTCATCCGGCGCGTCGGTCGACGTGCTGACGGGTTGCGTGGGGGCAGTAGGCGCCAGCGTCAACGTCGGCGTAGCGGTCAACAACGCGCGGAACACCGCGCTGATCTCGCATTCGGGCGGGCAAATGAACGTCGGCGATCTGAAAGTTTATGCGGTCGGCAGGGCGCGCGCGGACGCGAATATGCTGGGCGTCAACGCCGGCGCGGGGAACATCACGGCTTCCGTCGCGCTCGCCAAGGTAACCGCCTCGCAGACGGCGGCGCTGAACAGCGCGTCCGGTACCATCCGCGCCGCCTCGGTCGAGGTGCTGTCCTCGCTCAACGACGATCTCTCCAAGGACGCCTTTGACGCCGACGCGGCGCTCCTGTCGGGCGCGGGCTCGCTTTTGTCCGCCACGGCCAATACCGCGACCGCGCTGGCGAACGCCGCCAGCAGGGCGTATATCGACGTGGGCGGCGACATGTATATCACGACGGGCGGCTTGTCCGTGCGGAGCACGGGCCGCTCCTACGCCTATGCCGGCGCGGCCAAGTCGGGTCTGGAGGTCGCCGGGATTGGCCTGATGGTCAACGTCGCCGAGGCGAACGGCTTGTTCGACGCGTACCTGGCGGGCAAGGCGACCGTCGCTTCCGGCGATCTTACGGTCGCGGTCGTTTACGATTCGCTGGCGAATACCGTGACCGAGCCTGCGGGCGGCGGCCTCGGCGCCAGTTTCTCTGCGGCGACGGTCAACGTCAACGCCGCCGTCGCGCTGGACGCCATCCGGGCGTACGCCGCCGTAAGGGATGCCGATGTGATCGTCGAAAACGGCGTCATGTCCGTGACGGTCGATGGCTTCAGCGCCGCCGTCGCCGAAAGCATTACGCCCAGTCTGTCGGTCAACGCGTATGAGATCGCCGCGAACAATGTCGCCGCGACCGCCGACGTCCGGCAGAACGCGTCCATCCGCAATTCCTCCGTGCGCGTGGCGAACGACGCGCTGACCATCGGCAAAGCGCTGACCGTGCGCTCGACGCTCAACGCGAACCGCGCGGACGTCGCCGTCGCCAAGCTCGGCGGCACGGGCGAAAAGCATCCGGACAGCAAGGTTTCCCTCTCCTTCGCCAGCGCCACCGAGAACTCCGCCACGACGGTCGTTCTGGACCAGAACAAGGCGTATATCACGGGCTCGGACGTCGTTGCGGGCATCGTCAGCGTGATATCCGACAGCACCGGGCGCGCGGCGTCTACCGTGGTGCTTTCAAGCGGCGGCTCGGTCAAGAGCCTGGGCGTCAACATCCTCTCCGCCTACGCCAAGGGGCAGTACGAGGCGTATATCGATCTGACGGGCGCGACGCTGACCGCCATGGACGGCGATATCGCCGTGCGCGCCGATTCCGTGGTATCGGCGGACGCCGTGACCATGCAGCCCCCTGGCGGCGTGACGGTGGACGGGCTCAAGGCGAAACTCAACATCGCGCTTTCCGTCGCGACGGCGGCGACCCGGGCGGCCGTGCTGGGCGCGGGCGCGCTCAAGGCAAGCGGCGCGCTCACGGTCACGGCGCTGGGCGCGGCGAACGCGGCGGCGGAAAGCCTCCCGCCCATGCTGTCCATATCGGCCGGGCAGGTGGTCGCCAATTCGGTGACGGCGCTGCTGGACGTTTCGCAGTCCGCCTCCGTGCAGTCCCTTGACAGCCTCGAGGCCGGCAGCGTGCTGGTGACTTCCACGCTGAACGGCGGCGCGGGCAGGGACGCCAAGGCGAACGCCGTGGTGGGCGGCAACGGCGGCGGCGGCAACATTTCGCTGGGCTCCGCGACGGCCGATGTTGCGATCGCCGCTTTCACGGCGAAGAACAGGGCGTTCATCGGTCATCTCGGCGGGCTTGACACCCCGGGCGCGGTAGCCATCGCGCTTCGGACCGACGCGCTGGCCAACGCCGGCGTCAACAAGGGCAGCAGCTCCACGCTGGCGGGCATCGGCGTGACGGTGACGCAGTCTGATATGGACGGCGTGTTCGAGGCGTACTTTGAGATCGACGGAGCGGGCAACGCGAAATCGCTGACCATTGACAACGTCTATAACGCCGCGGCCAGCGCGGACGCCCTGCAGCCGGACGGCGGCATCACGGCGGCGCTGGCGAGCATCAACGTCAACAGCGCCACGTCCGACGTGGGCCTGACCGCCGACGCCTCGGTGCGCGGAAGCGGCAGCCTGACGCTCGACGATCATCTGCATATTCGCCTGAACGCCCTGAAGGTGCGCGCCGAATCGATCATCGAGAGCGCGGAGATCACCGTGGAGGGCGTGGGTATCGGCGTGAACAACGCCTGCGCGACGTTGAGCGGCAGTCAGAGCGCCTACATCGAGAACGCCTCGATCCGGGCGTTCGAGGTGCTCATCAGCACGCTCTTCAACGCCGATCCGTCGCTGGGCGGCGGCGCGTTCGCCAAGGCCGGCTCCAACGGCGGCAAAAAGGTGTCGCTCCTTGGCGGAACGGCCAATATCATCAATGCCAGAGGCGCGTTTGTCACGAATAACTTCATCCGCAGCGCCGACATCAAATCGCTGACGGTATCCCTTGAAAATGGCAATGATTTCGACGAAACGCAGGACAAATTCCGCCGCAACGTATCCCGCGCCGACGCCCGGGCGCTTTCGGGCGATCTCCTGTCGCTGGCGAATGTCGGGCTGATGATCGCGTCGGCCGCCGCCGCCGACCGCTTCAATACGTATATTCTGCTCGGCTCCGGCAAGACGATCGACACGGGCGCGCTGACGCTGCACGGCGAATTTGTCGTCGACGTGCTCGCCGTGACCGGCGCCGCCGGCAGCGTGAACGTCACGCTGGGATCGATTGAATTGAACACCGCCTCGGCGTCGGCGACGGCGCGCGCCGATACGTTCATCACCGGCGCGGGCGACCTGTTCGTGTCGGGCAACGCGCGGCTGCGCGCGTATTGCGAGGACGCGATGGTCGTCGCGCGCGGCGAGACGGCGAAAATCGCCCTCTCCATCATCAGCGCGACCGTCAACGCCGCCACCGCCGCGCTGTCGATCAGCAACAACGCGTACTTGCAGGCGGAAGAGGGCGCGGACATGCGCTTCCGCTTGCTGGAGGTGCAGGCGCACAGCCGCGCGCGGCAGAATAACGCGGGCGGCGGCGCGATCGCGCTGGTGGGCGGCAGCATGGGCATCGGCGCCGATGAGGACAAAGATGATTACACCGTGAACATCGCGGGCGCGTCGGTCAACGCGGCGAGCGCGATCAGCCGCTCGAGTACGACGGCGTCGGTGCGCGGCGCGGGCAGCATCGCCGTCACCGGCACGCTGAATGTCAGCGCGCTGGGGCGCGGCTGGGCGCAGGCGGATACCAAGACCTCCGTCAAGCTGTCGCTCATGACGCTGGGCAGCCTGTCGGCCGAGGCGCACGCCACGGATAACACCGACAGCTCGGTCGGCGCGAAGAACCTCCGCGCGACGAGCGTTGATATCACCGCCACATCGGAGAGCAGCGCGCTCGCGGCCGGACAGAACCCCGGCGGCTTTGTCGCGATCGAGGGCATTGATTCCACGGTGGACGCCCGCGTGGGGACCTCCGAAACCAGACGGCAGACCGCCAAGGCGTATATCGGCGATGGCGCGAACGTCCTCGCGCTGAACGGCGATATCACCATCGCCGCCGTCAACAACGGCGTTGCGAACACCGTCTTCACCAAGGATACCACCGTTACGATCATCACCGTCAGTTCGGCCGCCAATCATCCCAAGGCATGGTATACGACGGAAGCGTACGTCGGCGAGAACGCCGTCGCGCGCGCCGAGCGGGGCAGGGTCAGCGTCACGGCGAACAACCTCACGCAGTCCGACAACACCGCCTCCACCGCCACCGTCGCCTATGTCGCGTCCGTGGAGAATATGTATGCCAAGAACGAGGTCCGCAGCGACGTGACGGTCGCCGTGGGCCGGAACGCCGCCATCTACGGCGCGAACGGCGTGACGCTGGCGGGCGACGCGAGCGCGCTCCTGACCGCCACCGCCGAGGCTATGAACAGCAGCTTCTTCAGCACGAGCGGCACCCTGCGGGCGGGCAGCGACGTGAGCCGCACGGTGAGCGTCAACATCGGCCCCGGCGCGTCCGTGGTCAGCCGGGCGGGCGATATCAACGTCACCGCCTGCGCCGGTCAGTCGGACGGCATCGTCAGCTGCGTCATCGCCATCGCTTCCGCGCTGCATACGGGCAGCAGCCTTGAGTCCGAGGACATCGTCAAGAGCTATACCAACATCAACGTGGGCGCGGGCGCGCGCATCGTGTCGGAGTACAAAACCGTCAAACTGGACGCCGCTTCGACAAGCGCTGGCGTGAGCAACCGCGCGCTGGTCGCCACGGACGCCTTCGTCGGCAGCGTGGACACCTATTCCATCGTCACGCTGACGTTTGACAGCCGCGTGCGTTTGAACAGCGGCTACAGTCAGGCGGGCGAAGCGCAGGCCGAGATCATCGGCAACAACGTGATCATTCTCTCGCGCGGAGCCGGTTTCGACGTGCATTCCTCCTCCTATACGGCGACCAGCTCCCGCAGCAACAAGCGCGCGGAATCCCGCCCGAGCGTCAACGCGACGCACGCGATGGAGATGGATCGCGTGACCATCCGCGCGAACGCCGGTCTTGAGATCGCCGCCGCCGCGCAGGTGAACCTGACGGAGAATATCATCGCGTCCTACAGTCAGAGCATCATGTCCTACAGCACCATCATGTATCCCAAGAAGGCTGGCTGGTTCTCCAGCGAGTATCTGGTAACCGACCCGAGCTATACCGGCAGCGCGTATGTCAACGTGCACGGCGGCACGAAAATCTACGCGCTCCGCGCGCGCATTGTCGCCAACGACGAGCGCAGGGGGATCGACGCCCAGCGCACGGCGATCACCACCACGCGCGTGCAGAACGATTCGAGCGCCATTGCTTTCGCGCCCGAGAAAATCAGCTTCAGCCGCGCGACGACGATCAACGGCAACGCGCAGTTCCATATCGGCCTTGGCGCGGTGGGCGTCAAGGTGCTGGTTCGCAAGGACATCGATCTGTTCACGGGCGGACAGCAATCCTTCCTGTTCCCCAACGACACGTACGGCGGCGGCGAGAGCACGTATTTCGAAATGCTCGGCGCGCTCGCGCTGAGCGGTACGGGGCTTGGCGGCTCGCTGTCGGTGTACGGCGGCGACCTGAACGGCAAGGTGTTCTGGCAGAGGCAGCTCGCGGGGTATGAGATCGTCAACGATACCGCGCTTTCGCTGCATTTCAGCGAGAACGTCATCATGGAAAACCTGCTCGTGAACGCCGCGCCGACGCTTTACGCGACGGGCGCGAACAGGGCGGCGGTGAGCGAAATCACCACGGGCATTCAGCCCGAACTGACGATCGTCATGCTCTACGGCGGCGACATCCGCCTCGGCGCGGCGATGATCAATACGTACGGAACCACATCCTTCATCTGGGAGGGCGAGGAGCGCGGCAGCCTGACGAGCGGCAATTTCGTGCTGGACGGCGCGCAGGCCGCCAACCTGTGGACGCGGCACCTGACCGTGAAGAACGCGCTGAACGTGGGCGCGGGGCAAAAGGATACCGAGCATTTGTCGGTGTATCTGCTCGCCGATACCGGCCGGGCGAACGTGATTGTTACGGCGGAAAACATTTACCTTAACCTGACGCCCGCCGATATCTACGCCGTCGGGGACGCGATCTCGCTCAAGAGCGCCGTGATCTTCACCTCGCCCCTGCGCGGCGCCGTTCATCTTGCGGACGTGCGCGCGACGGGCGAAGCGTCCGTGCATCTTAAGCAGCCCCTGCGCGTGGCGTATATCCGGGGCATGGATTTCACCTTCGGCCGCGTGACGCTGCCCGGGTCGCTTGTGTACGTGGACGGCGGCAATTCGGGCATTTCGGACGAAGAATACTGGTATCAGACGCTTTACGAGGACGTGCGCATCCCCGACGTCGAACGATACATGACCGCTTACGACGCCGTGGATCTGACGTTTGAGTACTCCTTCCCCAACGGCTATACCGTGCTCACCGACGCGGCGGGCAAGGTGATCTCCGTTACCCTGCCCAGTGGGCTGGTCGTCCGTACGTCGGGCTATACGCCGCCCTCCGGCGTGCGCTATTACACCGAGCAGGACGTGACCTTCAACATCGATACCGGGCGATTGGAGCTTGGCGTGAACGCCGGCGAGCACAACGTGCCCGTGCATCTGATCGCGGACACCGTCACGCAGCGCCTGTTCACGGACGTGTATATCTATGACGAATTGAAGGGTTACGGCGAAATCTTTGCCAAGGCGCTCACGTATACGGGCAATACCTTCAATTCGCCCTCGCTGGGGACGCTGTATGGCACGTCGATCATGTACTATTCCGCGATGCGGCTGTATACCGTCGCGGATGTTCCGGGTTTGCAGGTGCTGGTCAACTACAAATACCATCGGGACGAGCCCGAGCATTGGTCGTTCCAGAACGCCATATTCGGGATTCGCTACACCTACGTCAACGCCGACGGCGACGAGGTTGTGTTCGACAAGAACGTTTATAATCTCGAGAACGGCCAGACCGAGAACGGCACGCTGCTCATGAAGAACGGCGAACAAATGAACGGCCACAATCCCTATGACTACTATTCCGTGCCCGATTCCGACAGCCTGACGACCGACACCAAGGTGATCTTCCGGGGCTTGTCGGTGCAGGTCGAAATCGACGGCAAATTGTATGATACCGTCGAGAACAACGAAACTGTCGGCGGACTTAGGCAGGATGTGAAGCTGTCGGCGGGCGACAGCGTGACGCTTCGCAGGCAAAGCGACGACACCTACGACGTGCTGGGCATCGAAACCATCGATATGGGCGATCCCTTGGCGCCCGACACGAAGTACTTTACCGAGCAGGACGTGTATGTGAACGTCGTCACGGGCGAGGTCACGCTGGGCGCGAACGCCGATCCGTACACCGTCCCCGTCACCGATCTGAATACCGGCCTGATCGGGCTGTACGTGGATGTGTACGGCTGGAAGACGGGCGCGGAGTACGGCGAAATCGAGCGTCTGGCGCTGGATATGAGCACGCGCGTAAATCTGGGCGGCTGGCGGCAGAACTACGATCTCACCACGCTCTATGCCTTTGAACTGAAAAACTGGGCGCATCTGGCGGGCGGGAACTTCCTCTTCAACAATCTCAGGGTGCTCGTCACGCAGGTGACCGGCGCGGGCAAGGATTACTACACGCCCGAGATCGCCGGCATTCTCTACACCGATCTCCACGGCGACGAGGTGTATCTTTCCACCTTCGCGCATTACCTGCCCGAGGGCGGAAGCGATTACGCGCCGACCACGCAGCCCATCGACGCGCCCCTGTTCCTCAAGGACGGCTGGACGGTCGGGAACGACGGGAGCAACGGGATGACCGTTATCTCCGGCGTGCAGCCGACGTACAAATTCTGGTCGCTCATGGAGAGCGATAGATACCCGGTCACGCCGGACGAAAAGGACGATTACGAGAATCCCTTCGGCATGGCGACGCCCAACTGCGGCGACTTGTACGGGAAGTACAATACCAACGTGCTGACCGCGCTGTATCTGGAATTCCGGGGCGTGTCCTCGCAGCAGGCGTCGAAGAACAACGGCGCGGTGAACACCGTCACGCTCAAGGCGGGGGACAGCGCGGTCGCCAAAAAGAGCGGCGACAGCAGCGTGAACGCGCTGGGGCTGGGCGCGGCGACCCGCGCGGACGCCGCGTGGCGCAAACTGGCGTCCGGCGTCTTCTACAGCCGTCCGCAGGAGCTGTTGACCGTCAGCGGCGGCATGACGATGAACGCGGCCGATATCCGGGCAGCCGGCGCGGTGTTCCTGAACAAGGGACAAAGCGTGCGGATGGAATATCTGACGCCCAATCTCGCCAAGGTGGTCTCGAACGATCTCTTCGGCGCGGTGGAATCGCCCGAGCATATTCATCCCGACTGGGATGTGACGGTATCGCATACCTACTATATCGCGGGCGTCGGCGGATACGGGACGGCGCGCGTATACAAGAAATTCTTCCCCGAGTATAAGGCGTATTACAAAGACGGACTGCGCGAGGCGTTTGACAGCTTCGACGTGATGGATACCCATTACGCCGACGATTCCCCCATCAAAATCACGTGGCTGAAGATTTCCGAATCGGAAGGCGTGACGACCTACGCGGGCTTCGACGGCAGCATCCTGCGCTCGGACGGCACGATGTCGGGCAGCGTGGGCGTGCGCTACATGCGCACAAACGACGGCCTCTCGGGCACGGACGGCTCGGTGTGGAGCAAGACGGGCGCGCTTGTCACTGCTCCGCCCGCGCTGGGTTCACGCGTCAAGCGCATCGCGCTCTCCGGCGGCGACGCGTATATCTCCATGCTCGCGGGCGTCAGCGTTCGCATCGCCGTCGTCAACGCCGACGCGCGCCTGCTCGACGGCGACGCGGCGCAAGCGGACGGGCTGGACATCAGGGCGTCCGTGCTGCGCTATGTCATGCCCGCCGGCGTGCAGATCGGCCCTGACAATCCGCTCGAAATCGAGTGCTTCGATATCAAGTACCTGAGTCCGGCGGGCGTTGAAATCGCCCCCGAGGAAATCAACTTTACCCTGTACATCGAGGATGGCGATCTGACCCTGACGGAGGATATCCTCCGCAGCACGGGCGCTTACAGCGTGCGCGTGCAGAACGGAACGCTGACGGTGCAAAACGACATCATCGTGTCGGGCGACGCGGCGCTTACGCTGTACGCGGGCAGGGATCTCATCTTCCGCGATCTGATCGTGAATAACCACACGGGCCTGATCACGCTGACGGCGCTGGGCGAATTGTCCTTCCGCAGCGCGAGCGTCACGGGCGGCGGCAAGGCGAATCTGACGGGCGGCAGCGTCGATATGAGCGGCGGGATCATCATGGACGGCGACGGCTCGCTCCTTGATATCCGCTCCGCGACGGGCGATCTGATGATCACGCAGGCCATTTCGCTGACCGACAAGGCCACGCTCAAGCTGAAGGGAGAGCAGAACCTGACGTTCTACACCCTGACGGCGGACAACGCCTCGGCGAGCGCGCTCGCGTACGCCGGCAATCTGACCGGCATGACGGTCGCGTCGAAGAACAAGGCCACCGCCGAAATCACGGCGTACGGCGACGTTGATCTGTACGGATCGATTTACTCGGGCGGCAGCCTGAACGTGTCGGACGCCACGGCGGCCGTTGTTTCGGGCAATCAATCGGCGTCCGTCGCCTTTGTCACGGTGGAAAAGGGCGGACAGGCCGTTATCGATGCGCGCGATAACGTCGCCGTGCAGGGCGATTCCCTGATCACCGGCGCGGGCAGCAAGCTCACGATCAACGCAAGAAACGGCAGCGCCGTGCTCCATGCCCCGGGCATGGGCAGCCTGACGGTGCAAGACGGCGGCGAGGCCATTGTGAACGCCTCGAGAGATCGCTTAAGCGACGCCGGCATCAAGACGGGGGACAGCATATCGGCGGGCATGGTTGACATATCGGGCGCGAAGAGCAAGGTCAGCTTCTTCACGCCGCAGTCGCTTTCCTTCACGGGTCCCGTCCGCATGACCGATCAGCCCGCGCTGCAGCTTTCGTATACGGGCGATCTGAATCTGTACGGCATGACGCTGGACAACGCGGACTACACGCTCAAGAATACCTCCGGCGCGGTCGTCGTCAGGAACGCGATCACGCTGAAGAACGGCTCCGATCTGACGCTGGAGAGCGCGAACGGCGCGGTCTCCGCGGCCGCGGTCGCGGCAAGCGGCGGCAGCACGGCGCTGATCACGGCGCTTGGCGATCTCACAACCGGCAATCTGACCGCCTCCGGCGTGGGCAGCCTTGTCAAACTGACCAGCACGGGCGGCGCGCTGACGACCGGCGACGCGACGGCGAGCGACAAGGGCAGGATCGAGCTGAACGCGAAGACCGACGCGACGCTCGGCACGCTCACCGCCGGCGGCGGCGGCGCGCTGAGCGCGAACGTGCAGGAGGATCTGTCCCTTGACGATTTCATCATGCTGGAGGGCGCGGGACTGACCATCGTGACCGCGAGCGGCGATCTGACGCTCGGCAGCGCCGATGTCGCCGACGGCTCCGCCTATATCACGGGCGGCAGCGTGTCGGTCGGCGTCGTGACGCAATCGGGCGAGGACAGCTTCCTCAAGCTCATTTCCCAGTCGGGCGACGTGTCCGTCGATCAGTCCGCGACGCTCGACGGCGGGGCGGCGCTGGTCGTCACGGCTTATAATGACTTCCATTTTAACCACATCTCGCTGGACGGCGCGACGCTGAACGCGAACGCGGCAGGCGGCGAATTGAGCGGCGTCCGCCTGACGGCGGAGAACGGCGCTTACGCGACGGTGAACGCGTGCGGCGACGTTCATCTGACCGGCACGCCTTTGGACGGCGGATTAGGGCTCGACGTATCGGACGCCACGGCGGATATTCGCTCGATAGACGGCGCGGCTTCGGTTTCCTTCGTGAATGTGGACAACGGCGGCACGGCGAGCGTCATCGGCAAAACCGCCGTCGTGATGGCGGGCGATTCGACCGTATCGGGCACGGGCAGCAAACTGACGCTGGAGAGCTACATGGGTCATGTGTCGCTCCGCGATGCGGACGCGGGCAGCCTGACGGTGTCGGACGGCGGCGAGGTCATCGTGAAGGCCAAGCTCGACCAAACGGATTCCGAAGGCGTCAGAACGGGCGCCAGCATCGACGCCGGGGCGCTCACCGTATCGGACGGAGCCAGTAAGGTCACGTTCACGACCGATCAATCAGTCAGCCTGAACGGTCTTGTCGCGCTGACTGACGGCCCGACGCTCAATATCACCCAGACGGGCGATCTGACGATGGGCGGACTGAGACTTGACAACACGGACTACACCCTGCAAAACGTGTCCGGCGCGGTCGTGATCGACGGCGATGTGACGCTCGTGAACGCCTCCGATCTGACGCTTGGCAGCGCGAACCACGGCGTTTCGACCGGCGCGGTCACGGCGACCGGCGGCAGCGCGGCGCGGCTCTCGGCGGCGGACGATCTTGTCACCGGCGATGTGATCGCCGACGGCGCGGGCAGCCTTGTCAGCCTGACCAGTACGGCCGGCGCGGTGACGACCGGCGCTGTCAGCGTCAGGAACGACGCCGACGCGGCGATCAAGGCGGCGACGGACATCAACGCGACGGGGCTTGTGGACGTTGCCGATACCTCGAGCCTGACGCTGAACGCCTCGGGCGATATCGGCGGCGAAAGCGCGCCCGTCGCCATGGCGGGCGACGCGACGGCCGATATTCGGATCATCGGCGCCGACGATATCACGCTGGCGGGCGACATAACGCGCGACGCGCTCCGGGTATCCATCGATCGGATGACAGGCGCGCTGAACGTTTCCAGCCCGCAGGATATCGATATCACGCTGCAAAACGGCGGTTTGACGCTGGGCGCGATCGGCGCGGCCAACGCGGCGCTCACGGCGAAGAAGGGCGGCATCTCGACCGGAACGGACGGCCTGATCAGCGCGCGGGTCATCACGCTGACGGCGGACGGCAATATCGGCGCAAGCGACGCGCCGCTTGCCGTCGAGCAGATCGGCGAAAGCCCTGTCGGCGCGATCGGAACGGGCGACGCCGGCATCCTGAACATCCAAACGCCGGGCGATGCGTACATCAGCGAGCAAACGGGCGATCTGGGCCTTGGCGTCCTGACGGCGGCGAACGCCGCGATCACCGCGCCGGGCAGCATCGTCAATAGGCTGACGACGGTCGGGCAGACCAACGCGGCCATGACCGGAACGCTCCGGCTGACCGCGTCGAACGGCGATCTGGGCGCGTCGGATCGCGCCCTGACGCTCGATGTCGCCGGTCTGACGACGCTTGACTTTGCGGGCGACGCCTTCATCGAAGGACAAAACGATCAAAACCTTGTCGCGCTTGCCGACGGCGCGGACTCGCTTAACTACGCCGCGTCCGGCGATCTGACGCTGACC
The DNA here is from genome assembly GCA_964459985.1 of uncultured Oscillospiraceae bacterium. Lineage (GTDB taxonomy): Bacteria > Bacillota > Clostridia > Christensenellales > Aristaeellaceae > CAYWOS01. The sequence continues at coordinate 100,814 of CAYWOS010000005.1, forward strand.
ACGGGCGAAACGCCGACCGGGCTGACCGTCGAAGCGGACGGCAAGGTCCGTGTGATCGCGGGCGGCGACGTGACCGTTCATTCTCTGGGCGCGGGCGGCGACGTGGATATTCAGGGCGACGGCGACGTGACCGCGAGCAACATTGACGCGGACGGCGACGCGGATATTCAGGGCGACGGCGACGTGACCGTCAGCGACGTTGACGCGGGCGGCGACGCAAGCGTTTCGGCGGGCGGCATGGCGGTCATCGGCGGGCTTGCGGCGGCCGGTCAGGCTGATATCAGCGCGGCGGGCATATCGGGCGTCGGCGCGTCGGATACGCCGGATATCTCGGCGCAGGGCATTTCGCTGGACGCGGGCGATCAGTTGATCGGCAGCTCCGACGCGCCGCTTTCCATCGCGGCGGGCGACGACGGGCTGACGGCGAGCGGAAGCGGGATGCACGTTTCGCAGACGGGCGACGACCTGCTGCTTGGCGACATCGATATTCTGGGCGACGCCGTGATCGCCGCGCAGGCGGGCATTCAATCGCTGTCCGGCACGGTGCGTATCGGCGGCGACGCCGACCTCTCCGCAGGCGGCGATATCGGCGCGGCGGGCGCGCCGCTTGACCTCGACGTGGCGGGCGCGGTCACGGCGTCGGGCGATTCGGTGAATCTTCATACGCCGGGCGATCTGGCGATCGGCGGCATAACGGCCAACGACGCGACGCTGTCCTCGGGCGGGAACATGACCGCACAGGACGGCGTGATCGACGCGGCGGACGTGACGCTGGAAGCGTCTGGCAATATCGGCTCGGAGCTTAATCCCGTCGATACCACGGCGGAACGAATCAACCTGACCGGCGGGAGCGCCGATGTGAACGCGCGGGGCGACGTCGAGCTGGGCACGGTGGAGATCGGCGATCACCTCAACCTACACGGCGGCGGCGACATTACGCAGACGCCGGGCGCCGCGGCGAACGTGGGCGACAGGATCAACCTGAACGCCGCGGGCGATATCGGCGAGAGCGCGAATCCGATTCAGGTGAACGCGGGCAGCATTCTGGCTGCGGGCGAGGACATTTATATCGCCAGCCTGTCCGATACGACCGACCTCGAGGGCGTCACGGGACTAAACGTGCAAATCGACGCGGCGGGCAATGTGACGGGCGGTGACATCCATGCGGATAACCTGACGATCAACGCGCAAGGGCAGATCGGCAGCGCGGTGCATCCGCTTTACGTCCACGTATCGGGCAAGAACCGGCTGTCGTCCGCCGTGCGCGCCGTATTTAGCTACAACTACCTCGCGAAGAAAACGCACCTTCGCTTCCTGTTCTCGCTGCGCGTCCCCACGGCGGACGGCGATCGTCTGGCGCTGCTGGGCGTGGACGAGGACGGCAGGCTGCGTCTCGTCGGCTTCTATCAGGCGACGGACGACACGGCCGAATTGGCGCGGCGCATCCTTCGCGATTTGTACAACCAGTACGTCACCATCGTGTCCGCAGCGTTCACGGACGGCATCGATTGGCTGTGCGAGGCGCTGTCGGCGCAATACGGCGGGATCGTGTTCCTGCGCTGCGACGGCCTGCGCGCGGACGGCGCGGTTCCCTGCGGCGAAACGGACGAGGCGCACCTCGCGCTGCACGCCGTGCTGGACGCGCTTGACATGCTCGCGCCGAGGATCAGCGATGCGCGCGACGCGATCGAAACGCGGCGTGTGATCGAAGCGTACATCAGCGAGGTATTCGATCGGAGCGTCGTGTAGACCGTCTTTCTCATGGGATATCGGACAGGCATGACACGGTTTTCCGCGTCAGGCCTGTTCGGTTATTCCCAATTATAACCGCTATATTCCAGTATGACGGCTGCATCGCCGGTGTTCATCCCGCGCGCGCCTTTTACCGGCGCAAAAAAACCCGCCGTAAAGTTTGCGGAGGCGCTTGACACCATGAAAAATAAGTGCTATTATATAACTGTGATTACATAACGGCGGTTATCACACGCGATTTTCGGTTCGGAAAGGAGGTGAAGCGCATGGCGGAGCGGCTGCCGGGGAAGTGAAAACCGATCATTCCCGTTGCGGCGACCGCGCCGGTCGAAGATAGGCGATCACCATCGCGCTTACGCTGACAAAACCGGGAATCGACGGCTGTCCTTCATCCGGGGAACGGATCGATCTTATGGAAACGGAACCCTCGAACGGAGTCGGGTGTTCACGGACGGAAAAATGATTGCCCTGCGATACGACTTTGACGGCGCGGAACAGGCAAAGCTGCTGTCCGATTACGGCACCGACCGCCCTGCCGGGAACGAATCGGAGTTTGACAGAGCGCTGTGTCTGATGGACGTGTTTTCCGGGTCGCTGAAGAAAAGCGCAGGGACGACTTCCTTTGCATCATGAAGAACATGGTCTGCATGAACTGCCTCAAGACCTACACCGCCGGCGAAACGGAGCCGTATGCGCTGCCGCCCGCCGCTCTCGGGAAACGCGGAACACGATATCGCAGGCGTCCGTTCTTCGCTCGCCGATGACGGACGCGGACAGGGAGAGATGAACGCATGCCGCCCAAAACAAGGATTACCAAGGATATGATTCTGGACGCCGCATTTGCCATCACGCGGGAATCGGGCATCGAAAGCGTCAGCGCGAGGACGGTTTCGCAGCGCCTCGGTTGTTCGACCCAGCCGGTTATGTACTGCTTCTCCACGATCGAGGCGCTCCGGGCGGAGGTGTACAGGCGAACCGAAGCGTATCAGACGGATTTTATCATGACGCCGGAAACCGTCACCATGCTGGACGTCGGCATGGCGTACGTCCGCTTTGCGGCGGAGGAAAAGTATCTGTTCCGGCTGCTGTTTCAGTCCGACCACTTTTCACAGCAGACGCTCAGCGACGTGGTGGAGGACGCCTCCATTCAGCCGCTGATCGAGGCGCTCTCGGAGCTTTACGGCATCAGCCGCGACGAGGCGAAGGACGCCTTTACCGCGCGCTTTCTGATGGTGCACGGCATGGCGAGCATGCTCGCCAACAACTCCATGGTCTACGACGAAACGGTCGTCAAAAGACTGCTCGAAGCGCAGTTCGACAAGGACACGGAATTACAGTAAAAGAGGAGAAATTCAAATGGAACAGAAAACAAACGCCCTCAAAACCTCAAGCAAAGTCATCGCGGTCATCATGAAGATCGGCTATATCGCCATGATCGTCGCCATGTGCGTCTGCGCGGCATCGCTTATCTTCATCGCGGCGACGGGAGGGCAGACGTCGATCATCACCTCCGGCGGGACGACCATCGGCGTTGCGGACGGCGTATCGGCCACGCCGGCGGAGCTTATCGCCGTGTTCGCGCAATACCTCGTCATGAGCGCGCTCCTGTTCGTGATCTTCCTGCTGGCGCAGCGTATGTTCGGCAGGATCAGCGAGACCGGCGACCCCTTTACGGAACAATACGTGCGGACCATCCGCGTGATCGGCATCCTCGTCGCGGCGATGACCTTCGCCGTGGGCATCATGGAGGCGATCGTTACGTCCTTCGCGGCGACGCAAAACGTCAAGACCTACACCGAGGCCCCGGGCATCGTATTCGGCGCGGTCATTTTCTGCCTGTCGTATATCATTGATTATGGCTGCGGGCTGAAGAAGCAGCGCGGGTCCGATAAGTAGCGGGAGGCGATAGCTGCTGTCTCGGCTTTCGTCCCGAAACGAACACGGCGGTTGTGATGCTTTCCAATTTCGCGCCGTCCTGCCGCATCCCTGCCGCCGTTATGGGCGTCAAGCTGATGACTGGAACGAATCGTTGAGATTCGTTATGCGGAGCGTAAATTTTTGCGCCAATATCAGTATCCGCGATTGACGATCAGCAAATCCTCGCGCGATACGAGCCGCGTTCCGTCGAACGCGGCTTTGATGATATAGGGCATCCATGCATAGAGCTTATAGAAACCATCCAGACCAAAATCCGGCTCATAGTAGTCGAGAATGGCGCTGAGCGCCGTTCCGTGCGTGCCGAACAGGATTTGCGCGCCGTCATGCGCTGCGAGCAGCTCGTGCAGTCCTTCGATGTTCCGCTTCTGCACGTCGGCGATCGATTCGCCGCCCGGCTCGCTGTACGCGTGATCCGCCCAGCGCATGACCAGCGCGCGTTCGTCGCTGCCCCGGCCGCTGACGCGCTCGCCGAACCGCTCGTCCGTATGGATCTCCAGCCCGTGATCGCGCGCGCAGTCGCGGATTGTGCCGAGGCTCCGCGTGTACGGGCTGCAAACGCAGTAATCAAGGGGAACGTCTTTCAGCGCCAGCGTCACGAACGCGCTGTCCCGCTGACCGCGTTCGGTGAGCGGGCGGATGCGGTCGCTCTCTCGCCATCCCGCCTTGGATTGGCAATGACGGACAAAGTAGATGGTGGTCATCGGTCGATATGCCTGCCTTTCGCTTTCGTGGATGCCGTTGATTTCCTTGCTGCGCGCATTTCGCAGCCCGATAGGGAACGGCTCGGCGAACGCCGCCGCTGCCGGGCTCGGCGCCCGGTCGTAGTTTATCACAAATATCGCGCATGGTCTACCGTCTGCGCGGAGCCTCGCGGAGGATGTGCGCCGGGCTGGGCGCCCGGTCGAAGTTCATCACAAATATGGCGCTTGGTCTACCGTTTGCGCGGAGTCTCGCGGAGGACGCGTGCCGGGCTCGACGCCCGGTCGAAGTTCATCACAAATATCGCGCTTAGCTACCGTCTGCGCGGAGCCTCGCGAAGGATGCGCGCCGGGCTTGACGCCCGGGCTGCATTCTGTTTTCTTTGGTTTTCATGCGTTGACCGTCGAGATCACGCTTCCGTTCAATTCGCAATCCCGCGCCCGACCGAATTTGACCCTTGACGAAACATGCCCGCCGTGGTATACTTTCAGCCGTCGATCGCGCGATTTGGAGAAGTCGCCTAGCTTGGTCGAGGGCGCACGATTGGAAATCGTGTAACCTGTAAAAGGGTTCGAGGGTTCGAATCCCTCCTTCTCCGCCACAACATCACCTCT
>CAYWOS010000006.1:0-12217 GCA_964459985.1 uncultured Oscillospiraceae bacterium
TCCTCATTTCCTCCCGACGGCATACGCCCCGTATTCCGACGGAATGACCTGTACATTGTATTGTAACCCATCCAGCGCGTTTTGTAAATACCGCGCCAGCACGGGGACGAGCGGCGCTTCGGTGGCGAAATGCCCGGCGTCCATCAGCACGAAGTCGTCCATGACGGCGGCGACGGCGTTGTGATGCCTGACCTCGCCCGTGATCATCGCGTCGGCGCCCAGCGTGATCGCCTCGTGATAGCCCTCGTCATACGAGCCGCCCGCGATGACGACGGATTGAAGGATTCTCCCCGGATCGCCGTACACGCGCGTTTGCGTCCCGAGCGCGCGATTGACGGTTTCGGCGAACGCCGACGCCGCGACGGGACGCTCGAGCGCGCCGATCGCCATGTAGCCGTGCATGACGACGTCGCGGAGCGAAAGCAGCTTCGCCGCGCAGGCGCTGCCGCTCCACAGCGTTTGATCCAGATTGGTATGCGCCGCGATCAACGATATCCCGCGCCTGATCATCGCGCAGAGCACGCGCGCCTCGGCGTCCTCCTCGACCATGCGTTTGCGTGCGTGGAACATCAGCGGATGATGCGTCACGATGAGCGTGCAGCCCCATTTTTCGGCTTCCTCGACGACGTTCATCGTCGCGTCGAGCGCGACCAGCACACGCGGCGCAGCCGCCTCGCGCCTGCCCGCGAGCAGCCCTACGTTGTCAAAACCCTCGCAAGTGTCCTCCGGGGCAATCTGATCAATGATCCTGCGGACATCCTCAACCGTCGGCGCAGACACGTTCGCATTCCTCCTCCAGCCAGATCAAATGACGTTGGGCATCCTCGCTCCGATCGCGGGCGGTCACGTCGCGCCGCCACCTGACGAACGCGGGATAATGCTTCTCGCAACCGCGCGACAGGCAGGGCCCCAGCAGCAATTCGCGCTCGGTGTACGCGGCGTCCCCCGGGACCGCGCGCAGGACGACGTAAAACCTGCCCTGCGCGCGCGCGATTTTCTCTTCATCTAAATGATACCCGATGGCGGCGACCGCCGCGCGCACGCGCATGAGCTCGGTCTGCGGCGACAGAACGAGCGCCGCGCCGCGCAGGAGCGGCCGCCCGTTCAGCAAAATGCGCTCGATGGTTTCGCCGCCCATACCCAGCACGGCGGCGGCCTGCGCAGGTTCGGTCAGCGCCTGAAAACCGTCGCCGAGCAGGAATCGGGCGCGATCCGTCAGGCCGTGCCGCGCGATCAGCGCGCGCGCCTTGTCAAGCGGGCTTTCGCCGATGTCGGTGACGAGCATCCGCGCGCATTTTCCCGTTTCAAGCAGATAACATGACAACCGCCCATGATCGGCGCCGATATCGGCGCCCGTGTCACAGGCGGGAAAGAGCGAGGCGGCGGTGGTCAGCCGGTCGTCGAGCGCGGGCGGCTGCATCAGTCCAGATAATCCTTGAGCTTCTTGCTGCGGCTGGGATGGCGCAATTTGCGCAGCGCTTTGGCCTCGATCTGACGGATGCGCTCGCGCGTGACCTGGAAATCCTTGCCGACTTCCTCCAGCGTTCTCTGATGCCCGTCGTCCAGCCCGAAGCGCAGGCGCAGCACCTTTTTTTCGCGCGGCGTCAGCGTGTCCAGCACCTCCCAGAGCTGCTCCTTCATGAGCGCGTGGGAGGCCGCCTCGGCGGGCGCGGGCGCGGCTTCGTCCTCGATGAAATCGCCCAGATGGCTGTCCTCTTCCTCGCCGATGGGCGTTTCGAGCGATACGGGCTCCTGCGCGATCTTGATGATCTCCCGCACCTTGCCCTCGCTGATGCCCATCGCCTTGGCGATTTCCTCGGGCGTCGGCTCGCGGCCGAATTCCTGCAAAAGCTGGCGCGAGGTGCGGATCAATTTGTTGATCGTCTCGACCATGTGCACGGGAATGCGGATGGTACGCGCCTGATCGGCGATGGCGCGCGTGATCGCCTGCCGAATCCACCACGTCGCGTAGGTGGAAAACTTGTAGCCCTTGCGGTAGTCGAATTTCTCGACCGCCTTGATCAATCCCAGATTGCCCTCCTGAATGAGATCGAGGAACAGCATGCCGCGCCCGACATAGCGCTTGGCGATGGAAACGACCAGACGGAGGTTCGCCTCGGCGAGCTTTTTCTTGGCTTCCTCGTCGCCGTTCTCCATGCGCTGGGCAAGCTGCGTTTCCTCGTCGGGCGTGAGCAGGGGCACGCGCCCGATTTCTTTGAGATACATGCGCACGGGGTCGTCAATGCTGATGCCCTCGGGCGCCGACAGATCGATATCCTCGATCACGGGTTCGGGCGTCGCCGCCGCCTCGGGATCGTTGTCGCGCGTGACGTTGACGCCGAGCGCCTCGAAGGTTTCCAGAATGTTGTCAAACTGCTCGGGATCGATTTCAAAGGTGGCAAGTTGAGAAATGATCTCGTTGTACGTCAATACGCCCTTGGATTTACCAAGCTCAAACAGTTCGTTCAGCTTTGATTGCCGTAATTCATCTGGCTGAGCGGTCAAAGTTGTCACTCCTCTCCTGCCGTTAGCGACCCTGTTTCTTCAGTCGGGACAATTCCGCCGATTGCTTCATGATTTCCTTGAGGATGCCCTGTTTTTCGTTTGCATCGTCCGCCGCGCGCATCCTCTCGTTCATATCGGCGATCGATCGGGCAAGACGCTTGATCTTGACGGCGTTCAGGCAGTCGGCGACGCCCGAGAGCAGGCTTTCGTCGCTTTGATTCTCCGTCGCGCCGGCGAACACCTGCCCGGCGAGGCTCATCGTTTCGGGATCATCGATCCCGGAAAGCAGATCGGCGGGCGTTTGACCGGCGAGCAGTCCCCGCGCCAGCGCGCGCAGCGCCGGATGGTCGAAATCGTCCTCGGTCACGGCGCCCTGCGGCACGCGCCCGGTGGCGAGCAGCGCGACGAGCGTCTCTTCCGCCGTTGAACGCTCCCCTTCGCCCCGCGCGCGCTTTGTCAGGGAGTTTTCCCGTGATTTTCCTTGAATATACTTGGTTTCGGGCGCTTTGACGCCCATTTGCGCGACGAGCACCTCGCGGCTGAAGCCCGTCTCGACGGCGAGCGTCGTCAGGTAGTTCTCCAGCTCGACCGGCTCGCGCACTTTGTTGAGCAGTACGGCGCATTTTTTCGCGTACTCCGTCCGCCCCTCCTGCGTGGACAGATCGCACGTTTTCTTCACGCGCGCCATGCGGAAGGCGACGCCCGTGATCGGCTTGACGGCGTCGAACGCCTCGGGGCCGTCGCGCCGGATCAGTTCGTCCGGGTCCATGCCGTCGGGAAAGACCAGCACGCGCGCCGGGATGCTCTCCGCCTCGAAGATGTCAAGCGCCCGCTCGATGGCGTGCTGCCCCGGCTCGTCGCCGTCATAGGCGACGTGGATTTCGGGCGCGAAGCGCTTGAGCAATCGCGCCTGCTCGGTCGTCAGCGAGGTGCCGAGCGTCGCCACGACGCCCTGAACGCCGCTTTGCGACAGCGCCACCACGTCCATATACCCCTCGACGAGCACCACGCGGCGCAGATCGCGCAGTTTCCTGAGTAAATTGACGGCGTACACGCCCCGGCGCTTGTTGAACACCAAGGTGTCGGCGGTGTTCAGGTACTTGGGTTGCGCGTCGCCCATCGCCCGTCCGCCGAAGCCCAGCACGCTTCCCTGCAGATCGATGATGGGAAAAATCACGCGGCCCCTGAACATGTCAAAGACAGTATCGGGTTTTTGCACCACCAGTCCGGCAAGCCGCATTTCCTCCGCCGTAAAGCCCATGTCCGTCAGGCGCTTGTACAGCGAGTCCCACGCTTCGTCGGCGTATCCCAGCCCGAATTTACGGATCACGCGGTCGTTCAGCCCGCGATGATACAGGTAATCAAGCGCGCGCCTGCCCTCCTCCGCCCACAGCGCCTCGTGATACAGGCGCGCCGCCTCGCGGTTGGCGGCGAGCAGGCGTTCGCGCTGCGAGCGTCGCTTCTCGTAATCGGGATCGTCCCGCAATTCGGGAACGGGCAGGTGCGCGCGCTCGGCCAGCAGCTTGGCGGCGTCCTGAAAGCCGAGCCGTTCCATCTCCATCACGAAATGAATCACGTTGCCGCCCGCCTTGCAGCCGAAGCAGTAGTACACGTTCATTTCGGGGTTGACCGAGAAGGACGGCGTCTTTTCGTTGTGAAAGGGGCACAGCCCCCAATACCGGCCGCCGTTTCGCTTGAGCGGCAGGTAGGACGAAACGACCTGAACGATGTCGGTGCGGGCGTACAGCTCGTTCAGCCATTCGGATGGAAACCTGCCCGCCATTCGCCCTCACCCGCTTTCCTTCATTCGCCGCCTGACGGAATTATCCTGCAAACCTTGTCGGATTTTCTGTGATTACGGCGCTTTTCGCCGGATTTCGCCGCTTACAGCACGGAAAACGCCGAGGGCAAAAACAGCGAATTATAGACGCGCATGGCGTAGCGGTCGGTCATACAGGCGATGTAATCGGTCACGGCGCGCTCGGTGCCCTCGCGGTAGGCGATCTCGACGTATTCGAGCGGCATTTTTCCGGGCTGTTCGAGAAAGAAACGGAACAGCGCAGTCAGCACATGCTCGCATTTCATTTCCTCCTCGGAGCGCCATTTGTCCTGATACACGCGCTCGAACAGGAAAGCGCGCATCTCGTCGGTCGCCTGCTGCACCTCGTCGCCCATCGCGACATACGCGCGCCCCCGGCTCACGCGGACGATATCCGATATCATGGTGTTGATTCGCTCGCCGTGGGTCGCGCCCAGCACTGAAACGGCGCGGCGCGGCAGCTCGAAGGCGCGCAGCACGCCGGCGCGAATGGCGTCGTCGATATCATGGTTGATGTACGCGATGCGATCGGCGCGCGCGACGCACTCGCCCTCGAGCGTTGCGGGCTTGAGCGTGCCGCAGTGGTTCACGATGCCGTCCCGCACTTCCCACGTCAGGTTCAGCCCCTCGCCGTTCTCGATTGTTTCCACGACGCGCAGGCTTTGCTCGTTATGCGCGAAACCGTCGTGGTTGAGCTTGGAAAGAACGCGCTCGCCGATATGCCCGAACGGCGTATGCCCCAGATCGTGCCCCAGCGCGATCGCCTCGGTCAGATCCTCGTTGAGACACAGGCAGCGCGCCAGCGTGCGCGCCACCTGCGACACTTCGAGCGTATGCGTCAGCCGCGTGCGGTAATGATCGCCCTCGGGCGATATGAACACCTGCGTTTTGAACTTAAGGCGGCGGAAGCTTTTGCAGTGGATGATGCGATCCCTGTCGCGCTGGAAGCAGGTGCGAAGCGGGCAGGGCGTCATCGGGCGCTCGCGCCCGCGGCTGTCCGCGCTGCAAACGGCGCGCTCGCACAAGTACATCCGCTCGCGCTCCTCGATTTCCTCCCGAATGGTCATCCCCGTCCCTCCCCTCGCCCGACGCCCTTTCATTCGCTGTCGCCTCGCCCGATTCCTGCATACATTCCTGCATTTATACAGATTGAGGCGCGCAAAAAGGCCGCCGCAGCGCGGCGACCCGATGGATTGTCAAACGTGGTTTATCGCCCTTCGATCACGCGGACGCGGATGATGCCGTCGATGCCGCCGAGCGACGACACGATATCGGAGGGCACGCCGCCGCGAATTTCAACGATGGTGTAGGCGAAATCGCCCTTGGAGCGGTTGAGCATGTTTTCGATGTTGATGTTTTTGCCCGACACGAGCGAGGAAATCTGGGACAGCATGCTCGGCTTGTTCTCATGCATGACGCACAGCCGCGCGTCGCCGTCGTGCGGCATGGAGGCGTCGGGGTAATTGACGCTGTTTTTGATGTTGCCGTTGGTCAGGTACTCGTCCAGCTCGTGCGCCGCCATGACCGCGCAGTTGTCCTCGGCTTCCTCGGTGGACGCGCCCAGATGCGGTATGGCGATCACGCCGCGGACGCCCAGAATGTCCTCGGTCGGGAAATCGGTCACGTACCGGGCGACCGTTCCGTTTTCAAGCGCTTCCTTCAGATCCTTCATCACGACGAGGTCGGCGCGGGAAAGATTGATGACGCGCGCGCCCTTCTTCATCCGCGCGAACACGCCGGCGTTCAGGAAGCCCTTGGTTTCCGCCGTTGCCGGGATATGCAGCGTGATATAGTCGCAGGTCTCGAAGATTTCGTCGTAGCTCGCCGCCTTCTGTACCGAGCGCGACAGGCTCCACGCCGCCTCGACGGTGATGTACGGGTCAAAGCCCACGACGTTCATGCCCATGTTCTTGGCGGCGTTGGCGACCAGACCGCCGATGGCGCCCAGACCGATCACGCCCAGCTTCTTGCCTTCGATCTCGCTGCCGGCAAAGGCGGACTTGCCCTTCTCGACCGCCGCCGCCACGCCCTGCGTGCCGGCAAGCGTTTTCGCCCACTCGATGCCGCCCACGATATCGCGCGCGGCAAGCAGCAGCGAGGCGATGGTCAATTCCTTGACGCCGTTGGCGTTGGCGCCCGGCGTATTGAACACCACGACGCCCTTTTTCGCGCACTCCGCGACCGGGATGTTGTTGACGCCCGCGCCGGCGCGCGCGATGGCGAGCAGATGATCGGGGAACGCCATATCGTGCATCACGGCGGAGCGCACCATGATGGCGTCGGGGTTCTGCACGTCGGCGGAAACCTCGTATTTCGCGGGCGGGAGCACGTCGGTGCCCACCTTGGCGATTTTGTTGAGCAGTTGGACCTTCATCATGGTTCAGCCCTCCTTCGGATTGTTCGCGGCGAATTCCTTCATGAACGCGACGAGCGCCTCGACGCCGCAGATCGGCATGGCGTTATAGATGGACGCGCGCATGCCGCCGACCGAGCGGTGTCCCTTGATGTTTTTAATGCCCGCTTTCGCCGCTTCGGAGGCGAATTTCTTGTCGAGATCGGGCACGCCGGTCACGAACGTCACGTTCATCATCGAGCGGCACGGCTTTTGCGCGGGCGCGGCGTAATAGGATTGGCTGTCCAGATAATCGTAGAGGACGGCCGCCTTTTCCCGGTTCACATCGCGCATGGCGGACAGACCGCCGTTCTCCAGAAGCCACTCGAACACCAGTTTCGCCATGTAGATGCCATAGCAGGGCGGCGTGTTGTACATCGAATCGTTGTCCGCCATCGTTTTGTAATCGAGCATCGCCGGCGTGATGGGGCGCGATTTGCCGATCAGGTCCTCCCGAACGATCACAATGGTCAGCCCGGCGGGCGCGACGTTCTTCTGCGCGCCGGCGTAGATCAGCCCGAACCTGCTCACATCGATCGGCTCGGAAAGAATGCAGCTGGACATGTCGGCGACCAGCGGAATATCGCCGGTATCGGGAATGTAATTCCATTTTGTGCCGTAAATGGTGTTGTTGAAGCAGATGTGGACATAATCGGCGTCGGGGCGGAAGTCGGCCTTCGTCAGGAGCGGGACGTAGGTGTTGTTGAGATCCTCGGAGGACGCGACGAGCCGCACGTCGCCGTATTTCTTCGCCTCGGAATACGCCTTTTTGGAAAACTGACCGGTGACGACGTAATCAGCCTTGCCCGAGCCGTTCATCAGGTTGAGCGGCACGGCGGCGAACTGCGTCGACGCGCCGCCCTGAAGGAAGAGTATCTTGTAGTTATCGGGGATGGCCATGAGCGCGCGAAGCTCTTCCATCGCCTTGAAGATAATAGCCTCGTAATCGGGCGATCGGTGACTCATCTCCATGACCGACATGCCGCTTTCGCCGTATGAGACCAACTCGGAAGCCGCCTTTTCCAATACCGGAAGGGGGAGCATGGACGGACCTGCGGAGAAGTTGTAAACCCTGTTCATGTGTCGAGCCTCCAATCGTTCAATCAATAAACCCAAAGGCATTGTAGCCTTTGGGCGATAACGCGTCAATACGCTGAAGTGTTCTTTTTCTGCATTTATGTATACAATTAACAATCAGGCGCAATTTACAACAGATCATACATCATTTTGCGCGTTATTTCGATGTCGCTCCAAGCGATTTTGCATAATTCGACATTCCATCCGTCATGAGCACGCCGCGATCGTTCGTTACCACCAGCGCGTCGACGCCCTCCATGCCTTCGGCGAAGGCGATCGCCTCCTCGGGCGGCATGAGGAACAGCGCGGTAGAGAGCAGATCGGCGAGCGCCGAATCCTCCGTCACGACGGTGACGGCGCGCATGTTCGTCGCCGGGAACAGCGTATCGGGCGATATAATATGATGATAGCGTTCGCCGTCCACGACGTAAAAGCGCTGATAATCGCCGCTCGTCACGGCGCAGCGACCGGCGAAGTACAGGACATCCATGCTTCCGCCGCCGCCGAACACCGCCTCGTCGGGGTCCTGCACGCTGACGCCCCAGCGCAGCCTGCCGTCCATCGGCGCTTTCCCCGCCACGATGTTGCCGCCGGCGCTCAATATAAAGGAGGGCATCGCGGATTGCATCAGCATGTCGCCCGCCAGCCCGGCGGCGTAACCCTTGGCGACGGCGCCAACGTCGAGCTTGAGCAGGGGATCGGCGAAATACACCGTCTGATTCACGGGATCGAGGATCACATCGTCGATATCCGTGTGCTCCGCCGCCGCTTTCAGCCTGTCAAGCGGCGGGAGCGCGGCGGACGCGGGGTCCATTTCGGCGGCGTCGCGGTAATCATGCCAGACGGACAGCACGGCGCCCATGGCGATATTCACCTTGCCGCCCGTCAGCGGCTGCGTTTCCTTGCAGTAGGCGATCAGATCGAACAGTTCGCTCTCAACGCGAACGGGCGATTTCGCGGCCTCCTGATTCAGCCGATAAACGTTCGTGACGCCGGCGTAGGGCGTGTACTGATCATAGAGCCGATGCAGACGCGAAAACAAATCGCGCGCGCGCGCCGTCGTCTCGTCGAACTCCGCCTGCGAGCGCGCGAAGCCGATGATCGTCACGACGGTGTCGAACGTGTCGTAAAACGACATGGTGTACTTTTCATACGCCGCCGCGCAGCCCGTCAGCGACAGGCACAAAAGCGCGGCGATCAGCAGCGAAGAAAGCGGTTTTTTCAACATGAATCCCCTCATATTCCGAAAAATGGGGACTGCGTGAAGCAGCCCCCATCCGGTTGACGAAACAAAACTTATTTGGCGTTCGCAACGGCCTTTTCGAAGGCGGCGAGATAATCGCCCACAGTGATCGTGCAGGTGGTCTTGAGCTCTTCCACATCGGGAACGGCGGTGTGGCTGCCGTCGCCCTTGTCGTAGGTCTTCATGCCGAGAATTTCAGCGGGGGTCTTGCCGACGCACCAATTCTCGAACGCGGCGATCTGCTCAAACCACTCGGCGCCGATGGCGCTGGCCTTGCGCATGCCGTAGGCTTCGCCCTTTTCCATCTTGGTGGGGATCACGGCGGTCACATCGGTGACAACCTTGCCGTCCACGGAGAACTTGATCATAGTCTGGGTCACGTCGAACTTGACGGAAACGACTTTGCCGTCATCGCCGAGGCGCACGGTGCAGACCGTGTTGTTGACCTGAGCCTGGCCGTCGTAGTTCTCGCCGTCGACCACCTGGGCATCCTTGACGGAGCCGATGGCGGTGACGCAGCCGAGACCGACCGTATCAGCCGACGCGCAGCCGACGATCCCGAAGGCAAGGATGGCAACCAGCAGGAGAGCAAGCGATTTCTTCATGTTGATCTACCTCATTCCGCTTATTTGTGAGATTGCTCACAGGGCTATTATACAACGAAAGAAGACGGAAAACAAGCCTTGTTTCGTACTTTTTATCAAATTTACAGTCCTAAAATATACCATTTATATGAGAAACTGTCAAATAACCGTAGCGAATGCGGGGAAACGAGCCCTTGTGTTTTCGGCGCGGGGAGCATATAATAGGTATACGATCCGTGAAGGAGGGGCTATGATTCGACGTCGGGACATCGTTGTGATCGGCATCGCGCTCGCGCTCGCGCTTTGCGCCTTTCTCGCCAGATACCTGATCACGCTTGACAAAACGGCGGACGGCGCGGTGGAGATCTACGTCGAGGGCAAACTGTACGCCACGGCGCGCGTCGGACAGAAAGAGGACGTCGTGGTCGAGCGCGACGGCATGAGAAACGTGATATCCTTTACCGAAAACGGCGTCCTGATGCGCTCGTCCACCTGCCGGAATCAACTGTGCGTCGGGCAGGGCGAAGTGACGACGGAAAACTATGCCTCCCGCGCGATGGGCACGCGAATCATCTGCCTGCCCAACGCCGTCGAGATCCGCCTGACGCTTTCCTCCCCCGACGCCGACGCGCCCGATATTTAGCGCTTGACACAGGTCTTTCGCGCATGATATGTTTAGAGGTGGGGTGATTCGGCTTGAGCGTCAGGAAAATGACCCGTTACGCGCTGCTGACATCATTGATGCTGGCGCTGGGGCTGATCGAAAGGCAGTTTGTCTTGGTACCCTCCGTTCCCGGTATTCGTCTGGGGCTGTCCAACACCGTCCTTTTGTACGCCGTCGTATTGATGGGGGCGCGCAGCGCGTGGCTGCTCATGGCGCTGAAGGTCGCGCTTGGCGGGCTCTTGTACGCCGGGCTTTCGGGAATGCTGTACAGCCTCGCGGGCGGGGTATTGAGCGTCGCCGCCATGCTGGCGGCGGTTCGCCTGAAGAACATCGGGTTTGTCGGCGTCAGCGTCGCGGGCGCCGTGACGCACATGACCGGGCAGGTGCTCATGTCGCGCCTGCTGCTCGGCACATGGGCGGCGGCGGCGCAGGCGCCCATTTTGCTCGTCGCCGCCGTCGTGACGGGCGTCGTCACCGGCATCGCGGCGAGCGCCGCCTGTCGCGGCGTCGCGCAGGGCGACAAAGAGATCCGCGACCGCATGGAAGCGCTCGGCTTGCTCGGTTCGGTCAGTCAACGCGGCGAACGCGGCCGCGACAAGTAGTTTGGAGGCAAATCATATGAAGAACAAAAAACTCGCCGCATGGATTGCTCTGGGCATCATCGCCGTCATCGCCGGGCTGGCGCTTGCGATCACCAACGGAATCACCGCCGATCCCATCGCGGAACAGGCGTTGATTCAGGCGGAAAACGCGCGCCGCGAGGTGCTGCCGCAGGCGCAGACGTTCGAAGCGTATACGCTCCCCGAGGGCGCGGCCGTCGACAGCCTGTACATCGGCAAAAACGGCGAAGACGTGGCGGGCTATGTCGCCACGCTGTCGGTCAAGGGTTACGGCGGGCCTATCGAGCTCACCGTCGGCGTCGACAACGACAAGATCATTCGCGGCGTGAGCGTCGGCGGCTCGAATTTCTCCGAAACGGCCGGTCTGGGCGCGAAATCGAAGGATGATCGCTTCAGGAATCAATTCATCGGCAAAACGCCGCGCCTGTCGGTCATCAAGGCGGGCGGCGCGAAGGGCGATCAGACCATCGACGCCATCACGGCGGCGACCATTACCTCGACCGCCGTCACGAGCGGCGTCAATACGGCGAGCAATTTCATCATTTCCACATTTATCGAAAAGCCCGTCGAAAAGGGCGAGGAAGCCGCGCAGGGCGTCGTCGTCACGGCGTCGCGCAAGGGATATAACGGCCCGGTTTTCGTGTCGGTCACGGTGAACGACGACGATCAGATCACCGCGATGACGGTCGGCAACGAATTGTTCGACGAAACCTCCGGCATCGGCAGTCAGGTGCAGGAGGACTGGTTCATCGCCCAGTTCATCGGCAAAACGCTGCCGCTCAAGGACGGCGACGTCGATCTCATCACCGGCGCGACCATTTCCTCCACCGCCGTCGTGAACGCCGTCAACGTCGCGTTTGACAAGATCGGCGAAGCGCGCGCGGCGAGCGCCACTACATCGGTATCCGCCTCCAAAAAGGGATATAACGGCCCGGTCGCCGTCACGATCGAAGTGGACGGAAGCGGCGTCGTCAAGGCGATGACAGTCGGCAACGAATTGTTCGACGAGACCTCCGGCATCGGCAGTCAGGTGCAGGAAGACTGGTTCATCGCCCAGTTCATCGGCAAAACGCTGCCGCTCAAGGACGGCGACGTCGATCTCATCACCGGCGCGACCATCTCCTCCACCGCCGTCGTGAAAGCCGTCAACGCCGCCTATGACAAGCTGCTCGCCGGGAAGGAAGCCGCGCCCGCCTCGGCGGCCGTGACGCCCTCGCCCGTACCCAGCGACGTGACCAACGACGGCAAAACCGCCAAAGCGTCCAAGAAGGGCTACAACGGCCCGGTCGCCGTCACGCTGACCATTGACGAAA
>CAYWOS010000006.1:12317-93381 GCA_964459985.1 uncultured Oscillospiraceae bacterium
GGCCGTGATCAAGGCGATCAACGCCGCCTACGACAAGATCCTCGCCGCGCGCGGCGGCAGCGTCGCCGCGACGCCGACGCCCTCGCCCGTACCCAGCGACGTGACCAACGACGGCAAAACCGCCAAGGCGTCCAAGAAGGGCTACAACGGCCCGGTCGCCGTCACGCTGACCATTGACGAAAACGACAAGATCGCCTCCATCGTGGTGGGCGACGCCAACTTCGACGAAACGGTCGGCTTCGGCGCGCAGGCGCTCGAGGACGAGTTCGCCGCGCGGTTCGTGGGCAAATCGCTACCCATGACGACGGGCGACGTCGATCTCATCACCGGCGCGACCGTCACCTCGGAGGCCGTGATCAAGGCGATCAACGCCGCCTACGACAAGATCCTCGCCGCGCGCGGCAACTGACAGACCGCCCGCTTCCCCAAAGGCCGCCTCTCGGCGGCAGCCACGGCCGTCAAGGGGATAAGCGTATGCGGACGTGTATAACTCCCCTTGCCGTCACGCAGGCAACAACGCAAGCGGCGGTTTCCATACAAGCTAAAGCCCGACGGAGCAGCGCTTCGCCGGGCTTTTGAATAACGGAATCCTTATTGTTTATTTCGCGTTTTCGCCGATCTCCGCTTGAGCGTCCTTCTTCTTCCGAAACCGGTTGAAAAGAGAGGCTTCAAAGGAGGGCGAATCGTCCTCGTTGTCATGCTTGATGTGTTTGATCTCCCAATGGATCAGGAAGTTAAGCAAGCTCCTGAGCGCGATGATGGCGCCGACCAGCGCGATCTCGGACAGATCGCGCACGATCACGGTACGCAGGATCTCGCCGCCGAGCTTGAACTCCAGCCCCAGCGCCATGAACTGCGCCAGCTCGAGCCGGACGTCGGTCTGACGTCTCGAAAACATATCGCAAAACGATTTGATCGCGCCCCATATGATGATCGCCGCGCCCATGATTTCGATCACGTGCACCATAAAGGTCACGACGGTGACAAGGACGTCCTCCATAATTTCAAGGAATGGCATACGCTGTTCCCCCTTCGCATACACGATACCGTTTCATTCGCCGCGAAAACGCGAATTCCTTCACGAAAAGCGAATTGGCGACAATTTCCGCCGCCGCGCGGTTTTTTCCGCGTACTGCGCAGGATTGCGGGGCGACGCGAAGAATATCCCGATATCAAAACAAGGAGGCGCGTGATGAAGAGTATCGCGTACTACAACGGCGTCTGTCGCCCGATTGAGGAAATGACCATTCCGATGAACGACCGCGCCGTGATGTTCGGCGACGGCGTATACGACGTCGCCTATTTCCGCAACGGCGTGCCGTTCGCCTTTAACGACAATCTCGACCGCTTTCTTTCAAGCTGCGAAAAGCTCCGCATCCCGCCGCCCGCCGACCGCGCCGCGCTCGAAAGCACGCTGCGCGACATTATCGGCAGGATTGACGGCAAGGAAGGCATTCTTTACTTCCAATGCTCTCGCGGCATCGCGGCGCGCGAGCACGCTTTCCCGCCCGAGGGCACGCCCTCGACGCTGCTTTGCTACGCCAAGGATGTCACGGGCTACCGGCACGGCGCGGAAATGAAGCTCGTCACGCTGCCGGATTTACGCTATCAGTACTGTGATATCAAAACAATCAACCTGTTGCCCAACGTGCTGGCGTTCCAGCAGGCGAAGGAGCGCGGATGCGGCGAGGCGGTGCTGCACCGCGACGGCCGCGTGACCGAATGCGCGCATTCCGGGCTGTCCGTTATTCTGGACGGCAGGCTTGTCACGCCGCCGCTTGATCATTGGATTCTGCCCAGCACCTCGCGCAAGCGCCTGCTCGAGCTGTGCGCGGCGCTCGGCGTGCCCTATGAGGAACGTCCCTTCACGATCGACGAAATGATGGCCGCCGAGGAAATCCTCGTCACCAGCACGCTCGCCTTTTTCGCGCCCGCCGTTGAAATCGACGGCAAAGCCGTGGGCGGCGGCAACCGCGCGTTGTACTGGCGTCTGTACGACGCGTATATCGACTGGATCAAACGGGAAACGGGCGAGTAAACGCGGCGAAACCGCCGGATAAAAACGGCGGTTTCCTGACAGGCTGACAAACACACGGGCGGCGCGGCGTCACCACATTCTTTCGACCGTCACGCGCGCGAAATAATAGGTCACGATTTCTTCGGCGGTCTTGCCTTCCTCGGCGAGCGCGTACGCGCCCCACTGCGGCATGCCGACGCCGTGTCCGTACCCTTTGCCGGCGATCACGACGGCGTTGTTCTGCATCTTCATTTCCGTCAGCAGCGTCGAGCGCATTTTGGTTGTGCCAAGCGCCAGCCGCAGCTCCGCCGCCGACACCGTTTCGCCGTTGATTCGGATCTCCGTCGCCCGCCCGCTGTCGCCGCGCGCGGCGACCTCGATGCTCTCGAGCGTTGTAATTCCCCCGGCGCCGCATTTTTTTGCCGCCGCGATGATCTCTTCGTCCGTAAAGGTCGCCGTCCACGCCTTGGCGGAATCGGGCGCCCGATCGCTGTCCCTGCCCTCGACGATGCGGATATAGCCCGGCTCGCCGTCCTCAAAGGCAAGCCCTTCACGCGCGCCGGCCGTCATGCCGCCCGAGTGCGCGTGAAACCAGCTGTACGGCAGTTCGCCGCCGTAGGAAAGCACCTGACCGCGCGTCTGCTCGATCGCCGTTTCGATCCGTTCGTTGACCGCCGTGGCGTCGTATGCCTGCGCTTCCTCGATATCGGTCGAGATATCAGCGCCCGCGTAGGAGCTTTCTTTCTCCGTGCAGAACTTCATCACGAACGTCCGCGCGAGAATCGCCTGTGCCTTGAGCGCCTCGATAGGCCAGTCGTTCTTCATTTCGCCCGCCACGACGCCCAGCAGATAGCTCTCAACGTCCGTTTCAACGACCGCCGACTCGTCCACCTGATACACCTTGATCAGCGGAATCCCCTGCTCGTTCGCGCGCAGTTTTTCGGGCATGTCGGGGCTGCCCTCCGTGCGGTTCACATATTGCTGATCATTTTCGGCGTCCCCGCTCGCCGCACAGCCTGTCGTCAGGCACAGAAGCGCCGGAATCAGAAACCATGCCAGTATCCTTTTCATCAAAGCCCTCCGTCCTCGGCAAGGGCGGCCGCGCACCGCCGCTCCGCGCCGAACATCAAACAAAATCCCCTGCACGGCGTATGTTGCCCGAACGGGCGAACGCCATACAGGGGATGTTTTCCGATTGATCGGTCAGGGCGCGCCTTCGCGGCGGTTACCTTCTGATCAGATCCAGTTTTTCATTCAGCGTCGAGAGCGTCTGCGCGCCGGCGATGCCGTCGATGGTCAAAAGCGCCGATTTCTGGAACGATTCGAGCGCCGCCTTCGTCTTGGGTCCGAAGATGCCGTCGATGTCGTCCTCGGTCAACAGCCCGGCCGCGTACAGCTTAGCCTGCATCTTGGCGACGTTGCTGTTATTCGCGCCCTTTTTCAGCGCCTTGGTCGGCGTGGTCGCCGCTTTTTTCCCGACAAGAACGACCGAAGGCTCGGCCTCGTTGGCGCTGATGTTGTTGATGTACGCCCATGTCGTCGGCCCGATAATGCCGTCCTGCGGTGTGATGTTGTAGAATTTCTGGAGCTGCTTGACGGCCTTGACGGTCGCGTCGCCGTATACGCCGTCGGCGTTGCCCAGCAGGAAGCCCGCCGCCTTGAGGCGCATCTGGGCGTTGGCGACTTCGTTGCCTTGAGAGCCCTTGCGCAGCGTAGGCTGCGACTTGGTGACAACGGCGGGATTGCCGTCGAGCGCTTCTTCTTTTACGATGTCTTCCTGATCCACGGTGGAAGGCCAGAGATAACGGCGGACGATCGAGCCGACCTTGCCGTCGACCGTCAGGTTATTGTCCTTCTGGAAGGAACTGACGGCGGTCACGGTCGCCGAATCGAAATAACCCGGGGTAACGATCGCCGACATATAGTTAATATTGCACAATTTCATCTGGAGCACGAACACGTCATACCCGCGCATGCCCGAGGAAAGCGAGCGTCTGGGAATGCCGCCGTTGAAGATGGCGGCGCCGCCGAACAACGCGCCGTAGGTCGTCGGCCCGACCTTGCCGTCCGCCGACAGCCCGACGGAGGTCTGGAACGATTTCACCGCCGCCTCGACGTTGGAGCCGAACGCGCCGTCGCACGGGCCTATATAATAATACGTCTCCAGAAGGCGCTGCTGCAGCTTCGCCACTTCGTCGCCCTGATCGCCGCGCTTGAGCGTGTCGGTATAGGTGGGATCGCTGCTGTCATACGGATTGGCACTGTCGGAGAAAAGCATCGCGTATGTCCGGGAACCGATCTTTCCGTCGACCACCAGCGGCGGGTTGTTCTGCTGGAAGCGCTTGACGGCGGCCTCGGTGCCCGCGCCGAAAATTCCGTCGAGCTTGCCGTTGTAATACCCGTAGAACAACAGCCTTTGCTGCGCGGCGCGCACGTCCTCGCCTCTGTCGTTGCGCTTCATCGTGCGGTTCCCGCCGGCGGGGAGGTTCGCGGAGGATTTATGCACGGCGGTATCGGAATTGAGCAGGTTCAGCGTGTCCGCGTCCACCTTGCCGGTATTAGGAAGGTTGTTATACTCCTGAAATAACTTGACGCCTTCATACGTGCCCGAACCGAATAACCCGTCAAAGCCGTTGTTATAATACCCGTAGTAATACAGCCGTTTCTGTACAGCGAGCACCTCGTTCGACTGGTCGCCGTATTTGAGATCGGCGAGCGCCGCCGTGGGAATCAGCAGCGCCAGAATGACGGCAAGAGCCAATAAACGCTTCAGCATCGTGTTTCCTCCTTATCGGTTTGGACATTATCCGACGATCCTATCTTACCATAGACGTAATACGAACATGTATCAAATATATTTCGAAAAGCGAAAAATGCGTGTAATATCTGTAAATTGCACAAACGCGGCTTATGCCTGCGATTCGGCGCGGGGATTGTACAGTCCGGCGACCGCCATCGCCTGCGCCAGCGTATCGACGCCGTGCAGCGTCACGCCCTCGACCGATTTAAGACGGGATGCGCTGTCGCGCGGGCACAGGATATGCGAAAACCCGAGACGCCGACATTCGATCGCGCGGCGCTCGAGGCGCGGAATGCCGCGAACCTCGCCCGCCAGCCCGACCTCGCCCATCACAGCCCAATCGGCGGGCAGCACGATGTCATGATAGGACGACGCCGCCGCGACGCACAGCGCGAGATCGGCCGCCGGCTCGGAGAGCGTCATGCCGCCGGCGACATTGACGTACACGTCGCGGTTGTACATTTTCAGCCCGGCGCGCTTTTCCATCACGGCGAGCAGCAGCATAACGCGCGAGAGATCCATGCCGTTGACGGTACGTCGCGGCACGGTATAGTAGGATTGCGCGACAAGCGCCTGAATATCCATCAGCATGGGCTGCGATCCCTCGATGCCGCACAGCACGCACGAGCCGCTCGCGCCCTTGGCGCGCTGTGAAAGCAGCGTTTCGGATGCGTTCTCGACGGGCATGACGCCGCGCCCCGTCATCTCGAACACACCCAGCTCGTTGACCGAGCCGAAACGGTTCTTGACGGCGCGCAGCAGGCGGTATTCGTGCCGGTTGTCGCCCTCGAAGGACAGCACGACGTCGACCATGTGCTCGAGCACGCGCGGGCCGGCCAGCGCGCCTTCCTTGGTCACATGCCCGATCAGGAACATGGCGCAGCCCGTCGTTTTGGCATAGCGCATGAGCAGCGAGGCGCACTCGCGCACCTGGCTCACGCTGCCCGGCGCGCTGCCCAGCTCGGGCCGGTACATGGTCTGGATCGAATCGATCACGCAGTATTCGGGCGCGCATTCGGTCAGCCGCTTCTCAATGGCGTCCATCGCGTTCTCCGACAGCACCATCATATCGCCGTCGCCGACGTCAAGGCGCGCCGCGCGCAGTTTGATCTGCCGCGCGCTTTCCTCGCCGCTGATGTACAAAACGCGCCTGCCCTGCTTGGCAAGGTGGCTGCAAATCTGCAGCAGCAGCGTCGATTTGCCGATGCCCGGCGCGCCGCCGAACAGGAGCAGCGATCCTTCGACGACGCCGCCGCCCAGCACGCGGTCGATTTCCTCCGTGCCGGTGGAGGTATAGATCTGCTCGCCCGCCTCGACGTCGCGGATTCGGGCAATCGGCGCGCCCGTGCCGCCGCGCTGCTTGAGCGGCTTCTCCGCCGCCTGCGTCGGCGCGATCGTTTCGGTTATGGTGTTCCATCCGCCGCAATCGGGGCATTTGCCGAGCCAGCGCGGCGTTTCAAAGCCGCAGGACGAGCAGACAAATAGGCTTTTCGTTTTCATAGCGCCCCCTTCGGTTCATGCAGCGCGCGGTGCGCGTCGGCAACCAGATCAAGGATTTCTTCGTCGGATACGGACGCGCCCTCGCCCGGCAGAATATCGGCGAGGAATTCGATGTTGCCCGCCGGCCCTTTGATGGGCGAATAGGTCGCCTGCGCGACATGCCAGCCAAACGACGGCGCGAAATCCCGGATTTCCTTGAGGACGCGGGCGTGGACGGCCGGGTCGCGCACCACGCCGTGCTTGCCCACATCCTTCCGTCCCGCCTCGAACTGCGGTTTGACCAGCGTGAGGAAGCGCCCGCCCTCGCCCATGATGGCGGCGGCGACGGGCAGGATCAGCCGGATCGATATGAAGGAAACGTCCATCACCGTCAAATCAGGCTGACGATCGAATTGATCGCGCGTCAGCGCGCGCGCGTTGGTGCGCTCCATCACGGTGACGCGGGGATCGTTGCGCAGCGCCCAGTCAAACTGACCGTACCCCACGTCGATGGCGTAAACGTGCGCGGTGCCGTGGCGCAGCAGCACGTCGGTAAAGCCGCCCGCCGCCGCGCCGATATCCATGGCGACGCGCCCCGTTACGTCGGCGCGGAAGACCAGAACGGCGCGCTCGAGCTTGTGTCCGCCCCGGCTGACAAAGGCGTCCTGATCGCCGCGAACGGTGATTTCATCGGATTCCCCGACCGTTTCGGACGGCTTGAGAATCTTTCGCTCGCCGATATAGACGTTCCCCGCCATGATCAGCGCCTGTGCCTTTTCGCGGCTCGCCGCCAGCCCGCGCGCGACGATCGCGGCGTCAATTCGCGTTTTCATCAAGCGCCTCCTTGATCCGATCGGCGACAGCGCGCGCGTCGAGTCCGTACTTCATGAGCAATTCGCGCCTCGCGCCGTGCGGCACGAAGGCGTCGAGTAGCGCGAAGATCGCCGCGGGCGGCGCGAACCGCTCCCGGACGGCCGCTTCCGCCGTCATCGCGCCGAATCCCGCCGAAATCACGTCCTCTTCCAGAACGAAGTACGGGGTTTCGAGCGATTTGAGCGTATGGAGATCGAGCGGTTTGACGGTCGAGCAGTTGTACACCGCCGATGAAACGCCGTCCACCGCGAGCATGTCCGCCGCCGCGAGCGCCGTTTCGCACATGGCGGAGAAAGTCAGGATCGCGCAGTCGCTCCCCTGCCGGATCGCGCGCCAGCGCCCGATTTGGAAGTCGGCTGCCGCCTGATCGGGCGTCTGATCTCTGGGATACAGGATCGCAACGGGCGAATCGGCGGCGACAGCGCAGGCGAGCGTTTGCTTGAGCTCCTCGGTATTCATCGGCGCGAGCACCGTCAGATTGGGCATGGCGTTCAGATACGCCAGCCCGAACACGCCCTGATGCGTCGCGCCGTCCTCGCCCACGACGCCATAGCGATCCATCAGAAAACAGACCGGCAGGTTTTGCAGGCAAACGTCGTTCAGCATCTGATCGTACGCGCGCTGTAAAAAAGTGGTATAGACGGCGACAAAGGGACGCATGCCGGCGCTCGCCAGCCCCGCCGCCAGCGTAACGGCGTGCTCCTCGGCGATACCGACGTCGAAAATCCGCTCGGGAAACTCCTTGCGGAACGCCGAAAACCCCGTGCCGTTCGTCATGGCGGCGGTCACGGCGACGATTCTGCGATCCTTTCGCGCCATATCCCCGATAATCCCGGCGGCATACGCGCCGTTCCCGGGTCGGCAGGCCGTCAGCGGCCGTCCCGTGGCGACGTCGAAGGGCGCGGTGCCGTGGAAAACGTCGGGGCGCGTTTCCGCGGGCGCGTAGCCGCTCCCTTTTTGCGTGACGACATGGATGACCACCGGCTCGGAAAGCGCCTTGGCGCGGCGCAGCACGCGCTCGAGCGCGTGAATGTCGTGCCCGTCGATGGGGCCCAGATACTTCATGCCGAAAAGCCTGAAAAAGCGGTCGCGCACGAACACGTTGCGAATGCCGTTCTTCACGCTCTGGAAAAAGCGGTACAGCGCTTTGCCGATAAAGGGAACGCGCAGCAGCGCTCGTGCGATCAGGCGCTTGACTTCGATCCAGCCCTTGCCCGCGCGCAGAAA
Organism: uncultured Oscillospiraceae bacterium; assembly: GCA_964459985.1. Classification (GTDB taxonomy): domain Bacteria; phylum Bacillota; class Clostridia; order Christensenellales; family Aristaeellaceae; genus CAYWOS01. The sequence continues at coordinate 20,714 of CAYWOS010000006.1, forward strand.
GCTCAAATACTCGGAAACGGCGCCGACGTTTTTCGAGATGGACATCTTGTTGTCATTCAGGATAACAATGAGCGGCGTGCGCGTGTTGGACAGATCGTTGAGCGCCTCGTAGCACATGCCGCCCGTCAGCGCGCCGTCGCCGACCACCGCGACGATATGCTCGCGCGTGCCCTTGAGCTCGCGCGCCCGCGCCATGCCCAGCGCCGCCGAGAGCGCCGTCGAGGCGTGGCCGGTGGTGAAGCAGTCGTACTCGCTTTCGCCGCGCAGCGCAAAGCCGCTCACGCCGCCGCAGGAGCGCAGCGTGTCAAAACGCATACAGCGCCCCGTCAGCAGCTTATGCGCGTAGCATTGGTGCCCCACGTCGAACACGATTTTGTCCTCGGGACACCTGAACACGCGGTGCAGCGCCAGCGTCAATTCGACCATGCCCAGATTGGAGGACAAATGTCCGCCCTTATGCGCCACGGTGCGGATGATCGTATCGCGGATCTCCTGCGCAAGCGCCTTCAGCTCGTCCTGCGAAAGCCCCCGCAGATCCTCGGGACCGTTCAGTTCGTTCAGCTTCATTACATGCTCCGGATATCTTCATACGCCGACCGCGCGGACGGACGGCCTGCCCGCTTCGCGCCGATCGGCCGGGAATTCTTCTGACACCCGGATAGTATACCACGTTTCCGGCGCCGTGTCGATGGAGAACGCCGGGGACGGGCGTTATTTTACAGTCCCGCCGCGAGAAATGTAAAAAATCGCGGAAGGGCAGGATTTTGCCCGCGAAAATGAGAAATAGAATGTGGATTGTTTTACTCCCTTGGAGGTAGACGCATGAAGTGTCCCCAATGCGGCCATTGGAATCGCGCGTCGTTCCCGCGCTGCTTTCGCTGCGGCGCGCCGCTCGAACCCGATCAGACCGCGCGGACCGATTGGCAGTCCGATTTAGGCGATAATCCGGCGGAAAAGATCTACGCGCACGCGGACGAAGACGGCGAGTTCACGGGCGGCACCGACGCGCGCGACAAGCTCGCCGTCGAAATGGAACGCTTTGTCGAGCGCAAAACGCGCGGCGAGGAAATGCAGCGCCGTCTGCGCGAGCACGGCTCGGAGCAGGGCATCGCGCCAAGCGGCAGAACGGTGCAGTCGCTGACCGGGCGCAGCGATATTTTCACAAAGCCGCAGCGCATCCATTACGTTTCCGACGAACAGATCGAGGGCGACGTGCGCCCCGACGCCATCCGCGTCGTGCCGCAGCAGGTCATCGATTACGACGAGTTCGCCAATGACGAGGCCGATCCTGCGACGCGCCGCCGCCGCGCCATGAATCTGACGAAAAAGAACATGCGCGTGCCGCGCATGCTCGGCAAATGGCGCTTTCTGCGCCTGATCGCGCTGCTGATCGCCGCCGCCTCGATCGGCGTCATCGGATACCGTTTTGTGCTTGTTCCCTATGTTCTTGATCAGCGCGAGCCGACCCTTCAGGAGCAGACCAGCGTGACGCCCTCCATTCTGGACGACAAGGCGGCGCACACCATCCGCATTCCGGGCGAGGAAGGCTCGTCCATCTACATCATGAAGCTCGGCGATCAAATCGTCACGGGCGGCTACGCCACCTTCGAGGTGCCCGATTATCTGTGGTACGAGGACGAGCAGGGCGTCACGGCGGAAACGGCGGAAGCCGTTTTGCAGCCTTATCTGCGCACCGGCTACGGCGAGCAAAAACCGCTCGGCGTGATCCGTTATACCGTGGATATCCCGCTCTCGCCGCTCACGCTCGTCAATCCCGACGTCGAGTACCTCGAGGTTCCCTCGGGTAAATCGGTATACAATATTCAAATTCTCGTCGAGAAGAACAGCACCGTTCTCGTCAACGGCGAGGATCTGACCGACCTGGTCAACACGCAGGACGGCCTGATCTCCTATAACGCCACCGTTCAGCCCATCGGCGAAAACGTTTTTACCATTGTCACACGATGCCAGTACTACCGCGAGAACAGCAAAACCATCACACTGTACCGCAAGCCCCAGCAGATCCAGCTCGACTTCGCCGCCGACCTCGCCACGCGCCATGAAACGAGCGAGATGAATATCAAGGCGACGACGCTGGCGCAGGCGCACGTCAACATCATCACGCCGCACAAGAATTTCGACGATACCCTGCTCGCCTCGACGGGCGCGTTTTCCTTCACCGCCGTGTTCGACAAGATCGGCAACAACACCATCACCATCGAAGTGTCGTATCCCGGCAAGGAAACCTCGGTGTATGATCTAGACATGTATTATCTCCCCTTCGCCACCGAATACACAAGAAAGGCGTGGGGAATGGACGCCTTCGGCTATTCGGACTTCCTCAACAACGCTACCACGCGCATCAACAACACGCAGATTTACGAGTGCATCGGCGTGATCACCGAAATCATGACGAACAAGCCGCAGCTCGCCATCATGGAGACCAGCAAGGTCGAGGGCGTTTCGCGCACCATCCTGATTGAAAACCTGACCACCGACACATGGGAGCTTGGCAAGCGCTATCGCGTGTACGCCGACGCCTACGGCGTGTACAACGGCATGCCGCGATTGGTGGCGCGTTATACCTACGCGCCCAGGGCGTCGGACTGACGGGATACGGTATTGAGTAACGGATCGGCTTACCGCAAACCCCGGTCGTTCCTCCCGGGGATGCAACGAAGGGGCGGAGCTCCTTCGTTTCTCATCCGAAACCAGCGACATGCGCGGTGGTTTCGGAACGATTTTCCGCAGAAAATCGATTCCTTACGCGTTTTTCCGGCCGCGCGGCAAAGCCGCGCAGGAAAAACGTGCAAGCCGCAAAAATGAAGGATTCATTTTTGCGGAGGGTGTCGGCTTTGCCGACACCCTGAGGGCTGCCGCGCGATACTTGGCGCGGCAGCCCCTTTTCGTGGTCGGATGTTCTACAAGCCATGATTCCCGATATTACTTCGTTTTGACCGTAAACGTCGCGCTTCCCTCGGTCGGCTCGCCGATCTCGCCGTTCACGAAGGGATAAACCCGATACTTTGCGCGGAGCGTCAGCGTGCCGTCGGCGGCGGTGCTCTTGGCAAGCGCGTCGCGCACGCTTTGCGCGTCGGCGATCATTTGATCCGTTTCTTCCCGCAACGGTTCGGAGGGCGCGGCGGGCGTCTCCCAATCCGCCGTCACGGGCGCGGCGTCGGCGGCGAACAGTTTTCTCTGGGTGTCGGGACCCGCCACGCCGTCGGCGGTCAGCCCGTTCTTCTTCTGGAAAACCGTCAGGCAAAGCGTCACCTCGCCGTCGTACTCGCCGTTCAGATATCCGTTGTAATAGCCCAGATCGGACAGGCGCTGCTGTATGCGCAGCACCTCCGCGCCCTTGTCGCCCTCGCGGCGCGTTTCATAAGCGGCGGCGTCCGTTTCCGCCGGCTGCGCCTCCGCATACCGCGCCTTGATTGCCTCGGGATCGGCAAGGCTCAGATCGTACTTGTAGACGAAGATCGCCGCGCCGTCCTCGCCGACAAAGGCGTCGTAGCTCTCACCGGGCAGCGTCACATCGGTATCGCCGATCAGGAGATCGCTTTCGAAATCCACCAGCAGCAGCCGCTTCGTCGGGTCGTTCATGACATCCTCGGGCAAGCCGAAGCCATTTTTCGTCATCAGCCAATGCTCGGTGCGGATTTCGGGATCGTCCGGGTCGAGCGCGTCGGCGCACGCGCCGTCGGGGTCGAGATTCCAGAGGGGATAGATTTCGAACTTTTTGTCGTCCTCGGGGCGCGCCGCCATACTCACGGTGAATACGCCCTTTTCTGCCGCCCACGCGTAGTCCTGCACGACGGCGGAGACAAGTCCCGCCGCGTCGGGGCTGACATCCTGCGGCACGTCGGTGGTCAGGTTGTCCATGATCGCGCGATAGGTTTCCGGCTCGTTCTCCTTGAGCGCGGTAAAGCGGTTGTCGTAGTACCATGGCTGCCCCTGATAGATCACGGCGTAGGCGATGCCGCAGAGCATGAGCGTGAGCATCGCGGCGACGAGCGCCGTGCGGTATGTGAACTTTTTCATGGGTTTCTCCTCCTCGAATGCGCGGAGCGCGTCGTCGATATGAGCGGTGAAAACCGCCGGGGTCGCGCCGAACGCGCGGTCAAGATCCTCACGTTTCATCCTCGAACACCTCCTGCTGTTGCAGCTGCTCCCGCAGCTTGTCCTTGGCGCGGTGCAAGCGATTTTTCACCGTCCCCTGCGGCAGCGTCATCATGCCGGCGATCTCCCGAATGGAATAGCCGTCGAGATAGAACAGCGCGAGCGGCACGCGGTACTTGGCGTCCAGCGCGCGCAGCGCCTCCTTCAGCTCGTCGCGCGGCGCGGCACTGCGCTCCGGTACGGGCTCGGGGATCTCCTGAACGGGCGTGACGCGCTTGAGCCGCTTCCTTTCGTCCTTGCAGACGTTGATGACGACGCGCGTCAGCCATGTGCGGAAAAACCGCTCGTCCCGGATCGTGTTCCGCTTCGCCCACGCGCGGAGCAGCGCTTCCTGCACCGCGTCCGCCGCGTCGTGATCGCTCGGGACATAGCTTCTCGCCACGCGATACAGCGATCGCTCCGCCGCCTTGACCTCCTCGGTAAAAAACTGCTTGTCCATGACGTCCTCGGTTCGTTTGAATTCAACGTTGATTCACCCATTAGAAGACGAAAGGGCGCGAAAGGTTGCATAAGCGCAAAAAGAATATTCTGCATCGGAAAAAAGGCACACAATGAAAGAGCCGCCGCGCGTAACGCGCGGCAGCCCGTGAAACAGATCGATTACGCCTTCGGGCCCGCCTCGATCACGGCCTCGGGCATTTTGTCATACTTGGCGAAATTCTTGCGGAACAGTCCGGCGAGCATCTTGGCGGTCTTTTCGTATTCGTCCTTGTCCGCCCACATGGCGCGCGGCGAGAGCACCTCGTCGGGCACGTTCGGGCAGGTCTTGGGCACGAGCACGTTAAAGATGGGATCGTGAACGAACTCGCTGTTTTCAAGCGTTCCGTTCAGGCACGCCGTGACCATCGCGCGGGTCAGGGGCAATTTCATGCGGTTGCCGCCCTTGCCGTAGCTGCCGCCCGCCCAGCCGGTGTTGACCAGATAGACGTTGACGCCGAACTTGTCGATCTTTTCGCCCAGCAATTCCGCGTAACGCGCGGCGGGAAGCGGCAGGAAGGGCGCGCCGAAGCAGGTGGAGAAGGTCGCCTGCGGCTCGGTGACGCCGCGCTCGGTGCCCGCCAGTTTGGCGGTATAGCCGCTCACATAATGATACATCGCCGCCTCGCGAGTCAGTTTGCTCACCGGGGGCAGCACGCCGAAGGCGTCGGCAGTCAGGAAAATCACGGTCTTGGGATGATTGGCGACGCCGGGAATCTGCGCGTTGGGAATATAGGTGACGGGATAGCCCACGCGGGTGTTCTCAGTGAGCGCGGCGTCGTCGAAATCCAGCTCGCGGGTCTCGGGATCGATGATGACGTTCTCGACCAGCGCGCCGAACTTGATGGCGTTGTAGATGTCCGGCTCATGCTCCTTGGAAAGGTTGATGCACTTGGCGTAACAGCCGCCCTCGATGTTGAACACGCCGTCGTCGCTCCAGCCGTGCTCGTCGTCGCCGATGAGGTTGCGGTTGGGATCGGCGGACAGCGTGGTCTTGCCGGTGCCGGACAGCCCGAAGAAGATCGCCGAATCGCCGTCCCTGCCCACGTTCGCCGAGCAGTGCATGGAGAACACGCCCTTCTTGGGCAGCACGTAGTTCATCACGCTGAACACGCTCTTTTTGATCTCGCCGGCGTACTGGCTGCCCGCGATGATGACCATCTTTTTCTCAAAGGAAATAATGATCGCCGCTTCGCTGTGCACGCCGTCAATCTCGGGAATGCACTTGAAGCCGGGCGCGGCGATGATGGTGAAATCGGCCTTGTGGTTTTCAAGCTCCTCCTCGGTCGGCCGGACGAGCAATTGATGGATGAACAGGTTCTGGCTGGCCAGTTCGTTCACGACGCGCACGCCGATGCGATAGCGCGGGTCGGCGCCCGCGAATCCGTCGAACACGAAGGCGTCGCGTCCCTGCATATAGGCGCACATGCGCTTGTAGATCGATTCGAATTTTTCAATGGAAATGGGCACGTTGATCTTGCCCCACGCGATCTCGTCATGAATCGAAGGCTCGTCCACGATATAGCGGTCGTCGGGCGAACGGCCGGTGTATTTGCCCGTGTTGACGACCAGCGCGCCGGTGTTGCTCAAAACGCCTTCGCCGCGCTCAAGCGCATGCTCCACAAGCTGTCCGGCGGGTAAATTGAGATAGATATGGCTTGAGTTAATGATACCCAGTTCATCGAGACAGATTTTTTTCATGGTGCGCCTCCTGATTTTTCTTCCCGGAAGCCCTCCGGCAGGGCGCGGTCGACTCTTAAAAATAAGATAACCAATCTTGCCCCATTTCTAATCATTCTACGCAACCTTTGTTTTTCCTGCAAATCGATTTTCTTTTTTTCTATCTTTTACATTTTTTCGACTTTTTCTGCGCGGAAGCGGGCAAACGACGCGATCAACGGAGCAAAAACGAACAACGCTCGGAAAAGCGATGCGAAAAAGAGCGCGAAAGGAAGTGCGGCACGGGAAACAGGCGGAGGAATGAAGGAACGACGGAGAAGGATCTGCAATCGGAAACGATCGGCGCGGAAGCAGGCACACGGAACAACAGACGGTGAAATGAAGGAACGGCGCGGAAGCAAGCGTATACGGCGGCGCAGATGCGAGGAGTGAAAGGCGGTATATGTTAGGAAACACGGCAACAACCCGCCGGAATGTCCCGACGAGTTCATCGAAAACCGCGAAATCAGGACACGGAAACCGCCGGAATGTCCCGACAGGTTCATCGAAAACCGTGAAATCGGTGCAAAGAAAAACCCGCCGGGCTGTCCCGACGGGTTCTGTGGATTTCTCTTTTCGCGAGTTATCTGCGGCCGGCTTCCTTGATCTTGGCAGCCTTGCCCTGAAGTCCGCGCAGATAGTAGAGCTTGGCGCGCCGCACCTTGCCGGAACGGATGACCTCGATATGGTCAACACGCGGCGAATGCAGGGGGAACGTACGCTCTACGCCGATGCCGTACGACATGCGGCGGACGGTGAACGTCTCGCGGCTGGAGCCGTTGCGCTTGGCGATCACCGTGCCCTCGAACGCCTGAAGACGCTCGCGGCTGCCCTCGATAACCTTGACGAATATGCGGAGCGTATCGCCGACGTTAAATTGAGGCAGATCGGTACGGAGTTGAGATTGTTCGATTGAACGGATAATTTCACTCATGATTTTGTCCTCCTTCCCTCATAGACGTTCTTACGCGCGTGACGCGCGCAGCGGACCGCCCGTTTGTCACAAAGAGCATTGTAACACATTCTCCCCGCCCATTGCAACCCTTTTTTTGCGATTTATCGCGCCTGATGCGCATTTCGAGGCGATTTTTCCGAAAACACAGCCGCATTTGCCATAACAAGCGGCCGCGAGCGCCCGACGTGCGGCGTGTCCGCGCGAACGGAGATACCGCGCGGGGACGGAATCGCCCTACAACAGATTGAACTTGGCCAGCGCCGCCGCGCCGATCATCCCGGCGTCGTTATGCCGCGCCGCCAGACGGATTTCAAAGGACGCGCACAGGGGATACAGGCTGTACAGCTCCTTCACATGCCGTTTGACGCCCGACAGCAGGATCTCCCCCGCCGCGCTCAAGCCGCCGCCCAGCACGAAGCATTCGGGCACGAATACCTCGTTGATCGAGCGGATGCCCGTCGCCAGCTCGTGCAGGTATTCCTCAAAGGCGCGCGTACAGTCAGGATCGCCGCGTTCGGCTCCCGCGACGATGTCGCGGGTCGATCTGCCGCCGCCCATGCGCGACAGCGCGCTCGCCGAGGCGTACAGCTCGAAGCAGCCCACGCCGCCGCAGCTGCACGGCAGCCCGTCGGTATGCGTGATCATGTGCCCGAATTCGGCGCCGGTATTGTCCCTGCCGCGCCACGGTCTTCCGTCGATGAGCGCCGCGCCGCCCACGCCCGTTCCGAGCGTCAAATAGACCACGTCGCGCATTCCCGTGCACGCGCCGTCGTGCCATTCCGCCATCAGCGCCGCCTGCGCGTCATTGTCCAGCCACGCGGGGCAGGAAAGCCGCGCTCGCATCATATCGCCAAAGGGCACGCCGACCCAGTTCAGGTTGTTGGACGTCACGAAATTATGCGCCACGACAGCGCCCGCCGATCCGATGCCGACAAGCTGCACGTCCATGCGCGCGACGGCGTCGGCGATCGCGTCCGCCAGCTTTTCGGGTTCGCCCACGGGCGTGGGCAGCGCGCCGAAGGGCGTCAGCGAGCCGTCCTCCTCCAGCACGCCGCATTTCACCGTCGTCGCGCCGATGTCGATGCCGGCGATCCTCATGAATTCGCCTCGACAACTTGTTCGCCGATGACGGCGAAGGCGGGATCGTACGCGTCGGTATACGCCGCCAGATGTGCGCTTTTTCCTGCCTCGACCGCGCCCAGATCAGCAAATCCGACGCGCGCGGCGGGCGTCGCGCTCGCCATACGGAAAGCGTCGGCCGACGGAATGCCGATGCCGATCAGGTTTTTCACAGACTTGCCCATATAACAGCCGCCGCCGCACAGCGCGCCCGATTCGGTGCGCGTGACGCCGTTTTTGACGATCACTTTGCTGTGGCCTTCCAGCCCGTACACGCCGTCGGGCAAGCCGTTGGGCTTGGTGCTGTCGGACACGATCATCAGATGATCCGCGCCCTTGTTGCGATAGAGAAGGCGGATGATCGCCGGATGCAGGTGCTCGAAATCGCAGATCGCCTCGCAGTAGATGTCATCGCGCAGCATCGCGGCGGTCACGACGCCGGGATCGCGGTGATGGATGGGACGACAGGCGTTGAAGGTGTGACAGAGCGACTGAACGCCCCAGTCGAAGCCCTTTTCCGCCTCCTCGTACGTCGCGTTGGTATGCCCCGCCTGCACGCAGATGCCGCGTCCGCGCAGATACCCGATCAGCGCCTCCGCGCCGTTTTCTTCGGGCGCGACGGTGACCAGCGCGACATCCTCCGCCTCGCGCCCGGCCAGACGCTCGAAATCCCCGGGCGTTAGGGGCAGCATGTATTCCTTTTCCATCGCACCGGGGCGCTCGCGGCTGAGGAAGGGGCCTTCCATATGGATGCCGCGAATGCGCGCGCCGGGCAGCTCGCCCGCCGCCTGCGCCTTTTTCGCCGCCCGCGCGAACGCCATCGCGCGAATGAAGGATTCCTCCTCGTCGGTCGACACGCCCAGCAGCACGTCGGTCACGCCGCTCCTCGCCTGCTGCAGAAGATAGCTTTGCAGCCCTTCCCTGTCCGGCTCGTTGACGCCGAAGCCGCCGCCGCCGTGATTATGCAGATCAATCAGCCCGGGGACGAGCACGTCGCAGGCGATATCGCCCCGGTTCCCGACGCCGACGGAGACGATCCTGTCCCCGTCGGTTTCAATCAAGCGCTCCTCCGCCCATCCGGTCGGCAGCAGCGCGCGTTTCGCGTAGATTTTCATTGTTCCTCCGTCGTCAGCCCTTGACCGCGCCCGCCGTCAGGCCCTTGATGAACTGCTTGGACATGGTGATGTAGAGCAGCATCACGGGCAGCGAGGACAGCGTGAGCACGACCAGTATCTTCGACCAGTCGGTCGAGTATTGTCCCTGCAGCTTCGTCACGCCCAGCAGCAGCGTCTTGGCGCTTTCCTTGGTGATAAAGATCAGGGGGAACCACAGATCATTCCAGAACGGCACAAGATTGTAGATCGCCACCGTCGCCAGCGCCGGCTTGAGCAGGGGGATGACGATGCGCCAGAAGATATGGAAGCGTCCCGCGCCGTCGACATACCCGGCCTCGTACAGCTCCTGCGGCAGCGAGCGCACAAAGGAGGTTAGCACGAACACGGCGATGGGCAATCCCATGGCGGTATACACCGGCACGAGCGCCCAGATGGTGTTGAGCAGCCCCAGCGCTCGCACGATTTCGAGCAGACGGATGGAGGCGATCTTGATGGGCAGCATCATGCCCACGATCAGGAACAGGTAGATCGCCTTGGAGGTCTTTCCCTTCCAGTGCGCCAGCGCGTAGGCGGCAAGCGAGCCGATGACGAGCACGAGGAACAGGGACAGCACGACGACGACAAACGAATTCTTGAAATAGTTCAGGAAAGCGCTGTCCGACAGCATCGTTCTGTAATTCTTGAAGTTCCACGTCTCGGGGAGCGCGAAGGGGTTTTCGTAAATGGTATACCGGCTTTTGAAGGAATTGATGATCATGATGTAGATCGGGAACAGCGCGATGACCGACCAGACGCACAAAAGGATGTGCGACGGAATGTGCATGTTCATGATCCGCATCGAGCGCGTGCGCTTGATCTTGTTCGGCTTATCGCTCATTTCGGCTCGTCTCCTCTCGTGGTTTTGAGGACGGGCGCGACCAACGCGATCAGCATCAGAAAGACGACCGTCGAGATTGCCGAGCCCAGCCCGGGATCGGGAATGCTCACGGGATGCTTCCCGGCCAGCCCGGTGCGGTAGAAGAGCGTGCCGATCAGATCGGTCGAGTAATCGGGCGCGCCGTTCAATCCTTCCATGGCGAACACCGCGTCAAAGGCGTTGAAGTTGTTCACGAAGGTCAGGATGGCAATCATGCCGACGACGGGGATGATGAGCGGCAGCTTGATCTTCCAGAACTGATGCCAGCTGTTCGCGCCCTCGATGGAGGAGGCTTCCATCAGATCGTCCGATACGCCCTGCAAGCCGGCGACGAACATCATCGTGGGGATGCCGACCCACTGCCAGCAGGACACGAGCGAAATCGCCGTCAGCGCCGAGCTTTGATCGCCCAGATACGGCTTGGACAGCGAGCCCAGCCCCAGCGCGTTCAGCGTTTCGGCGTTCCACACGGGGTTGAGCATCAATTTCCACAGATAGCCCGTGACCAGGATCGCCAGCGTGACCGGCATAAAGATAATGGTCTGGTAAACGCTCCTGCCGCGCATGGTACGGTTGGTCAGCGTCACGGCGAACAGCATGCCCAGCACGTTCTGCACCAGCATATGGATGGCGAAAAACCACCACGTATTCCCAAACGCGCCCCAGAAGCGCGCCGACATTTCCTGATCGGTAAAGAGGCGGACATAGTTGTCAAAGCCCGCGAACACGCGCGTCGTGCTCGTCGTGCCGGAATAAAAGGAGATACGGATCGAATCGATGAGCGGGTACGCCATGAACACGGTATAGATGAGCAGCGCGGGCAGAATATAGCGCATCCAGTATACGCCGCCCGGGTTGATCGTCTTCCCGTTCTTGAGAAACATCCGTTTCCGCTTCACGATGCCGCCCGTTCCGCTTGCATGTGTGGACATATCAATCCTGCCTTTCGCGGGAATATTGCCGTGAACAGACCGCCGGGTACGGAGCGCGTCCGTACCCGGCGATGCCCGGAACGTCGTGAGCGTCCTCGGGCGGACAGATTACTTCCAGAGCTCGGCCATCGCGTCGCCGGACTGCTGCGGGGTCGCTTCGCCCTTGAGCAGCTTGACCAGCTCGGCGTGCATCGGATTGTACAGATCCATCAGTTCGGGCCAGATGAAGCGGGTATCCTTGATATCTTTGCCGTCGTTGAGCTTGTACATGGCGTTGGCCCTGTCGTTGGGCAATTCGATCTCGCCCTCGATGAGCGGGAAGAAGCCGTTGGGCAGATACTGCGCGGCGACCTTGACGCCTTCGACGGAAGCGATCCAGTTGGCGAATTTCACGCAGGCTTCCATATCGTCGCTCGCCTTGTTGATGGCGATGGCGCAGTCGGGATGGACGCACATCGCGGTGTTGCCGCCCGGGCCGGGAATGGCGAACGAATCCCATTCGACCTCGGCTTCGGCGAGGGTGTCGATCGACCAGGAGCCGTCGGCGTACATGGCGCACTTGCCGGTGGCGAACATCGCCTGCGAATCGTAATAGCCGATCGCGGTGAAGTTGGGATCAAGGTACGGCGTGAGCTTCGCGAAATCCTCGTACAGCTTGGCCCATTTCTCGTCGTTCAGCTTAAGCGTCTTGTTCTCGTACTGAACGCGCTCGTCGGCGCCGCCGATCCAGCTGGGCACCATGCCCAGGAACAGGCACTCGAGCAAATCCCACTCGGACGCCGTGCCGTTGCCAATGGGCAGAATACCGGCGGTCTTGAGCTTCTCGCAGACCTCGAGCAGCTCTTCCCACGAGGTGGGAATGGCGATGTTGTTCTTTTCAAAGATTTCTACATTATAGTAGAAAACGTGGGTAACCGCGGCGAGAGGCACGCCGAAGATCGCGCCGTCATCCGCCGTCCAGGGGTCGAGGCTCTCGGGGGAGAAATTCTTCGCCAGATCGGGCACGATCTCGCGCAGATCAACCAGGAAGCCGGCGTTGTACAGTTCGCGTCCCGTCTCGTAGGAGCGGGCGTAGAGCAGGTCGGGGCCGGTGCCGGCGTCGAGCTGCAGGCGCAGGTTGGCGTTGTAGTTGTCCGAAAGCGTCGGCTGGAACAGGATTTCGTCGCCGTTGATTTCGGCATACTTGGCGAACAGCGCTTCCATCTGCACGACGTCGTCGTTGCGCCATGAACCCATGATGATCTCCGCCAGCGAGGAAAGCGGCGCGATCATCAGCACGAGCGCGAGAACCGTTGCGAGGATTTTCTTCATAGGTTTTCCTCCTGTTTTTCGGATGTCGTTCGTTCCCGGCGCGGCGCGTCCGACCAATCCGCGCGGAACGAACCCATCCGTTTTCCTAATCATAACAAAACGCGCGTCAAATGTCAATGTCTGCGGAAAAATAACCAGATGCGACATGTGTTTTTTTTACCAAATGCAACATGACGCCGCATTTTTCCGTCCGTCGGATTGACAGGCAAAGAAATGCCATTATAATAGAAGCATCCGGCGTCGGCCGGACAAATACGCCCCCGGGCGTTACGGGAGAAGAAAATGAGCGATTCCTGCAATCACGACTGCGCTTCCTGCGGCGAGAACTGCGAAAGCCGCGAAGGACAAAAGGTTGATTTCACCGCGCGGCTCAACGAGATGTCGCGCGTTGGCAAGGTGATCGCCGTGGTGAGCGGCAAGGGCGGCGTGGGCAAAAGCCTCGTGACCTCGCTGCTCGCCGCCATGACCAACCGGCGCGGACACACGACGGCGGTGCTCGACGCCGATATCACCGGGCCGTCCATTCCCAAGGCGTTCGGGCTGACGGAGAAAGCGATGGGCAGCGATCTGGGCATGATCCCTGTGCGCACGAAGGACGGCATTTCCGTCATGTCGCTGAATCTTCTGCTCGACAACGACACCGATCCCGTCGTCTGGCGCGGCCCCATCATCGCGGGCACCGTCAGGCAGTTCTGGACCGACGTGGTCTGGGGCGATATCGAATACATGTACGTCGATATGCCGCCGGGCACGGGCGACGTGCCGCTGACGGTATTCCAGTCGCTGCCGGTGGACGGCATGATCGTCGTGCTCTCGCCGCAGGAGCTGGTCGGCATGATCGTCGAAAAAGCCGTCAATATGGCCGATCTGATGCATATTCCCGTGCTCGCGCTGGTCGAAAACATGAGCAGCTTCACATGCCCCGACTGCGGCAAAACGCATTACATATTCGGCAAAAGCCATCTGGAGGAGATCGCCGCGCGGCACGGCATCGACACCGTCTGCCGCCTGCCGATCGATCCCGCGCTTGCCAAGGCGACCGACGAAGGCGCGATCGAGCGGATGAAATGCGACGCGCTGATGCCCGCGCTGCAAAAGATCGAAACGATATGACCGAAAGCACCGTGCTGGCGGCGCTCGACACGCTGCGCGCGCCGCGAACGCAGGATGAATACGATCTGCATCTGCTCGTGCGCGAGACGCTCGATCAGCACGGCGTTGCGTACGTCCACGAAGCGCCGCTCGCGCCGCGCTGCCGCATCGATTACCTGTGCGGCGACGTCGGCATCGAGATCAAGCGCGGCCGGCCGCAGGAAAAACCGCTTGTCCGGCAGCTCACGCGCTACGCGCAGTCCGGCAGGCTGTCCGCCGTCATCCTGATCGCCGAGCGCCTGCCGCCCGTGCCGAAAACAGTCTCGGGCGTGCCCGTGCATGTCGTCAGCCTGCAAAAACTGTGGGGCGTGGCGACGGCGGCGCTGGGCGCGCGGATTCCTTCGGCGCCCGTTCCGCCGCCCGCGCGGGAAGCGCCGCCCGAATCGCCGCAGGCCGGCGCCGGCTCCGGGGACGCCATTGAGAACCTTGTGCTGGACGATATTTTGAACGGCGATCTGCCCGATTATCTGGTGTCCCGCGCGCCCAAGGGTCACATTTACGGCACGCTGTCCTATAACCAGCGCAGGAAGCACTGGGTCATCAAGGGCGAGGCGTGCGTAACCGAAATGGCGAAACGCCTGTTCCCGAGCGCCGCCGGCGCGCGGCGCGGCGAGGCGCATTTTGTCGCGCACAGGCGCGTGATCGGCGACGTCAACTGGCTCATGCTGCGCTATCCGCTCGCCGTCGCGCCGCGCGATCAGGCGCGGTGGCGAGACGCGCTTTTCTCGGCGCAGGAGTACGCCCGCCAGCGCGAACGCGCGCGCACCGCGCCCACGCTGATCGAGCCGCCCGCCGATGCCTTCGAGGGAACGCTGCGCCCCTTCCAGCAGGCGGGGCTGAGCTTTCTCATGATGACGCCGCGCGCGCTGCTCGCCGATGAAATGGGGCTTGGCAAAACGGTGCAGGCGCTCGCCTGCGTCGCGCTCCTGCAGTCGTTTCCCGTGATGATCGTCGTGCCGCCGCACCTCACGCGCAACTGGCAGGCCGAAACGGCGCGCTTTTTGCGTAGGGACGGCCGTCCGCCGCGCGTGCATGTCCTCAAGGGGCTGACGCCCTATCCCCTGCCCGACGCCGACGTCTATATCATGCATTATCTCCTGCTGCGCGGGTGGAAGCAGGCGCTCAAGGAATATGACTTTCAGGCGATCATTTTCGACGAGATTCAGGAACTGCGCCACGCGGGGACGGAGAAATACTCCGCCGCCAGCCTGCTGGCGGAGAACTGCGAGCGCGTGATCGGGCTGTCCGGCACGCCGATCTATAATCATGGCGGCGAGATCTGGAATGTCGTCAACATCCTTGATTATCATTTTCTGGGCGACTGGGAATCCTTTACGCGCGAGTGGTGCTCCGGCTACGGCAACAACATCGTCCTCAAGCCCGAGCAGCTTGGCGAGCATTTGCGCCGCGAGGGGCTGATGATCAGGCGCACCAAGCAGGAAGTGCTGCCCGAGCTGCCCGAGAAACGCCGGCTCGTTCAGGAAATCGACGCCGACGACGCCGTGTTCCAGCGCCTGATGCGCCCGGTCCGGGAAAAACTGTCGCTGTGGCGGTCGGGCGACGCCATGACCGCCTCCGAGCGCGCGCTGCTCGAGGATCAGATCTCGCAGGGCGCGCGGCAGGCGACGGGCATCGCCAAAGCGCCGTATGTCTGCCAGTTCGTCCGCGCGCTGCTCGAGGCGGGCGAAAAGGTGCTCTTGTTCGCGCATCATCACGCCGTCATGGATATCTTCAGGGATGAATTGAAAGCCTTCCGTCCCGCCTTTATCACGGGGCGCGAAACGGGCGCGCAGAAGGAATCCGCCGTTGATCGCTTCATGACGGGCAAAACCGATTTGTGCTGTATCTCGCTGCGCGCCGCGAGCGGGCTGAACCTGCAGCGCGCCACCTGCGTGGTGTTCGGCGAGCTTGACTGGTCGCCCGCCGTGCACTCGCAGGCGGAGGACCGCGCTCACCGCATCGGTCAGACCGATTCGCTGCTGTGCTATTATCTGGTCAGCCCGCGCGGCAGCGACGCCGATATGCAGGAGGCGCTCGGGCTGAAAGTGAGCCAGTTCGTCGCGCTGATGGGCGACGCGCCCGAATCGCCCGACCACGTGCGCGCTTCGGCGTCGCTGGCAAGGCGGCATGTCGAAAACATGATTCGCGGCGGGGAAGCCGCCGGATAAGGTGAACGGGAACCCGCCGGAACCGCGGCATGATAAAAGCCCGTTGAAGCCGCAAGACTTCAACGGGTTTTTTGCGCGCGGGATCAGTTCGGCAGGCGGATGGTTACGCCCGCGACGAAATCCTCGGGCGCGAGGCAGGGATTGGCGCGAAGGATCGCGGCGATGGGCAGGTTGTAGGCGACGGCAAGCGAATCGAGCGTCTGTCCCTGCGCGAGTTCGACCGTGACGGGTAGAGGACAGGCGATATTCTGCGTCGGGACGCAAACGACGTCGCCGCCGGCAATGGTTTCCAGATCAACGTCGCTGTTCGCCGTTTGCAGCGTGTAGTAGCTCAAACCGTAGCGGAGCTGCAAATCCGCCGCCGTCTGATCGTTCTGCACCACGGTGCGGCGCGTCGGCGGGCACAGCTCGGGCGTTTCCACAGGCGGCGTCTCAACGGGCGGTGTCTCCACGGGCGGCGTTTCCACGGGCGGTGTCTCCACAGGCGGTGTCTCCACGGGCGGCGTTTCTCCGTTTGACGTATCGCCGCCCGTCGCGCCGTTGCCCGTCGCGGGCGGGCACTCGGTTGCGGGCGTTTGAACGTCCGATGTATAAGGGATGCAAAGCACGTCGCCGATGGCGAGGCGCGAGGGCGGGATGCCCGGGTTCGCCGCGAGCAGATCGCGCAGGGGCACCCCGACGCGGTGCGCGATCAGGTAGAAGCTGTCTCCCCTTTTGACGGTGTATTGGTAGGCGCATGGCGTGCTGTTGGACATAAGCACATCTCCTTTCTTTGCGTCACATTATCTTATGCGGCGGCGGCGAAAGGTGTGCGCTTTCCACGCGGGACGACGGACAGAAAAAGAGGGCGTCCCCGATCGGGAACGCCACTCTGATGTATGATAACGATGATGCGCGTCCCCTGTCGGAAACGCCGCCTAATCAGCCCCGGGTCGGGCATGACGCGGGCGTCCCAACAGAACGCCGCATTCAGAAGCCCGGACAGAACGCTACTTTTTCTCCCTGCGCAGGAAGGCGGGAACGCCCAGATCATCGCGCTCGTTGGCCGGTTTCTGCGGCTGCTGCGGATACGGCTGCTGGCCGAACGGCGCGGCGTACGGCTGGCCGTAGGGCTGCTGACCATAGGGCTGTTGACCGTAAGGCTGCTGGCCGTAGGGCGCGGGCGTCGCAAAGTTCTGCGGCGCGTAAGGCGCGGCGGGCACGGCGTAGGGCTGCTGCGCGCCGGCGACGGGACGCGCGCCGCCCGGGTAGAAGGCGCTGTCCGCCGTCTCAAAGGTCGAGGGCGCGGGGGCGTCGAAGGGGCGCTGCTGATCGGCGGGCGCTTCGGCGCGCTGTCTGTTTTCGTACGGATTATAGCTGACGCCCGGCGTATAGGGCGAGGACGCGCGCTGCTTATCCTTGCGGTTCTCGCGCGGCGGGAAAGGCGTTTTCTCAAAGCCGGTGGCGATCACGGTGATGCGCACCTCGTCCTTGAGATCCTCGTCGATGCCGGCGCCGAAAATGATGTTGGCTTCGCTGTCCGCCGATTCCATGATGAGGTTGGCGGCCTCGTTGATGTCCATAATGCTGACATCCTTGCCGCCGGTCACGTTGATCAGCACGGCGCGCGCGCCGTCGATCTTGGTTTCAAGGAGCGGGCTGGCGACGGCGTTCTTGGCGGCGTCGAGCATGCGCGTTTCGCCCTTGCCCACGCCGATGCCCATGTGCGCCATGCCGCCCGATTCCATCACGGTCTTCACGTCGGCAAAGTCGAGGTTGATCAGCGCGGGAACGGCGATCAGATCGGAAATGCCCTGAATGCCCTGACGCAGAATATCGTCGGCGATGCGGAACGCCTCGAGCATGGTCGTGCCCTTGCTGACCACCTGCAACAGCCGGTCGTTGGGAATAACGACCAGCGTATCGACGTTTTGCTTGAGCTCGTTAATGCCTAGCTCGGCGTTCTTCATGCGCTGCTTGCCCTCGAACGCGAAGGGCTTCGTCACCACCGCGATGGTCAGGCAGTTACTCTCGCGCGCGATCTCGGCGACGATGGGCGCGGCGCCCGTGCCCGTGCCGCCGCCCATGCCGGCGGTGACAAAAACGAGATCGGCGCCCTTGATCGCCTGCGCGATCTCCTCGTGGCTTTCCTCGGCGGCGCGGCGGCCGATATCGGGCACGGCGCCCGCGCCGAGGCCCTTGGTCAGCTTTTCGCCGATTTGGATCTTGACCGAGGCGTTGGACATCGAAAGCGCCTGCCTGTCGGTGTTGACGGCAATAAACTCGACGCCCTTGAGCCCCGCCTCGACCATCCTGTTGACGGCGTTAGTTCCGCCGCCGCCGCAGCCCACCACCTTGATGGACGCGAAGGACGGTTGTTCTACCTGCACTTCAAACGGCATACTGTGTGATCCTCCTCTTATACGATCGCTTGTCGCGCCGCGGTTTACGCGCCGAACAGGCTGCGGAAAAACGAATTGACGCCGCCGGCGGACGCCTTGGTATTCTGCACGGTATCGATGATGAGATCAAGCAGCCCCAGCGCGCTGGAGTACGCCGGACTGGACAGCTTGACCGCTTTGCGCGGCAGCTCCCGGACGGGCTTGTCCAGCTTCGCGGCGAGGAAATCCTTGCCGCCGCGGTTGAGCGCCATGCCGCCGCCCGTGAGATACACCGGCGACCAGTTGCCCAGCCGCACGCCGCTCCCGCGCACGGCGTCGCGCACGACCTCGCAGATTTCGTCCGCGCGCGGTTCCAGAACGCGCTCGACTTCCTCGCGCTTGAAGGTGACGTTCTCGCCGTTCTTGTCGACGGCCTCGAAGGTGTTCTGCGCCTCCTTCAGCCCGTAGACATAGGCGCGCTTGACCTGCTCGGCGCTCGCCAGCGTGATTTCAAGCCCGTACGCGACGTCGGCCGCGATATGCCCGCCGCCGACGGGCAGCACCTTCAGATAGGTCAGCGCGTCGCCCTCGACCGTCATGACCTCGGTGGTCAGATAGCCGATATCGACGAGCACCGCCGTGCGGTCGCGCTCCTCGTCGGGGATGAACAGCATTGCCTGCCCCGTCGGGGTCGAGAAGCAGCCGTTGACGGTGATGCCCAGCGCGCGGAACCGCTCGCTCATATCGTCGAGGAAGAATTGATCGGCGATCACAAAGGAGACCATCGCGCGAAGTTCGTACCCGCGCACGCCCATCGGCTCGAGCGTCTTTTTCCCGTCGTCCACGATGAACCACGCCGGACTGCGATGGATAATATTGCCGCGCACGTCGCCCAGCTGCGTCGTGGCGCGCTGGAAAAGTTCGCCGATATCCTTTTCGGTCACGCGCGGATCGGCGCCCTGAAGCTCGACCTTCGCCTCGATCGTGCGCACCTGGCTGAAATCGCCCGGGACGCCCAGATGGATCTCGCGGATGCGCGTGTGCGACTGTTCCTCCGCCTCATGGATCGCGGAAGCGATGGCTTCGTTGAGAAGCTCGGGCGCGTTCCACTGACCGCCCAGAAAGCCGTCATAGGTGGCGATGCCCGCGCCGACGATATCGCAGCGCTGCCTGCCGCTCGTTTCGGCGACCAACGCCACGATTTTGCTGGTCCCGAAATCCATCGCCGCAATTGTGGTTTTCATTGCTCTTTCATCCCCCGTTCAACCATGCTGATCCCAATGGCGCATAAAACGCACGACAAGCCGGAACCAAAGTTCTGATCGGTCATCTTATTGTAACCGTTTTGTGATAATTTGGCAAGTGAAAAAACATGATTTTCACAAGTTTTTTCAAAGAAAGGGATGAATTGCCGCCGATTTCGCGCCGATCTCACAAATGCGGCGGCGTATAGGTCGAAATCCCGGGCTTGGACGCCTCGATCGAGCCGCCCGAATACCCCTCCTGCCGCAGCTTGTCGATGGTGGCGCGCATGGTACGCAGTTTCGCGCGCAGTTCGGTCGCGTCGCCCAGGCATACCGAAAAGCCGTCGACGGTATTCAGGTATAGCTTATCCATATCGGCGATATCCAAATCGGAAACCTGCGAAACATAGTTCTGCTCACGGATCTCGGCGAGCAATTCGCACAGCATATCCATCTGCGCGTCCTGCGACGGAACAATCGTATCGCCGACGCGGATCAGCCGCGTTTTCAGCCCGATCACGGTGGGCAGGCCGTTGTCGAGCGTCAGGCTGTCCGAGCGCTCGAGGGCAAAGCAGGCTTCGTCGATGATGTACATGACGCCCTTGATCACGAGATTGGCGCAGGGAACGCGCTCGCGCACCGTGATGGTCACGGCGCTCGGAAAGCGGCGCTCGAGGCGCTCGAACACCAGATAGCGATCGGCGTTAATCCTTTCGCGCACGCCGGCTTCGGATACCTGCAAAAATCCCTGCCCGATCACGCCGGAAAGCTCGGCGATGTACTCCGCCGAGCGCACGGTATTGCCCACCACCTTGACGGAGGAGATGCGCAGGACGCCGGCGTTCAGAAGGATCGCCGCGCCGCAGAGAATCACCACCGTCGCCGCCACGGCGACCAACCCGGGGTGCGCCGCTTTTTTCCGCTTCCCCGCGACGGCCGGCCCGTTCATTCCGTCTTCCGACATTCTTCCTCCTCCGCCGCGTCCGCTTCGCGGACGATGTCCGCCCCGAGCGATTTGAGCGTATGCTCGAAGGCGTGGTATCCCCGATCGATGATATCGGCGTTTTCGATAAAGGTTTCGCCGCGCGCTGCCAGCCCGGCGATCACCAGCGCCGCGCCGCCGCGCAGATCGCGCGCCGCGACGCGCGCGCCGTGCAGTGCGGGAACGCCGTGCACCACCGCCGTGCGGCCGCTCACGAGAATGCTCGCGCCCATCCTGCTCAAATCAACGACGTGCGAAAAGCGGTTTTCGAACACGTTTTCGGTGATCACCGACGTACCATGCGCCAGCGTCGCCACGGCGAGCATCTGCGCCTGCATGTCGGTCGGAAAGCCGGGATGCGGCTGCGTGATGATCTGCGAAAAGGCGCGCAGGCGGCCGGGCGATACGAGCGTCAGCCGATCGGCGCGGTACGCCGCGCGGCAGCCCATCTCGCGCAGCTTGCTCACCACGGGCACAAGGTCGTCCTGCCTGATGTTCGTCAGTTCGATCTCGCCGCCCGTGATCGCGGCGGCGCAGAGCAGCGTGCCCGCGATGATGCGGTCGGGAATGGGCGCGTACGCCGCGCCGTGAAGCTCCCCGACGCCGGTGATCTCGATCACGTGCGTGCCCGCGCCGCGGACGCGGCCGCCCATGGCGTTGACGCAGTGCATGAGATCAATGATTTCCGGCTCGCGCGCGGCGTTGTGGATGGTGGTCGTGCCGGGCAGCATGACCGCCGCCATCATCACGTTCTCGGTCGCGCCGACGCTGGGATAATCGAAGTACACGTCGCCGGCGCGCATGTCGCCGCCGTCGCAGAGCAGCTTGCCGCCCTCTTCCTCGATCCTGACGCCGAGCATTCGCAGCCCGGACAGATGTAAATCGATCGGGCGTATGCCGATCTCGCAGCCACCCGGGTACGTCACCGTCGCGCGGCGCATTTTGGCGAGCACCGGTCCCAGAAGAAAAATCGAGGAGCGGATCTGCTTGGAAAGCCCGTCGGGCAGTTCGTAGCGGTCCAGCGAATCGGCGTTGACTAGGATATCCTCGCCCGCGCGCTCGACGCGGCAGCCCAGTGATTTGAGGATGTCGCCCATCGCCCGCACGTCGCGGATGTCGGGACAGCCGCGCAGCGTCACGTCGCCCCGGGGCAGAATCGACGCCGCCAACAACGGCAGCACGGCGTTCTTCGCCGCGCTTACCCTGACGCCGCCCGATAGTTTTTCGCCGCCGCGCACGCGGAATCCTTCCACCGTTTATCACCTTCCTTTTCCACCATGCTATGCGCGCGGCGGAAGGAGGTGAAAAGGCGAAGAAACGAAGGAACGAGAATGAGTTATTGCGAGGGGAGGGTATTTTGAGTCAAAATTCCCTCCCCTCGCGCTCCCCTCCCAAAACCGTTCGGGAAAATGGATGGGAAACCCGCTTCTTTATGACAGGTTCCCCTCGCAGGAGCGTGAAATGTTGAGCAGCACGCCGACGAACGCCATCGTCAGGCTGAGCGAGGTGCCGCCCTCGCTAAAGAAGGGAAGCGGCAGCCCCGTGGTGGGCAAAAGCCCCGTCACCACGCCCATGTTGATGAACGCCTGCACCGAGATCAGCCCCGTAATGCCGGCGGCGAGCAGGCAGCCGAAGTTATCGGGGCAGGTCACGGCGACGCGCATTCCGGCGACGGCGAAGCACACGAACAGCGAAACGACGGCGAGGCAGCCGATCAAGCCGAAATCCTCGCCCACGACGGCGAAAATGAAGTCGCTCTCGGGATAGGGCAGATACGCGTATTTCTGTCTCCCCTGCCCCAGCCCCATGCCGAACAGCCCGCCCGAGCCGATGGCGATCAGCGACTGCGACAGCTGATATCCCTCGTCGCTCATCTTGGCGAAGGGGTCCATAAAGGACATGAGCCGTTCGCGGCGGTACGGCTCGCTCCACGCGTAGTACGCGCCGACGGCCAGCCCGCCCGCGCCGAGCACGGCGAGATGCTTCCATTTCGCCCCGGCGATCATCACGAGCAGCACGCTCACAATGATGATCGTGCCCGCCGTGGAGAGATTGGGCTGTTCGAGAATCACAAGGAACATCAGGCACGGCACGATCAGAACGGGGAGAATGCCCTTCCAGAACTTTTCCACGCGCTTCCCGCGCGAGGCGAGCGCCAGCGACAGGAACACCACGCTCGCGTACTTGGCGAACTCGCCCGGCTGGAAGGACTGCCCCAGCACGCGCAGCCAGCGCCGCGAGCCGTTGATCGAAACGCCGATGCCGGGAATCAGCACGAGGAGCAGCAGAACAAAGCTGACGCCGACGCCGGCGAGGGCGACGTATTTGCGCGCGAAAAACCGGTAAGGCAGCCGCGCGGTCAGCGCCATCGCCGCCGCGCCGACCGCCGCGCCGAAAAGCTGCTTCCGCACCGCGCCGAACGGATCGCCCAGATCCTGCGCGCTGTAATACGTCGCGCTGAACAGCGTGACCAGCCCGAACAGCATGAGCAGCACCGTCACGACGAGCACCGTTTTGTCCACGGGCTTGGCGGCGCGAAGCGGCGTTCTCGCCGAAAGCATAGACGTATCCCCCTTTGCGCGATGAAACGCCTTGGGGGAAAGGCGTCAGGATCAGTTCAGTTCGGCGACGATCCGCTTGAATACGCGCCCGCGCTCCTCGTAATCGGAAAACATGTCAAACGAGGCGCAGGCGGGCGACAAAAGCACGTTGCCGCCGTTCACGGCGAGCGCGCGGCACGCGTTCACGGCGTCCTTCATCGAATCCCTGCGCGTGATCGCGGTATACCCCGCCGCGCGCAGCGCGTTCTCGATCTGATCCGCCGTCGCGCCGATCAGCACGCAATGCGCGATATTCGGCGTCCGCGCGATCTCGCGGGCGAGCGGGTCAAAGGAAACATGCTTGTCGTAGCCGCCCAATATCAGCACGGTCGGCGCCGTCATCGCCTGCACCGCCTTGATGGTCGAATCGACGTTGGTGCCCTTGCTGTCGTTGATGTAGCGCACGCCGTCCAATTCTCGCGTGAACTCGATGCGGTGCTCGACGCCGGCGAACGTGCGCAGCGCGTGGCGGACGACGGGCGCGGGCACGCCGCGCGACATCGCCACGCAGACGGCGGCCAGCGCGTTTTCCAGATTATGCGGCCCCGGAATCCGCACCTCGTCGGCGCGGCAGACGTTTTTCTCCTCGCCGTTCAGGCGGAACACGATCTGACCGTCGCGCACAAACGCGCCGCGCTCGACCTCCCGCGCGCGGGAAAACCGCAAAACATTCGCCCGCAGCCCCTCCGCCATATCGCGGCAGGCGGCGTCGTCGTCATTGAGCACGGCGAAATCCTCGCTCCCCTGACGGTCGAAGATATGCCGCTTGAGCGCGGCGTATTTCTCCATCGTGCCGTGACGGTTCAAATGATCCTCGGTGATATTGAGCACGGCGGCGGTCAGGGGATGGAACAGATCGGTCGTTTCGAGCTGAAAGGAGGATACCTCGGCGACCGTCACGTCCCCGTCGCGGCTGTCAAGCGCCGCCGCCGACAGGGGATAGCCAATGTTGCCGGCGACGTGGCAGCGCTTGCCCGCCTGCTCGAACATCAGCCCGAGCAGCGTGACCGTCGTCGTTTTACCGTTTGTGCCCGTCACGGCGACGAGCGCGCCTTTCAGCAGACGCGACGCCATTTCCATTTCGCCGAGCACGGGCACGCCTTTTTCGCGCGCGCGCCGCACGATGGGCGCGTCGATGGGCACGCCGGGGCTGATGACGAGGCAGTCGCAGTCATCAAGCAGCTCCAGCCCGTCCTCGCCCAGCCGCCACGTAATGGGCAGCGCACCGAGCGCGTCGAGCGCATCCCCGAAATCCCCGCGCGGCTTCAGATCGCTGACCGTCACGGCCGCGCCCTCGCGGCAGAGCAGTTCCGCCGCCGCGACGCCGCTGCGCGCCATGCCGACCACCAGCGTTCGCTTGCCCAAAAACGCTCCCGCGCCGCCGGCGTCCGCGACCGGATGCCGTCTGCCATGCGTCCCAAGAATGATGTCCCGCAAACCGATCATCTCCCGTCAGGAATATTCAAGGCTCTACATCCAAGCGGCGACCGACCAGATCGCCAGCGCGGACAGCGCGATCGTCACCGCCGCGTACATCAGCACGATCTGGTTTTCCTTCATGCCGCACAACTCGAAATGATGATGAATGGGCGACATTTTGAAGATGCGCTTGCCGTGCGTGAGCTTGAAATACGTCGTTTGCAGGATGACCGACACCGAGGACATCACGCAGGTAAAGCAGATCGGCAGCAGCAGAAATTCGCATTTCATCAGCATCGCCGCGCCGACCATCGCGCCGCCGATGAACATGCTGCCGGTGTCGCCCATGAAGATTTTCGCGGGGTGGCGGTTGAAGCGCAGAAAGCCGATGCACGCGCCGACCAGCGCAAAGGAAACGACGGCGACGGTTTCCGCGATCCGCGCGTTCAGCGCTTCGTCGGCGAACACATTGACAAACGCCGCGATCAGCCCGAACGCCGTCATGCCCACGATCGTGACGCTCGACAGGATGCCGTCCACGCCGTCCTGCAGGTTGGCGCTGTTGGTCATGAACATGACGAGCAGCGTCATCAGCGGGATGTAAACCCAGCCCAGATCCCACGTTTCATGCGTGAAGGGCAGGATCACATCGCTGCCGACCGTCAGATAACACCACGTCGAGAACATCACCCCCACGACGATCTGCCCGAGAATCTTTTGCTTAGGCGAAAGCCCGTCGTGACGCTTTTTGACATCCTTGATATAGTCGTCGAGAAAGCCGATCAGCATCGATCCCAGACACACGAACAGCATCGCAAAGAGCGGGCTGTCCGCCCCGAACAGCGATCTTTCGCCCGTCAGCGCGCGCACGGCGGCGACGGCGAGCGCCGTCACGACGGTGATGCCGCCGATCAGCACGCCGCCCATGTTGGGCGTCCCCTGCTTGGATTTGTGCGCCTGCGGGCCGAGCTCGTAGATCGTCTGCCCGAACTTGAGCTTTTTAAGGTACGGCAGGAATATGGGCATCAGCAGCAGCATCAGCGCCATCGCCAGCGCCGCGGGAATCAATATCTCGGTGATCATTCGTTTGTCCCCCGCCCGTTCATCTCGTCAAGCAGCTCGGCGACGACCACTTTTTCGTCGAAGGGATGCTTGACGCCCTTGATTTCCTGATATGTCTCGTGCCCCTTGCCCACCAGCACCACGATATCGTCCTTCCGCGCGATTTCCAGCGCGCGGCGGATGGCGGCGCGGCGGTTCTCGATCACGATGTACTGTCCGTTCGTTTGCCGGATGCCTTCCTCAACGGCGGCGAGAATGGCGTAGGGGTCCTCGCCGCGCGGGTTGTCGCTGGTCAGGATGGAAAAGTCCGCCAGCCTGCCGCCGATCTCGCCCATCACGGGGCGCTTGCCGTGGTCGCGGTCGCCGCCGCAGCCGAATATGGCGATCACGCGCCCCTTGGCAAAGGTGCGCACGGATTTGAGGATGTTCTCCAGCGCATCGGGCGTATGCGAGTAGTCCAGAAACACCTTATACGGCGTATGCGTGTCGAGCACCTCGGCACGCCCGGGCACGGCGGTCACCGTACCCAGCGTTTCGGCGACGGTTTCGGGCGATACGCCCAGCGGCAGCGTCATGGCGGCGGCGGCGAGCGCGTTGTATACGTTGAACATGCCGGTCAGGCGCATATGGACGGGATAGCTCCCGCCGTCCGGCGCGATCATGCGGAAGGAAACGCCGGAATCGGAAATCTCGATATCGCGCGCCGTCAGATCGGCGTTTTCGCAGATACCGTAGGTCGCGCAGGGCACGTCGGCGTCCCGCAGAATGGCGCGCGCGCGCTCGTCGTCGGCGTTGATCGCCGCGCGGTCGATCCAGCAGGAGCGAAAGAAGGCTTTCTTGCTCTCGAAATACTTGTCCATCGTGCCGAAAAAGTCCAGATGATCCTGCGTCAGATTGGTGAAACAGCCCATCGTGAAGCGCATCCCGCAAAGCCGCTTAAGCGCCAGCGCGTGCGCCGATACCTCGATGCACACCGCCGTCACGCCCTCGTCCCGCATCCGTGCGAGCAGGCGCTGCAGATCGATGGGTTCGGGCGTCGTCAGATCGCTTTTGATGTATTCGTTCCCGATCATGTTGCCCGTCGTGCCGATCAGTCCTACTTTATGCCCGAGCCGTTCGAGGATTCTTTTGACCAGATACGTCGTCGTCGTTTTGCCGTTCGTGCCGGTCACGCCGTATGTCAGCATATCGCGCGAGGGGTGGCCGTAAAACGCGCAGGCGATCAGCGCCATCGCCTCGCGCGTGTCGCGCGCCACGATCTGCGGGACGGACAGCGGAAGCCTGCGCCCCGTGACCAGCGCCGCCGCGCCGTTTTCAATCGCCTGCGGCGCGTAATCGTGCGCGTCGAACCGCGCGCCCCTGTTGCAGAAAAAAAGCCCGTTCGCCGTCTTTTCGCGGCTGTCCATCGTGATCGCGCCGATCTCGGCGTCGCCCGTTATCTCAATCAGCCCTTCGCCCAGTTCCTTTGCCAGTTCGGATAAAAGCATGGTTTTCCTCCGTTGCGTCGTTCTTCAGGGAAGCGCGAACGTCACCAGCACCTCGCTCTCCGGCGGCACATAAGCGCCGGCGGCGGGCGACTGGGCGGCCGCCAGACCGCTCCCCTCCATCGTCATGTACAATCCCCGCGCGCGCAGCGCCCGCGCCGCCTCGACCACCGAAAGCCCCGCTACGTCGGGCACGGACACATACTCCGCCGCGCGCGCCGGCTCGCCCTCGTAGGTGTACAGCATGATCTCGCCGCCGCGCGGCAGCTTTGCCCCGCCAAGCGGCGCCTGCGCCGATACCGTGTCGGACAATCCGTCCGTATCGGTCAAAAAGCCCGCCTCGCCGAGCGTTTTCCGCGCCTGCGCGAGCGTCATGCCCGTCACGTCGGGAACGGCCAGCATCTCGCGCTGCTCGCCGTCGTCGCGCCGGACGCCGAGATACGGCAGAACCTCCTCCATAATCTGCCGCGCGAAGGGCGCGGCGGTCGCGCTGCCGTAATCGACGGGCACGTTGGCCTCGTTCACGGTGATGAGCAGCGCGATTTCCGGCTCGTCGGCGGGCGCGAAGCCGATAAAGGAGCCGATGTGCACGTTGCTGACGATACGCCCGTCCTTGTACACCTGCGCCGTGCCCGTTTTGCCGCCGACGCGGTAGCCGTCGACCGCGCCGTTCTTGCCGCCGCCGTTTTCCACAACGTTTTCGAGCAGCGCGCGCATCGTGCGCGAGGTTTCCTCGCCGATGGGCTGCGCGAGCACGGCCGGCGCGGTTTTCTCCAATGTCTCGCCTTCGCGGGACAGCACGCTGTCCACGATGTAGGGCTTCATCAGCCGCCCGCCGTTGACCACGGCGCACACGGCGGACAAAAGCTGTATCGGCGTCACCGCCACGCTTTGCCCGAACCCGATGCGCGCCAGATCGACGGTTTTGACGTACTTTTCGCCGATCAGGATGCCGGCGCTCTCGCCCGGCAGATCGACGCCCGTCCGCCTGCCCAGCCCGAAGGCGCGGAGGTAGCGGTAAAAGGTTTCGTCGCCCATTTTGAGCGCGATGGAGACGAACGCCGGATTGCAGGAATTGGCGATGGCGTCGGTCAGATCCTGCGCGCCGTGGCTGTTCTTCCAGCACCTGATGCGGTCGCCCTCCACGGTGACGCTGCCCGCGCAGTGAAAGGCGCTGTCGAGCGTCACGCTGCCGCTGTCGAGCGCCGCCGCGCAGGTCAGGATTTTGAAGGTCGAGCCCGGCTCGTACACGTCGGTCACGATCGTCGTGCGCATCAGCTCGTTGAGCAGCGAAAGATTGTCGCGCGGCGGGTCGTTGGGGTCGTAATCGGGCTTCATGCACAGCGCGCGGATGGCGCCCGTGCGCGCGTCCATCACGATGCACTGCACCGATACGGCGTTATTGACCAGCAGGCACTCGCGCATGGCGCGTTCGACGACGCCCTGAATGGTCGCGTCGATCGTCAGCTTGAGCGTGTTGCCCTCCTCGGGCGCGACATACACCGTTTCGCCGTCGGGCAGCAGCCTCGCGCGCGCGTCCACCTCAGTCTTGAGCGATCCCGGAACGCCCTTGAGCGCGTCCTCGTAGCGCAGTTCGAGGCCCGATTGTCCCACGGCGTCGATGTTGGTCAGCCCGAGCGCCTGCGTCAAAAACGCGCCTTTAGGATACCACCGCACGGCGTCCTCGTCAAATGCTATTCCGCGCAAAAGCGCCTTCATTTCGGCGCTTTTAAGACGAAGGGCGCGAATCTCGTCCACCGTCTCGCGCGGCACCTGCCGCTTGAGGGTCACCGAGGCGTAGGACTTGTTCGATATCCTGCGCAGCATCGCGTCCCTGTCCGCCGAAAGGACGCCGCACAGAACGTCGCAGAACGCTTCCTCGTCGGTCACGAGCTGCGGATTGGCGGTGACGATGTACGCCGTCGCCGAGGTGGTGAGCACTTCGCCGTGACAATCGACAATGCTGCCGCGTTTGGCCGTCACAACGCCCTCTCTCGTCCACTGACGCACGCCGCGCGCGGTCAGCGCCGCGCCCTCGACCATCGTCAGCCGCCCGATGCGGACGGATATCAGGAGGAACAAAACGACCAAAGACAGCAGCATTGTCAGGATACGCCGCCTGATCCTGATCTCGGTTCGCATGGGTCATCCCCCGTTCGCGGCGGAGGGCGCGCATCCGGAAAACGCCGCAAAACGGCGTTTGTCAGCGCGCGAGCCCCGCCGATTGGATATCGGTCACGGGGGAATGACCGGCGATTTGATAGCTTCCGCCGCCGTACGGCTCGCGGCTGGCGTATAAATAGAAGGTTTCGACGCCGTCCTCGGACACCATGCCGAACTTCTGCACGGCCAGATAGCAGATGCGCGTCGAATCGCGCGCGGCGATCACCTGCTGTTCAAGCTCCTGCGTTTTGAGCGCCGTGGCGGTGATTTCCTGATACATCTGCGTGATCGCCTTGCTGATCTCGGAGCGCTCGTAGAGCTTGGTCGCCACGGTGAAAATCATCACGAGCGTCAGCGCCGCGAGGAAGATGAAGCCGCTCCTGCGCGTGACGGTGGGCGATCTGAACCTGCGCGCGGGCGGCTCCGTGCCGGCGTAGAAGGAGGCGCGCCCGGCGTCGTCGCCGTCCGGCACGTATACGCTGCTGCGCACGTTCATGCGGACGCCCGGCATGCTTTGCGTGCCGGCGACAGCGTACTGCGCGTTTCCCCTTCCCTGCGGCATTTCAGTATATCCTCCCGGTTGTTCAAATATTCTTCTGCTGCGCCTGCGCGATGAGCGCCAGCACGTCGGGATGATCGGTCAGGAAGTCCTGATCCTGCTTGGCGCCCGCCATGCTGTCAATGACGCGGATGTAGGTGACGGCGCCGTTGATCTCGACCTCGCGCACATCCTTGAGCAGCCATGAGCGGAGCTTTTGCGGCAGCAGCAGCCTGCCCTGCGCGTCGACCTCGCTGTCGGTGTAGCTGTACTTGCTGAACTGCTCGAGCACCGGGCGCAGGCGCGCGTCCCTGTCGCACAGCGAAAGCAGCTCGTCCCGCTGCGCGGCCCACGCCGCGAGCGGATACACGGCGACCGCGCTGAAATCCATGGACGGCGCGACGGCGAACGTATGCCCCAGATGCTCCCTGAACGACGAGGGGATGATCATGCGTCCCTTGGCGTCGACGCCGTGCGTGTACGTCCCCGAAAAGCCGTACCACGCAGGCGGAGGCGGCGGCGCGCCCCGGCGAAGGCGGTAGCGCCTGACGCGCCTGACGGTCGCGGAAGCGGAAGCGCGCTGATCCCCGTCCGGCAACTGTCCGGACGGTGAACGTCCCATTTGCTCATCCGCCATGTTTCCACCACACAATCTGCCATCAATCCGCCACTATTCTTGCCTTGGTCACCATTTTAACCCACTTTTTGAGCGATTGCAAGCGTCCTGCCAAACCGCCGCGCGTTCTTTGGGAAACACAACCGTAACATAATTCCTGATCATGACAAAATAATAAGAACGCTTGTTTGTATACAACATTTTGTATACGAACAAGCGTTTTTATTCGCCTCAATACATATGGATATTTTGCATAGTAATGTATGTATATTTTTATGGATAACAGATGAACTTTTCTCCTTGCGGCTTGGAGCGGGCTTTTGGGAAAGTTCATATTTTGTTCAGAATTCCACATATTGTGCGAGCGCCGCCATCTCTCCACCACCGCTTGGGACGGCGCGCCCCTCGCGCGGCGAAATGAACAAAAATATCCGACCGAACAGCGGTTTTTCATCCCCCGTCCGCCACATCGTGGGAACGGGCCGCCCCGGCCGGGCCAAAAACAAAAAAGCGCGGAGAGCCATATATCCGCCCTCCGCGCTTATAGGATGATCAAGTCGAAATCTCGCCGCGCCCGACCGCTTCATCGGAAGGCGCGCCCTCGTCCAGAATGAGTTTCGGGCAAAACCCGATGCCGTCGCAGGAT
The DNA here is from genome assembly GCA_964459985.1 of uncultured Oscillospiraceae bacterium. GTDB lineage: Bacteria > Bacillota > Clostridia > Christensenellales > Aristaeellaceae > CAYWOS01. The sequence continues at coordinate 51,871 of CAYWOS010000006.1, forward strand.
ACGCAGTCATAGCGGACGCCGTTTTTCTCGCCGTTGAACGCGCCGCGTAGCGACGCGCCGTGCAGGTGCCCGTAAACGACGTTCCTCACGCCGAAGCGCTCCATCAGCGCCGACGCCGCCGTTTCCCCGGCGTGCTCGTTCAGCGGCGGGTAGTGCGTCATCACCAGCAGCCTGCCGCCGAGCCTTTCGCCCTGCTTGAGCGACAGTTCCAGCCGGATCAGCTCGCGCGCGTAGATACGCTCGTTTTCCGCGTCTGTCCCGTCGGGCAGCGTCCAGCCGCGCGAGCCGCACACGGCCAGCCCGCCGATTTTGATCGCGTCGTTCTGCAGCGCGTACATACCCTCGGGCAGCGCTTCGCGCAGCCTCGAAATGCCGCACCACCAGTAGTCATGATTGCCGCGAAGAATGATCTTGCGCCCGGGCAATTCGCCGATGGCGCGCAGATCGGGCAGCGCGCGTTCGATCTGCATCGCCCAGCTGATATCGCCCGGGATCAGCACGAGATCGTCCCGATCGATCAGACGCCGCCACGCGTCGCGCACCCGGTCGAAATGCCCTTCCCAGTGCGAGCCGAACACAGCCATCGGCTTGTCGTCCCCGCCGGGCAGGTGCAGATCCCCGATTGCGAATACTCTCATGCGTCAGTCGGAATCGGTCTCGTCCGCGTCGTCGTCGTCGTTTTCGGCTTCTTCCTCGCCGAGCTCGTCGAGCGAAAGATCGCTGTCGATCTCGTCGTATTCCCTCTCGGGAATGTCCTCCTGAATGTCGGGAATGATTTCATCCATCGTGCTGACGGGATCGATATCCAGATTGGGTTCGTCCGGCGAGGCCGCCACTTCCTCGTCCGCGTCCTCGTCGTCGTTTTTGCTCATTTCCTTGAGGCAGAACAGGCAGACATCCTTGCCCGGCAGCGCGGGCGCTTCGTTGCACACCGTGCAGATTTCGATGTCCTCCTGATGCTTTTCGCCCTTCATCTCGCGCTTGCAGATCTTGCAGAAGCCCTCGTCTTCATTGATATAGTTCAGTTCGCAGCGGGGACATTTCACCATCGCCATAGACAAACCTCCATTTTCCTGCCGGTATTTCCCATGGCAGATTGCTGCCAGAAGCCTTGATTCCGGGGGTGTTTTGTATTACGATTCCGTTGCGATCGTAACACTATCGTAACAAAGGAGGACATTTCATGAAAAAGGTACGAATGATTCTGTCATGGACGGTTTGTTTCTGTCTGATCGCCGCTCCCGCGCTGGCCAGCGGAGCGCCTGCCTCGCAGTTCGGGTTCTCGGGATGGCCGTACCGCGCGAACACGGGATGCGCCGGAAGCTGCGACAATCTCTGCCCGTCCTGCCAGACGAACGCCGACTGCGGGGAATGCGAAAACTGCAATCCCGCGCCCGAGGCGACCAACCCGCCCGCCGCGCAGCCCACGCTTCCGCCTGCGGCGAATCCCACGGCCGCGCCGACGACCAAGCCCGCGCCGACGACCAAGCCCGCGCCGAGCACGGAGCATTATACAACGGATGATATCTCATTGCAAGAGGAAAAAGTGTGGAACCTGATCAACAGCGACCGCGCGGCGAACGGGCTTGCCGCGCTGCCCATCGACGCCGAGCTGTCGCGCTACGCGCGCCTCAAGTCCTGCGATATGAAGGCGAACAATTACTTCTCTCATACTTCTCCTACATATGGAAATGCTTCCGCTATGCTCCAGTCCTTCGGCTACGCCTTCAACGGCGTCGGTGAGAACATCGCGCACCACGCCAATGTGACCAAGGCGGAGGCCGCCTTCATGAGCAGCGAAGGCCACCGTCACAACATTCTGGGCAGCCAATGGACCAAGGTGGGCGTCGGCGTGTGCGTCGACGACAACGGCTTCGTGTACGTGACGCAGCTCTTCGCGCGGTAACACCCGCATTCTATGAAATCGCTGTCTCACGCGTGAAAACCAAAGGGAAGCCGCCGCGCAGCCGGAAGCGCGGCGGTTTGCGTGTCGACAAAGTCGACACGCCCCGAAAAAATGAACAAGTCATTTTTTCGGTCTGCACGTTTTTCCTGCGCGGCTTTGCCGCGCGGTCGGAAAACGCGTAAGGAACCGATTTTCTGCGGAAAATCGTTCCGAAACCACCGCGCATGTCGCTGGTTTCGGATGAGAAACGAAGGAGCTCCGCCCCTTCGTTGCATCCCCGGGAAGAACGACCGGGTTTGTCGATGGTCTGGTCGCCGCGCAGCCGGAAGCGCGGCGGTCTTTTCGTCTTCGCGCCGCCGCGCGGCGGACGCTCGACCGGCGCGATTCGGTTTGACAAAAAACGGGATATACGGTATGCTGTGGCGGAACGGGAGGGAGATTCCATGAAGATCAGAAGGCTCGGCGCGGACGACGGCGAAGCGCTGATGAAGCTGCACAGCATGTGCTATCTTTACGAAATGACGCGGGAAGAATACGACCGGCAAGCAAAGGAAAGCCTGTCGGATTCGACGCTCGGCTTCGGCGCGTTCACCGACGGCGGCGAATTGATCGCTTCCGTGCTCGACAATCGCTTAACCATGCGTCTGGACGGCGGTCGGTACGCCTTTTCCGGCGTCGGCGGCGTGGCGACGCACCCGGCCTACCGGCGCGGCGGCGCGGTGCGCGATCTCATCGGCGCGATTCTTCAGCAGGCGCGCGCCGACGGCTGCGTGTTTTCGGGGCTGTACCCCTTCAGCCATCCGTTTTACAGGAAATTCGGGTTTGAGACGGGGCGCGTCGAAACGGTCTGCACCTTTGGTTTTGATCAGCTCAAGCCTTTTGCCGGTGATATCGACGCGCGTATGCTGCCGCCCGGGGACGACCGCGCGGCGCTGCTCCCCGTGTACGAGGCGTTCACGTCCGCCTTCAATCTGGCGCTCGGGCGCGACAGCAAATGCATGAACGATCTGCTCAAAAGCGATCCCTATACGGGCAACCGATACGCCTACGCGATCGAGGACGGCGGCGCGCCGGCGGCTTACGTCTGCTACACGCGCGAGCGCGAGGAGGGCAACAATGTTTTGCGCGTCGTCGATTTCGCGTACGCGACGGGCGCGGGCTTCCGAAAGCTGCTCGGCTTTCTGTACCGTCTCAGCGCGGAGTTCAAGAAAATCCGCATCGCGCTGCCCGACGGCGTTCCCCTGCCGTGGATTACAGTCGAGCCGTACGACGTGACCGCCGAGAGCAGCGCCAATTTCATGATTCGCGCGCTTGACTGTCGCCGCGCGCTGGAGGGCGTCAAAAAGTGCGGCGCGCGCTTTATCGTTGATATCCGCGACGATTTCCTGCCCGAAAACTCGGGCCGGTACCTTGTCGACGGGGATCGTGTCAAGCCGACCGACGCGCCCGCCGACGCCGAAATGAGCGTGCAGGCGTTCTCGCAGCTCGTCACGGGCGGCGTGGCCTTCGACGCGGCGCTGCTGCGCGACGACGTGCGCTGCGAACGCAACATCGAGGCGTTCCGGAATACCTTCGTCAAAAAGCCGACCTACGCGGGCGTCTATTTCTAATGAAACAAAACGGCGGCGAGGCGCATTCGACGCGCCTTCCGCCGCCGCAAAGCTGCCCCGCGCACGACGTCTTCCCGGCGGCCGCGCGATGAGCGCTTTTTCGTTTATGATACGGTTTCGCCGATCAGCCGGTCGCGTATGTCCTCAAGCAGCCGCCCGACATCGCTCCCCGCGCGCTCCCCGGCGTAGAAACCCGCCGATATCGTCAGTTCGCCGCCGTACCCGCAGGCGCCCAGCATGAAGGCGGGCGCGCGCATGGCCGGCAGAAGCGGAACGACGCCCCTGACGGCGATCCCGCCCAGCGCGAGCGCGCCCGGGGCGACCAAGCCGAGATTGGACAGAATCGGCGCGGCGACGCCCGACGCGCGGCTCTTTTCCCCCGCGCCGGTCAGATATACCCGCGCCTTGGCGTACGGCATCGTCCGCATATAGGTCATCATCGCCGCGCCGGATATCCCGGGGCGGCCGCTTTTAATGACCGACGTCTGCGCGCGGACCTCCTCGACGACGCGTTCATAGGACGATTCCGGCAAAACCTCCGCGACGACCGATTCCATGCCCGACAGATTGGCGGCGGCGGGCGCGGACGCATCGTCGAGATAACGGCGCAGATCAACCGTCAGATGGATTTCCGTCCGCTCGCGGCCCGTCCGCCGCGCCGACAGCGCCATCGCCAGCGCGGCGATCAGGCGGTCGTTCACCGTGCCGCCCGGACGCCTGACGGCGGAAAGCGGCAGCGACAGCCATCGGTATTCCGTTTGCCGTCCGTCCGTGCCGATGAACGGCACCGTCGCGGGCGCGCCGGACGCGGGGGCCTCGCGCCTGATCGCCGCGCGGGGATCCGAAAGCCCGCACCGCGCGAAAACCGGCGCGTCCGAGCGATCGGCGCAGACGCGCGCGTCCGGCCGCCGTCCCGAAAGGCGCGCGTTATAGCAGTCGATCAGCAGCGACAGGCATCGCTTCGCGCCGCCGCCGTCGACTGCCGCGTGATCCAGCGCGAGACAAAGCGCGGTTTCTCCCGGCGTCGCGACCAGCGCGGCCTTCATCGCCGCGTCCCGGACCGGATCGCCGCGCATGAACGCGTTCAGCCCGCCGCAAAGATCGTCGGCGTCAAGCGTTTCAAAGAATGCCGCGCCGCGCGCGGGCGTCCAGACGGGCGACGGCCGCGCGTCGTCAAAACGACAGCCCAGCACGGGCTGCATATCGATCAGATCATCAATCGCCAGGCGCAGCGCATCCTCGTCGGGTTTGCCCGAAAGCAGCGCCGCAAGACACGACGCGCCGTTCCCGCTCGTCTCATGCGAAATGTGATTCGCCCAGTCCTGCCCGGTCGTTTCCAATGTCATGTCGGCGTTCATACCTCGCGCATCCTTTCAAAAGTAAAGACGCGCGGAGCTTCCCCGCGCGCCCGTCCGTCATTCCCGAAAGAGCATCGGCAGAAAATCGTGAATGCAGCGCCGCCAGACCGTCCAGTCATGCCCGCCGCCGTAGGTCTGGCGGATGATGGGCAGCTCCCTGCCGGCCAGATAATCGTCGTCCTCGGCAAACCGATGCCAGAAGGTGTCTTCGGTGCCCATCGCGCGGAAAAACACGCGGTACGCGCGGCGGAACGTTTCGGCGTCGTCCAGCGCCTTGAGGTGCGGCTCGTCCGCGTCGCCCCACGGCGCGCGCAGAAAGCCGCTGAACAGCCCCGCGTAGCCGAACAGTTCGGGGTGCGTCAGCGTGACGATGCTCGTTTGATAGCTGCCCATGCTCAAGCCCGCCATCGCGCGGCTCCATTTGTCGTTGTTCACGGCGTACTCGCGCTCGATATACGGGATCAGATCGGCGATCAGCAAGCGCGTGAACAGCGTCCTTTCGGTCGAAAAATCCTTTTGCGCCATGCCGTTGCCCATGACGATCACCATCTCGGCGGCGCGCCCGTCATGGATCAGCCCGTCGGCGATGCGGCACAAATGCCCCTGATACACCCAGCCCGTCTCGTTTTCGCCGTACCCGTGCTGCAGGTAGAGCACGGGATACCGTCCGCTTTCGGTATACGCGGGCGGCGTGTAGACAAGGCAGCTTTCGGTCTTTCCCGTCACCGATGACAGGTAATACCTGCGCGCGACCGCGCCGTGCGGGATCTCGCGCAGCGCGTCAAATTCCTCGCCCGGTACGGGAATATCCACGAAGTTCATGGGACGGCAGCAGCCGTACCCGATGGGCAGATAGGGGCTGATCACGTCGGCGCCGTCGATCTTGAGGAAGAAATACTTGAACCCTCTGCCCAGATCGGCCGTCAGCTCCCACGCGCCGTCCGGCGCTTTCTCAAACGCGCTCACGCTGCCGAACTGATCCAGCTCCACGCGCCGCGCGTCCGGCGCGATCAGGCGGATATGGACGCGCCCGTCGTTCAGGATCTGAACGCCCTGAACGCCGTCGCGATCCTTTTCGCCGATGATCGGATCGAACGCGAGCGCCGTATCGAGCGGCCACTGTCTGTTCATGCGGATGCCTCCTTTACTCGCTCCAGAGCTGCCCGGGATAAACGCCCTGCGCCTTCATGCGCGCGACGGCGGCCTTGACGATCGGCAGATCGTCGGGATAGGTGACGCCGTACCAGCGGTCGCGCGAAGGCAGAACGCGGATTCTCGTCTGTTCCTCGCGGATCATCTGTCCGGGCACATACGGCAGGAAATACTCGCATTTGAGCGGGTTCTTGGGCAGGTTTTCCAGCATGAAGGGCTTGAAGCGCCTTTCGATCTCGCCCATCATGTCAAGCCCGAAGCCCCACATATTCATCGATACCTGCGTGCCGTCGGGCAGGAAGGTTTCGGTTGTCCAGTCGTCCTCGGTATACGCCGCGCCGCCCGGACGCGCCGCGATGGTCAGGCGCTCGACGATATCGGTCAGGCAGTTTTCGCCGTCTACCTGACAAATGCCGCGCGAAACGGTGCCGTTCTCGGTCAGCGTATTCTCAATGCGATAGCCGACCATCGCGTGCTCCGTCGCGCCGTCCGACGCCGCGAGAAAATCGTATATGGATTGGAACGCCGAGCGCCCGTAGAAGTCGTCGGCGTTGACGACGGCGAAGGGGCCGTTGATCAGATGCCTCGCCGACAGCGCGGCGTGCGCCGTGCCCCACGGCTTTTGCCTTCCTTCCGGGATCACGATGCCCTCGGGGACGTCGCAGAGCTTCTGATAGGCGTATTTTACGTTGATATCGCGCTCGATACGGCGCCCGATCGCCGCGTGGAACGCCTCGCGCATTTCCTCCTTGACGACGAAGATCACCGTGTCAAAGCCGGCGCGCCGCGCGTCGTAAATCGTGTAGTCGATGATCAAATGCCCGGCGTCGTCCACAGGCGTCACCTGCTTTTGTCCCTTGAAGCGGCTGCCCAGCCCCGCCGCCATGATGAGCAATACGGGTTTGTCCAATTCGATCGTCTCCCTTCGCTGTATGCTGCGTCCGATTATACGCCGGACGGAAAGGCTTGACAAGCCCCGGCGCTATACACTTGATGCGCCGAACGTATACGATTTTGCGCGCGGCGTCCGGGACGGCGAAGGAAGCGGCTTTACGCCATTCCTGCGTCCGCCTTCTCAAACAGCGAAAGCAGCTTGTCCATCCCGCGCAGCGCCGGATCGTTCCATGTGAACCACGGAAAAAGCGGGCACTTGAGCGCCGTTTCGCCGCCCGAAACCAGTTCCGCGCACAGGCGCGGACGCCTGCCCGTTTTGTCGGTCTGCGTGCAGTAGCCGCAGCCGTCGCAGGTCTTAAGGCGGCCGAACACGAACGCGCGCGTTTCCTCGTCCCATGTTCCGTACTCCTTTAAAAGCAGCCGGAACGCCGGCACGCGGAACTCAAAGATCAGCTGCCGATCCTTGCGCCAATTGAGGCTGACGCGCATCGACGCCGTTTCGCCGCCCGCGTACTCCTTGAGCCATTTGACGTACGCGAAGCGCGTTTTATTCGCAAGGTCGTCGTTTGAGCAGACGAACCCGCGCGCGCGGAAGAAGTCCTCCAGCCGCTCGAGCGCCGCGCGATCGGGAATCAGCGCGGCGAACTGCTCGGCGGCGGTATAGACCCTGCCGAGATACTTCTGGTAGATAAAGGCGACGACGCGCGTGATCTTCTGCGCGCCCCGATCGTCGGCGGCAGCGTACGCGCGCCACGCCGTAAACATCCGCGGGTATTTATCGGATGATATGATCGTTTCCGCCTTGGTCTGCGCGACCGTCAGCCCGAGCGCCTCCAGCCGTTCCCGAAGCGCCTTGGAGACGGCTTTATCGGCCTTTTCGACGACCCATTTCCCGTCGGTCGCCTCGCCGTGCGCGCCCAGCTCGATCATCGGCTCGACGGCGGCGACGAACTTGCCCTCGATTTTCTCCATGGCCTTGATCAGCTCGGGTCGGCTGTTATTGAGCTGCCCGCCCAAATAGCAGTCGTCCTGTTCCTCGCCGACGCCGATCATGGCGTGGTTTTCGTAATACGCCGTCAGCATATCGCGCAGAAACGCGTGCATCTGCCTCTGTGATTCGGCGGGAATGCCTTCGACCGGCTTGAACGCGGGATAGGCGGCGATATAGGCGTACAGGATTCTTTTCCCGAGCGAGGGAAAGGTTTTCCCGAGCATATTCTCCATTGCGCGCCTCCGTGAACGCTTACGTGTTGCAGGTGCGGACGATCTGGACGTGCGGATACGCCGACAGATAGCTCACGATGTCGATGTAGCTCATGCGCGCGGGCAGATGCAGCGTATAGAGGTTGGTGTACAGGTCCTGCTCGGCGTCCTTGGCCTCGCTGACCGATTCGATGTGAAAGTCGAGGTCGAGCACCTTGATGCCGCTTTTCTGGAAGAAATCGTTGATATACGCCAGCGTTTCGGTGCGGTGCGTGAAGCGGATCTCCACGCGCTTGACGGCGTTGACGCGGATGATGCGCTGCAAAAACGTCAGCACGATCAATACGATCACGCACACGATGATCGCGATCCAGTAAAAGCCGTAGCCGATCATCAGCCCGAGGCATCCGACGTTCCACAGACTGGCGGCGGTGGTCAGACCGGCGATTTTCTTCTGCGATACGAAGATCGTGCCCGCGCCGAGGAAGCCGATGCCGCTGATGACCTGGGCGCACAGACGCCCGATATTGAGCGTGATGCCGTCCTCGCCGCCCGCCGAGAGCAATTCGTTGTGAATCATGCATTCGACCAGCGCGATCACGCACGCGCCGAGGCATACCAGTACGTGCGTCCGCATTCCGGCGGGGCGGTTTTTATACTCGCGCTCGACGCCGATCGCGCCGCCCACCAGCACGGCGATCAGCACCCGAATAATGGACTCGGTCCAGTTCACGTCAAACATCAAAATCACCTGCTTATAAGAATAGAGCAGCATTATAGCACGTCTTCGCGAAAAAATCCAGTGAAAATCGGCGAAAAAGCGACCAAATCTTCACAGGCGAACGCAAAACAACGACGGTTTCTGCGCGCGCGCCGCCGCGGACGCCGCCGGATTCCTCCTGCGCACGCTTGCGTACGGGAGAAAAATATGGTACAATTCCGGCATTCGATGGATAAGGAGATGGCATGTTCATGGACGGCGCGGCGGAAAAGAAAAAAACGGTGTTTTCGGGCATTCAGCCCTCCGGGAATATCACGCTGGGCAACTATATCGGCGCGCTGCGCAATTTCACGCTGTTCGGCGACGCCGACTGCCTGTACTGCGTGGTCGACCTGCACGCCATGACGGTCAGGCAGGACCCGGCGGCGCTGCGCAAACGCACGACGAGCCTCGCCGCGCTGTACGTCGCCTGCGGACTGGACCCCGTGAAGAACATCATTTACGTGCAGAGCCACGTCCCCGCGCACGCCGAGCTTGCGTGGATTCTCAACTGCTACACCTATATGGGCGAGCTTTCGCGCATGACGCAGTTCAAGGATAAATCAGCCAAGCACGCCGATAATATCAACGCCGGGCTGTTCACCTATCCCGTGCTGATGGCGTCCGACATCCTTTTGTACCAGACCGATCTCGTGCCCGTCGGCGTCGATCAGAAGCAGCACGTCGAGATCTGCCGCGACATCGCGCAGCGCTTCAACGGCGTGTACGGCGACGTGTTCGCCATCCCCGAGCCGTACATCCGCAAGGAAACCGCGAAAATCATGAGCCTGACCGAGCCGACGCGCAAGATGAGCAAGTCGGACCCGGAGGAAAGCTTTATCGCCGTGCTCGACGGCAAGGACGACATCCGCCGCAAGCTCAAGCGCGCCGTCACCGACAGCGACGGCGAAATCCGTTTTGATCCCGAGAACAAGCCGGGCGTGTCCAACCTGCTCACCATCCTGTCGGTGCTGACCGGGCGCACGATGGAGGAAACGGTGCGGTCGCTCGAGGGGCTGGGCTACGGCGCGCTCAAGGACGCCGCGACCGAGGCCGTCATCGCCGAATTGACGCCCATTCAGGCGCGCTACAACGAAATCGTCGCCGACAAGAAAGCTCTGAACGATATGCTGCGCGGCAACGCCGAGCGCGCGAGCTATCTCGCCAACAAAACGCTGCGCAAGGTTTACAAAAAGATCGGGCTGTACCAGACGGAAAAATAAGGAGTGATACGGGTGGAAATCGTCACGCTCACGCGCGTTCCCGTCGCGCCGCGCGAAACGGACGGGTATGCGATCGATCTGTCGCTGTGGCTGCCCGAAGCCGAACCGCGCGCCGTCGTGCAGATTTTGCACGGCATGGCGGAGCATATCGCGCGGTACGATCGGCTGGCGCGGGCGCTGTGCGCGCGCGGGTACGCCGTCGCCGGGCACGATCATCGCGGGCACGGCAAGGACTGCGCGGCCGACAAAATCGGATACTTCGCCGATCGGAACGGCTGGGACGCCGTGATAACAGACGCGCGCGCCGTGACCGAGGCGCTGCGCGGGCGCTTTCCGGGCAAGCCAATCGTCCTCTTGGGGCACTCGATGGGCAGTTTCGCGGCGCGCGAGTACGCGCTGCGATACGGGAACGATATCGCCGCGCTCGTCTTGAGCGGCACGGGGTACTACGGCAAGGCGCTGTGCGCGGCGGGCAAAACGCTGGCATGGTTGAGCGCGCCGAAAAAGCCCGCGAAGCTCGTCGATCAGATCGCGTTTTCTTCCAATAACAAGGCTTTCGAGCCGTCGCGCACGGCGTTCGACTGGCTATCCCGCGACGAAAAAGAGGTCGATCGTTACGTCGCCGATCCGCTCTGCGGCTTCGTGTTCACGGGGCGCGCGTTTTACGATTTCTTCGGCAGCCTGAAAGCGCTGACGCGAAAATCGCGGCTGAACGGCGTCCGAAAGGATCTGCCGATCCTGCTGCTCTCGGGCGGCCGCGATCCCGTGGGCGGCATGGGCGCGGGCGTGAAGCGGGTTTGCGAGGAATACAGGGACGCCGGCGTGCGGGACGTGTCCATGACGCTTTATCCCGACGCGCGGCATGAAATCTTCAACGAAATCAATCGCGACGAGATCACGCGCGATCTCGCCGACTGGCTCGACCAACGGATCGGGGAGGCGTAATCATGGCGGACACAGGCTTTGACGGCGTGATAACCGACGTCCACGGCATTCGCGTGGGGCAGGCGCAAAACGCGAAGGCGCGCACGGGCGTCACCGTCGTATTGTGCGGCAAGGACGGCGCGACGGGCGGCGTATCGGTGCGCGGCGCCGCGCCCGGCACGCGGGAAACCGACGTGCTCAAGCCCGGCAATCTGGTGGAAAACGTCAACGCCGTCGTGCTCGCGGGCGGCAGCGCCTACGGGCTGGACGCGGCGAGCGGCGTGATGCGGTACCTGGAGCAAATGGGCGTCGGACTGGATATGGACGTCGCCCGCGTGCCCATCGTGCCCGCCGCCGTGCTGTTTGATCTCTCCATCGGCGATCCCAACGTGCGCCCCGACGCCGCGATGGGCCGCGCCGCCTGCATGAATGCCGACAAGACGGTTCAGCAGGGCAAATTCGGCGCGGGCGCGGGCGCGACGGTGGGCAAGCTCATTCCCGGCGCGATCCCGGCGGACTGCGGCGTCGGCTCGGCGTCGATCACGCTGCCCGAGGGCGTCACGGTAGGCGCGATCGTCGCCGTCAACGCGGTGGGCGACGTGTATCATCCCGTCACGGGCAAGCCGCTCGCCTGCGGACGTATGCCGGACGGAACGCCGGTGCCCGCCGAAGGCCTTTTGTACGGCCACGCGCCCGCGCCGCAGCCCATCCGCATCCCCGCGCCGGGCAGCAACACCACCATCGGCGTCGTCGCCGTCGACTGCAAGCTGTCCAAGGAGCAGGCGAACCGGCTGGCCGACGTCGCGCACGACGGGCTGGCGCGCACCATCCGTCCCGTTCACACGCAAATGGACGGCGACACGATGTTCGCCCTCGCCACCGGGCGCATCGGCGCCGAGGTCAATTTTGTCAAGCTCTGCGCCGCCGCCGCCGAGGTGACGGCGCGCGCCATCGCCAACGCCGCGCTGTTCGCAAGGACATGATCGTCGGCGTCGGCATCGATTTGTGCGATCTGTCGCGGATGCGGGATATGCTGGCGCGTCCGCGCTTTCTCGCGCGCTTCTTCAGCGAGGACGAACGCGCGTACATCGCCTCGCGCGGCGCGTCCTCCGCGCAGTCGGCGGCGGGGATTTACGCCGCCAAGGAGGCCTTCGCCAAGGCGCTGGGCACGGGCGTGGCGGGCTTTGAACTGCGCGAGGTATCGGTCGTCCACAATGATCTCGGCGCGCCGATATACGCGCTGACGGGCGGCGCGCTCGCGGCGGCGAACGCGCGCGGCATCGCACGAATCCATTTGTCCGTCACGCACGACGGCGGCGTGGCGGCGGCCGTCGCCGTCGCGGAGGGAGAACCATGAGGGAAATCGTTACGGCGGCGCGGATGCGTCAAATCGAGGAAGCGGCGTTCGCGCGCGGCGTGTCGCCCCTTTTGCTGATGGAATACGCGGCGCGCGGCGTGGTCGAGGCGCTTGAAAAGCGGCTCGGTTCGCTCGCGGGCAAGCGCCTTCTGTTCGCCTGCGGCGGCGGCAACAACGGCGGCGACGGCTACGCGGCGGCGCGCATGGCGCTCATCCTCGGCGCGGACGCCGTCGTCTGGCGGGTCATCGAGCCGTCCACCGCCGAGGCGAAAGAAAACGAAAGGTTTTACCGGGCGCTCGGCGGAAAATGCGCGCAGGAGATCGCCGAAACGGAATCCTTTGACGCCGTGATCGACTGTCTGTTCGGCACGGGGCTGTCGCGCGCGCCCGAGGGCGCGGCGGCGGACGCCATCGCGCGGATGAACGCCATGAACGCGCCGCGCGTCGCCGTCGATCTCCCTTCGGGGCTGGACGGCACGAGCGGACGCGTCCCCGGCGCGTGCTTCCGCGCCGATCTGACGGTAACGCTCGGTTATGAGAAAACCGGCCTGTACCTGACGCGTCGGCGCGATCTCGTCGGCGACATCGCGCTGTCTCCCCTGCCCCTGCCGCGCGCCGACGCCGGCGATCAGGCGCTGACCGCCGCCGACGAAAGCGATCTTCCCTTATTGATCCCCCGCCGCGCTGTCGGCGCGAGCAAGGGCGACTGCGGGCGCGTAACGATCTGCGCGGGCAGTCCCGGCATGGCGGGCGCGGCGGCGATGGCGGCGAAGGGCGCGCTGCGCGCGGGCGCGGGACTGGTTACCTTGGCGTGCCCGGGCGATATCATGCCCGTGCTGCAAACGCTCGTGCCCAACGCCATGTGTATGCCCGTCGAATCGGCGATTGCCCGGCCGCCGGCGCGCGACGCGCTGCTGATCGGCTGCGGGCTGACGGCGACCGACGCCGTATGGCGTAATATTCTTTCATTATATGATGAAAACGTCCCCACGGTCTGGGACGCCGACGCGCTGAACCTTTTAGCAAGGCATCCCATGACGCTGAACGAGCGCAGCGTGCTGACGCCGCATCCGGGCGAGGCGGCGCGGCTGCTCAACGTTCCCGTCGACGAAATTCTCGACTATCCGCTGGAGAGCGCCGAAGCGATCTCGGCCAAATACGACTGCCGCGTCATCCTCAAAAACGCCGTCTCGGTGATCGCCGGGTACGGCAAAGCGCGCGCGCTCAACACCGTGGGCACCCCGGCGCTCGCCAAGGGCGGGAGCGGCGACGGACTGGCGGGCGTTCTCGCGGCGTTCCTCGCGCAGCGCCTGCCCTCGCCGCTTGAAGCCGCCTGCCTGATTCAGGGCGTCGCGGCGCGCCGCGCCGAAGAAAAGCACGGCACGCGCGGGCTGCTGACCGGCGAGTGGCTGGACGATATGGGCATATAACCGCGCCCGACGCCAAGCGCCGCATCACACACGCGCGCGGCCGGGGCGAGGCGCGGGCTGCCGCCGGCACAGGGCGATCCCGCGCGGCGCGTGAAAAGACCTACGACAAAAGCGCCGTCCGAACAGACGGCGCTTTACGGCGTCGAAAGGCTTACGCTTCCTCGGTAACGGCGGGAGCCGATGCGGCGCGCTGCACGTACCCGCTGCGCAGGCAGCGCGTGCACACGTTCAGGCGCATCGGGCGGCCGTTGACCAGCACGCGGATCTTCTGGACGTTGGGCGCCCAGGTGCGGCTGCTCTTGCGGTTGGAATGGCTGACGTTATGCCCGGTCATGAGACCCTTCTCGCATACTTCACAAAACTTGCCCATTTTCTATACCCCCCGGTGAATTTCGTACAAGGACGCGGAAAACCGCGATGCTCTCCGATGACAGCTTGAGTATTCTATCACAGGCGCGCAGAAATTGCAAGCCATTTTTCAAAAGCGGGGAGAGAAGAACGAAATAGACAAGAATCATCGGATTCCTATTGACATATTTCACAAGAAATGATATGATTTATTGCAAGGAGCGGACAGAATCGATCGGACGATATCACGGTTTCTTTCCTGTCCGAACCAGCCCAACCGCGGCGTGTCGCCGCGTAATAGAAAGGGGATTCCACCCATGAAGAAACTCTTGGCACTGGTACTGGCACTGACCTTCGCAATGACCATGCTCGCGGGCATCGCTTCCGCCGAGGACGGAGCGGTGTATTTCCTCAATTTCAAGCCCGAAGCCGACGCCGCGTGGCAGGCGCTCGCGGCGACCTATACCCAGAAAACGGGCGTGCCCGTCACCGTCGTCACCGCCGCTTCGGGCACCTATCAGGAAACCCTGACCACCGAAATGGACAAGGGCGCCGCCGCGCCCACGCTGTTCCAGTGCGGCAATCAGGCCGGCCTTGACACGTGGGACGAGTACTGCCTCGATCTCAAGGAAACCGACTTCTACAAGGAACTGACGACCGAGGAATTCAACCTCTTCGGCGAGAACGGCGAAGCCTTCTGCGTCGGCTACTGCTACGAAGCGTTCGGCATCATCGTCAACAAGGCGCTGCTCCAGAAAGCCGGCTACGCCGTGACCGACATCAAGGATTTTGCCTCGCTGAAAGCCATCGCCGAGGATATCCACGCGCGCGCGGCCGAGCTCGGCTTCGACGCCTTCACCTCCTCGGGCATGGACAGCTCCTCCTCCTGGCGCTTCTCCGGCCATCTTACCAACATGCCCCTGTACTATGAATTCCGCGACGATCACGTCACCGCGCAGCCCGCGACCGTGACGGGCAAATACCTTGACAACTTCAAGCTGATCTGGGATCTGTACATCAACAATTCCGCCACCGCTCCCGACAAATTGGCGACGGCGACGGGCGATCAGGCCGAAGCCGAATTCGGCGAAGGCAAGGCCGTGTTCTTCCAGAACGGCACGTGGGAATACGCCAACCTGACCGGCAAATTCGCCATGAAGGCCGATGATCTGGCGATGGTCCCGATCTACTGCGGCGTCGAGGGCGAGGAAAAGGCCGGCCTGTGCTGCGGCACCGAGAACTGCTGGGCGGTCAACTGCAAGGTTTCCGAAGCCAACCAGAAGGCGACGCTGGACTTCCTCTACTGGGTCGTGACCTCGGATGAAGGCACCGCGATGATGGCGGAGCAGTTCGGCCCCATCCCCTTCAAGGCCGCCAAAGCGTCCGACAACGTATTCTTCAATGATGCCAACAAGTATCTCGCCGACGGCAACTACGTCGTCAGCTGGGCGTTCAACTACACGCCGAACGTGGACAACTGGCGCGCGGGCATCGTCGCCGCGATGACGCAGTATTCCGCCGGCGCGACCTGGGACGATGTCGTCGCCGCGTACGTGCAGGGCTGGGCGAACGAGTACGCCAACCAGTAAGCAAAACCATCTCTCGAGGGGAGCGGGCGAAACCCCGCTCCCCTTCCTCATTCGGACGACATCAAGGAGCGGCTATGAAACCAAACAAGCGGCCCAAAGCGGCGGCAGTCAACTCCCGTCTGATCCGCCGTCCCATACAAAGGTGCTTTGCTCTTTTCCTGCTGCCGACGTTCGTCGCGTTCTGCATCGGATTCCTGTGGCCATTCGTGCAGGGCGTTTATCTGTCCTTTTGCAAGTTCAGCACCATCAGCGGCGCGAAATGGATCGGTTTTGACAACTACGTCAGGGCGTTCACCAACCCCACCTCGGGCTTCGCCCATGCCTTCGGTTATACGGCGCTGGTGGCGGTCGCCTCGCTGGTGTTCATCAATGTCCTCGCGTTCGCCGTCGCCTACGCGCTGACGCGGGGGATGAAAGGCACGAATCTGTTCCGCAGCGTGTTTTTCATGCCCAACCTCATCGGCGGCATCGTGCTGGGCTACATCTGGTCGATGATTTTCGGCGCGGGCATCAAGCTCGACGCCACGTACGGCTTCTGGGGGCTGATCATCCTGATGTGCTGGCAGCAGGTGGGCTACATGATGATCATCTACATCGCGGGCCTGCAGTCGGTGCCCGAGGATATGCTCGAAGCCGCCAAGATCGACGGCGCGAACGGCTGGCGGACGCTGTGGAATATCACCATTCCCACGGTCATGCCTTCCATCACCATCTGCACCTTCCTCACGCTCACCAACTCCTTCAAGCTCTACGATCAGAACATGGTGCTCACGGGCGGCCAGCCCTTCATTTTCTCGGGCGGCGCGCAGATCCACACCACCGAAATGCTCGCGCTCAACATCGTTAATGATTTCTCGCGCGGCACGTCGCGCGGTCTGGGACAGGCGAAGGCCGTCGTGTTCTTCTTCCTCGTCGCCGCCATCGCGCTCATCCAGCTCCGCGCGACGCGGAGCAAGGAGGTGCAGCAATGACGAACAGGGAAACGTTGGGCAAAAAGGTGCTCACGGGCGTTTTCGCCGTCATCAGCGTGATCTATATGCTGCCCATTCTGCTGGTGCTGATGAACTCCTTCAAGGCGAACACCTCCATCAACACCAATCCCTTCGCACTGCCTACGGGCGAAACCTTTATGCGCTTTGAGAACTACATGACGGGCATGATGGCGGGCAATTATCCCTTCCTGCAGTCCGCCGCCAACAGCTTTACCATCACCGTTCTCTCGGTGGCGCTGATCCTGCTGTGCACCTCGATGGCGGCGTGGTACATCGCGCGCGTGGACGATCCGCTCTCGCGCGTCGTGTACTACATGTGCGTGTTTTCAATGGTCGTGCCCTTCCAGATGGTTATGCTCACGCTGTCCAACACCGCGCGGACGCTGGGGCTGGACAAGCCGCTCACCATTCCCGTTATCTATCTGGGGTTCGGTGCGGGACTGGCGGTGTTCATGTTCACGGGCTTCGTGAAGAGCATGCCGCTTGAAATCGAGGAAGCCGCCGCCATCGACGGCTGCGGCCCGATGCGCACCTATTTCGGCGTGGTCATGCCCATGCTCAAGCCCATCATCGTCTCGGTGGGCGTGCTCGAGCTCATGTGGGTGTGGAACGATTATCTCCTGCCCTATATGGTGCTTGACCGCACGAAATACATGACCATTCCCATCCACATCCAGTATTTGCAGGGCAGCTACGGCCATGTCGATCTGGGCGCGGTCATGTCGCTGATCGTCATCAGCATCATCCCCATCGTGATCTTCTATTTAAGCTGCCAGAAGTACATCATATCGGGCGTCATGGCGGGCGCGATCAAGGGCTGACGCCGAGGCGCAAAAACGGGAACCGACAGGCGCGGTTCCCGTCTGGGTGTCGACAAAGCCGACACGCTCCGAAAAAATGACAAAGTCATTTTTTCGGCTTGCACGTTTTTCCTGCGCGGCTTTGCCGCGCGGCCGGAAGAACGCGTAAGGAACCGATTTTCTGCGGAAAATCGTTCCGAAACCACCGCGCATGTCGCTGGTTTCGGATGAGAAACGAAGGGGCTCCGCCCCTTCGTTGCATCCCCGGGAGGAACGACCGGGTCTATCGATGCGTAAACGGGAACCGACAGGCGCGGTTCCCGTTTTCCATATTTCCGTAAGCGCCCGGCGTTCAGTTCGCGGCGTTCTCGAGCGCCGTCACGCGCTCGGCGAGCGCGGCGCAGAAGCTGTCGAGCGTGCGCAGGCGCATATCGGGCGAGCTGCCGACGAATTCCTTGCACACCGAAAGCATGTCGCGCGCGGCCAGCTGCAGATCCTCCAGCTTAATCATCACCAGATCGCACCGCACGCGCAGTTTGTCGGCAAGCAAAGGATTCTCCTTTTGCGTCACCCTGTCGATCAGACAGTCGAGCGCCTCGAGCGCGCGGTACACCTCGCGGTCGCCGGCGTCGCTCGCCTTGCGCGATATGGACGCGCGCAGCGCCCCGATATCGTCCGTTTCCTCCTGCGGCGCGATCTCGGGGCAGGGGTATCCCTGCGCGCGCAGATCCTCCGCGATCGCCGCGATCCATTCGGGACGCTTGCGCAGGACGGCGCGGTATTTGTTCTGATATCTGAGCATCAGCGAATGATCGCCGCCCGCCAGTTCGCTCACGCACGCGCGCACCGACTGTCCCCTGCCCCGCGCGATCAGCACGGCGCGCAGAAGCGAATCGATCTCCTCCTGCGTGAAAACCTGAAAGGGCGCGGCGCGTTTGAAGGATTCGCCGCCGCGCTCGCGCAGCTGCATATAATAGTAGTTTCTGATGCTGTTGGGCTTCCTGCCCAGCTCCCGGCCCATGCGCTCGAACACGCCGCGAAGCGGAATGCCGGTATCCGCCGCCTGCCGGATTTCATTCCACAATTTCTCGGTTTCCTCCGCGCTCCAGCCGCTGCGCGTCAGTTGAATCGTCTGCTCCATTCGTCTCTCCTCCGTCGCTCTTTTGGTACATAATATGCGCGGCGGATAGACGCAATATTCCCGAAATGACGGCTGTGTTACAAAAATATTTCTTTTTGTTGCAACAAATGCGTGTCCGCGTTCGTCTTATAGGTGAGGTGATACAAATGTGCCTGACCATGGCGATTCAGAGGGAAAGCAAATCAAGCGCCGTTCTGGCGATATACGAGGAAAACCAGTCCGTTTATCTGGACGGCCGTCCCTGTGAACTGACACAGCAGGAATACCAGCTGCTGCAAAAACTGGCGGAGAACTCTGACCGCGCGATATCGCGCGAGGAATTGCTCCGCACGGCATGGGGATACCTATCGCCCGGCGAAACGCGCACGGTGGACGTGCACGTTCAGCGCCTGCGCAAAAAGATCGGTTTTTCGTCGATCGAAACGGTGTATCGCTGCGGTTATAAGCTCCGCACGGCGTGACGGCAGGCGGTCAGGAAGGCGCCGAAAAGCGGGTGCGGACGGTCGGGTCGGCTCTTGAACTCGGGATGGAACTGCACGGCGAGGAAGAACCTTTTTTCCGGTAATTCGACGATTTCCACGAGATCCCTTTCGGGATTCCGCCCGGTCACGCGCATCCCCGCCGCCTCGAACGCCGCGAGAAAACGGTTGTTGAACTCGTAGCGGTGGCGGTGGCGCTCCGTGATCATCTCCGCGCCGTACGCCGCGCGCGCCAGCGAGCCTTCGGCCAAACGACAGGCGTACGCGCCCAGCCGCATCGTTCCGCCCATGTTTTCAAGGTTCTGATCGGGCATCAGATCGATGACCGGGTGCGCCGTGCCGGGATTGACCTCGGCGGTGTCGGCGTCCTCCCATCCGATCACGTGGCGTGCAAACTCGATGCACGCCATTTGCATGCCCAGACACAGCCCGAGGAAGGGCAGATCGTTTTCCCTCGCCCACCTGATGGCGCTGATTTTACCCTCCAGTCCGCGCGCGCCGAAACCGCCCGGCACGATCAGCCCGTCGGCGGACGCCAGCTTGTCCGCGACGTTGCCGTCGTCCACGCTCTCGGCGTCGATCCATTCGATATGAACGCGCGTGCCCTGCGCGATGCCGGCGTGATGCAGCGATTCGACGATGCTCAAATAGGCGTCGGGCAGCGCGACATACTTCCCCACGAGCGCGATATGGACTTCGCCCTCGCGCGCGGCTTCCTTTTCGACGATGCCGCGCCACGCCGTCAGATCGCATACGCGCCCCGCAAGGCCAAGCAGCTCGCACACCTTATCGTCCAGCCCTTCCTGATGCAGGATGAGCGGAACGGCGTACAGGCTGGGCGCGTCCATGTTTTCAAACACGCGCCCGGCGGGCATATTGCAAAACATGCCGATTTTGTCCTTCATATCGGGCGGAATCGGCTTTTCTGTGCGGCAGACGAGAAGATCGGGCTGGATGCCGATGGCGCCCAGCTCCTTAACGGAATGCTGCGTGGGCTTCGTTTTCAGTTCGCCTGCCATCTTCAGATAGGGCAAAAGCGTCACATGAATGAAAAGCGTGCGCTCGCGCCCCAGCTCGAAGCGCATCTGACGGATGCTCTCCAGAAAGGGCTGTCCCTCGATATCGCCCACCGTGCCGCCGATTTCGCACAGGACGACGTCGGGCGGGTTGTCGCATTCCGCCGTTTTGAGGATTCGCGATTTGATTTCATTAGTGATATGCGGGATGGTCTGCACCGTCGCGCCCAGATACCCGCCCCGCCGCTCGCGGTCGATGACGGCCTTGTACACACGGCCGCTGGTGACGTTGGCGTTCTGCGTGAGGTTTTCGTCGATAAAGCGTTCGTAGTGCCCCAGATCAAGATCGGTTTCCGCGCCGTCCTCGGTGATGAATACCTCGCCGTGCTGGTACGGGTTCATCGTGCCGGGATCGACATTGATATACGGATCGAGCTTCTGCATGGCGACGCGCAGCCCGCGCGCCTTGAGCAGCCGTCCGAGGCTTGCCGCCGTGATGCCCTTCCCGAGCGAGGAAACCACGCCGCCGGTAATAAAGATGAATTTCGTCCGCATTCTTCGTCCCTCCCCTGCCGTCCGCACGCCAAAAACAACGCACAGACTTTATCAAAGCGTCCGCGCGTTGTCAAGGGAGTTTTTGCGGAAAACCAGCCGAAAAACAGCGCTATTGGTGGTCGCCGTCCATTTGCTTCATGAAAGCGAACACGGCAAGCGCCGTGAGGACGACGGCGTAGCCGATCACCCACCACAGATCGGGAAAGGCGCTCGCGCCCGCGGCCGCCGCCTGCGCCGAACGCACGGCGTGGCAGAAAGGCAGGCATTCGGCGACCGTCTTGAACGCGCCGCCCACGAGATTCAAATCGAACCAGATGCCGCTGAGCCACGCCGAAAGATTGGTCAGCAGCGCGCCGCATACGCCGCCCACCTGCTTATCGGTCAGCACGCTGCCCGCGAGCAGCCCGATGGCGATGTACAAAAGCGCCGAAGGGATCAGCACGGCCGTCGCCGTCAGCAGATGGACAGACAGCTTCATGCCCAGACACAGCGCCGTGAGGAAGGTGACGACCGCCTGCATCAGCGCCACGGGCAGAAGCGGCAGCGTGTAGCCGATAATGAAATCGCGCGCCTTCATGGGCGAGGTAAACATGCGCAGCATGAAGGAGGAGGTGCGATCCTTGGCGATCAGCATGCCCGAAAACAGCGAGATAAACGAGAAACCGAACACCGCCATGCCGGGCGCGAGCGTGTCAATCATGAACATGTCGACCGGGATATTCGCCTGAATCGCCGACAAAAGGAGCAGAAGCACCACGGGGAAACCAATGCCGAACATGAGGTTCATCTTGTCACGGATCAGTTCCTTGAGGTTTCTCACGGCAAACGCGATCATTTTCATACCGTCGCTCCTTCCGAGGCGAGCGCGATAAAGGCGCGCTCGAAGGTGGGTTCGCCCATCCGCTCCATGAGCTCCGCCGCCGTGCCCACGGCGCGCAGCCTGCCCTCCGCCATGACGCCGATGCGGTCGGACAGCTCCTCCGCTTCTTCCAGATAATGGGTGGTCAGGATGATGGTGACGCGCCCTTTGAGCTTCCTGATGACCTGCCACAGCGTGTTGCGCGCCAGCACGTCCAGCCCGAGCGTCGGCTCGTCCAGAAAGAGGATTTGAGGATCGGTGATGAGCGCCATGGCGATGCTGAGCCGCCTCTGCCATCCGCCCGAGAGGATTTTCGCGCGGCTCTTTTCGATCTCGGCAAAGCCGAACTCGCGGATCATTTCCTCCGCTTTTTGTCTGGATTCACCGCGCGAAAACCCGTGGATGCCCGCGATCAATTCGAGATTCTCGCGTACCGTCAGGTTGCCCGCGATCGCCGTTTCCTGCGGCGATACGTTGATCTTGCGCTTGACGGCCAGCGGATCGCGCACGACGCTGTCGCCCAGCAGCAGCGCGTCGCCCGAGGTGGGCTTCGTCAAGCAGGAGAGCATCTTGATGGTCGTTGACTTGCCCGCGCCGTTGACGCCCAGCAGCGCGAACAATTCGCCCTCGCCGATCGAAAGATCGAGCGCGTCGACCGCCGTTTTGTCCTTGTATTTCTTGGTCAGGCTTTCCGTTTTGATGGCTGTCATGGTTTACTCCTTCGTTTCGTCCGCGCCGCGCGCCTGGCTGAACGCCTGCTCCAGCAAGGGCTGGAAGTACCGCATTTTCTGAATGGCGATGCCGCGATCGACGTCGACCAGCAGCAGCAGCGTTTCGCCCGCCCGGATATCCAGCATTTCGCGCGCTTCCTTGGGGATGACGATCTGCCCCTTGGGGCCGACCTTGACCGAGCTGACGAACTTGCCCTCCGCCTTGGGAAACTCCCGTCCGATGCCGCCCATGCGCTTCGCCCTCCTTTCGGTATGAATAGTTTTACTTTTCTTACTATTCGCATTTATTATACACAGACTGTCGTCTGATGTCAAGTAACGAATGGGAATTTTTTCTGAATGGAGGATTTTGTTCCCGGCGTCCTGCCGATTCACGCCCGCGCGCGACGGAACGGGCGCGACTGGCGCCGTCGGCGAACGGTGTTTTGCCCGGATCGTCCGCCGCCTTCCATCCCCGCGCCGGGACGGGCGCGACTAACGCGCCGGCAGCGAACGGTGCGGCGAACGGCGTCATTTTCTTAATATATCGTTAAGAATCGGCGTTTTCTCTTGCGGAGGGAGAATGAATTGAGTACAATAGGCGCATGAACGCTTTTGACGCCCTTGTGTGTCTCGCGCGCCGCGAATGGCGCGCGGCGCGCGCGCCCGGACGGGCGCTGATCGCCGTTTCGGGCGGCGCCGATTCGGTGGGGCTTCTGCGCGTTCTTCACGCGCTTACACGGGAGGAAAGCCTGTCGCTCGCCGTCGCGCACGTCGATCACGGCCTGCGCGACGATTCGGCGGACGACGCGGCGTTCGTTCAGGCGCTGTGCGAAGGGCTCAAGATCCCGTGCCTCGTCGCGCGGCTTTCGCTTGCACGCCGCGACGAGAACGCGGCGCGCGAGGCGCGCTACGCCGCGCTGTATGAGCGGGCGCTGGCGCTAAACGCCGATGTGATCGCGCTGGCGCATCACGAGGACGATCAGGCGGAAACGGTGCTCATGCATCTGGCGCGCGGCGCGGGCGGCGGCGGGCTCGGCGGCATGGCGGCGCTCAAGCCGGTCACCGGACAGCCCTTCAGTCTCTGGCGTCCCTTCCTGACCGCGTCGCCCGAAGCGATTCGCGCGGCGCTGCGCGAAATCGGCCAGCCATGGCGCGAGGATTCCACCAACGCGACCGACGAGTACTTCCGCAACCGCGTCCGCCGCGCCGCGCTGCCGGCGCTCGAATCTGGCGCGCCGGGCGCAAGGCGGCATATCGCCCGCGCGGCGCGCGTGCTCGCCGACGAAAACGAGTATTTAAACGCGCTCGCGGACGCCTTCCTCGACGGGAACGCCTCGCGGACGCCGCCCTGCTTCTTTGTCATGACGGACGCGCTTGACGCCCTGCCCGTCGCGCTCAAGCGCCGCGCCGTCCGGCTGATGTGCGGTTTGCTCGGCGTTGATGTCGATTTCGCGCAGACGGAACGCATGCTCGCGCTGAACGCCGGCGAAACATGCAATCTCCCGCTCGGCTTTCACGCCGAACGCTCGCGGGAACGGCTGCACTTTCTCCCGCCCCACGCCCCGCCGACGCCGCCGGGGAAGCTCGAAACATCGCCGTTCACGGGCGTCTATGGCGACGGCAGGCGCGCGCAGGCGGCGCCCGAGGGCGCGCTCGCCGGCGCGATCCTTCGCCATCGCCGTCCGGGCGACGTCATTCAGCCCTTGGGCATGGCGGCAACGAAACCTCTTCAGGATTACCTGATCGATCAAAAGATCGACCGTCCCTTCCGCGATCATCTGCCGCTTCTCTGCCGGGGAAGCGAGGTGCTCTGGGCGATCGGCGTCGGCGCTTCGGAGCGCCTGCGCGTCGAAAAGGGCGCGGCGGCGGTCTTTTGTCAATACATCGGACGACTACCCACCGAGATAAAGGAGGCTGCGATCGGATATGGAGAACACGGCGGCGATGTACAGGGACATTGAGAGGATTCTGCTCACCAAGGAACAGATCGCCCTAGCGGTCAAAACGGTCGCGGCGCGCATCACGGCGGATTACGCCGATCATCCGCCCGTCATCATCGGCATTCTCAAGGGCGCGGTCGTGTTCTTCGCCGATCTCATCCGCGAGATCGATCTGCCCGTCACCACCGAGTTCATGGCGATCTCCAGCTACGGCAACAAAACAAAATCCTCGGGCGTCGTGAGAATTCTCAAGGATCTCGACCGCGACATCACGGGCGAACACGTCCTCATCGTCGAGGATATCGTGGACAGCGGGCGCACGCTTTCTTATTTAACGGAAGTGTTCAAGACGCGCAACGCCGCCTCGGTGTCGATCGCCACGCTTCTGGACAAGCCCTCGCGCCGCGTCACGCCGCTGAAAGTGCGGTATTCCTGCTTTGACATCCCCGACGCCTTCGTGGTCGGCTACGGCCTCGACTACGCCGAAAAGTACCGCAATTTACCGGATATCGGCGTGCTCAAGCGCGAGATTTACGCGCATGATACAGAGAAAGACGCGCCGTAAGCGAACGTCGCCGCTTCGCGCGCCCCGCGCCTCATTTTTGCCCGTTTGCGCGGCGGCGGCACGCTTGCCATCGGTTGGGTTTCGTGGTATACTTGTTTGGATTTCGCGGGGCGGAATCAACGGCTTTTCTTTCCATTTCATGCAGGAGGAAATCTGTTTTGCGTAAGACTTCTCGTGGCGTCGTCGGATATCTTGTCATGATCGCCGCCTTCATCCTGCTCGCCGTCGTGCTGGCGAACATGATGGGCGGCGCGAGCAAGCGCATCGAATACCCCCAATTCCTCGAGCTGATCAAGAGCGACAAGGTCGAGCGCGTTTCCGTTCGCGGGACGGCGCTGGTGGGCAGGCTGCGCGACAGCAAGATCTCCATTGCCGATTATCCCGAGGGCGGGTATGATTTTGAAACCACGATCGGCGGCGATTTCTACGCCACCGTGCTGACGCTCCGGGCGAACGAGCTGGGCGTGTCCGTCGACGTCGTCAGCGTCGACGATCTGACGTTCCGCATCGAGTATCTGGCGCCCATCCAGACGCCGTGGTACATCGAAATTCTCCCCTACCTCATCCCCATCGTGCTGCTCGGCGTGATGTGGTGGTTCATTATGCGCCAGCAGATGGGCGGCAACAGCAAGGTCATGAGCTTTGGCAAGAGCCGCGCCAACATGGTCGATCCGACCAAGAACAAGATCACCTTCGCCGACGTCGCCGGCGCGGACGAGGAAAAGGAAGAGCTGCGCGAGATTGTCGATTTCCTGAAAAACCCCAAGAATTACACCGATCTGGGCGCGCGCATCCCCAAGGGCGTACTGCTGGTCGGCCCTCCGGGCACGGGCAAAACGCTGCTCGCCAAGGCGGTCGCCGGCGAAGCGGACGTGCCCTTCTTCTCGATCAGCGGCTCGGATTTTGTTGAAATGTTCGTCGGCGTCGGCGCGAGCCGCGTGCGCGATCTGTTCGATCAGGCCAAGCGCAACGCGCCGAGCATCGTGTTCATCGATGAAATCGACGCCGTCGGCCGTCACCGCGGCGCGGGCCTCGGCGGCGGGCACGACGAGCGCGAACAGACGCTCAACCAGCTTCTTGTCGAAATGGACGGCTTCTCGACCAACGAAGGCGTCATCGTCATGGCGGCGACCAACCGCCGCGACATCCTCGACCCGGCGCTGCTGCGTCCCGGCCGTTTCGACCGCCAGATCACCGTCAATTATCCCGATCTGAACGGGCGCACCGAGATCCTCAAGGTGCATTCCAAGGGCAAGCCGCTCGCCGACGACGTCGATCTGACGAACATCGCCAAGCGCACGCCCTACGCCACCGGCGCGGATCTCGAAAACATCATGAACGAGGGCGCGATTCAGGCGGCGCGCGAAAAGAAAAAGGAAATCACGCAGAAGGATCTGATCGAGGCCGTCGAGCGCATCCAGATGGGCCCCGAAAAGCGCAGCCACAAGGTGCTCGAGGAGGATCGCCGCATGACGGCGTATCACGAGGCGGGACACGCCATCGCGGCGCATTACCTCCCGCTTTGCGACGACGTGCATCTCATCACCGTCATTCCGCGCGGCAGCGCGGGCGGCTTTACGCTCGTTCTGCCCGAAAAAGAATACGATTACTCGCGCAAGCAGGCGCTCCTGCAGGAGATTTCGATGGGGCTGGGCGGCCGCGCCGCCGAGCAGATCACGCTGGAGGACATCACCACCGGCGCCGTCAGCGATCTCAAGCGCGCGACCGAAGTGGCGCGCGGCATGGTAACGCGCTTCGGCATGAGCGACGAGATCGGCATGGTCTATTTCGGCAGCGATCAGGAGGTCTTTGTCGGCATGGAGTTCGGCCAGTCCCGCGAATACAGCGAGGAAACCGCCGCCGCCATCGATCACGCCGTGCGCAAGATCATCGCCGACTGCTATCAGGTCACGCTCGACATCCTCAAAAAGCATCAGGACAAGCTCGAGGGGCTGGCCAAGCTGCTCATTGAAAAGGAGACGGTCACGCGGCAGGAGTTCCTTGACTTCATCGAGGGCGAAAAGGCCATTCCGGTCGAGGGCACGCTTTCGTGAAGGCCGATCTTCACCTGCATACCACCTTTTCGGACGGCGTGCTATCCCCCGCCGGGATCGTCCGCCGCGCGGCGGAAAACGGCGTATCGGTGATCGCCGTCACCGATCACGACACGCTCGGCGGCATCGCGGAGGCGATCCGCGAGGGCGGACGGCTCGGCGTCACCGTGATTCCCGGCATCGAAATCAGCGCCGGGGACGAAAAACAAATCCACATTCTCGGCTACGGCGTATCGCCGCAAAACGACCGGCTCCGGGCGTTCTGCGACGGGATGCGCGCCGAACGCCTGCGCCGTCTGCGCGCCATGGCGGACAGGCTCGCCGCTTTCGGAATGCCCGTGCCGGTTGAGGAGATTATCCGGACGGCGGGCAGCGCCGTAGGCCGGCCGCACCTCGCGCGCGCCATGATCGCGCGCGGCTATGTCCCGTCGATGCAAGTCGCCTTTGACAAATGGCTCGGCGCGGGCAAGCCCGCCTACGTCCCGCGTGAAAAGCTCCCGGCGACCGACGTGATCAATATGCTGCTCGAAGAACACGCCGTGCCCGTGCTGGCGCATCCCGCGCTGCTCAAGCTGCCGGACGAAATATTCCTGCCGCTTTTCAGGGAATGGACCGATTGCGGGCTGATGGGCGTCGAGGTGTATCATCCCGAGCATCGCGGGCAGTTTGCCCGGTACGACAGGCTCGCGCGGGAAAACGGGCTGCTCGTCACGGGCGGAAGCGATTACCACGACGACGAGCGGGGTATGATCGGAGAGACGAGCGGCGACTGGACGACCGCGAATGACGACGTCGCGGCGCTGTTCGCGGCTTGCGAGAAACTGACGGAGTAACGAATGTATCAGCAGCAGGGCTATCAGCCGGCATCCGGCGCGAACCGGGACGGAAGGAGCGCGAGGCGCGGACGACCGCTTATCAGGCTGGCGGCGCTTGTGCTTGTCCTTGCGCTGCTCGCGGGCGGCGCGTACTATCTCAAGGCGTACACCGACGTCAAGGTGTACGAGAGCGTGCTGGCGGACAATATCTACATCGACGGCATCAATTTGAGCGGCATGACGCCCGCGCAGGCGGTCGACGCCGTTTTTTCCAATATCGAGAAGCGGCAGAACGCCTGGTCGCTCGCGCTCGTCTATCAGGGGCACGTTTACACCACGCTGACCTACGCCATGATGGGCGTGACGACCGACGAGAGCCACGCCTACGCGCTGCTCAATCAGGCGTGGGCGCTGGGGCACACGGGCACGGTGTTCGAGCGCAAATCGGCGATCGACGGACTGCGCGCGACGCCCTTTTCGGCGTACACCGCGCAGAGCGAAATGAACACGAAAACGCTGGATCAGGCGCTTTCCATCATTGCCGACAGCCTGTACGCCGAGCCGAGCGACGCGTACCTTGTTTCCTTCAATCCCGATCTGACCGATCCCTTCCTCATCCAGCCCGAGCGTTACGGCGCTTTCCTCGATACCGGCGCGCTGCGCGATATCGTGCTGCAAAAGGCGTCGGAGGGCGCGTCGGGCGCGCTGGAGCTTGCGCCGACCGTCCTCTACCCGAACGTCTACGAACGCGACGTGCGCGCCAAGGTCGCGCTGCTGGGCACCGGCGTCACCCCGGTCGCCAAGGATTCGACCGTCGAGCGCACCAACAACATCCGCGTGGCGTTCAGCCGCTACAACGGGAAAATCCTCAAGCCCGGCGAGCGCATCAGCTTCAACACCGTCGTGGGCAAACGCACGCATGAGAACGGCTTCTACGACGCCGTGGAGTACGTTTCGGGCAATCTGGAAATCGGCGTGGGCGGCGGCGTGTGTCAGGCGTCCTCGACCATCTATCTGGCAACGCTCCTGTCCGATCTCAAGGTCAACGACCGCACGCCGCACTCCGATCCCGTATCCTACACCACCTTCGGTCAGGACGCCACGGTGTATCTCTCCAGCAACCGCAAGTACGACTACGTCTTCACCAACAACACCGACAACGATCTGTACATCACGGCGCACGTCGAACAACTTTCCAACAACAAATATCAGTGCGTCGTACGGTTTTTCGGGCAGACGCCGGGCGACGACGTGTACTACAAGCTCCGCTCCGAAACGGTGCAGACGCTCCCCGCCCCGACCGAGCCTGAATACGTCAAGGATCGGGAGGGAATCGACGTCATCTACGCGGACGAAAAAATGCTGGTGCGCAAAGCGCGGGACGGCATGATCGTCAAAACGTACCGGCAGCGCTGGGAAAAAGGCGTCATGGTCTCGGAGGAGCTGATCAGCACCGACGAATGCAAGGCGCGCGCCGCGCTGTACAAGATCGGCGTCACGCAGCGCTGACGGGACGGGCGGCCGTTCGGACGCGCGGCGCTTTCCGCGGCGCGAAAGGAGTCACGATGGCGCGGGAAAAAGCATATTGGCACGAAGGGTTCGAAGGCGCGGACGAGGGCGTTCGCTTCCTGCAGGGCGATCAGGAATTCATCGCCTACCCCGAAAACTCGACCATCCGCATCTGGCGCGGCGTTTCGCCCGATTACTACGCCAAGCACTGGCATTCCGCCGTCGAAGTGGTCATGACGCTCGAGGGCGTTGTCTACATGAACGTGAGCGGCGAGGAGTACGCCGTCCGCGCCGACGAAGTAATCATCGTGCCCTCCGATATGGAGCACGACATTCGAATGCCCAAGGGCGGCAAGCGCGATCTGATGCTGTTCGAGCTGGACAGCATCCTCATCCTGCGCGATTTCTACATGATCAATTCCATGATGGACAAGCCGCTCCTGCTCACGAAGGACTCGCCGCTCATCGGGAGCGTCCGGGCGCTGCTCGTCAATATCCGCGAGGAGTATGCCTCGGGCGCCAACCTGAACAACATGATGTGCTACGCCTATCTTTTACAGATGTACGCGCTCATCGGCCGCAGCTATCTGAACGACATGTATCAGGACCGCAGGATATCGCACGTCAAGCAGCAGGCGTACTGGGCGGTCATGAACCGCGTGATGGAATTCGTCGATCACCATTACATGGAGGATATCTCGCTTGACGATATCGCGGCGCAGGCGGGCTTTTCCAAGTATCACTTCTGCCGCGTATTCAAGCAGTACACCAACAATACCTTTTATCACTACCTGTGCCACAAGCGCGTCGTGATGGCGGAAAAGCATCTCAACGTGACTGGGCGCTCGATCGGTGAAATCGCCCTGCAAGTCGGATTTGACAGCATATCATCCTTTAATCGCGTGTACAAACAGATACGGGGCACGACGCCCTCGCAGTACCGCGCGCTGTACCATCACAAATCCGTCTGACGGCGCTTGACACGATGCGTTATACTGACAGAGGACTCAACAAGGGCCGCGCCGCGCGGCAGGGAGGGACATATGGAATGGAACATCGTCGCGGATTCGAGCTGCGATCTCAAAACTTTACCTGATTTGACGGAAAACGTCGGTTACTCCGTGATTCCCTTTGTGATCACCGTCGGACAAAAGGACTATATCGACGACGAACGGCTCGACGCCGGCGCGATGGTGGACGATATGGAACGCACCGCCACCGCCAGCCGCACCGCCTGCCCCTCGCCCGGCGCGTTTTATGATCAGTTCAAGCGCGCCGACCGGTCGATCGCCGTCACCATATCCGGCGAATTGTCGGGCAGCTACGGCAGCGCCTGCGCGGCGATGAAAATGATCGAGGAAGAGTACCCCGAAAAAAAGGTATACGTGCTTAATTCGCGCTCGACGGGCCCCGAGCCGGCGATCATCGTCGAGGGCATCCGCGAATCCATCAAAAAAGGGCTGTCTTTTGAACACATCGTCGCCGCCGCCGAGCGCCTCGCCGACAAAACGCACGTGCTGTTCGTGCTTTCATCCTTTGAAAACTTGGTCAAAAACGGGCGCATGAGCCGCATCGCGGGCTTCATCGCCGGCAAGCTGGGAATGCGCGTGATCGGCATGGGCACCGAGGAAGGGCGTATCGCCATCCGCCACAAAACGCGCGGCGCGGGCAAAGCGCTTTCGCTGCTGCTCGAGGAAATGCGCGAGATCGGCTACGCCGGCGGGCGCGTGGTTATCAGTCATTGCCAGAACCTCCTGATGGCGTCCACGCTCGGCGAAAAAATCAAAAGCGCCTGGAATACCGCCGAGGTCGTCATCCTGACGACGCGCGGCCTGTGCAGCTATTACGCCGAGCGCGGCGGGCTGATCGTCGCATTTTCATAACGATGGCTTGACAAATCGGCTCCGGCCCGATATAATAAGAACACTCGTTCTCTTTACACAACGCTGCGGAGGTACATATGCGGTACAGACAACTGGGCGATACCGGTCTCATGGTCAGCGAAATCGGTCTGGGCGGCGAATGGCTCGAACGCCACACGACGGACGAATGTATTCAGATCATCAAAACCTGCCGGGAAAACGGCGTCAACATCCTCGACTGCTGGATGTCGAACCCCGTCGTGAGGCAGAATATCGGCGCGGGCATCCGTGACGCGCGCGACAAATGGATCATTCAGGGGCACATCGGCTCGACATGGCAGGACGGGCAGTACGTCCGCACGCGCGAGCTTCAGGCGGTGAAAGCCGCCTTTTCCGATCTGCTCGACCGCCTCGGCACCGACTATATCGATCTGGGTATGATACATTTCGTCGATTCGCCCAAAGAATTTGACGAGCTGATGCGCGGCGAGTTTATCGAATACGTCCGACAGCTCAAGCGCGACGGGCGCATCCGGCAGATCGGCTTGAGTACGCACAACCCCGCCGTGGCAAAACTGGCGGCGCTCACGGGCGAAATCAAGGTCATCCTGTTCAGCGTCAATCCCGCCTTCGATATGCTGCCGGCGACGGAGGATCTCAACGACTATTTCGTCGACACCTACGCGGGCGATTTGAGCGGCATCGCGCCCGAGCGCGCCGAATTGTACCGCGTCTGCGAGCAGCGCGGCGTCGCCATCACCGTCATGAAGGGTTACGCGGGCGGACGGCTGTTCAATGAAAAGGCGTCGCCCTTCGGCGTCGCGCTCACGCCCGTTCAATGCCTGCATTACGCGCTGACGCGCCCGGCAGTGGCGAGCGTGATGGTGGGCTACGATACCCCTGAACAGGTGCTTGAGGCCGTCGCCTACGAAACGGCGTCCGAGGAAGAAAAGGACTACGCCACCGCGCTTGCCGGCGCGCCGAGCCACGCCTATTCGGGCGACTGCACGTACTGCGGGCACTGCAAGCCCTGCCCGGCGGGCATCGACATCGCCATGGTCAACAAATACTACGATCTGGCGACCATGCAAAAGGACGTGCCGCCCACCGTGCGCGCGCATTACGCCGCGCTTGCCGTCAACGCCTCCGCCTGCCTTGCCTGCGGCGGCTGCGAAACGCGCTGTCCCTTCCATGTGCCCGTCGTCGAGCGCATGGAAAAGGCGAACAAACTGTTCGGATAAGGAGAAAAACCCATGGACGCTGTCATCTATACCTCAAACACAGGCTTTACCGCGCAATACGCGAAGCTGTTCGCCGCGCGCGCCGTGCTGCCCGTCTATTCGCTCGCGGAAGCGCGCGCCAAATTGCGCCCCGGCGCGCCGGTCGTCTACATGGGCTGGCTGATGGGCGGCATGGTGCGCGGGTACAAAAAAGCGGCGAACACATTCGACGTGCGCGCCGTCTGCGGCGTCGGTATGGGCAAAACGGGCTCGCAGATCGAGGAAGTCCGCAAAGCCAACCGTCTGGACGCCTCCATGCCCATCTTTACGCTGCAGGGCGGGTTTGACCGGCAAAAGCTCAAGGGAATCTATCGAATTATGATGAATATGGCGGTCAGCGCCAAGGCGAAGGCTGTCGCCGGGCGCGGCGAGCAGACGCCGGAGGAGGCGGACATGCTCGATCTCGTCACGCGCGGCGGCAATCGCGTCAGCGAAGAAAACCTCGCGGAGCTCGAGGCGTGGTTCGACGCCGCCAAGTAAACCTCGGCGACAGGCTCCCAATTGATAAAATCGGACGCGAACGCTGATATACGTTCGCGTCCGTTTCCTATTCGGCAGAAAAATTACTTCCTCAAAATATCGTCGAGGATACCCCGCGCGTCATCAAAGCACGCGGCGTTGGCGGCAAGCACGCGTTTCGGTTCGCCGAAAACGGCGTTTTCCTTGCCGTCCAGCGCGATCCTGCCGCCCGCCTCGGTCACCAGCAGCGCGCCGGCGGCGTAATCCCACGGCGACAGGCGCATTTCAAAGAATACATCCAGCTTGCCGCAGGCGATATCGCACAGGTCGAGCGCCGCGCTGCCGCAGCGCCTCAAATCGACGGCGCGGCGCAGGAAAACGCCGCAGGCGCGCAGCGTGTCGTCCCAGCAATCCTCGTGATACGGCGACGTGCCGTAGCCGACCAGCGCTTTTTGAAGCGGCAGATCGCTCGCGCCGATCGCTCGCCCGTTCAGCCGCGCGCCCTTGCCGAGCTCGGCGGTGAACATATCGTCGTCGTACGGCTGGTACACCGCCGCCAGCACGGGACGCCTGCCTTCCGTCAGCGCGACCGACACCGCCGAGCACCGCCGCGCGCGGATGAAATT
This sequence comes from uncultured Oscillospiraceae bacterium, assembly GCA_964459985.1. GTDB lineage: Bacteria > Bacillota > Clostridia > Christensenellales > Aristaeellaceae > CAYWOS01. The sequence goes on from CAYWOS010000006.1 coordinate 85,290, forward strand.
GGTCGTGCCGTCAATGGGATCAATAATCCACGTCGGCGCGTCGGACAGCGGCTGATTGGCGCGCTCCTCGCTCATCACCAAGGCCGTGGGCAAAAGATCGCGCAGCGCTTCGATCAGAAGCTCCTGCGCCTTCACGTCCATATCGGTCACAAAATTCGCGTGTCCTTCCTTCACATGCACGGCGTACGCCTCGCGCCCCTCAAAGAGCGGCTTGAGCGCGCGCATCGCGTCGGTCAGCGCATGGATCATCGTCATTCCCCCGCTTCATCATTCGTCGCTACACAGCCTCCGCCATTATAACGGAACAACAGGCGCAATGCAAGCGCGCCGCAAAACAAGAAAACCCGAAAAACGCGAAAAACCCGCCGCGCAAGGGCGGCGGGAGCGTTTGCATCGGTTCTGCGCGCGAAGGCCGTTTTAGGGCACGGCAGGCGCGGCGGTCAGCGAAACGACGACGGCTTCTTCCGGTCGCTCCTGCCGGCCGTCTTCGTCGGCGGCTTCTTTCGCACGGTCGGTGAACACCGGCACGAGCCGCAGCGAATCGACGGGCGCGGCGGGCGCGTTATAGGAATTCAGTACCTCCATCGACAAATCATGCGCGCCGTACTCGCCCAGAAAGGCGTCCAGCTCCTCGTCGCCCGCGTACACTGCGTAGTAGTTGAACACCGTCGCTTCCCTATCCTCCTCGTCGTACAGGGGCTTGCCGTTCTTGCCCGTCAGCACGGCGGCAAGCTTGACCTCGATGGGCGACACGGTCACCGTGCCCTCGACGAAGTAATCGCTGAATTCCGCCTTGAAGGGGTACTCGCGCGCCGCGTTTGCCGCCGCGCGGGCAATCGTCACATAGATCGGCTCCCTTGTGCGCTCGCCGCCGCCGGTGTACCACGATTCGCCGTCAAAATAGATGTAATGCGTGCCGCGATACAGGCTGAAGCGGATGGTGATCCGATCCTTGCCGCGCACGGCGTCGGGAAGCGGCGACTCGAAGCGTTTATAACCCAGTATCGCGCCGTCCTCCTGCCGTTTTTCGTCCGACATGCTCAAATCGATATAGTCGTCCTCGCCCTCGCCCCAGTACGCGCCGTCGCCGAGGTAGGTGTTCAGCCGGATCAATCCCTTTTTCTCGCCCGTCTCCCGGATAGCTTTCAATCGTTCGATCAGCGCCGCGTCGTCCAGCATCCACGCCTGCCTCGCTTTTTCTATCTGTTCGGGCGTCGAAACGCCGGCGATGGCGGTCTCCGTCATCCCAAGCGTCTCCATTTCGCCGTCCGCAGGCAGCCACGAATCGTCGATCACATCGCCGTTGGTCTTCAGGCTGTACGATATGGAAAGCGTTTCGCCGTCATAATAGGATTGCTCGACGGTGAAATCCGCCTTGCCGTACTTCCTGTCCTCCGAGGGCGCGACGGTCTGCGTGTCGCCGCCCGGCGCGCTTTGTTGATCCAGCGCGTTCAGGAAGCGGCCAATGCCGCTGTCTTCGCCGAATTCCCCGGCAAACAGCCCGAATACGCCGGTGGATACGGCGATCGCCGCGCAGGTGATCGCCAGCAGAATGCACGCGCAGACAAGCGCGGCGGATACTTTTTTCTTCATGATTGGTTTCTCCTTTTCGTCGTCGGACAGGCGCGCGAGCGTCGCGCGCACCGCCGCCGCGTCCTTTTCTTCATGACTCGGATAGAGCGCGCGCAGCGCCTCGCGCGAGGGCATGGTTTGCTTTTTCATGATAGCGTCACCTCCGTGTCGAGCGCGCGGCGCAGTTTCCTCCGGGCGCGAAACAGCCTGCTTTTGAGCTGCGGGAGCGTCAGGGACAGGATTTGCGCCGTCTCGCGCTCGGTGAGCCCTTCCATGTAGCGAAGCAGAAGCGGCGTGCGCAGCGTATCGGGCAGCGCGTCAAGCGCCTCCCTCAATCCCGTATCGGACGGCTCGAAACCGCGCTCGGGAACGCTTTCCACCGGGACGACGCGGCGCCGCGCGCGCTGGATATTGCGGCACTCGTTGATCACGACGCGCATGAGATACGCCTCGAGACGGCTTTCGTCGACGGCTTCGCGCCTGCGCCAGACGTTCAGCAGCGCCTGCTGTACGGCGTCCTGCGCGTCGGCGTCCGCGCGCAGGATGCTCAACGCCATGCGTTTCATCGCCGGGGCGAACGCCTCCGCCCGCGCCGCGTAGGTTTCCTTTGTGACCATGATCCCTCCAAGACCGCGCCGCAGGGCGCTGAAACATGTTTCATCCATCATACGGCCGAGAGCGGGCGAAAGTTGCGCGCCGTCGCAAAAAAATCGGGAACGAAACAGTTCAGGAACGGCAAAGGGGCGCTTTTTCGTCAAAAGCACCCCTTCGCATACCCATAAATCGTTGAAGAAACCGGTAAGGCGTCATCGCCATAGGACACGCTTGATGTCGTCTGTCGATTGTCATGTACATTCTGCTTCAGAAGACTGCACGCCCCGCCCGTCATTCCCCAAACACGCGGGCGTCGAAAAAGCAGTCGGTATCAGGCGTGAGCGGCACGGCCGCGCCGTTTGGCAGGCGCAGCGTGGCTGCGCAGGAACAGCGCGCGACGCAGTTTTGCCCGTCGCGGCGGTAGGTCGCCGTCGCGGCGGTATTGCCGTGAACGTCGGGAATCAGGACGGTCTCCCCAGCGCCGTCCCCGATCGGGAAAGCGGTCAGGGTGAGATCGGAAGCGTAGTCGCCGTTGGGGATATCGTCGCGCGAGGAAGGCAGCAGCGTGTTCTCGCGCACCCAGAGCGGCAAGGAATGGTAATCATACGTCTCGCGCATCCAGCGCCCGCCGCGGACCACGCGCCCGTCGAGCAAATGCGTCCACACGCCGCTCGGAAGATAGTAATCAACCCGCCCGTTTTCCGTCATGACGGGCGCGACGAGCAGCTTGTCGCCCAGCATGTACTGGCGGTCCAGCGTGTCGGCGGCGGGATCGTCGGGGAATTCCAGCAGCATGGGGCGCAAAACGGGCGTCCCGCATTCGTGCGCCTCGACCGCCTTTTGATAGAGATACGGCATCAGACGGCACTTGAGCCGCGTGAACTCGCGCAGCACGTCGCAGGATTCCTCGTCGAACAGCCACGGCACGCGATAGCTGTCCGAGCCATGCAGACGGCTGTGCGAGGAGAGCAGCCCGAACGCGCACCAGCGCTTGTAGACGCTCGCGGGCGCGGTTCTTTCAAACCCGCTGATGTCATGACTCCAGAAGGCGAAGCCCGAGTGCGCCAGCGACAGCCCGGCGCGCAGCGTTTCCGCCATCGAGGGGAACGAGGCGAGGCAGTCGCCGCTCCAGTGCACGGGCATCCCCTGCCCGCCGACGGTCGCCGAGCGCGCGAACAGCACGGCGTCGCCCGCCCCGCGCTCGTTCGCGAGCACGTCGTATACGGCGCGATTATACAACTGCGTGTAATAATTATGCATTTTAACGGGATCGCTGCCGTCGAACCAGCGCACGCCGCGCACGGGCACGCGCTCGCCGAAATCGGTCTTGAAGCAGTCGACGCCCATGCGCGTCAGGTTCCTCAAATAGCCCTGATACCACTTCACGGCGTCGGGATTGGTGAAATCGACCAGTCCCAGCCCCGCCTGCCACAGATCGGTCTGATAGGGCGAGCCATCCTCGCGCTTGAGCAGATAGCCGCGCTCCGCGCCCTCGCTGAAGCGCGCCGAGTTTTGCGCGATATAGGGATTGATCCATACGCAGATATGCAGCCCGCGCGATTTGAGCCGCGCGAGCATCCCCTCGGGATCGGGGAAAGCGGCCTTGTCCCACTCGAAATCGCACCAGTGAAAGCCGCGCATCCAGAAGCAATCGTAATGGAACACATGCACGGGGATATCGCGCTTCGCCATGCCGGACAGCAGCATATCCGTGACCGTTTTTTCATCGTACGCCGTGGTGAACGAGGTGGACAGCCACAGCCCCATCGACCACGCGGGCGGCAGCGCGGGGCGTCCCGTCAGCGCGGTATAGCGCCGCAGGATTTCCTTGGGCGACGGCCCGGCGATCAGGAGATAACTGATCCTTTCGCCGCGCACGGCGAACTGCACGCGCTCGACGTTCTCCGTCGCCACCTCAAAGCGCACGTCGGCCAAGCTCTCGACCAACACGCCGTAGCCGCGATTGGTCATATAGAAAGGGATGTTTTTGTAGGCGAGCTCGGAGCACGTGCCGCCGTCAGCGTTCCAGATATCGACGGACTGGCCGTTCTTGACGTACGCGCCGAAGCGCTCGCCCAGTCCGTACACGCATTCGCCGACCGACAGATCAAGGCTGTCCGTCATATATGCCTCGCCGCAGGGCACATCCATGGCGTCGGTCAGGTTGCGTCCGCCGTCGTCGAGCGTCATGTACGCGAGCGATTTCTCGCCCGTGCCCGTCAGGTATTCTCCGCGAAAGCTAAACGCAATCCCCCATTCGCGCGGCTTTTTGGAGATCGCGGCGCGAAGCTCGCCCGACGCGAAGGCGAACTCGTCCTCCGTATCGGTGATCACGGGCTGAACGGGCGATTCGGCGATCGCGGGATGCGGCGCGCGGTCGATCCGGCCCTTGTGATGCGTCGCCGTCACGCGGATCACGCCCTCCATCGGCGCGGACAGCGTGACGTTCAGCGCCGGCAGCATGGTCGCCGCGCGATACGTGACCGACGCCGCCGGCGCGAGCAGCTCGGCGCGCCCGTCGCGGACGCGGGCTTCGTACAGCTCGGTCGCGTACAGCGCCGTCACGCCCTTGCGCATCATCCAGTGACCGTTCATGAACTTCATACAAACGCCTCATTTCATGGGTTTTGAATGTACACCGTTCTCCTGCCCAGCACATCGACGACGAGAATGGCGGGCGTCCCGCGCAGGCGCGGCGCCTGTAAAACGGCGGGCAGCCCGGGCGATTGCTTGCGGCGCGCGGCGTGATCGTAGGCGTGAAACACGCCGTCCGTCATCAGCCCCGCCGACCATTGATCAACGGCGTCCAGCCCGCGAATCCATTCGGGAAGGTCCGGCGCGTCGTAACGGTTCAGCGAAAAATCGTAATACCCGATGCCGGGCATGAGTTCGGCGTCAAGCGTCGAAGGCGTATCGTCCGAGGGCGCGCTGACCGTCATCGCCGTGCCGAGCAGCCTTTTACGCGCCACCGCGACGGCGCGGGGCGACCGATCCATCGCCAGATACCGCCTGCCCGCCTGCGCCGCCGCCACCGCCGCCGTTCCGCTCCCGCAGAACAGATCGGCGACCAGATCGTTTTCGCGCGTGCAGGCGAGGATCATACGGTTCAGCAGCGCGAGCGGCTTTTGCGTGTCATAGCCCGTGCGCTGCGGGTCCTTCTGCTGCAAATGGCTCACGTCGGTCCACACGTCGCCGGGATAGACGGGATCGTCGTCGTAATAGGTATACAATTTGCCGCCCGAGCGGATGGTGCGGTAGGCGCGCCCGTGTTCGTCCACCTGCCGCTTCATATGATTGGAGCGGTTCTCGCTGCGGCTGACGGGGACGGCGGTGATATCAAAGAAATGCGCTTTTGATTTGCGGTAGAACAGAATCACGTCATGCTTGCGGCTGAACCGGTTCAGGCTGCGCCCACCCGTCTGATACGCCCAGATGATCTCGTTGACGAAATGACGCTCGCCGAACAGCTCGTCGCACATAAGCCGCGCGCGCGCGACCATCCGGCTGTCCAGATGCAGGAAAAAGGAGCCGGTATCGTTCAACAGCTCCCGCGCCTGCACGACGGCGGCGCGCAGCATGGACAGGTACTGATCGGTATCGGCGTAATGATCGGAAAACGCGGGCAGGAGAAGCGACGGCTTGCCCGTCCTCCAGCCGTCCTCGCCCACGCGCATATTCATCTGGAATTTCTCGCCCGTCATAAAAGGCGGATCGTAATAGACGCACTGCGCGCCGCCGGCATACGCGTTCAGATCGGCGCTTGCCGCATCGCCGATCATGAGCTCGCCGCGCGCGCCGTCCTTTTCATGGATTTCCTTCAGACAGACGGTTTGCCGCCAAAGCATACGCTCGCTCCTTTACAGCGTTTGAAAACGCCCGATATACGCGTGAAGGGCGTCGAGAAACGCCCGATGAAACGGAACCTGATACAGGATTTCGCCGGCTGCGCGCACGGCGGCGCGAAACTCGGCGCTCATGCCGCGAACGCCGTATTCCATGATCGGGCAGACGGCCCACGCGCGGCGATCGAGGCGAACGGCGATCCCGCCGTCTTTCTGTACGGGAAGCAGCGGGAACATCCGGCAGGCGAGCGGGCGCTCGTCGCGGTCGCAGACGCCCGCGCAGACAAGCAGGCGCGCGTCGGGCAGCACGTCGTCGTCGCGCAGCACCGTAAAATCGCCCGATTCGCGGTACAGCGCGTCCTCGCCCGGGAACAAAAGCATGCCGCCGCGCCCGTCCTCGTCGGGCTGACAACAGGCGGCGCGGCACAGCCCGCCGCAATCGGTATGGAGCGGCGTGACATCGCGCAAAAGCTCGCGCGCGCGCAGAACGGCGCTCAAGGCTTCCTGTCGCGGCATGGCAAAGGCTCCTTTCGCTCTCTGCCGGTATTTTATCATGAAACAAGCCGATTGACAAGGCGGAAAAGATCGATTAGGATAGGCACGGGAGGAATGACCATGCGATTTGCGCTGCCCGCGCCGGTATCGGAAGCGCTCGACCGCCTGACGGCGGCGGGCTATGAGGCGTACCTTGTCGGCGGCTGCGTGCGCGACGACGCGCTGGGCGCGCCGCCGCACGATTACGATATCGCCTCCTCCGCCACGCCCGAGGAAGCGCACGGAGTTTTCCGCGGATACCGGCTGATCGACACGGGCATCCGGCACGGCACGGTGACGGTTCTCATCGCGGGCGAGCCCATCGAAATCACCACCTTCCGCCGCGACGGCGCGTACACGGACGGACGCCGTCCCGACAGCGTCGCCTTTTCGCGCGCGCTCGGCGACGATTTGAGCCGACGCGATTTCACCGTCAACGCCATGGCGTGGGGGCAAACAGACGGGCTGGTCGATCCCTTCGGCGGGCAAAAGGATCTGCGGGATCGTTTGATTCGCTGCGTCGGCGACCCGCGCGAGCGCTTTGCGGAGGACGCGCTGCGCATCCTGCGCGCGGTGCGTTTCGCCTCCAAGCTCGGTTTTACCATTGAAAAAGAAACGCGCGACGCCATGCTCGCGCTCAAAGGGCGGCTGTCGCTTGTCAGCCGCGAACGCGTGTTTGCTGAAATGACGGGCATTCTCATGGGACAATACGCCGCGCGTGCGATGGAGGACGAGCGGGATATCCTGTTCGCCGCGCTGCCTACGCTCGACGCCGCGCCGTGGGCGCGCGCCCTCGCCATGACGCCGCGCGCGCCGCTGGACGAATCGGCGCGGTGGGCGGCGCTGCTCGCGCCCTACGGCGAAAAAAGCGCGGGAGAGGCGGCGCGCGATCTCAAAATGTCCGGCGCTCTGTCGTCGCGCGTCGTCACGGCGGCGCGGTGGCTCGATCGTCCGCTCGCGGCGGAAACCGTTCAGTACGCGATGACGATGATCGACGGCGAAGCGCTCTCGTTCCTGCTTGATCTGAAGCTCGCCGACGGCGCGGACGCGCGCGCGGTCGAGGCGCTGCAGGCCGAAATGCGGCGCGTCGCCGACGGGAACGAATGCGTGTCGCTCGCGCAGCTCGCCGTGCGCGGCGGCGATCTGAAAAAGCTCGGGTACGCGGGCGCGGCGATCGGCGATACGCTGAACGCGCTGCTGCGCGAGGTCGCGCTGCGCCGCCTGCCCAACGAACGGGACGCGCTGCTCCGGGCGGCGGCATCCATGCGCGCGGGAAACAAAGGCGATTAACCGCGCCATGCCGTATACGTCCATGATCCGTCCCGTCTATACAGGTTCCTGTCCGATTATGCAGAATACGCGCTGTTTGATCTCATAAATAAAAATTTTGCGCATAAAAATTCATAAAATGCTTGACAACAATACCATCGGGTAGTATGATGTATCCGTTCTCAACGAAGCATCAAGGATTTGGAGGATGACTGTCATGAAAAAACTGCTTGCTCTGGTTATGACCCTTTGCCTGCTCCTGGGCGCGACCGCGATGGCGG